>DASPRQ010000010.1:0-50891 GCA_035624355.1 Usitatibacter sp. | reverse complement strand
TGAAGTCGCAGTCGTAGAGGTAGCCCTGCCAGTCCACCGAGACGAGCGACCGGCACATCACCGTCGCGAGGTTCGACTCGCTGTGGGAGCGGCGCAGCAGCTCCATGTACGCGCCAAACTGGCCCTTGGTCACGAGCGTCGAGCCGAAACGCTGGATCGGCATGTTGGCGAGCGTGAGCAGCCGGTTGAACGCGATCCCGCGCTCGCCGAGGACGCGCTTGTAGTCGGCCTCGAGCTTCGCCTGCGCGGGCGGCAGCGTCGCGCCCTGCGGGTTGTAGACGAGGTCGAGCGTGAGGCCGCTTCCCTCGGCGCCGTAGCCGAGCGCGTTGAGCGCGCGGATCGCCGCGAGGCTCGCCTCGTACACGCCCTTGCCGCGCTGGCGGTCGACGAGCTCCGGCGTATAGCAGGGGAGCGAGGCGACGATCGCCACCCGGTGGCCCGCGAGGAACTGCGGCAGGTCCTCCTGGCCGGGCTCGTGGAGCACCGTGAGGTTGCAACGGTCGATCACGTCGCGCCCCAGGGCGCGGGCGCCGCGCACGAGCGGCCGGAACTGGGCGTTGAGCTCCGGCGCCCCGCCCGTGAGGTCGAGCGTGGCGGCCCCGCTCGCGGCGAGGAAGTCGAGGACCTGGCGGGCGGTCGCCTCGGTCATCGCCTCGGTGCGCGTGGGGCCCGCGTTGACGTGGCAATGCACGCACGCCTGGTTGCACACGTAGCCCAGGTTCACCTGGAGCGTCTCGAGGCGGCGCCGGGCGAGCGGGGGGAAGTCGGTGTCGGCGAGCAGGGGCAGGGTGGCGTGCATGGCGCGTGGACGGGCGTTACGGGGACTCGGATCGTCGCGGCCGGGCGTGAACCCATCTTACCAAACGGCTAGACTAGGCCCTTCCCGGCGCGCGCCTCTATGAGTCGGCACGCCTACGGAGAACTGACAACAGCGGGGCCGCGCGCGCATTCCGCCGGCCCTTTCCCGATGGCCGAGGTCGAGCTCAAGTTCGCGGTGGACCCCGCTTCGCGCGCCCGTCTCGCGCGCTCGGCGCCGCTCGCCGGCGCGAAGCCGTCGCGCTCCCGGATCTCGACCACGTACTTCGACACGCCGAAGGCGGAGCTCGCCGCGCACGGCATGGCGCTGCGCCTGCGCCGCGCGGGGCGGCGCTGGATCCAGTCCCTCAAGGCGGGGGGCGAAGGCCCCGGCGGCCTGCACGTGCGCGAGGAGTGGGAGCACGAGCGGCGCGGCCCGGGCATCGACCTCTCGGCCTTCGCCGCCACGCCCCTCGCCGCGCTGCACGGCGCGAAGCGCCTCCACGAGCGCCTCGTTCCCGTGTTCACGGTCGACGTGGTCCGCACCACGTGGGTCGTCGAGCCCGCGCCCGGATGCCGCCTCGAGGTCGCGCTCGACGTGGGCGAAGTGCGCTCGGGAAGGCGCTCGCAGGCGCTGTCGGAGCTGGAGATCGAATGCCTCGAGGGCGATGCGCGCTGCGCCTTCGACCTCGCGCGGCGCCTCCTCGACGAGCTGCCGATGCGCCCGAGCGCGGTCACCAAGGCCGAGCGCGGCTGCCGGCTGCACGCGGGGCGCGCGCCCGCGCCCGTCAAGGCCCGGCCCGTCGCCCTCGAGCGCGCGCTGCCCCTCGTCGAGGCCGCGCGCGCGCTCGTGCGCTCGGGCCTTGCGCATCTGCAGGCGAACGAGGAAGGGGTGCTCGCCACCACCGACCCCGAATTCGTGCACCAGGCGCGCGTCGCGATGCGGCGCACGCGCTCGGCGCTGCGCATCTTCCGGGAGACCGTGGGCGAGGAGCGTTCCCGCGCCTGGCGGGACGAGCTCGGCGAATCCGCCGGCGCCCTGGGCGAGGCGCGCGACTGGGACGTCTTCGCGCTCGAGTCCCTGCCGCCGGCCCTCCAGGCCTACGGCGATGCCGCGCTCGCGAAGCAGGTGCTCGCGCGCGCGGCCCGCCGCCGCGCCCGGGGACGCGCCGCGTCCCGCGCCGCCCTCGCGGCACCGCGCCATGCCCGCGCCGTGCTCGACCTCGCGCGCTGGCTCTCGCGCGCCGATCCGGATCCTCCGGTCGCGGCCGAGGAGCCGCTCGCGCGCTTCGCGGCGCGCGCCATCCGCAAGCGCCACAAGCGCCTCGTCGAGGACTCCCGGCACCTCGCCCGCCTCGACGCCGCCGCCCGCCACCGCCTGCGCATCGACGCGAAACGGCTGCGCTACGGCGTCGAGGGGCTCGCATCGCTCTTCGCGCCCCGCGCCATCGGCCCCTATCGCGACCTGCTCGCCGGGCTCCAGGATGCGCTCGGCGAGGCGAACGACGCGGCCACGGCCGGCCGCCTCGTGGGCGAGCTCGGCGCCCCCGAGACCTTCGTCGCGTTCGCGCGGGGATGGTTCGCGGCGCGGGAACGCGGCGACCCGGCGCGCCTCGAGCATCTGGTGCGCGCGCTGCGCCGACGCCGCCCGCCCGGCTCGTAGGGGTCCGCGGCAGGCCGCGCCGTTGATCTTCCGCAACCGCCGGCGCGGGCGCGGTGGGACACTGGCCACGGGTCCCGACCCGCCCGCCACTTCCGCCATGCGACTGCCCGCGACCGCTTCCGTCCTCATCGCCTGCGCCCTGCTCGGCACGGCGCCGTTCGCCTCGGCCGCGGACGTGCAGCGCGGGCGCTCGCTCTACGAGCTGCGATGCGGCGGCTGCCACGCGGTGAGCGTCCACGGGCGCGCGAAGCGCGAGGCGCGCGACCCGGGCGACGTGCGGCATTGGGTGAAGCGCTGGGGGGACTACCTGCACCTGCAGTGGGGCGAGGAGGAGGTCGACGACGTCGCGGCCTACCTCGACGCGACCTACTACCACTTTTCGTGCGACAAGCCGCCGTGCCGCGTCGGCCTCGCCGGGCCCGGGGGGCCGCGGGGCGCGCGCGCATCCACGACGCGAGGGAGGGAGCCTTGTTCGAGTCCGCCGAGATCGGCCACCGGCTGAAGAAGTCCGAGTTCAGGCGCGAGGCGCCGAAGCTGCGCGAGCGCCTGCTCGAATTGCAGTTCCGGCTGCTCCAGAAGGGCGACTTCCCCGTCGTGATCCTCGTGAACGGCGTGGACGGCGCGGGCAAGGGCGAGACCGTGAACCTCCTCAACGAGTGGATGGACCCGCGCCACATCCGCACGCGCGCCTTCGTCGCGATGGCGGACGCCGAGCGCGAGCGCCCCGAGATGTGGCGCTTCTGGCGCGAGCTCCCGCCCAAGGGGCACATCGGCATCCTCTTCGGCTCGTGGTACACCGACCCGATCCTCAAGCGCGTGATGGGCCACGAGAAGCGCGCGGTGTTCGAGCACCGCCTCGAGCGCATCCGCCACTTCGAGCGGATGCTGGTCGCCGAAGGCGCGGTGCTGCTGAAGCTCTGGTTCCACCTCTCGAAGAAGGCGCAGAGGAAGCGGCTGAAGGAGCTCTCCTCGGACAAGCGCACCGCGTGGCGCGTCGGTCCCGGCGAGTGGGAGCGCTGGGGGCACTACGACGAGTTCGTCGACGTGTGCGAGGACGCGCTGCGCGAGACGAGCACCGGGGAGGCGCCCTGGGAGGTGATCGAGGGAAGCGACCACGAGTACCGCTCGCTCACGGCGGGAAGGCTCCTCGAGGAGGCGCTCGCCGTGCGCCTGAAGGGCAAGCGCCCGGTCCTCGCGCCGCCGGCCCCGCCCCCGGAGCCGCCGATCGACGGGCGCACGCTCCTCGCTTCCTTCGACTACAAGCGCCGCCTCGACCCGAAGCCGTACGCGAAGGAGCTCCTCGCGCTCCAGGCGGACATCAACGCGCTCACCCGCTCGAAGAAGATGCGTGGCCGCTCCCTCGTCATGGTCTTCGAGGGCATGGACGCCGCGGGCAAGGGCAGCACCATCCGGCGCATCACGCAGGCGATGGACGCGCGCTTCTACCGCATCGTCCCGATCGCCGCGCCCACCGACGAGGAGCGCGCGCAGCCCTACCTGTGGCGGTTCTGGCGCCACATCCCGGGCCACGGGCAGGCGACGCTCTTCGATCGCTCCTGGTACGGGCGCGTGCTCGTCGAGCGGGTCGAGAAGTTCGCCTCGGAGTTCGACTGGATGCGCGCCTACCACGAGATCAACGACTTCGAGGAGCAGCTCACGGAGGCCGGGGCCATCGTCGCCAAGTTCTGGCTCGCGATCACGCCCGCCGAGCAGCTGCGCCGCTTCCGGGCGCGCCAGAACACGCCCTACAAGCGCTTCAAGATCACCGCCGAGGACTGGCGCAACCGCAAGAAGTGGCCCGCGTACGAGCGCGCGGTGAACGACATGATCGAGCGCACGTCGACCGATCACGCGCCGTGGAACGTGATCGCCTCGGACGACAAGCTCTTCGCGCGCATCGAGGTGCTCGAGCGGCTGCGCGCGGCGATGAAGACGGCGCTCTGAGGCCGCACGCATGAGCCTCACGGCACTCTTCCAGCGGCAGATCGCGGCGGCGATGGCGATCGCGCTCGTCCTGGTGCTGGTGCTGCTATGGCTGCGACCCGCCGACAAAGCGAGCGTGCGCAACTCCCTGCTCCTGCTCGGCGTGTGCGCCATCGCGCAGCTCGTCGACGTCGTGGCGGCCGGCATCGGGGTGCACCGGACGGCAGCGATCGCGGCGGACGCGGCGAGCGTGCTCGCGGGCCTCGTGCTGGTGCGCCTCACGGCGATCCTCGCCTTCCGCGTGGTGCTCCCCGCCGCGGGCGCGCATCCCGCGCGCATCGTCGAGGACCTCGCCACCGCGCTTCTCTTCTTCGCCTGGGGCTTCGTGTGGCTGCGTCTCGCGGGCGTGGACCTCGCGAGCCTCGTCACGACCTCGGCGATCATCACCGCGGTGATCGGCTTCTCGATGCAGCAGTCGCTCGGGAACGTGCTGGGGGGCGTGGTACTGCAGCTCGACCGGTCGCTCAAGCCCGGCTACTGGGTACGGCTCGACGACGTGAGCGGGCGCATCGTGGAGATCACCTGGGGCCATACCGCGATCGAGACGCGCAACGGCGAGACGGTGGTCGTGCCGAACGGGTGGCTGATCCAGAACCGCTTCATGGTCATCGGCACGCGCGGGGACCCCGAGGGCCCGTGGCGGCGCTGGATAAGGCTCAACGTGGACCTCTCGGCCAATCCGGCGGACGTCTGCCGCATCCTCGAGGAGGCGGTGACGAACGCCGTGATCGAGAACGTGGCGCTCGAGCCCGGGCCCAGCGCCGTGCTCATGGAGATCGGCCCGCGGCACGGCGCCTACGCCCTGCGCTACTGGATGATCGACCGCAAACCCGACGACGCAACCGACAGCCGCGTGCGCATGCACGTGGTGGCGGCGCTCTCGCGGCACGGCATGCGCCTGGGCGCGCCGTACACCGAGCAGCTCGAGGTGCACGACACCGAGGCGCACCGCACGATGGAGGCGGCGGCGGAGCACCGGCGGCGCGTCGCGGCGCTCGCCGCCGTCGAGCTCTTCGCGCCGCTCTCGGACGCGGAGCGCGAGGCCCTCGCCCCGCACCTGGAATACGCGCCCTTCGCCGCCGGGGACGTGATGACGCGCCAGGGCGCCGTCGCCCACTGGCTCTATCTGGTGATCTCGGGCACCGCGGACGCGCTCGTCGAGACGCCCGAGGGGCGCAAACCCGTGGGCACGCTCGGCGCGGGCGAGGTGTTCGGCGAGCTGGGCATGATGACCGGCGAGCCGCGGCGCGCCACCGTGGTCGCGCACAGCGACGTCGCCTGCTACCGGCTCGACAAGTCGGGATTCGCCGAGATCCTGAGGAACCGCCCCGACATCGCCGAGTCGATCTCGCGCATCCTCACGCGCCGCGAGGCGGAGCGTGCGACGCGCGCGCACTGGACGCCGCACGAGGCCCGCGCCGCCGCGAAGGACGACATGCTCGACCGCATCCGCCGCTTCTTCGGGATCGAGGAGAAGGCGGCCGCGGACTAGGCGAGCGTGAGGCGGATGCGGTTGCGCCCGAAGAGGTACGCGTACTCGGCCGTCGCGGTGAGGCCGTGCGCGAGGAGCACGCCCAAGCCCCCCTCGCGCCGGGCGCTCGCCAGGGCCTCGAGCATGTCGCGGGTGGCGCGGGCGAAGGGGTTGAAGGGAGCCGCGCGGTCCTCGTAGCTGAGCTCCACGCGCCCGTCGCGCGCCGCGAGGCCGATCCACACCGGCGCGTCGCTGCCGCCCGCGTGGGCGTGCTTCACGGTGTTGAGGAAGAGCTCCTCCAGCACCAGGTTCGCCCGCAGGCAGGTGTCGCGCGGCACCGCGGCCGCGCGGCAGAAATCCTCCACGAACGCGCGGGCGAGGCGCCAGGCCTCGGGCCGGGACGGAAACATCCCCATTCGGCTTGTGACGGCGTTCACAGGTCGGCTTCCTCCCTTTTTGGCATCATTAGGGACGCGAAAACAACCTTTGGCAAGCAAGGAGGCTCGCATGCGCAAGGTCTGGATGGTGGTTGCGGCGATGGCGGCCCTGCCGGCGCTCGGCGCCGACGTCGGCCTGATCAAGGTCTCCCACGGCTCGGTCGCGATCGAGCGGGCCGGGGCGAGGATGCCCGCCCCCGTGGGCACGGCGCTGGAGCCCTCCGACGTGATCGTCACCGGCGCCGACGGCTCCGCGGGCATCACGTTCACCGACAACAGCCTCGTTTCCGTCGGCCCGGACAGCGTGTTCGCGATCGACAAGTACGCCTTCGACGACACGACGTACGCGGGCGAATTCCAGGGCACGCTCAGCAAGGGCCGGCTCGCCGCGGTCTCCGGCAAGATGGTCAAGCAGTCGCCCGAGTCGATGAAGATCCGCACGCCTTCGGCGGTGATGGGCGTGCGCGGCACCGAGTTCGTCGTGCAGGTGGACGAGCCCGCGGCCGCGGCCCGCTAGGCGCTTCCCCTTGCTGCGGATCGCGGCCGCCCTGCTCGCGGCGGCCCTCGCGGCCGGCTGCGCCTCGCAGCCCGTCTCGCCCGCCCTCTTCGCGGTCCTGCCGGCGCCCGACGGGCACATCGGCTCGATCGTCGTCGAGCGCGAGGGCGAGCGCCACGTCATCGACACGGCCTACGGCGCCCAGCGCCTGGGCGCCGACGGCGGCGTGCGGGCCGAAAGCCTCACGCCGGCGCAGGTGAACGCGAGCTTCGGCACCACCCTCGCGGCGTTGCCCGCGCCCCCGGCGACCTTCACCCTGTATTTCCTCGAGGACAGCGACGAGCTCACCCCGGAGTCGAAGGCCGAGCTGCAGCAGATCTTCGCCGAGATCAAGCGCCGGCCGCTGCCCGACATCGTCGTCATCGGCCACACGGACACCGTGGGCGGGCTGCGCTACAACGACCGCCTGTCGCTCGCGCGGGCCCAGAAGATGCGCCAGATGCTGATCGACCTGGGGATCCCCGCCGATCGCATCCAGGCGCGCGGGCGCGGCAAGCGCGAGCCCCTCGTGCCCACCGGCAACGAGGTCCCCGAGCCGCGCAACCGCAGGGTCGAGATCAACGTCCGCTAGGGTCTAGCCCCCCTCCCAGCGCACGGCGAGCAGGGTGATGTCGTCGGCGGGCTCAGCCTCCCCCGCGAAGCGCGTCACCTCCGAGCGCACGCGCTCGACCACCTGCGCGGGGTCCGCGTCGCCCGGTAGCCACGTGAGCGCCGTCTTCAGGCGCTCCGCCGTGAAGAACTCGCGCCGCGCGTTCATGGCCTCGGTCACGCCGTCGCTCACCACGCAGAGCCATTCCCCCGGGCGCAGCGTGCGCCGCCCCGTCGGCCACTCGAAGCCGTCGATCACGCACAGCGGCGGCCCTCCCGAGGAGCCGAAGCGCTCGGGAACGCCGTTCGGGAGGCGGCCGAAGGGCGCCTCGTGCCCCGCGTTCGCGTACTCGAGCTCGCCCGTGAGCAGGTCCAGGACGCCGGCGAACACCGTCACGAACAGGTGCTCGGGGTTCTCGCGCGCGATCTCGCGCTGCGCGCGGGCGAGGACTTCCTCCCCGAGGCGGCCGCCGGCCGCGACCGCGCTCTTGAGCTCCGCCTTCACGGCCGCCATGAAGAGCGCCGCGGGCAGCCCCTTGCCCGACACGTCGGCCACGGCGAAGAACAGGCGCCGCTCGTCGAGGCGGAAGCAGTCGTAGAAGTCGCCGCCCACCGTGCGCGCGGGCTCGAGGCGCGCGGCGACCCGCACCCGCCGATCCTCGCCCAGCACCTCGGCAGGATCGGGCAGCAGCCCCATCTGGATGCGGCGCGCCGCGTCCATCTCGCCGGCGAGGCGCGCGGCCTGCTCGCGCAGCTGGCGCCGCTGGCGCTCGGCCTCCGAGAGGGAGCCCACGACGATCCCCACGTACACCGCCACCGTGCCGAGCGCGGGCCACGCGGGATCGAGCAGCAGGCCGCGGCGCGCGAACGCGTAGAGCGCCGCGGCGGCGAGGCCGAGCACGAGGAGCGCGACGAAGTTCACGCCGCGCAGCGCGCTCGTGCGCGGGACGACGCCGACGACGAGCAGCGCGCAGGCGAGGAGCGCCGCCGCCTCCGCCCAGCGCGCCCAGTCCGGGCGCACGAGCGAGACGCCGTCGAAGATGTTCTCGACGATCTGCGCGTGGATCTCGACGCCGGGCACGAACTGCCCGAGCGGCGTGGTCTTGAAGTCCTCCACGCCCAGCCCGTCGATCCCGACGAGCACCACCTTGCCCTCGAACTGCGCGCGGTCGGCCTTGCCCGCGAGCACGTCGGAGGCGGACACGAAACGCGAATCGTCGTGCGGCGCGAAGCGCACCCACGCCGTGCCGTCGGCCTCGAGCGGGACCGAGGCTCCGGCGAAGCGCAGGTCGAGGAGCCCGCCCGGCACGGCCGCGACGCGCAGCCCCGAGTCGCTCGCCACGCGCAGCGCTTCCACCCCGAGCGAGGGCACGATCGCGCCCTGCACGCGGGCGATCAGCGGGACCGCGCGCACCACCTGGTCCGCGGGGCCGGAGTTCATGAGGCCGCGCCCGCGGGCGGCCTCGTCGATCACCGGGAGGCTCCCGATGTGGCCCGGGTAGTCCGCGAGCCCGTCCGCGCCTCCGCGGGCGACCACCACGGGAGAAGCGCGCGGCGGCCGCGCGAAACGCGGGTCCGGCGCGAGGCTCGCGCCGATGCCGAGCACCACGGGGCGGCCCCGGATCGCGTCGGCGAGCCGCCGGTCGTTGGACGGCATCGCCTCGAGGGCGCGGGCGACCTCGGGCGGCAGCGGAAGGCGGGCCGCCATCGCGCCGGGCGAGTAGCGGTCGGGCTCCGGGAAGAAGAGGTCGAGCGCGATGGCCGCGGGCCCGAGGCGCGCGATCGCCTCGATCAGCTCGGCCACGAGCGTGCGCGGCCACGGCCACTGCCCCTCGGCCCGGAGCGAGTCCTCGTCGATCGCGACGATGGTGACGGGCGAGGAGCGGCGCTCGAGAGGAAAAGCGCGCTGCATGCCGTCGAACACCGCGTCGCGCAAGCCGCGCGCGGCGGGGGGCGAGGCGCCGATGAACAGCGCGAAGGCCGCAGCGAGCAGCAGCGCGAGGACGCGCAGCCCGCCCAGCGCGCTCAGAGATCGATCTCCAGGCCGTCGTACGCGGCCGACACCTTGAGCCCGTGGTCGCCGCGCGTGAGCTCCTCGAAGCGGCGCGCCTCGCGCAGGAGCCCCTCGAGCGTGGCATCGTCGTTGGCGGGCTCGTGGTGGAAGAGCACGAGGTGCTTCGCGCGCGCCATCTGGCACAGCTCCACGCCGACGATGTTGCTCGAGTGGCCCCAGTCCGCCTTCACGCTGATCGCCTCGGCGAGCGCGTACATCGCGTCGAAGATGACGACGTCGGCATCGCGGAAGAACGCGGCGAAGCCCTCGGCCTCGGCGCGGTCCTCGAGCTTGTGCTCGGAATCGGTGGAATAGACCACGCTGCGGCCGCCGTGCTCGAAGCGGTAGCCGTAGGAATCGCCCGAGTGCAGCTGCAGGTGCGGCGTGACCGTAAGCCCCGAGACGACGTGCGGGCGGTCGGGCTCGAGCTTCACGAACTCGATGGAGGCGCCGAGCTGGTCGAACTCGACGGGGAAGCACGGAGGCGACTGCTGCAGGCGGAACGCTTGCTCGAGCACGTCGTGGCAGCCGTGGATGCGGATCCTCGTGCCGGGGACGTACGCCGGACCGAAGAAGGGGAAGCCCATGATGTGGTCCCAGTGCACGTGCGACATGAAGACGTTCACCGTCGCGGGCTTGCGCGCCTGCCGCGCGAGCACGTGCACCCCGAAGGGCCGCGCCCCGCTGCCCATGTCGCAGACGTAGTACTCGTCGCCGGGAAGCTCGAGCTCGACGCAGGGCGTGTGGCCGCCGAACGTGTGCGTGAGCGAGAAGTCGAGCTCGGCGGTGGCGAAGGCGTGCGCCTCCTCGTACGTGGCGAACGTGCGCCCCGAGGCCTGCACCAGCGCCTGCGCGAGCTTGTCGCGCACGTCCGCCGAGGTGAGCGCGACGGGGATCGAGCCTCGGGTTCCCCAGAAGCGCACGCGCACGGCGGGCTAGGCCTTCCCGTACGCCGCCACGGCCTCGGGCGAGACGGCCGCGAGCGCCTCGTGGACCGTGGGAAAGACCTGGAACACGAGGTTGAAGTGGCTGATGCCGAAGATCTCCTCGACCATCGGCTGCAGCGCCGCCACGTAGATGCGCGACTGGCGCGCCTTCGCCTCGCGGGAGGCGAGCATGAAGCAGCGCAGCCCGGCGCTCGAGACGTATTCCAGCCCGGAAAGGTCGAGCACCACGGTGCTGCCGTCCTGCGCCGCAGCCTCCACCCGCCGCGTGAGCTCGGCGCGGAAGCCGTCGCAGGTGTCCTGGTCGAGCCGTCCGGCGACTTGCAGCACGGCAGCCGAGGCGTAGCGCCGGAAGGTCACGTTCATCTCTTCTTGGTCGCGCGGGCAGGCGCCTTATTGTGTCACAGGCCCGGCTCGCCATCAGGGCCGGGTCGGGTCACCTCGGCCGATCGGGGAATTGGTGGCCTGGGGCGGAATTGAACCACCGACACAAGGATTTTCAGTCCTCTGCTCTACCAACTGAGCTACCAGGCCTTTCCGGGAAGCTCCGACCGTCGGGCCGGAGCCGAGGAAAGCATGGGATTATAGTGTTTCGGCCCATTCGAAGCCAATCCCGCCCGTGAAGATGCAATCGAGGATCGCTCGCGTGGCGGCAGGCCTGCTGGCGTGCTCGGCCGGCGGCGCCCTGCTCGCGTGGCTGCACGCGCCGCTGCCGTGGATGATCGGGCCCATCGTCGCGATGGCGGGCGCGCAGGCCGCGGGGCTGCCTTTCGAGTCGCCGCCGTGGGGGCGCCCCGCCGGGCTCGTGGTCGTGGGCGCCACGCTCGGCCTGCACTTCACCGCCCCGGTCGTGCTCGAGGTCGCCCGGTACTGGCCGTGGTTCCTCGCGCTCGGCTTCGCGGCGATCGGCTTCGGAGCGGCGAGCGGCTGGGTGCTCTCGCGCCTGGCGGGCGTCGATCGCGCCACGGGCTACTTCGCGTGCATGCCCGGCGGCGCCTCGGAGATGGCGATGACCGGCGAGCGCCACGGCGCCCTCGCCGATCGCGTCGCGTTCGCCCACTCGCTGCGCATGGTGCTCACGGTGACGATCTTCCCCGTGGCGATCACGGCCGCGGGATTCTCCTCGACCGAGGACTACCAGGCGGTGGACTTCCCCTTCAGCGCGCCGGGCCTCGCCGCGCTGCTCGCGATCGGAGCGGCGTGCGGCGCGATCGCCCGCCGGCTCGGCCTGCCCACCGCCTACATGATCGGCTCGCTCGCCGCGGCGACGGCGCTCACCGTGAGCGGCGTCGTGCTCTCCTCGGTTCCCGCGCCGCTGCCGAGCGCCGCGCAGGTGCTCCTCGGGGCGGCGCTCGGCGAGCGCTTCGACCGCGCCTTCGTGAGGACCGCGCCGCGCTTCGCGGCCGCGCTCGTCCCCTCGGTCGCCCTGACGCTCGTCTCGGCGGCGCTGGTGGGATGGGCGCTCGCGCGGGGAAGCGGGGCGTACCTCGGAAGCGGGCTGCTCGCCGCGGCCCCGGGCGGCATCGCCGAGATGTCGATCACCGCGAAGGTGCTGCACATGGGGGTCGCCTTCGTCACCGCGGCGCACGTCGTGCGCTACGTGATCGTCGTCCTCCTCACGGGGCCGATCTTCCGGCTGTTCGCGCGCCGGGCGCGCTGACGACGCGCAAAGGCCGTGGCCTCGATCACGGGCTGGCCAACGACCGGACGCCCCGGATAGGCGCGGGCTTGCCGCATCGTTCTTGATTCAACGCAGGCCCCCCCGGGCTTCGGCGGGGGATTTCGCTCCGTGCTCTTTCAGCAGCTCGACCAATGCCGTCTTGTCGGCCTCGATCGCGTAGTCGGAGGCGGTCTTGTTGAACCTGTCGGCCTGGTTCGGGTCGGCGCCTTTGTCGAGCAGCACTCGCGCGGTGACGGCGAACCCGCGGCCCGCGGCGTAGAAGAGCGCGGTGCGCCCCTGTTCATCGCGCGCGTCGACCTGCGCGTTGCGATCGAGCAGCAACTTCACCGCCGCCACTTGCCCCGTCAGCGCGGCAAACATCAGGGGCGTAACGTCCCCCTTCGCGCGCGCGTTCACGTTGGCGCCCTTGTCGAGCAGGGCCGCGGCGACCTTGTCCTCGCCGAGCGAAACCGCCCGCATCAGCGGCGTCACGCTCCTGGCATCCGCCAGATCCGGCGCCGCTTTGCTGTCGAGCAGGAGCTGCGCTGCCTCGTCGTGCTTCTGTTGGATCGCCCATTGGAGCGCCGAGCGGCCCAAGGCGTCCACGGCGTCGATATCGGCGTGCGCGGCGATGAGCTTCTTCATCGCCGACAGGCTACCGGTGGTGGCGGCCACAATCACCGGCGTCCGGCCGGCGTTGTCACGCGCATCGAGAGCGGCGCCGCGCTGCACCAGGTACTCGACGATATCGGCCTGGTCGGTCCGCGAGGCATAGATGAGCGCGGTCGAGCCGCCGCCGTCGCGGGCCTCGAGCTGCGCACCCTTCTGGAGGAAGAATTCCGTCAATTCACGATTGCCGAGTCCGGCCGCGATCATCAGCGGCCGCGCTTCCTGCATGAACGGGGTTTCAACGTCGACGCCGCGATCCAGAAACATCTGCACGAGCTCGCGGTTCTTCTGCCAGATGGCATAGATCAACGGCGAATTGCCGTCGCCATCGTGCGCGGCAAGATTGGCGCCTTTTTCGATCAACAGCTTGACGGTCTCGGTGTCGCCCATCCTGGCCGCGAGCGGCAGGGGAACGTTGCCGAGCTCGTCGCCGACATTGACGTCGGCGCCATGTTCGATCAGAAACCGCGCCGCCTGCGGCTGCTTGCTCTGCAGCGCGACCAGCAGCGCCGTGGTGCCGTCGTCGTCGGCCGCATCGATGTCGATGCCACGGTCGAGCAGCAGCGCCATCAGATCGAGGTGGCCACGATGGGCGGCGAGCATCAGGGCGTTGGCGCCGCTGATGTCCTGGGCCTTGAGCCGCGCGCCGTGGTCGAGCAAGAGGCGCGCGACATCCGTATGCCCGCCCGCGGCGGCGCGCAACAACGGAGTCGCGCCGCGCTTCTCCCTGGCATTGGCGTCGGCACCATGTTCCAGCAGGACCGACACGATTTCCCGATGACCGCCGCCGGCCGCGGCGTGCAAGGGCGTGGTGCCGGATTCATCCGCGCGGTTGACGTCCGTTTTCGGGCCGAGGAGCTTCAGCAGCAGCTCGGTCTTGCCCTGGGCGGCCAGCTCCACCAAGGCTTTCACCTCGGGATCCACTTCCACGTTCGCGGCCCCGGAGGGCGCTTTGGAATCGGCCGCGGACGCGGTCACGGGATATGCCTGGCCGGCGATCAGTCCCAGCAAACCCAGGATGCAAAATGTCCTTTTCATGCGTCTTCCGCCCTCCCAAGACGGCGTCGTTTCCACAGAACGTAAAGCACGGGTATGACCAGCATCGACACGAGCGGCGCGGTGACCATGCCGCCGATCATGGGGGCGGCGATGCGCCGCATCACCTCGGAGCCCGTGCCGCCGCCCAACATGATGGGCAGCAGCGCGGCGATGACGACCGCGACGGTCATGGCCTTGGGGCGCACGCGCAACGCCGCGCCCTCGATCACCGCCTCGTGCAGTCCGGCAAGCGTCGTGGGACGGCGGCGTTTCACCGCCTGATCGAGATAGACCAGCATCACCACGCCGAATTCGGCGGCGACGCCGGCCAGCGCGATGAAGCCGACGCCAACCGCGACCGAAAGACGGTAGTCCAACGCGAACAGCAGCCAGACGCCGCCGACGAGGGCCAGCGGCAACGCCCCCATGACCATGAGCGCCTCGGTCATGTTGCGGAAATTGAGATACAGCAGCAGGAGGATCAGAACCAGGGTCAGCGGCACGATATAGCGCAGCCGTTCGGAAGCGCGCGCGAGATATTGATACTGGCCGGACCAGCCGATCGAATAGCCCGCCGGCAGCCTGACGTGATTGGCCACCACGCGCTGGGCGTCGGCGACGTAGGAACCCAGGTCGCGCCCCTGGATGTCGACGTAGACCCAGTCGTTCAGCCGCGCGTCCTCGCTCTTGATCATCTCCGGTCCGTCCTTGATGGCGACGTCGGCGACGTCCGCCAGGCGGATCTGCTGTCCGCCCGGCAGGAACACCGGCAGCTCCCTGAGCGCCGCCAGCGAATTGCGCACCTCGGACGGGTAGCGCACGTTGATCGGATAGCGCTCGCGCCCTTCCACGGTATAGGTGATGTTCTCCCCCCCGACCGCCATCGCGATGACCCCGTAGATGTCCGCGACACTCAGGCCGTAATGCGCAGCCGAGTCGCGGTCGACGTCGATCTCGACGTAGCGCGCGCGTCCGGTACGCTCGGCGTACACCGACGCGGTCCCGGGCAGCGGCCGCAGCAGGCCTTCGATCTGCGCGCCGATCGAGTCGATCACGCGCAGGTCCGGTCCGGCCACCTTGACGCCGAGCGGCGTCTTGATGCCGGTGGCGAGCATGTCGATGCGCGCCGCGATCGGCATCTGCCAGGAATTGGTCAGACCGGGCAGCCGCACCCGTTCGTCCAGCTCCGCGATCAGCCTCGGCAGCGTCATCCCCTCGCGCCATTGCGCGCGCGGTTTGAGACGGATGGTCGTTTCGATCATGGTCAGAGGCGCCGGGTCGGTCGCGGTCTCGGCCTGGCCGATCTTGCCGAACACCGAGTCCACTTCGGGTACCGTCCTGATCAGCCGATCGGTCTGTTGCAACAGCTGCTGTGCCTTGCCCGCGGACAGCCCCGGCAGCGTGGTCGGCATGTAGAGCAAATCGCCTTCATCGAGCCGCGGCATGAATTCGGACCCGAGCCGCGACAACGGCCACAGGCTCGTGGCCACCAGCAGCCCCGCAACCGCGAGCGTCGCGCCGGGGCGGCGCAGGACGGCGTCGATGATTGCGCGATACGCGCGTATCAGCGTGCGGTTCAACGGATTCGCCTTTTCATCACGGATACGCCCGCGCACCAGGTACACGATCAGGACGGGCACCAGCGTCACCGACAATCCCGCGGCGGCGGCCATGGCAAAGGTCTTGGTATAGGCGAGCGGCGCGAACAGCCGCCCTTCCTGCGCCTGCAACGCGAACACCGGCAGGAACGAAAACGTGATGATCAGCAGCGAGAAGAACAACGGCGGACCGACCTCCACCATCGCCTCCTGCATCGCGGCGAGACGCCGGTCGCCGGCCGGCTCCCGTTCGAGGCGCTTGTGGACGTTCTCGATCATCACGATGGCGGCGTCGACCATGGCGCCGAGCGCGATGGCGATGCCGCCGAGCGACATGATGTTGGCGTTGATGCCCTGGAAGTGCATGACCACGAACGCCGCGAGGATCCCGACGGGCAAGGTGAACACCACCACGAGCGAGGAGCGCAGATGGAACAGGAACGCGGCGCAGACCACGGCCACGAGGATGAACTCCTCGGCGAGCCGCCGTTCGAGCGTCGCGACGGCGCGCCCGATCAGCGCCGAGCGATCGTAGGTCTCGACGACTTCCACGCCTTCAGGCAGGCTTGCCTTCAATTGCTCCAGCTTGTCCTTGACCTGCGCGATGACCGTCTTGGCGTTGCTTCCCGCGCGCATGACGACGATGCCGCCGGCGACTTCGCCTTCGCCGTCGAGATCCGCGATGCCGCGGCGCATCTGGGGCCCGATGCGGATGTCGGCGATGTCCTGCAGCAGAAGCGCAGCCCCGGCCTCGCGGCGCGTGACGTAGGGAATGCGCTTGAGGTCGTCCAGGTTCCTGATGTAACCCTTGCCGCGGACGAGATACTCCGCCTCGCCCATCTCGATCACCGAACCGCTCACCTCCTGGTTGGCGTCGAGAATCATCTGGCGGATGATCGGCAGCGACAGCGCGTGCGCGCGCATGCGCCCGGGATCGAGCACGACTTGATACTGCTTGACCATTCCGCCGACGCTGGCCACCTCGGCCACGCCCGGCACGGTCTGGAGCTCGAACTTGAGAAACCAGTCCTGGATGCCACGCAGCTCCGAAAGGTCGTGGCGGTTGCTGCGATCGACCAGCGCGTACTCGTAGATCCAGCCGACGCCGCTCGCGTCCGGTCCGAGCTGCGTGCGCGCGCCCGCGGGCAGCCGGTCGCGTGCCTGGCTGAGATATTCGAGCACGCGCGTGCGCGCCCAGTACGGATCGGTGCCGCCCTGGAAAATGACGTACACGTACGATTCGCCGAAGAACGAGTAGCCGCGCACGTGCACCGAGCCGGGCACGCCCAGCATGGCGGTGGTCAGCGGATACGTCACCTGGTCCTCCATGACCTGCGGTGACTGGCCGGGGAACGTCGTCTTGATGATCACCTGCACGTCGGACAGATCCGGGATGGCGTCGAGCGGCGTGTGACGCACGGCGTAGATTCCCCAGCCGACGACGAGCAGCGCAACCAGCAACACCAGCGGGCGATTGATGGTGGACCAGCGAATGAGCCGCGCGAGCATCGCCGCTTGTCGTTCGGCTCTAGCGCGCCGTCATGCGCCGGAAGCTCGCCTGCAGGCTGCTTTCGGAATCGATCAGGAACTGCGCCGAGACGACGATCTGGTCGCCTTCCCTCAGCCCGCCCAGGATCTCCACCTGGCCGCCCGTCTCGATGCCGGGACGCACGGGCACGGGTTTGAAGCGCCCGCCGCCGAGCGCGACGATCACCCGGTCTTCGGACTCCGTGCGGATCAGGGCATCCGCGGGCACCGCGAGCACTCCCGGATGAGCATCGCCGTGGATGGTGGCCACGACGTACATGGCGCTCTTGAGGACCTCGGCCGGCGCCGTGAAGGACAGCCGCACTCCGATGTTTTGCGAACTCGGATCGATCGCAATGGCCCCCTGATTGACTACGCCGGGCCACGACCGATTCGAGACATGCGGAAGGCTCACGTCCACCGCCTGTCCGTTCTGGATCCAGGCGGCGTCGCGCTGGAAGGCGTTGGCCAGCACCGTGGCGCGCGCCATTCCCGACAGCTCGAGCAGCGTCGCCTCGCTCTTCACGGCGGCGCCGGCGGCGACCTGCAAGTTCGTGATTCGGCCAGGATATGGCGCATACAGCGTCACTCTCGCCGACGGCGCGCGCTTCCGCTCGAGCTCCCGGATGGCGTCGTCGGAGAGCCCCAGGCGGGCGAGTTGCGCACGCGACTCCTCCAGCGTCATGCCGTGCTCCGTCGGTGCCGCCGCCCCGGGCAAGATGGACTCCTGCGATCCCTTGGACGCTGCGCGATCGTTCCGCAGCAACGCGATGTGCGTCCGTTCGGCGGCGAGCAGCGTATCGGATTCGAACGTCACCAATGGCTTTCCCGCTTCGAGCCATTGTCCGGATTTGACGTGCAGCGCCGCGATCCTGGCCGCAATCGGCGCCCGCACGCGCACGTGCTGCGCCGGCTCGATCTGCTGCACGAAACCGGGCGTCTCGATGCGCCGCACCAGCGTCGTGCGGGTGACGCGCGCCAGCTTGACGCCGAGATTGTTGATCACCTCCGGCTCGATCTGAACGACCGGTTCGGCATCCATGTCCGGGCCGGCTTGCGCGGAAGTTCCTTTCGGTACGAGCGCCATCCCGCAAATCGGGCAGGTCCCCGGTTTGTCGGAGATGATCTGGGGATGCATCGGACACACGTAGATCGAGTTGGCCTGCGTGCTCGTCCGAACGATTACAGGCGCGCGATTCGCGGAGAAGAGATAGCGCTGTGTGGCAACGCCGGCGGCAAAAGCGACGGCGGAGGGAATCGTCCACTTCAAGAACGTTCTGCGCTGCATAAGTCCCGATCAAACGTCCGGCTTGCCCGAAAGCTTCCGGCTTGCGTGGGACGGAAACAAGAAAAGACCCGGCTCTTCGAGCCGGGTCTCATCCCGCGGCCGTCATCCGCTCGGCAGTCAGTCCGTCTGCTCCGAGGCGAGCCCCAAACCGGGCGTGTAGTGAGTGCCGGGGCCGATCTCGCCGTTGCTGAAGAAGCGGAACGAGCCCACCGTGTAGAACGACATCCCGTGCGGCGAGGCGTTGCCCGCGTCCGGATTGCGCGCGCCGTTGGCCGGCCATTGCTTGCCGGCATCGCCGAAGTCCATGTCGATGCAGCCGGTCGGCGATTTCGGATCGCCCGCGTTGAACCGCGGATCCAGATCCAGGCTTCCGGTCCAGCGATTCCACCGCATCATGCACACGGTGTCGTCGCCCACCGAGCCCGTTCCCGGAAGGACGCTCTGCCAGCCGCCGGTCTTGTACGGCAGCAGGTTGTTGTCGTCGAGCAGCTGGAATGCCGCGCCCAGGCCGCCCGGCGAATGATCGCCCGGATTGGGGCCGCCCGGCGGATACGAGTTCGGGTGGCCCGTGGGCGCATCACCCACGTGCCAGGCATGACCCAGGCCGAGCGCGGTCAGCAGGTTGTCCACGTCCTTGATGGCGAACTTGCGCAGGTCCACGAAGTACAGCGAGGTCGCGATGTAGCGATCGAAACCATCATGGACCACGAAGTGCGGTCCACCGCGGCTGGTCACGCTGTCCGGATGATCGTCGGCCGTCCCCGCGATGCCGTCCTGGCCGGTTGCGCTGAGATCGACCTGATCGACCAGTTTCGGACAATCGTTCTTGCCGTTGTTGGGCCAGAACACCCCGCCGTGATGCAGGTCGCCGGGATTGTGATACACGATGCCCGACGGGCCGACCGTCGCCTTCTGGCCCAGCGCTGTCGTCGCGCCGGTGTTGTTCCACGCCGCGGCCGGCGCCGCGTTGCAATCGAAGCCGTTGCCCTCGCGAAGGAGCGCCCGGATGTCGAGCACGGCCATGCGCGAGTTGTGCTCGCCCACGTAATCGCGGTTGTAGATCGGATCGCCCGGCCGCTGGATGCCCGATACCGGCATGATGATGTAGTTGTCGTCCTGCGTGATCGTGAACACCGAAGCGCCGGTACAGGCGCCGAAGTCGTACACCTGCGTGAACTTCGGGTTCATGACGGTGATGTCGGGCGAGTAGTACAGCGCGCCGCCGCACATCGAAGCCACGAACATGCCCTTGTGCCCGTGGTTGTGCATGACACGCATCGCCATCAGGCCTTCCGGCTCCTCGTGGATCTGGTTCTCCTCGTGGCGCGGTCCATCCGGCATTTGCGCGACGGCGTAGGGACCGGCGCTCAGGTTGCCGACGTTCCAGAAGCGCACGGTCGTGCCCAGGTCCTGCGCCGAAGTGCCGGGCCCCGAGCCGGAACCGGTGATCGCCAGGCTCACGGGATCGGCATAGTCGGACGTGACCAGAATGCCGCCCGAGGTCTTGCCGGCAAACTTGCCATCCTTGTCGCCCATGGTTCCGACCAGGTCGGTGCGCAGACCGATACCGTGCGGATGGGCGAGGAGGCCGGCGTCGGGACCCTGGTCGATGCCGTGGTCCAGATCGACCGCCCCGCTGTCGTGCCCGATCTGGTTATACGGCGCGACACCCGGCACACACAGCGGCTGACCGGCGCAGTCGCCGTTGCCATCCACGCCGCCGAACACGATCTGGGTCCGCGGCGCGTAACGCTTCGGCCCCAGCATGTTGGTGCCGTTCACATACTTGCCGTGACCGGGTACCGGGTGCTGCGGGACCGCCCCGTATTCGCCGACGACCGCGCCCGTGAAGGGGTCCAGCTCCTGGACGCCGCCCGGGGTCGTCAACGCCGGCGGCAGGCTGACCATGCCGGCCGGACCGCCGGAGAAATTGCCGCCGCCGCGGTTGGCGCCCGCGCCCATCATGGTGGTGTAGTAATGGCCGTTGACGGGGTTCCATTCCAGGTCGTCGGTACCGGTCAGGTTGTTGTGCACCGCGCCGCTCACGGTCAGGCCGCAGAGATTCTGCGTCGCGCTCGCGTGCAGCGGAATGTTCTCCAGCGTGCTGTTCGGCGCCGGTTTGATGTGCATCGGGTCGCTGATGTCGCAACCGAAGATATTGGCGCTGATCAGGCCCCCGTAGAAGGTGAGTATCCTGCCGTCCGGCGTGACCGTGGGCACCACGCTGTGGTGGTGCATTTCGTTGAGCACCGAGGACGGCGCCGGCACGACCGGCGGCAGCCCGTTGCCCGGATTGAAGTTCGGCACGCCGCCCAGGATGTCGTCATCGAGCACGCCATGGTTGGGCAGGCCCAGGGCCCCGAGCGCGTCATCGACGAAGTTCTCCGTGGCCGAAAGCAAGTGCTGGCCGTACACGGCCGGCATCTCGGCGGTATTCACGACATGGCCATAAGTCGGCGAAAGCGGGTTTGCGTCGATGACCGCCAGGAAATCGGCGTCCGGCAGCGCGCCCGCAGGCAGCCCGAGAATGCCGTCCAGCGGGCTCTTGTTCCTGCCGTCCATGTACTGATCCGACGCCACCACGATCAGGTACTTGGGGGGGCCGTCATTCCAGGCGTGCGCGCCGCCACTGACCGCGATACCGGCGGCGGCTCCCAGCAGTGACGCTCGCACGGCGTTCGATAGCTTCGTTCGTCTCATGGGGGCTCCTCCCAAATAAGGCCTGGTTATTTTGCGAAGACGGGGCCTGCGGCCCGCGTGGACTCACTGGCAAAGCCCCGCCCGGCTTTTAACGCACAGCAATTTGGATGCCACGAGGGAGCCTTCGGAAAGGGCTGGAATTTCAGGGATAAAAAATTCGCGGCCCCTGACTGCCGTCGAGCTTGCCATGATATTGTGTCATGACAAATTGTCGCAGGAATGCGGCGGCATCCGCGGAATGATTGCCCGCCGCTGGCGCGACGCGAACATGACCAGGGAGCAGAAAGCGCCATGAAGAGACCGGCGATCGACATTCATTCGCTCATCAACGCCCAGGATTCCCCCGCGGTCATCATCGACGAGAACTACCGGATCATCGCGGCCAATCAGGCCTATTGCACTTCCTACGGCATCGATCCGAAGCAAGTCGTCAATCACCGCTGCCACGAGGTCTCGCATCACTCCGCCGTGCCGTGCCACATGAACGGCGAAGACTGCCCGCACAAGCAGGTGTTCGCCACCGACAAGCCATTCGAAGTGCTGCATACGCATTACGATTACGCCAACCGCCCGGACCGCGTGCGCATCAAGGCGCATCCGCTGCGCGACGCCGACGGTGAGCGTTACCTGATGGAAGTCATCAGCCGGCTCGCGCCGTCGGCCCTGCTCAGCTATGAGGATATGAAGATGGTGGGCCAGTCGCCCGCCTTCCTGGCCTTGCTCGAAAATCTCATGGTGGCTGCGAAATCGGACGCGACGGTGCTGATCTACGGGGAAAGCGGCACCGGCAAGGAGCGGGCGGCGAAATTCGTGCACGAAAGATCCGCGCGCGGGAAGAAGCCCTACGTCGAGCTGAACTGCGCGGCAATCCCCGAAGCGCTGTGCGAGAGCGAGCTCTTCGGCCACGAGCGCGGCGCCTTCACCGGCTGCGCCGGCCTCAAGCAGGGCCTGTTCGAATTGGCTGACGGGGGAACCTTGTTCCTGGACGAAATCGGCGAATTGCCGCTGTCGATGCAGGCCAAGCTGCTGCGCGTCCTCGACAGCGGCGAATTCCGCCGGCTCGGCGGCAACAATTTGATCAAGGTCGATGTGCGCGTGGTGGCGGCCACCAATCGGAACCTGATGGCCATGGTGCCGCAGGGAAGATTCCGCGAAGATCTCTATTTCCGCGTCGCCGGGATCAACGTGAGCATCCCGCCGCTGCGGGAACGGCGCGCGGACATACCGGCCCTCGCCGAAATACTGGTCAAACGCCTGTGCAAGCCCGGCCACGACCTCTGCCGCCTGACCCACGGAGCGATCGAACGGCTCGTCGGCTATTCTTTTCCGGGCAACATCCGCGAATTGCAGAACATCCTGCAGAAGGCGCTCGCAACCTGCGATCGCAACATCATAGACGCCAGGGACATTCATCTCGACAACCACGCGCGATCGGACCCGCCGGCGGCGGAAGCGACGACGTCGAGCCATGCGCCGCGCGCGATGGGAACCGCCGGCATCGCCGACGGTTCCGAGCTTTCGATGGCGGAAATCGAGCGGCGCTACATTTCCACGCTGCTCGCGCAGCACGACGGCAACCGCCGCATCGTCGCGAACATCATGGGCATCAACGAGCGCACGCTTTATCGCAAATTGAAGCGCTACGACTTGCAGAAGAACGCCTGACCGGCGTTCGGGCAAACGAAAAGCCCCGCCGGAGCGGGGCTTTCGGGACTCGCACGAAGGGCGGCGGGCCGCCCCCGGAGCGACTTACATGTCCATGTCGCCCATGCCGCCCATGCCGCCGCCGGGCATCGCGGGCGCCTTCTCGTCCTTCGGCATCTCCGCGACCATCGCGTCGGTGGTGAGGATGAGCGCCGAGACGGAGGCCGCGTTCTGCAGCGCGGTGCGCGTCACCTTCGTGGGATCGAGCACGCCCATGGAGACCATGTCGCCGTACTCGCCGGTCTGGGCGTTGAAGCCGAAGTTGCCCTTGCCCTCGACCACCTTGTTGATCACCACGCTCGGCTCCTCGCCGGCGTTGCGCGCGATCTCGCGCAGGGGCTGCTCCAGGGCGCGCAGCACGATCTTCACGCCCGCGGCCTGGTCCTCGTTGTCGGTCTTGATCTTGGCGATCGTATCGCGCGCGCGCAGCAGCGCCACGCCGCCGCCCGGGACGATGCCCTCTTCGACCGCGGCGCGGGTCGCGTGCAGCGCGTCCTCGACGCGGGCCTTCTTCTCCTTCATCTCGACTTCCGTCGCGGCGCCGACCTTGATCACCGCCACGCCCCCGGCGAGCTTCGCCACGCGCTCCTGGAGCTTCTCCTTGTCGTAGTCGCTGGTCGCCTCGTCGATCTGCTTGCGGATCGACTCGACGCGCGCCTTGATCTTGTCCTCCTTGCCGGCGCCGTCGATGATCGTCGTGTCCTCCTTCGCGATCTCGATGCGCTTGGCGCGGCCCAGGTCCTTCACCTGGACGTTCTCGAGCTTGAGCCCGAGCTCCTCGGCGATGACCGTGCCGCCGGTGAGGATGCCGATGTCCTCGAGCATCGCCTTGCGGCGGTCGCCGAAGCCGGGCGCCTTCACCGCGCAGGTCTTGAGGATGCCGCGCAGGTTGTTCACGACGAGCGTCGCCAGCGCCTCGCCGTCGACGTCCTCGGCGATGATGAGCAGGGGCTTGCCGGCCTTGGCGATCTGCTCGAGCACCGGCAGCAGGTCGCGGATGTTGGAGATCTTCTTGTCGTGCAGCAGGATGAACGGGTCGTCGAGGACCGCGACCTGCTTGTCGGGGTTGTTGATGAAGTAGGGCGAGATGTAGCCGCGGTCGAACTGCATGCCCTCGACGAGGTCGAGCTCGTTCTCGAGGCCCTTGCCGTCCTCGACCGTGATGACGCCTTCCTTGCCCACCTTGTCCATCGCGTCGGCGATCGTCTTGCCGATCTCGGGATCGGCGTTGGCGGAGATGGCGCCGACCTGGGCGATCTCCTTGGACGTGGTGCACGGCTTGGAGATCTTCTTCAGCTCCTCGACCGCGGTGTGGACCGCCTTGTCGATGCCGCGCTTGAGGTCCATCGGGTTCATGCCCGCGGCCACGAACTTCATGCCCTCGGTCACGATCGACTGGGCGAGCACGGTCGCGGTCGTGGTGCCGTCGCCGGCCACGTCGGAGGTCTTGGAGGCGACTTCCTTCACGAGCTGCGCGCCCATGTTCTCGAACTTGTCCTTGAGCTCGATCTCCTTGGCGACCGACACGCCGTCCTTGGTGACGGTGGGCGCGCCGAAGGAGCGCTCGAGCACGACGTTGCGGCCCTTCGGGCCGAGGGTGACCTTGACCGCGTCGGCCAGGATGTTCACGCCCGCGATCATGCGGTGGCGCGCGTTTTCCTTGAATTTGACGTCTTTGGCTGCCATGGGTTTTTCCTCTCGATTCGGTGGGATTCGGCGGTCAGTTCACGACGGCCATGATGTCTTCTTCGCGCATCACCAGCAGCTCGTCGCCCTCGACCTTCACGGTCGTGCCGGAGTACTTGCCGAAGAGCACCTTGTCGCCGACCTTGAGGTCGACGGGAGTGAGCTTGCCGTCCTCGTTCCTCTTGCCGGGACCGACGGCGAGCACCTCGCCCTGGTCGGGCTTCTCGGCCGCGGTGTCGGGGATGACGATGCCGGAGGCGGTTTTGCGCTCCTCTTCGAGGCGCTTGATGATCACGCGATCGTGCAGCGGACGCAGTTTCATGGTTTCGCTCCTGATGGGGTTCTTCGAGGGGACCGCGCCCGGCGCTTTCGCGAAGGCTCGCTCGCGAAAGGGCCGGCCCCGATCCGGTTGCTGGGTCCTGGCGGGTGTTTGGCACTCACCCGCGACGAGTGCTAATAATAGGCGCGGCGCGCGAGGATTTCAAGCGCCCCGGCGCCGAATCCCCACCCCAACGAATCAACGGCTTAGATGACGGGGCGGCGCGGCTCCTGCGCGGCCTCGCGCTCCGCCCGGGCGCGTGACCAGCGCTCGAGCAGCTCCGCGGCCCGCTTCCGCCCCCCGAGCCCGAAGGCGAGCGCCAGCGCGAAGGCCACCGCCGCCACGAGGATCAGGAAGGTCTGCCGGATGATGTCGCCCACGCCGAGCGCGTCGATGGCGATCAGCACGACGAAGACGAGGATCGCGTAGAAGGCGAGCCGCGCGAGCGCGTCGCCGTCGCCCAGGCCGATGCTGCGGCAGTACGCGGCGAGCGCCGTGGCGATGAAGCCGGCGAAGTACGCGCCGAAGGCGATGATCAGCACCGCCACCACGACCTTCGGCAGGAAAAGCACGACGCGCCCGATGAGGTCGGTCACGTACGCGAGGCCGAGGCTGTTGGACGCCACCATGAACGCGGCGAGGATCGCCAGCCAGTAGAAGAGGCCCCCGAGCAGGCCGATGGTGTCGAAGCGGCCCCCGCCCTGCTGCAGGAAGCGGTCGACCCCGGACTTCTGCGTCATCACGCCGAAGTTGATCGCGCGCAGCGCCCTCACCACGGCGAAGCGCACGCCGCGGGCGAGGAGCCACCCCGCGAGCAGGATCAAAAGGGCGAGCAGCACCCGCGGAAGGAAGTCCCCGATCGCGTGCAGCGAGGCGCGCACCGGCTCGAGCAGCACATTCACGTCGTCCATGGTTCCTCCGGTCAGCGGCGGGCTTCGAGGATGCCCGCGAGCCCGCGCAGCGGGATGAGGGCCCAGTCCGGGCGATTATCCACTTCGTGGCCGAGCTCGTAGAACGCCTTCTCGAGGGCGAAGAGCTCGAGGAGCCCTCCCGGCGCGGGGGCGGGAAGGCCCGCGGGACGCCCGGCCTCCCCGTATCCCTCGAGGAACATGCGCCGCGCCTCGTCGCGCCATTCGCGCCCCACGCGCTCCACGCCCTCGCACGCCTCGGGCCATTTCGTCGCGGCCTGGAGCAGCCCCGCGTGCAGCGCGTAGTCGAAGGAGCGCAGCATCCCCGCGACGTCCTTCAGCGGCGAGATCTTCTCGCGCCGCTCGGCGAGGGTGCGCGCGGGCTCGCCCTCGAAGCCGGTGATGAAGAAGTCGTTCTCGGCCACCAGCACCTTGCCGAGATGGTAGTCGCCGTGCACACGCGTCTTCGCCCCGGACGCGACGTCCTCCGCGTGCGACTCGACGCGCCCGAGGAGCTCCGCGCGGCGCGCGAGGAGCCGCTCGGCGAGCGCGCGCGCCGCCTCGGGCAGCGAGGCGCGCCGGCGCTCGAGGCGATCGAGCGCCGAGGCGGCCTGCGCGCGGGCGCGCTGCGTCCAGGCCGCGACGTCGGCCGCCGCGATCGGCTCGGGATCGAAGGCCGGATCGCCCGACCGGGTGGCGAGCGCGGCGTGCAGCTCGGCCGTGCGCCGCCCGAGGGTGCGCGCGAGCGCGAGGTAGCCTCCGTGCGCCTCCCTCGCCGCCTCGCCCGCGCCGTCGCGCGCCTGGGAGCGCTCGAAGTGGCGGTCGAGGTATTCGAGCGTGAAGCGCCAGCCGTCGCCCTGGTGCTCGATGAAGCCCTGGAGGAGCGCGAGCGTGGTCTCGCGCCCGTCCTTCGCGACGTATTCCACGGTGCCCGCGACCGGCACCGCGCGCGCGAAACGCGCGACCTGCGTGAGGAAGCGGCCCACCTCCGCCTCGGGGTTCACGCCCGCCCGGACCCGGCGGTACGCCTTGAGGAAGAGGCGCTCGCCCAGCTCCACGAGCGTGTTGCCGCCGCGCGAGGCGAGAAGCGTGACGGCGAGGCGCGCGGGCTCCGGGCCCGCGAGGTCCGCGAAGGCGCGCGTCGGGCGGAAGCGGATGCGCCCCTGGTCCATCGCGAGCTCACCGCCCTCGCCCACGGCCGCCGCCAGCTCGCGGCAGAACGCTTCGTCGGCGAGCGCGTCGGCGAGCACGCCGACCTCGGCCTGCCGGCGCACCCTCGCGATGCTCGCGGCGGCGAGGGCGCGCAGACGCTCGTCCTCGCGCCCCTCCCACGCGAGCGCCATCGGCAGGAAACAGGTTTCGACCTCGCCCCCGGCGCGCTCGGCGTGGACGAGCGTCACGAGCCAGCTGCGCTCCCCGCGCTTCCACTCGACGTGGTCGGCGATCGCCACGCGCCGGATGCCCTCCGCCTTCGCCGCGTACCAGCGGCGTGTGGCCACGAAGGCGGGCAGCGCCTCGGCCTCGAGCTGCTCGCGCACGCGCTCGGACATCGCGATGCGCCACGGCACGACGCGGTCGCGGAAGAGGGTGGCCCAGCCGTCGAAGAGCACGAGCACCGCGAGCTCCTGCGCGGGCAGGCGCTCCTCGCGGGCCTCGGGCACCTCGCGCGCGGCCGCGAGCCGGAACCAGAGGAAGGCGTGCCCTCCGAGCGAGAGGAGGTAGGGCCGCTCCCCGATCGGGGGAAAGGCGGTGCGGCCCACGAGCTCGACGGGAACGCGCCCCTGGAAGCGCGCGAGATCGAGCTCGACGGGCTGGGCCGAGCGCGCGAGGTTCGCGACGCACAGGATCACCTCGTCGCCGTGCTCGCGCAGGTAGGCGAGGATCTTGCGGTTGCGGGCCTTGAGGAACTCGAGGCGGCCGCGCCCGAACGCGGCCACGCCCTTGCGCACGGCGAGCATGCGCCGCGTCCAGTTGAGGAGCGACGAGGGATCGCGCGCCTGCGCCTCGACGTTCACCGCCTCGTAGCCGTAGACCGCGTCGCGGATGGGCTGCAGGTACAGGCGCTGCGGGTCGGCGCGCGAGAACCCGCCGTTGCGCTCCGGGCTCCACTGCATGGGCGTCCTCACGCCGTCGCGGTCGCCCAGGTAGATGTTGTCCCCCATGCCGATCTCGTCGCCGTAGTAGAGGATCGGCGAGCCGGGCATCGACAGCAGCAGGCTGTTCATGAGCTTGATGCGCGCCGGGTCGTTCTCCATGAGCGGGGCGAGGCGCCGGCGGATGCCCAGGTTGATCCGCGCCCGGGGATCGGCGGCGTAGAGCTGGTACATGTAGTCGCGCTCGCGGCTCGTGACCATCTCCAGCGTGAGCTCGTCGTGGTTGCGCAGGAAGATGGCCCACTGGCAGTTGTCGGGGATGTCGGGCGTCTGGGCCATGATCTCGGTGATCGGGTGGCGCTCCTCCTGCGCGATGGCCATGTACATGCGCGGCATGAGCGGGAAGTGGTACGCCATGTGGCACTCGTCGCCGCGCCCGAAATACTCGCTCACGTCCTCGGGCCACTGGTTGGCCTCGGCGAGCAGCATCCGCCCCGGGTAGCGCGAATCCAGGAGCGCCCGGATCCGCCTCAGCACCGCGTGCGTCTCGGGCAGGTTCTCGTTCGTCGTGCCTTCGCGCTCGACGAGGTACGGGATCGCGTCGAGGCGAAAGCCGTCCACGCCCTGGTCGAGCCAGAAGCGCATCACGCGGAAGATCGCCTTCAGGACCCGGGGATTGTCGAAGTTGAGGTCCGGCTGGTGGCTGAAGAAGCGGTGCCAGTAGTAGGCCTTCGCCACGTCGTCCCACGCCCAGTTGGACTTCTCGGTATCGGTGAAGATGATGCGCGTGCCCGCGTACTTGCCGGGATCGTCGCTCCACACGTAGTAGTCGCGCTTGGGCGAGCCGGGCGCGGCGCGGCGCGCCGCCTGGAACCAGGGGTGCTGGTCGGAGGTGTGGTTCACCACGAGCTCGGTCACGACGCGCAGGCCGCGGCGGTGCGCCTCGCGCACGAACTGCTTGAAGTCCGCGCGCGTGCCGTACCAGGGGTGCACGTCCGTGTAGTCGGCGACGTCGTAGCCGTCGTCGCGCAGCGGCGACGGGTAGAACGGCAGCAGCCAGATCGTGTTGACGCCGAGGTCGCGGACGTAGTCGAGCTTCTCGGTGAGCCCGCGGAAGTCGCCGGTGCCGTCGCCGTTCGAGTCGAAGAACGCCTTGACCTGCACCTGATAGACGACGGCGTCCTTGTACCAGAGGGGATCGCCCCCGGCGAGCGCGACCGGCGTGCCCGCTTCCTCGACCGTCACGTCGGGTCCCATGCTCTCCCCCAGGCCTCGGGGCCTCGTCCATAGGAGTGCCGCGCCGCGGCGGAGTTCGCGCGGGCGCGCCGGCGGGCCGCGCGGCCCGCTCCTCCCGATGATGCTACCGCGCGAGCCGCGTGCAGCGCCCGAACTGGTAGGTCACGCGCCGCGAGCGGCGCGTGCGCCCGACCCGCGCAGGCAAGGCGACGTACGGGCACGGCGGGTTGCGGTACCCGCCCGCCTCGAGCGTCTCGTCCTCGGCGATCCCCGCCCAGACCCCGCCGCGAACGGGCCGAAACAGCCACGAAAGGTAACCCGCCCGCGAGGCGGCCTCGATGAGGTCGCCGGCGTCGGGCACCTCCGAGACGACCGCGGGCTGGCCGTCGGGCATCACCGGAATGGAGCCGAACGCGCCCCTGCACTCGACCGACTCCTGGCGCGTCCCGCCCGGGCGCACGAAGGGCACCGCTTCGGTGCGCGCGAGGTCCCAGGCGCCCAGCTCCCAGGCGACGTCGAGGATCGCGTTCTCGAGATCTTCCAGGCGGTCCCAGCGCTCGTTGAGCTGCAGGGCCGAGCTCGGCACGGCCTGGTAGGCCACGGGGGCCGCATCGAGCCCCTCCGCGAGCCGCGTCTCCACGAAGCCGTGCCAGTGCAGCGTGAGCACGACCGGGGTGTTCGCGAAGGGCACCGCCGCCACCGTGATCGCCACGAGCGGCAGGCGGTTGGAGACGAGCTGCGTTTCGACGCGGTCGAGCAGTTGCATGTCCTGCGGCCCTCCGTTGCGCGAGCGATCCGGGGAGCGAGGCCCGCTCCTTCGACAGCGAAGCAATCCCCGTGCTCGAGGGAGGTTTTCGCACGGATCCGCGGCGCGCTGTTGCTAGCACTCCGCCCCGGCGGTTGCCAGCGTCGCGCCCGCCGGCCCGGTGCGTCGGGCCGCCGAGCGCTAGAATGGGCCCCAGGGAGCATGACAAGAGCGATTCCATGCCGCTGCTGGGAAACGCCGAGAAGGCGGAGCTCGAGAAGCTGATCCTCGAGCGACTGGGCGAGCGCTACGATTCCATGGGGTCGGGCGCGCTGCTCGCGGAGGGCCTGCGCGTGGTGGTGAACGGCTCCGGCATCGCGCTGGACTCGGGCGAGATGGCCGACCCGCTCGCCTCGGTCGAGGTGCGCACGCTCTTCACGGCGCTCTGCTACGTGACCGGCGGCACGACGGCCCTGCCGCGCGACGCCCTCGAATCCCTCGCCTCCGAGGCCACGAGCGCCCTCTCGGCGCAGATCAACCGCATCGCGCAGCCTCGATGACCAACCGCGAGATGGTCGCGCGCAGCCTCGCGGCGATCTGGCACCCGTGCACGCAGATGAAGTCCCACGAGCGCTTCCCGCTCGTGCCGGTGGCGCGCGCCGAGGGCCCGTGGCTCTTCGACTTCGAGGGCCGCGCCTACCTCGACGGCGTGAGCTCGTGGTGGGTGAATCTCTTCGGCCACTCGCACCCGGCGATCAACGCGGCCCTCGTCGAGCAGCTCGCGAGCCTCGAGCACGTGATGCTCGCGGGCTTCACCCACGCCCCGGCGATCGAGCTCGCGGAGCGCCTGCGCCGAATCGCCCCCGGAGGCCTCGGGCACGCGTTCTTCGCCTCCGACGGCGCCTCGGCCACCGAGATCGCGCTCAAGATGGCGTTCCACTACTGGACCAACCGCGGCCGGCCCGGCAAGAACCGCTTCGTGTCGCTCGCGGGCGGCTACCACGGCGAGACCGTCGGCGCGCTCGCCGTGACCGACGTCGCGATCTTCCGCGACGCCTACGCGCCGCTCGTGCGCGCTTCCCTCGTCGCGCCCTTCCCCGCGCGCCACGAGGACGACCGCCGCTTCGGCGGCATCCGCGGCGCGATCGAGGCGGCCGACGCCCTCGCGAAGCTCCTCGCCCAGCGCCACGGCGAGATCGCCGCCCTCGTGGTGGAGCCCCTGGTGCAGGGGGCGGCCGGCATGCGCTTCCACCATCCCGAATACCTGCGGCGCGCGCGCGAGCTGTGCACGCGCCACGAGGTGCTGCTCGTCGCCGACGAGATCATGACCGGGTTCGGCCGCACGGGGACGATGTTCGCGTGCGAGCAGGCGGGCATCGCGCCGGACCTGCTCACGCTCTCCAAGGGGATCACGGGCGGGTACCTCCCGCTTTCGTGCGTCCTCGCGACCGACGAGGTGTACGGCGCCTTCTACGACGACGACGTCGCGCGCGGCTTCCTCCACTCGCACTCGTACACCGGCAACCCGCTCGCCTGCCGGGCCGCCTGCGCGGTGCTCGACCTGTTCGAGCGCGAGGGCGTGCTCGCCGCGAACGAGCGCAAGGCCGCGCGCTTCGCCCCCGCGGCCGAGGCGCTCGCGGGCCACCGCGACGTGCGCCACTTCCGCCACCTGGGGATGATCTGGGCCTTCGAGGTCGAGAGCGACGAGCCGGCCTTCTCCGCGCGCGCCTTCGAGCTCGCGCTCGAGCGCGGCGTGCTGCTGCGCCCAATCGGGCGCACGGTGTACTTCATGCCGCCGTACGTGATCGGCGATGCCGAGTTCGCCCGCCTCGCGGAGGCGGGGCTCGCCGTCGCCGAGACGCTCGGCCGCTCGCGATGAGACGCCGCCTCGCGGCGCTTTGCGCCGCCGCGCTCGTCGTCGCCGTCGCCGCGCCCCTCGCGACAGCCGCGCCGCTTTTCGGCCGCACGCGCGGCCTGCCCGCGCCGGTGCACGACGCGCTCGCGCGGGCCCGCGTGCCGCTCGGCGCGGTCGCCGCGGTCGTGGAGCCGGCCGAAGGCGGCGCGGCGCTCGTCGCCCACCGCGAGCGCGCCGCGATGAATCCCGCCTCGGTGATGAAGCTCGTCACGAGCTACGCGGCGCTCGGCCTCCTCGGCCCCGCCTTCACGTTCCGCACCGACGTGCTGCTCGACGGGGAGCTCAAGGACGGCGTCCTCGCCGGCAACCTCGTGCTGCGCGGCGGAGGCGACCCCGAGCTCACCTACGAGCGCGTCTGGCAGATCGCGCACCAGCTGCGCGCGCGGGGCCTCAGCGCGATCCGCGGCGACGTCGTCGTGGACCGCGGATACTTCGCGCCCGCGGCCGACGACGCGGCGCGCTTCGACAGCGAGCCGCGGCGCGCCTACAACGTGCCGCCCGACGCGCTGCTCGTGAACTTCGGCGCGATCGAGTTCACGTTCGTGCCCGGCGCGGACGGCGTGTCCGTCGTGGGCGAGCCCGACCTGCCCGGCGTGAGGATCTCGGCGGGCATCCGCGCCGTGCCGGGGCCGTGCGGCGCGTGGCGCCACGGCCTCGCCTACGAGGTGCACGACGCGGGCCTCGGAGCCAGCGTGGAATTCTCCGGGACCTATCCCGCGGAATGCGGCGAGCGCACGTGGCCGCTGGCGGTGCTCGCCCCGCCGCGCATGCTCGAGGCGGTCTTCCGCTGGGCCTGGAGCGAGGCGGGGGGCACGCTCACGGGGCGTGTGCGCGACGGCGCCACGCCGGACGGGGCGCGGCTCTTCCTGCGCCACCGGTCCGAGCCGCTCGCGAACCTGCTGCGCGACATGAACAAGTTCTCCAACAACGTGATGGCGCGCGACATCTTCCTCGCGCTGTCCGCGGAGCTCGCGGACGGGCCCGGGACGGCCGCGGAAAGCGCGCGCATCGTGCGCGAATGGCTCGCCGGGCGCGGCATCGACGCCTCCGGCCTCGTCCTCGAGAACGGCTCGGGGCTTTCGCGCGACGAGCGCGTGAGCGCGGCCACGCTCGCGGCGCTCCTGCGCAGCGCGTGGGCGAGCGGCCTCATGCCGGAGCTCGCCTCGTCGCTGCCGATCTTCGCCGTGGACGGCACGTTCGAGGACCGGCCGGAGTCCGACGCCGCGGGGCGCGCGCACGTGAAGGGCGGCACGCTCACCGGCGTGCAGAGCATCGCCGGCTACGTCCTCGACCGCGCGGGGCGCCGCTGGATCGTCGTCATGATGGTGAACGACCCGCAGGCCAACGCCGCCGAGTCCGCCTTCGACGCGCTTCTCGAGTGGGTGGCGGCGCGGGGAGCGCCCCGGCCGGGGCGAGCGAGGTCCGGATGAACGGCACGCACGAAGTGACCAACCAGCCGCCGCCGCTCGAAGGCTACGACGCGTGGTCGCGCGATCCGTGGCTGCGCGAGGCGGCCCGCCGCGCCGGGGCGCGGGGCATCGACGAGCGCGCGCGCGACCTGGGCCGCTTCGTGGGCAGCCCCGAGGCGCAGGAGCACGCGCGGCTCGCCAACGCGCACGTCCCGCAGCTGCGCACCCACGACCGGCGCGGGCATCGCATCGACGCCGTCGAGTACCACCCCTCCTACCATGTCCTCATGGCGCGCTCGATCGGCGCCGGCGTGCATTCTTTCGCGTGGAAGGGCGCGCCGGGCGGGTTCGCCGCGCGCGCCGCGCTCTTCTATCTCTGGAACCAGCTCGAGCAGGGCACGGCCTGCCCCGTCACGATGACCTTCGCCTCGATCCCGGTCTTCGCCCACGCGCCGGGGCTCGACGCCGCATGGCGCCCGAAGGTCCTCGCCGACGCCTACGATCCGCGGGCGCTCCCGATGGGCGCCAAGGCGGGCGTCACGATCGGCATGGCGATGACGGAGAAGCAGGGCGGCTCGGACCTGCGCTCGGTCGCGACCGAGGCGCGGCCCGACGGCGAGGCGTGGCGACTCACGGGCCACAAGTGGTTCTGCTCCGCGCCCATGAGCGACGGGTTCTTCACGCTCGCGCGCGGCCCCGACGGCGTCAGCTGCTTCTTCGTGCCCCGGTCGCTTCCCGACGGCACGCGCAACGCCTTCGAGATCCAGCGCCTCAAGGACAAGGTCGGCAACCGCTCCAACGCCTCGGCCGAGGTCGAGTACCGCCACACGTGGGCCGAGGCCGTGGGGCCTCCCGGGCGCGGGATCGCCACCCTCATCGAGATGGCGCACCACACGCGCTTCGACATCGTGGTGGGCGTGGCGGGCATGATGCGCGCGGCGCTCGACCAGGCGCTGCACCACGCGCGCCACCGCTCGGCGTTCGGGGCCCCGCTCGTCGACCAGCCGCTGATGCGCAACGTGCTCGCCGACCTCGCCCTCGAGACCGAGGCGGCCCTGCTCGTCGCCTTCCGCCTCGCCGCCGCCTTCGACGCCTCCGCCCGCAGCGAGGACGAGCGCGACCTGCAGCGCATCCTCACGCCGGTGGCCAAGTACTGGCTGTGCAAGCGCATGACGCCGCTCGCCACCGAGGCGATGGAGTGCCTCGGCGGCAGCGGCTACGTGGAGGAGAGCCCGCTCGCGCGCCTGTACCGCGAGGCCCCGCTCAACGGCATCTGGGAAGGCAGCGCCAACGTGATCTGCCTCGACGCGCTGCGGGCGATCGAGCGCGCGCCGCGCGCGCTCGAGGCGCTCGCCTCCGAGATCGACGCCGCCGGCGAGGCGCGCGCCACGGCGCTCCTCGACGCCGCGCGCCGGCTTCTCGGCGACGGGGTCCACGCGCCGCACCACGCGCGGCGCATCGTCGAATGCCTCGCGCTCGCCGCGCAGGCGGCGCTCATGAGGCGCCATGCCGATCCGCGCGCCGCCGAGGCCTTCGCGGCCTCGCGCATCGATGCGGCGGGCGGTGGGCGCGCGTTCGGGACGCTCGGCTCGCCCGCCGACGCCGCGGCGCTCGTGCGCCGCGCTTCGTTCGAGGAGCCCTAGGCGCCGCGCCGCGGGCGGTTGCCCCCCGCGACCATCCGGTACTCGTAGAGGCGGCACTCGAGCGCGCCGTTGAAGAGCACGGTCCTGCGCGACGGATGCAGCCGGACGAGGCGCGCGAGCTCGGGATCGCCCGAGAAGATGAACGCCGTCCATCCCGCGAACTTCCTCTTCAGCACGTCGCCGAGCTGCGGGTAGAACGCGGCGAGACGCTCCTTCTCCCCCAGGCGCACGCCGTACGGCGGGTTGGTCACGATCATTCCCGCGGCGCAGGGCGGGGCGAGCTCGAGCAGGTTCGCCTGCTTGAGGCTCACCGCGGCTTCCAGCCCCGCCTCGCGCAGGTTGCGCCGCGCCTGGTCGAGCGAGCGGCCGTGCAAGTCGGAACCGTGGATCGGCAGGGGCGCGACGGGCTTCTCCTCCCGCGCCGCCCCCTCGCGCGCGCGCGCCCAGGCCCGCGCGTCGAAGCGCGCGAGCTTCTCGAATCCGAACGCGCGGTCGCGCCCCGGGGCGCGGCCGAGGCTCATCTCCGCCGCCTCGATGAGGAACGTGCCCGCGCCGCACATGGGATCGAGCAGCGCGATCCCGGGCCGCCATCCGGCCACGCGCAGGATGCCCGCGGCGAGGTTCTTCTTGATGGGCGCCTCCCCCACGTGCTCGCGCCGCCCGCGCTTGAACAGGGGCTCGCCGCTCGTGTCGAGGTAGAGCGTGCATTGCCGAGCGTCGAGGAAGGCGTGCACGCGCACGTCGGGGTCGCGCGGCGCCACCGACGGGCGCCGGCCGAGGGCGTCGCGGAAATGGTCGGCCACGGCGTCCTTCACGCGCAGCGTCACGAAGTCGAGGCTCTTCACCGGGCTGCGGTGCGCGTTGGTCTCGACCTTGAAGGTGCGCTCGGCGCAGAAGAGCTCGCGCCAGCCCACCTTGCGTGCGCCCTCGTAGACGTCGTTCTCGTTCGAGTAGGGGAACCGCGCCACCCGCCACAGGATGCGGCTCGCGATGCGCGAGCGCAGGTTCGCGCCATAGGCGAGCTCGAACGGCCCGCGGAAGGCCACCCCGGCCTCGGCGGGCTCGGTGCCCTCGGCACCCAGCGCGGCCAGCTCCTCGGCGAGCGCGGAGGCGAGCCCCCGCGGGCAGGGGGCGAAGAAATGGGCCGTTCCGGGTCCCTCCCCGCGAAATTTCCCGCGCTCGCCGCTGTTCACCTTCATCGTAGGCGGGTCCTCGCCCGTGGGCCTCGCGCGGATCCGGGGCCGGCTTCCGGTCCGCTAGAACGGCTTCACGACGGCGAGGATCACGATCGCCACCAGCAGCACGGTCGGCATCTCGTTCACCCAACGGTAGAACACGTGCGTGCGGCGGTTGGCGTCGCGCGCGAAGTCGCCGAGGAGCTTGCGCATCCAGAAGTGATAGGCCACGAGCAGCGCCACGAGGAAGACTTTCGCATGGAGCCACCCGCCGTCGAAGCCGTAGTGCAGCCAGAGCCAGAGCCCCGAGGCCACCGTGAGGACCATCGCCGGCACCATGATGCCGCGGTAGAGCTTCCGCTCCATCACCTTGAAGCGCTCGTTGGAGGCCGCGTCGCCGGCCTGGGCGTGATAGACGAACAGGCGCGGCAGATAGAATAGCCCCGCGAACCACGCGACGACGAAGATGATGTGCAGGGCCTTCCACCAGAGCATGGGCGTATCATTCTACGTGATGTTCAACCGCCTTCCGGCCGCGGCGCTTGCGGCGGCAGCCGTCATCCTCGCCGCCGCGCCGCTTCCCGTGCGCGCCGAAGCCGTCGTGACCACCGAGCACGTCGAGGCCCGTCTCGTCACGAACCGGACGAGCGCGCAGCCCGGCAAGCCGATCCTCGTGGGCCTCAAGCTGCGCATGGCGGAGCACTGGCACACGTACTGGAAGAACCCCGGCGACTCGGGGTTGCCCACGCGCATCCACTGGATCCTGCCTCCGGGGTGGAAGGCAGGCGAGATCCAGTGGCCGTATCCGTCGCTGCTGCCCGTGGGGCCGCTCATGAACTACGGCTACGAGGACGACGTGGTGCTGCTCGCCGAGCTCACGCCGCCCGCGAACGCGCCCGCCGGCACCGCCGACGTGAAGGCGAAGGCCGAGTGGCTGGTGTGCAAGGACATCTGCGTGCCGGAGAAGGGCGAGCTCGACCTCGCGCTCCCGGTCTCCGCGGCGCCGCCGAAGCCCGACGCGCGCTTCGAAGCCCACATCGAGCGCGCGCAGGAGAGGCTGCCCGTCGCCGTGCCCGGGTGGAAGTTCGAATCGGCCCTCTCCGGCAAGACCCTCGTGGTGCGCCTCACGGCCCCCACGGGCGTGACGCCGCCGGCCCGGGCGATCTTCTTTCCCGATCGCGAGCAGCTGATCGAGCCCGCGGCCCCGGAGAAGGTCACGCGCGCGGGACGCACCCTCAGCATCGAGATGAAGCTCGCCGATCCGCCGCTCGCCGGCGTGACGACCGTCGGCGGCGTGGCTTTCTCGGCCTCGGGCTGGCCCGGAACGAGCCAGCGCCGCGCGATCGCGGTCGAAGCGCCCGTGGTGGCCTCCCTCGGGCCCGCCGCCGGCTCCGTCGGGCCCTCCGAGCCGAGCGAGGGCAACGTCGGGGGCAGCGCCCTCGTGGCGCTCGTCTTCGCCTTCGCGGGCGGGATCTTCCTGAACCTGATGCCCTGCGTCTTCCCGGTGCTGGGCATCAAGGTGATGGGATTCGTGAAGCACGCGCACGGCCACGCACGGGCGATGCGGCTGCAGGGCGCGATCTTCGCGCTCGGCGTGGTGCTCTCCTTCGGCGCGCTCGCGGGCACGATGCTCGCGCTGCGCGCGGGCGGGGCCCAGCTGGGTTGGGGCTTCCAGCTCCAGTCGCCCGTCGTGGTGGCGCTCCTCGCGTGCCTGTTCTTCGTCCTCGCGCTCAATCTCTCGGGCCTGTTCCAGTGGGGCGCCTTCGCGCAGTCGATGACGTCGAACCTCACGGCGCGCGGCCGCTACGCCGACGCGTTCCTGTCGGGCGTGCTCGCGACGGTGGTCGCCACGCCGTGCACGGCGCCGTTCATGGGCGCCGCGGTGGGATTCACGCTGACGCAGGGCGCGGGCCTCGCGCTCGCCGTGTTCCTCGCGATCGGCGTCGGGATGGGGCTTCCCGTGCTGCTGCTCTCGTTCTTCCCGGCGCTGCTCAAGCGCCTGCCGAAGCCCGGCGCGTGGATGGAGACCTTCAAGCAGGTGCTCGCTTTCCCGCTCTTCGCGTCCGCGGCGTGGCTCGCGTGGGTGCTGGGCGCCCAGGCGGGCAACGACGCGGTGCTCGCCCTGCTCCTGGGCCTCGTCCTCGTCGCGCTCGGCGCGTGGATGTACGGGCGTTGGGGCCACGGTGGGCCGCGCGGGCTGCCGGCGCTCGCGCTCGCCCTCGGCCTGCTGGGCCTCTTCGTCGCCTGGCCGCGCGCCGTGGAACCGCAGCCCGGGGCCGCGATCGCGCGCGCCGAGGACGGCTGGGAAGCGTGGTCGCCCGAGAGGGTCCGCGAGCTCCTCGCCCAGGGCCGCCCGGTGTTCGTCGACTTCACGGCCGCGTGGTGCGTGACCTGCCAGGTGAACAAGCGCGTGGCCCTCCATGACGCGGCGGTCGCGAAGGCCTTCGCCGAGCGCGGCATCGTCCGCCTCACCGCCGACTGGACGCGCCAGGACCCGCGCATCACCAGGACGCTCGCCGCGCTGGGCCGCAACGCCGTGCCCGTGTACGCGCTCTACCTTCCGGGCGAGGACGCGCCGCGGCTCCTGCCGGAGGTCCTCACGCCGTCCATCGTGCTCGCGCAGATCGAGCGAATTCCGGTCCGTCCCGCGACCGCGCTCACCGAGCGCTGAAGGCGCGCGGCCGCTCAGCTCGCGAGCCGCCGCCGGAAGATCCGCAGCGCGAGCGCCATCGCGGCGAGCGCATAGCCCAGCAGCACCGCCACGTGCGCCAGGGGCGCGTCGGGCCAGCGCCCGAGGAGCAGCGGCCGCGCGAGGGCCACGCCGTGCGTGAGGGGCAGCACCTGCGCGAGGAGCTGCACCCAGCCGGGCATGCCCGTCACGGGATAGAAGACTCCGCCCAGGAGCATCATCGGCGTGATGGCGAGCGTGAACCAGTAGATGAAGAAGTCGTAGGACTTCGCCGCCGAGGTCACGAGCAGCCCCAGCCCCGAGAAGCACAGGCCGATGAGGAAGGCCACGGGCACGACGAAGGCCATCGTCCACGAGCGGGCGAGACCGAGGGCGACGGCCACCAGCAGCACCGCCATGCCCGACAGGAAGCTCTTCGACGCGGCCCAGATCCACTCCGCGAGCACCACGTCCTCGAGGCTCACGGGCGCGTTGAGGATGCTCTCCCACGTGCGCTGCACGTGCATGCGCGTGAAGCCCGAGTAGAGCGCCTCGAACGACGCGGCCATCATCGTCGAGTAGCACAGGGTCCCGCCCGCGAGGTAGGCCACGTACCTCACGCCCTGCACCTCGGGCAGGAGCGCGCCCAGGCCGATGCCGAAGCCCGCCAAGTAGAAGAGCGGGTCGACGATGTCGCCGAGCACGGATTCGGCGGCGAGCTTCCTCCACACCAGGTAGTTGCGCCGCCACACCGCGATCCACGCCCGCGAGACCGGCATCGTTCCCGTCATTCCCTCATCTCCCGTCCGGTGAGCTTGAGGAAGACGTCCTCGAGGTTCGCGGGGCGATGGACGAAGCGCACGCGCGCAGCCCCGCGCAGGCTCTGCATGGCGGGACCGGGGTCGTGCACGTAGCAGAACGCGGTCTCCCCGTGCAGCTCCGAGCGAGCGCAGCACGCCGGGCCGTTCGCCGCGAGCCACGCACCCGCGCCCTCGCCGTACACCTCGACCACCTCGGGCTCGATGTGGCGGGCGATGAGCTCGCGGGGCGAGCCCTCCGCGATCGGGCGCCCCTGGTCGATGATCATCAGCCGGTCGCACAGGCGCTCGGCCTCGTCCATGAAGTGGGTCGTGAGGAGGATGGTCTTGCCCTGGTGCAGCAGCAGCCGCAGCCTCTCCCACAGGAGGTGGCGCGCCTGGGGATCGAGCCCGGTCGTGGGCTCGTCGAGGAAGAGCAGGTCCGGGTCGTTCACGAGGGCGCGCGCGAGGACGAGCCGGCGCTTCATGCCGCCGGAGAGCTCCTCGATGCGACTGTCGGCACGCGCCTCGAGCGCCGCGAACTCGAGCAGCTCCGGGATGCGCCGGGCGAGGAGCGCCGGGGCGAGGCCGAAATAGCGCCCGTACACGAGCAGGTTCTCGCGCACGGTGAATTCGGGATCGAGGTTGTCGGCCTGGGGGACCACGCCCACGCGCCGGCGGGCCTCGCGCGCCTCGCGCGGCACCGGATGCCCGAGCAGCGCGATATCGCCCCCGCCGGGCGGGACGAGGCCGAGCAGCATGCGCAGCGTCGTGGTCTTGCCCGCGCCGTTGGGCCCCAGCAGGCCGAAGCACTCGCCGCGCGCGAGCGCGAGGTCGAGCCCGGCGACCACCTCGCGCCCGCCGTAGGACTTGCGGACCGCCCGCGCGGCGAGGATCGTCATCGCACCCAGCGGGAGACGATCTCGCGCAGAACGTGGAGCTTGCGGTGGAAGAAATGCCCGCCGCCCGGCACGACGACCACCGGCACTTCCCGCGGCGTCGCCCACGCGAGGGAATCGGCGAGCGGGACGGTCTCGTCGAGGTCGCCGTGCACGATGACGGTGTTCGCGCTGCTGTGGCGGCCCGGCGCGCCGAGCCGGGGATCGTCCGGGTCCGGAGCGGCGCCCATGCCCCGCTCCGTGATGCGCCGGAAGCCGGGCGCGACGAGGAAGAGCTGCGCGAAATCCGCTTTCGCGCTCGCGCGCACCGCGACGGCGCCGCCGAACGAGAACCCCGCGAGCACGAGCGGCAGCTCGCCGAAGGCCTCCCGCCCGTAGGCGGCCACGCGCAGCATGTCGTCGGCTTCGCCGCGCCCCTCGTCGTGCGCGCCTTCGGTCGCACCCACGCCGCGGAAGTTGAAGCGCAGCGTCGCCGCCCCCGCCTCGGCGAAGGCGCGCGCGAGCGTGGTGACGACCTTGTTGTCCATGGTGCCGCCGAACAACGGATGGGGGTGCGCGATGACCGCCAGCATGCGCGGCGCGACCGGGCTCGCGCCTTCCACCTCGATCCGGCCGGCGGGGCCGTCGATGAGCGCGCGGCCGGCCCGCGGCGGCATCAGATGCGCAGGCGCTCGACCACGCGGCCGTGCACCAGGTGCTCGTCGACGATCTCGTCGATGTCCTCGCGGTCGACGTACGTGTACCAGACGCCTTCCGGGTAGACGACGGCCACGGGCCCCTCCTCGCATCGGTCGAGGCAGCCGGAGGCGTTCACGCGCACCTTGCCCGGGCCGTTGAGGCCGAGCTCCTTCACCCGCCGCTTGGCGTGGTCCCGCATCGCCTCGGAGCCGCGGCAGGCGCAGCAGGCCTCGGGCGGATCGCGGCGGTTCACGCAAAAGAAAATATGGCGTTGATAGAACGGCATCGAAAGCTCCGTTGGAGCGGACGGGACGACGGCGACGCCGATGCTCCGCCGTCCGCCGCTCAACGCGCCATGGGGATTGTTCGCTTCACTGCGCGATTATCGCACGCGCGGCGCGGCGGTCCCGCAGGAAGAGCGCGATGAGGAACGCGAGCGCGGCGAAGGGCCACAGCTCGTGCAGGAAGCGGGTGAGCGTGGCGAGGTTCGCGAGCTGGCCGTAGGGCCAGCGGAAGATGCGCAGCAGCTCCTCGAGCGGGGTGTACGCGCCGAAGATCTTCGACAGCAGCGCCCCGGCGAGGATGGCGAGGATGGCGACGTACGCGCGGCCCGCGCGGGGCAGGCGCCGCAGCGGCGCCAGCGCCGCCAGCCCCGCGGCGATGCCCAGGAGGCGCTGCATCGTGACCCACTCGCCGGAGACGTACGGCTGCAGGAAGAGCGTGGCGCCCACGAACTTGAGCCACAGGGCGACGCTCAGCAGGACGAGCGTCACGCGCAGGCTCCCCTGCTCGCCGGCGAGCAGCACGGACACGAACAGGCCGAATCCGCAGATGCCGAAGGCGACAGCGCCCCACTCGACGATTCCGCCGACGGGCGCCTCGTCCCCCGGCGCGCCGATGTTGCCCGCGCCGAAGAAGGGGAGCGCGGGATTGAGCTGCGCGATGAGCCAGAGCGCGAGCAGCATGAGGCCCGCGTCGCCCCAGGCGCCCGGGACGAGCGCGCGCTCGCGCCAGCGCCCGAGCGGCAGCGTGACGACGGAGTAGAAGGGATCGGCGAAGGCGAGCGCCCCGGTGGCCGTCCCCGCCGCGTTGGCGAAGACGTCGTAGATCGAGGCGACCCGCCCCGGAATGAGCAGCTGGCACGCCTCCATCGCCGTGCTCAGCGCCGCTCCGAACGCGACCGCGGCCGCCATCGCGCGGGCGCGGCGTCCCGGTGCCGCGACGGCGAGCGTCGCGAGCACGCCGAGGGGAAAGTAGGCGAGGACGTTGAGCACCACGTCGAAGGGGATCACGTAGCGCGGCCGGGCGAGCGCCGCCGCGACGAGCTCGGCCGGGGGAAGGCGCAGGGGCCCGAAGGGGTACAGGCTCGCGTAGCCGATGAGCAGCACCCAGACCGCGAGCAGCCCGCGGAAGCGGCGCGCGGTCATCCCAGCGGCTTCAGCCCCCGGCGGTACAGCGACGAGCGCTCCACGTAGTGCTCGGCGATCCACGTGTTGTTCGCGATCTCCTCCGCGGTGAGCGAGCGCACCACCTTGCCGGGCACGCCCAGCACGAGCGAGCCTTCGGGGATCACCTTGCCCTCGGTCACCATCGCGCCGGCGCCCACGAGGCAGTTCTTCCCGATCACCGCGTTGTTGAGGATGATCGCGCCGATGCCGATGAGGGAATTCTCGCGGATGGTGCACCCGTGCAGCATCACGAGGTGCCCCACGCTCACGTTGCGCTCGAGCACCACGGGCACGCCGAGGTCGGTGTGGACGACGCTCCCGTCCTGGACGTTCACGTTCTCGCCGAGGGTGATGACGTCGTTGTCGCCGCGGATCGTGACGTTCCACCACACGCTCGCGTTGCGCTCCATCACCACCGAGCCGATCACCGCGGCGTTGTCGGCGACGAAGCATTCGCCCTTCAGGACGGGCTTGCGGTCCTCGAGCTGGTAGATCACCGGGCCTCCATCGTTCCCGCGACGGCGGGAATCCTGCCGCATTTTCGCACCGAACCCCGGCGGGGTCAGGTGCCTTTTCGGCCCCGCCCCCCTTTCCGCCCTACATCTGCTTGAACAGGTGCGAGTAGATGCGCGAGACCACGAGGGACTCCGCGCTCCCGCGGACCTTCACGTGGGCCTGGCCGCGGAAGTCGCGCGTGACGCCGGCGATCGATGCCGCGTTCACGATGGTCGAGCGGTGGATCTGCCAGAACTGCTGCGGGTCGAGCCCGTCGAGGAGCTCGCGGATCGGCGTCTTGATGAGCGCCTCGCCCTCGGCGGTCACCACGCGCGTGTACTTCTCGTCGGACTGGAAGAAGAGCACGTCTGCCACCGGGATGAGGCGCAGGCTCTGGCCGACGGTCGCCCGGATCCACTTCAGCCGCTCGCGCTTCGGCTCGAGGCGATCGGCGATGCGCGAGAGCACTTCGTCGAGGTCCCGCGGCGGCGCGGCGAGCCTCGCCTTGAGGCGCTCGATCGCGACGGTCATGCGCTCGGGAGTGTGGGGCTTGAGCAGGTAATCGACCGCCCCCGCCTCGAAGGCCTGGATCGCGTACTCGTCGTAGGCGGTCACGAAGACGACGTGGCAGCGGCCGGCGATGTGCCGCGCCACCTCGATGCCGGTCATTTCCGGCATGCGGATGTCGAGGAACAGGATGTCGGGGGTGCGCTCCTCGAGCGCCTCGAGCGCGGCCACCCCGTCGCCGACGGCCGCGAGGACCTCGAGCTCGGGCCAGAGCTTCGCGAGCTTCGCCTGCAGCTGCTCGCGCAGGATCGGCTCGTCCTCGGCGATGATGGCGGTGGGCATCGCGCGATTCTACGGCGCGGAAGGCGGCGAAGCGCCGGGAGGCGCGGCGCCCGGGGCTGCGGCACCCGGTTGCACGGCACTCTCCCCGTCCTTCTTCCGCCGGCTGCGGCGCACCAGCCACCAGATGCCGAGCCCCACGAGGATGTAGGGCGCGAGCACCGGGAAGAGCGACACCAGGATCGCGACCGGGATGAACAGGGCGAGCCCCACGAGGAGGAAGCCCAGCCCGTAGACCACCGCGAGCACGATGGCGAGCGCGAGGACCGCCACGACGAACGCGACGGCGATCCCCGCGGTGCCGATCAGCGTCCCGGTGGGCCCTCCGAGCGCCTGGTCGCCGATCCGGACCGGCATCACGCCGGTGGCCACGCCCACGATGGCGAGTCCCGCGGCCACCGCCGCGACGCACACCAGCACGATGAAGGCGAACGACAGCCCCTTGCGCCAGGCGCGCTCGGCGCTCCCCACCACGGCAAGCGTGCGGGCGGCCGCGCCCGCGGGCGGGGCGGCCTTCGGCGCGGCCTTCGGCCCGGCCGCGGAAGGCTGCGCGCGGGCACCGTCGCGCGGCACCTCGATCGTCGCGCGCACGCCGTGGGGCTCGTTCGCTTCGAGGGTGAGCTTGCCCGCCTCCCCGTAGAGCGCGCCGAGGCGCTCGCGAATGTTGGCGAGGCCCACGCCCTGCCCCGGCGCCTCGGCGAAGCCGCGCCCCGTGTCGGTCACCGTCACGCGCAGCCTCCCGTCCACCGCGTCGGCGGCGATCGCGACGGTCCCGCCCTCGCGCTGCGGCTCGAGGCCGTGCTTGATCGCGTTCTCCACGAGCGAGGGGAGCATGAGGGGCGGAAACGGCGTCTCGGCGAGCTCCGGCGGCATGCTGATCTCGAAGGCGAGCCGCGGCCCCATGCGCATCTGGAGGATGCTCAGGTACGCGCGCGCGAGCTCCACCTCCTGACCGACCGTGGAGACCGACTCGCGCATCTTCGGCAGGGCGTTGCGCAGGTACTGGATGAGGTGCCCCGTCATCGCGCTCGCCCGCTGGGGATCGGTTTCCGTGAGCGCCTGCACGCTCGCGAGCGTGTTGTAGAGGAAGTGCGGCTCCACCTGCGCCTGGAGCGCCGAGAGCTTCGCCTCGGTCACCTGGCGACCCATGCGGTGGTATTCGGCCTCGCGACGCTTGAGGTCGGCCACCTGCTGCGCCGCCCGCGAGCGGTCGATGAAGATCTTGGAGACGACCGCGAGGATGAAGAGGGGAATGAAGATCAGGATGAGGGCGGTGCCCACGCCGATGCGGTAGAGGTCCCCGGTCACCTTCTGGCGGATCTGCGCGCGCAGCTCCGGCGGCAGCGGAACGACGGGCGTGGCGCCGGGCTCCTCGTCCTTGTCGACGCGGATCTCCACGGCCGGGTGTCCTGGGAACGGACCCACGACGATGTGGCCCGGGCTCACGCTGACCTCGGGGGCGGCGCTCTCCGGGACCGGGGCGGCGGGAGGCGACGGCGCCTTTCCAGGTGGCGCGGCCGGCGGCGGGGTCGCCTTCGCGGACGGCGTGGCGGGGGTCGCGGGCGGCTTCCCGGGCGGCGCCTCGGCTGCGCCCTCGAGCGCCTCCTTCTCGGCCTTCTCCGCCGCGCTGAGGGAGCCCGCGAGCGACTTCTCCACCTCCTTCTCGACCTGCGCGTCCTTGAGCGCCTGCGCCGCCTCGTGGCGCGCTTCCTCGATCGCCTGGGCAGCCTCCCGCACCGCGCCCGCCGCGCTCTCGGCGGCCTCGCGCTTCGCCCGCGTGGCCTCGGTCCCGGCCTCGCGCAAGCTCTCCCGTGCCTGCCCCATCTCCCTCAGGGCCCGGTCGAGCGCGGCGAGGCGCGCCGGATCCCGGGTGCGGCTGCGCATCTCGCGAAAGATGCTGCTCACGAAATCGATGACGCCTTCCGAGAACGTCGAGTCGATCTCGCGGCGGATCGCGCGGTTCTCCTCCGGCGTCGCGCCGCTGTGCTCGAGCTCGATGAGATGGATGGGCGTGGCGAATAGGCCGAGCGTCGCGAGCAGCGCGAACCCGCCGAGGAGGAGCGCCCACCAGGGCGTGCGGTGGAGAAGATCGCCGAGCTTCATCGAGCGGGCATTATCGGTGCCCGCCGCCCGCCCGATCCACCACGGCCGCGACGAAATGCAGAACCCGGGGGCCGAAAGGGCTTCCGGGGCGACGGCGGCCGGTCACATCTGCTTGAAAAGGTGGGTGAAGGCGCGCGAGACGACGAGCGTCTCCGCGTGGTCGCGCAGGCTCACCTCGGCCTGGTCCTTGAGGCCGCGGCGCACCGAGGCGATGTGGTCCACGTTCACGATCGTGGCGCGGTGGATCTGCCAGAACTTGGCCGGGTCCAGCTCCTCGAGGAGCTCGCGGATCGGCTTGCGGATGAGCGACTCGCCCTGCGCCGTCACGACCCGCGTGTACTTCTCGTCGGACTGGAAGAAGAGCACCTCCTCCACGGGGATCAGCCGCACGCTGGATCCCACCGAGGCCTTGATCCAGCGAAGCCGCTCGGGCCCGTGCGGGGCGAGGCGCGCGGCGAGCGATTCCACCAGCGCGTCGAGCGCGGGCGGCTTCGCGCCGAGGCGCTCCTTGAGCCGCTCCACGGTGATCGCGAGCCGCCGCTCGTCGAAGGGCTTGAGCACGTAGTCGACCGCGCCCCGCTCGAAGGCCTGCACCGCGTACTCGTCGTAGGCGGTCACGAAGACCACGTGGGCGCGGGCGCCGATGGCGCGCGCGGCCTCCAGGCCGTTCACGCCGGGCATGTGGATGTCGAGGAAGAAGAGCGCCGGCGCATGGTCCCGCAGCACGCCCTCCACGTCGCGGCCGTCGGCCATCTCGTGGACCACGTCGAGCTCGGGCCAGAGCCGGGCGAGGCGCGCGCGCAGCTGCGCCCGCAGCAGGGGCTCGTCGTCGGCGATCACGGCCCCCACGCGACCGCCGTCCGGGGCGGACGGATCCGCGGGGCTGGCGCTCACGCGGGCACCTCGATGGAGGCCACGACGCCCCGCGGGGCGTTTTCCTCGAGCACCAGGCGGGCCGAGGAGCCGTACAGCGCCTTCAGGCGCTCGCGGATGTTGGCGAGGCCCACGCCGCCGCCGTTGGTGGGCCGGATGCCTTCGCCGGTGTCGGCGACCGAGACGCGAAGCTGGCCCTCGGCTTCCCTCGCGCGGATCACGATGCACCCGGCATCGCAGCACGGATCCACGCCGTGCTTCACCGCGTTCTCCACGAGCGAGATCAGCATCATCGGCGGGAAGGGCCGGGACCGGAGCGCCTCGGGCACCTCGATCGAGAAGTCGAGGCGCGTGCCCATGCGCACCTGGTGGATCTCGAGGAAGGCGCGGGCCATGTCGAGCTCGCGGCCGAGGTTGGTAGCGGTCTCGCGCATCTGCGGGAGCGCGGCGCGCAGGTACTTGATCAGGCTTTCGAGCACCCGGGAGGCGGCGGGCGGATCCGTCTCGACCAGGTGCTGCACGTTGGCGAGGGTGTTGAAAAGGAAGTGGGGCTCGACCTGCGCCTGCATGAGCGCCAGCCGCGCCTCGAGCACGCTCTTCTCGAGCTGGTGGCGTTCCGCCTCGCCCTTCAGGATGCGCGCCTGGTCGCGGGCGTGCTTCTCGCGCAGCAGCACCGCGGCGACGACGACGCAGCCCACGCCGATGCCCAGGCCCATGGTGATGGTGACGCCCGCCAGGCGCTCGCTGAACATCTGCGCGAGGTTGCGCCCCTTGACGAAGCCAGCGACCACGGTGCCCACCAGCGACCCGGCCACGACGGCGAGCACCTGCATCGCCTCGCGCGGCATCCAGCGCTGCCGGATGTTCCCCGCGACCGTGAAGAGCACCATGCTCGTGTAGCCGACGCAGAGCGCGCTCACCAGCAGGTCCCAGTACGTGTTCACGAAAAGCCGGACCACGACGAGGCAGGCCGCGGCGCCGAGCGCCGTCACCGCGAGGACGCGCCGCATCGTGAGGCCTTCGAGCAGCGATGTGGAAGGGGGGGTCACCCCGCCAAGTTACCGAATATGACGCTCCGATGGCAAAGGACGATGCGACGAAACGCGCATTCGGCTACCCGCGCCGCGCCTCCACGGTGATGTGGAAGTGGGCCTCCGGCGCCGCGGCCACGGGTTCCAACCCCCGCGCCGCCGTCCCCGCCACCACCTCGATCGGGGCGAATTCGTGGACATGCACCGTGCGCGTCGCGTAGGGCGAGGCGGGATCGGCGAGGATGGCGCCCGCGGCGACGAGGAACCAGGCGCAGACCACGAAGGTCACGAGCGCGGCGACGGCGGATTCCCCGCGCGGGGAGACGAAGGCGGGACGGGACGCCCTTCCCGCGGGGACGCGGGGGCGGAGCGCGACGAAGTTCGGACGGGTCATGGGTCTTCTCCTCTTTTCGGCGCCGGCCGCCGCAGCGGCACGGCATGGCGGCAGATTAGGCAGCCGCGCGCGGCCGAGAAAGGAGAAAGCGACGAAATGCGGAAAAGGCGGGCCGAAACGACGCGCGAGGGGCCGCTAGCGTGGGTGCTCGGCTGCGTGGGCCGGCTGCGGCACCTGCCCCGGCACGAGGGAGCCCGCGACCATCGCGGCGAAGCTCGCAATGAGGCCGGCGAGCTGGGGCGGCACCGCCGCCTCCGGATAGTAGTACTCGCACCCGATCCACACGATGAGGCCGAGCACGACCGAGAGCACCGCGCCCAGGTTCGTCGCGCGCTTCCAGTAGATGCCGCAGGTGAGCGGGACGAACGCGCCGACGAGCGTCACCTTGTACGCGTTCTCCACCATCTTGTAGATGCTCGCGTGCGTGCTGAGGGCGAAGGAGGTGACGAGAATCGTGAAGCCCACGACCACCACGCGCATGAGCACGAGGTTCTGCCGGTCGCTCGTGCGGCGCAGGAACGGCCGCACGATGTTCTCGCTGAAGCTCACCGAGGGCGCCAGCAGCGTGGCGCTCGCGCAGCTCTTGATCGCCGAGAGCAGCGCCCCGAAGAACATGATCTTCGCGAAGAGCGGCACGATCGGCGAGAGGATGAGATCGGGGAGGATCTTCTGCGGGTCCTTGTCGAGGTTCGCGGCCACCATGTTCGGGTCGATGAGGCTCGCGGAATACGCGAGGAACATGGGGATGAACGCGAAGCAGAAGTACAGGATGCCGCCCAGGATCGAGGAGTTCGCGGCGATGTTCTCGTCCTTCGCCGACTGCACGCGCTGGAAGACGTCCTGCTGCGGGACCGAGCCCAGCATCATGGTGATCCACGCGGTGAAGAACCCCACCACGTCGGCGAACTTGAGGTCCGGAAGCATGTGGAACTTGCCCTGGCTCGCCGCATGGGCGACCACGGCGGGGGCGCCGCCCGGCACGAGGCTGCTCACGGCGCCTCCGATGTAGAGCATGCCGAGCACGATGATGATCATCTGGATGAAATCCGTGATCGCCACCGAGAACATCCCGCCCAGCATCGTGTACACGAGCACGGTCGAGGCGCCGATGATCATCCCCGACGGCTGCGAGATCCAGCCGTTCGAGACCACGTTGAAGACCAGGCCCAGCGCCTTGATCTGCGCCCCCACCCAGCCCAGGTACGAGATCACGATGCACAGCGACGTGAGCATCTCCACCGGCCTGCTGAAGCGCCGGCGGTAGTAGTCTCCGATCGTGAGGAGGTTCATGCGGTAGAGCGGCCGCGCGTAGAAGAGGCCGACCAGCACCAGGCAGAGCGACGAGCCGAAGGGATCCGCGACGATCCCCGAGAAGCCGCTCTGCAGGAACGTCGCCGGGATGCCGAGCACCGTCTCCGAGCCGAACCACGTGGCGAACACGGTGGCCGTGACGATGTACATCGGCAGCCGCCGGCCCGCGACCGCGAAGTCCTTGGTGTTGTGGACCCACCGCGCGGCGAAGAGGCCGATGGCGACCGAGATGACCCAGTAGGCGATCACGAACCAGAGGAGCATGGGGCGGCCTCGAGGCGCTCGGGCGGAGATGGTTCGCCATTCTAGAGGACTCCCGCCTCCCGGAGGATGGCGCGCCCGATCGCGGGGCGGTCGCCCGGCGCGCTCCCCGGTCCCGGCGTGACGTTCAGGGCGAAGAACGCTTCCGGCCGCCCGCGCCGCTCGATCCACCCGATCCACCATTGCACGGGCTCCCGGCCCGCGGCCGCGCCGGACTTGGCGTAGAGCGTCCGGGAGCGCGTCTTCTCGGCCACCAGCGCCCGGCGCACGAGCCGCTGCGCGCGCTGGGTCATCGGCAGCCGCCCCTCGGCGAGGCGGTACAGGAACCGCACCTGCTCCATGGCGCTCACCCGCAAGCCCCCCTGGAGCCAGAAGAGGTCGATGCCTCCCGCGAGGTCGCGGTTGCCGTACTCGAGGCGCTCGAGCCATTCGAGCATGCGCGCCTTGCCCGTGCGCCGCGCCACCTCCTGGGACATCCAGACGACGCCCTCGCGCAATCCCGAATCGAGCGTGTGGTCGCGCTCCCACGCGGCGACCGGCTTGGGCCGGCCGTCCCACGGGAAGACCTCGTTCTCGTCGGCGATGGAGCCCACCTCGAGGCCGACCAGCGCGTTCGCGATCTCGAAGGTTGCCGCGGGCGGCACGCGCCGGTGGGCGCGCGCGGGATCGAGAACGCGCCAGCGCTCCTCGGCGGGCTCGAAGAGCACGAAGGTGCCCTTCGCGCCCGTCGCGTCGAGGTGCCGTTGCCACGCGGGCACCGGGAGGGTCTGCGGCGCCGGTTCGGCGAGCCCCGTGAAGAGCGCGAGGAGGGATGTCGAGAGTCGGTCCATGGTCCTTCCGGGGCGGATGGCGATCGAGCGAGCCTGCCCCCCGAATCTGGCAAAATCGGGGCGAAGCGCTGCGGAAATTGCGATGGACTACGAGGCCTGCCACCCCGCGAAGATCGTCCGCTACCGGGATCCCGCCGAGATGGCGGCGGCCTATCCGGCCTCGGCCGTCCACTACGAGAGCCACGGCGTGGTCGTGCTCGAGGACTGCGGCATCGGGTTCGACCGGGAATTCATCGGCGGCCTCTCGTTCGCGCCCTCGTGGAAGAAGATCGGCACGATCAACGGCCTGACCGACCCGCCCCTCGTGATGCGCTCGGGCAAGCTCGTCCGGACCGCCAACCCCCTGTGCGCGTCGATGCGCGACGACGTGCTGCTGCTCAAGCTCTACTCGGAGCTCCTGCGCCTGGAGCTCGAGTTCAAGCTGCTCGTCGCGCGCGTCCTTCCGGGATACTGG
>DASPRQ010000004.1:0-33608 GCA_035624355.1 Usitatibacter sp. | reverse complement strand
GCCGAGTAGGTGGAGAGGAACCAGCCCTTCAAGGCCCCGCCCTCGACCACGAGGCGGCGGCGGGTCGTCACGCCCTCCGCGTCGAAGCAGCCGCTCGCCATGCCGCCCGGAACGAACGGATCCTCGAGGATGTCGACGCCGGACGCGAAGACGGGGGTGCCGAGGCGATCGAGCAGGAACGAGGAACGGCGGTACAGGCTCGAGCCGCTCGCGGCGGACACGAAGTGCCCGAGGAGGCTTCCCGCGATGGCGGCCTCGAACAGCACCGGCGCCTCCGAGGTCGGCAGGCGCCGCCCTCCGAGCCGGCGCACGGCCCGCTCCCCCGCGACGCGCCCGACGGATTCGGCGTCCTCGAGCCGCGCCGGATCGCGGTGCGTGGTGAACCAGTAATCGCGCTGCATTCCGTCCGCGTCCTCGGCCACCACGCCGCAGCCGATGCTCGCCTTGGAGCTGGGGAAGCCGCCGAGGAAGCCCCGGGTGTTCGCGAGGACGAAATCGCTGTCGTAGCTCGAGACGGTCGCGCCCTCGGAGTTCGTGATGCGCTCGTCCACAGCGAGCGCCGCCGCCTCGGTGCGGCGCGCGAGCTCGATCGACTGCTCGACCGAAAGCCCCCAGGGGTGGTAGAGGTCCAGGTCCGGCGGCTCGCCGCGGAAGAGCCGCTCGGCGTCCGGAAGCCCCGCCGCGCCGTCCTCGGCGGTGTGGCGCGCGATCGCGCAGGCGGCCTCGACGGTGCGCGCGACCGCCTCGGGCGAGAGATCCGAGGTGCTCGCGTTGCCGCGGCGACGCCCCAGGTACACCGTGATCCCGAGGCCCTTGTCGCGGTTGTACTCGACGGTCTCCACGTCGCCGCGGCGCACGGTCACGGACTGGCCCACCGCCGCCGACACCTCCACCTCGGCATCGCTCGCCCCCCGCGCGCGCGCCACCTCGAGCGAGCGCAGGGCGACTTCGGCCATGGCTTCCCGGGACAGGGGGAGCGAGGCGGAGGCGATCGGTTGGTCGGGCATCGGGGATTGCCCCACGGGCTGGGCCCGGCGCTCGGGGCCGCTGGTAAACTCGACGCGGCGCGGAGTACGGGACGAGGAATGGAAGACGACGATCTTATCAGCAAGACGCGGCGCAAGAAGCAGATGACCGAGCTGCAGCAGCTGGGGGCGGGGCTCGTCGCCCTGTCCGCGGAGCAGCTCGCGCGCGTCGACATGCCCGAGGCCCTGCGCGACGCCGTCGCGGACGCGCGCCGCTTCACTCGCCACGAGGCCCGCCGCCGCCAGCTCCAGTACATCGGCCGCCTGATGCGCGAGATCGACGCCGGCCCCATCGCCGAGCAGCTGGCCGCGCTCAAGGCTCCCTCGAAGCGCCAGACGGCGTTCTTCCACGTCGCCGAGCGCTGGCGCCAGGAGCTTCTCGACGATCCCGGGACCGTCGCGCGGTTCGTGAAGGAGTTCCCGGAGGCCGACCCGCACCGCATCCGTTCCCTCGCGGAGGGAGCGCGCGAGGAAAAGCGCGCCGCGCGGCCGCCGCGGCAGTTCCGCGAGCTCTTCCACGTCCTCGCGAGCATCGTGCAGGACCACGCGCGGAGGCACCCGTGACGCAGCCCGAGCGCGACCTCGTCCGCATCGGCCTCGTCGCGACGAGCGACCGCGCCTCCCAGGGCGTCTACAGCGACGAGGGCATCCCGGCGCTCGAGGAATGGCTCTCGCGCGCGCTGCTCAATCCCCTGGAGCTCGAGAGGCGGCTCATCCCCGACGAGCGGCCCGTGATCGAGGCGACGCTGCGCGAGCTGGCGGACGAGCGCGGCTGCCACCTCGTGGTGACCACCGGCGGCACCGGCCCCGCCCCGCGCGACGTGACGCCGGAGGCCACGCTCGCGGTGGCCGACCGCGTGATGCCCGGATTCGGCGAGCAGATGCGCCGCGTGAGCCTCGAGTTCGTCCCCACGGCGATCCTGTCGCGCCAGGTGGCGGTGATCCGGGGGCGCACGCTCGTCGTCAACCTGCCGGGCCAGCCGAAATCGATCCGCGAGACGCTCGAGGGCCTCAAGTCGCCCGAGGGCAGGACGATCGTGGCGGGCATCTTCGCCGCCGTCCCCTACTGCATCGACCTCCTCGGCGGGCCCTATCTCGAGACGCGCGAGGAAGTCGTGAAGGCCTTCCGGCCGAAGTCGGCCATCCGTCCCCCGAGGAGCTGACCTGGACCTGCTGCCCCACGTGGAGCTCGCGACCGGCGCACGGCCCGCCGGCACGGTGATCTGGATGCACGGCCTCGGCGCCGACGGCTGGGACTTCGTGCCGATCGTGCGCGAGCTGCCGCTGCCCGAAGGCCTGGAGCTGCGCTTCATCTTTCCCCACGCCCCGCAGCGCCCGGTCACGATCAACAACGGCTTCGTGATGCCCGCCTGGTACGACATCGCCGGAAGCGACATCGCGCGGCGCCCCGACGAGGCCGGGATCCGCGAGTCCCAGGCCGCCGTCGAGCGGCTGATCGCGCACGAGCGCGAGCGCGGCGTGGATCCCGCGCGCATCGTGCTCGCCGGGTTCTCCCAGGGCGGGGCCATCGCGCTGCAGGCGGGGCTGCGCCACGCGAGTCGCCTCGCGGGCATCGTGGCCCTGTCGACCTACCTGCCGCTCGAGGACTCCCTGGAGGCGGAGGCCGCGCCCGCGAACCGGCAAACGCCGATCTTCATGGCCCACGGCACCGAGGATCCCGTGGTGCCGCTCGCGCTCGCCGAGGCCTCGGCGGCGGCGCTTCGCTCGCGCGGCTACGCCGTGGAATGGCACCTGTGGCCGATGCCCCACGCGGTGTGCGCGGAGGAGGTGCAGGCGATCGCCGAGTTCCTCGCGCGCCTCTACGGCCGGGGCGAGCCCGCGCGCTCCTCGATCCTGCTGCCGGGCCGCTAGCCCCCGCGGGACGGGACGAGGAGCGGCTCGAGCGCCCGGCGAAGCGGATCCGGCAGGCGCTCGACCGGCCGGCGCGAAGCGCGCTCCACGTACACGTGCACGAAGTGTCCCTGGGCCGCGGCCCGGTCCGAGCCCGGCGCGAAGAGCGCGAGCTCGTAGCGCACGCTCGAGCGCCCCAGGTGCGCGACCCGCAGCGCCGCGGTCACGGGCTCGGGATACGAAAGCGGCGCGAAGTAGTGGCAGCCGGTCTCCACGACGAGCCCGATCACTTCCCCGGCCGCGACGTCGAGGGCGCCGCGCTCGATGAGCCACGCGTTCACGGCCGTGTCGAAGAACGAGTAGTACACGACGTTGTTCACGTGGCCGTAGGCGTCGTTGTCCATCCAGCGCGTGGTGATCTCGCGCGCATGGGGATAGTCCGCGCGCCGGTGCGGCTCGGGACGCGCCATCTCAGCCTTTGGACGTTCCTGCGCCGGCCGCCTCGGCAGAGCCCGCCGCCATGCGCACGGTGCGCCCGTAGATGCCGGGCACCGACGACAGCCCTCCCGCCAGGAAGGCGGCGACCTCCTCGCGGCGCTTGAGGGTGTCGTGGTAGCCGAGGTCGATCAGCTCGTTGCAGTAGCCGCGCTCGAAGAGCAGGTAGCTCGCGAGGTTCGACCCCCCGCGGCGCATGGCCCCCACGGAGCGCATCAGGAAACGGATCGTCCACGGGAGGCTGCGCACGTGCTTCACGGCGATCGCGTCGAGCGGCTCCGAGGGCGTGAGCACGAGCACGTCGACGTGGCGCAGCGAAAGCCCCATCCGGCGCAGCGCCTCGGGCTCGACGACGCTGATCGTGCGGTTGATGCGCTCCATGCGCTCGAGGTCCACGGCGAGGCTGTCGAGGAAGATCGAGTTCATCACGTGGCCCGCGACCTGGGCGAGCGACGGATACAGGTCCCCGCGGGTGCGCGCCGGGGCCTCGTCGCGGATGCGCGCGGTGCCGACCACGAGGATGCGGTCGGCGCCGAGGTGCAGCGCGGGGCTCACCGGGGCGAGCTGGCGCATCGAGCCGTCGCCGAAGAACTCGCGGTTCAGGCGATACGCGGGGAACAGGAACGGGATCGCGCTCGAGGCCATCAGGTGCTCGACGCCGATGCTCGTGCGGATGCCGATGCGCTGCGAGCGCTTCCAGCCCTCGACCTGCTCGGCCGCCTCGAAGAAGCTGCAGCTCTGGCCCGAGGTGTAGCCCGAGCACGTGATGGCCACCGCGTCCAGCGCCCCGGCGGCGATGTTCTCGCGGATGCGCGAGAAGTCGAGCCGCCGCGCGAGCAGGCTCTCGAGCGGCCGGTTGTCGAGCAGCGAGATGCGGCGGTTGCGCAGGAACGCGCCGAACAGGAGCCCCGTGAGCCACCGCGCGCTGTTGGCGAACACGCCCGGGAAATCGGCGCGATAGACGTGGCGCGCCTCGAAGCCGCGCCAGACCTGCAGGAGGTTGTCGACCGCGTGGCCGAAGTCCTCCGCGTGCACCGCGAGCGCTCCCGCGTTGACCGCTCCGGCCGAGGATCCGGCGATGATCGGAAAGGGGTTCACCCGCGGGTCGGGGACGATCTCGCGCACCGCCTGCAGCACGCCCACCTGGTAGGCGGCCCGGGCGCCACCGCCCGCCAGCACCAGCCCCGCCTTGCCCCCCGTCGACTCCATCGCTCCTCCTGCGGGGCCGGCGCCGCCTCAGGCCGGCCCGGCGGATGCCCTGCCCCGCTCCTTGCGGAGGGGTGTACTCGCAGCGCGGGCGTTTTGCAACATTTCCCGCGCGTGCCGGCGCGTGGCCTCGGTGATCGTGAGGCCGCCCAGCATGCGCGCGATCTCGTCGACGCGCTCCTCGCCTTCCAGCGAATCCACCGTGGCGAAGGTGCCCCTCGGGCCGGGCTGCTTCGCCACGCGCAGCTGCGCGCCCGCGTGCACCGCGACCTGCGCGAGGTGCGTCACGCACAGCACCTGGTGATGGCGCCCGAGCGACTGCAACAGGCGCCCGACGATCTCGGCCACGCCCCCGCCGATGCCCGCGTCGACCTCGTCGAAGACGAGCGTGGGCACCGAGGCCCCGCCCGAGAGCAGCACCTGGATCGCGAGCGCGATGCGCGAGAGCTCGCCGCCGGAGGCCACGCGCGCGAGCGGCCCGAGCGGCTGCCCGGCGTGGGCGGCGACCTGCAGCTCCACCGACTCGAGCCCGCCGGCGCCGGGCGTCTCCAGCGGCTCGAGCGCGACCTCGAGGCGGCCGCCGGCCATCGCGAGCTCCTGCATCGTGCGGGTCACCTCGGCCGCCAGGCGCCGCGCCGCCTCGCGCCGGATCCGCGTGAGCTCCGCGGCGCAATCGCGGTAGGCGCGCTCGAGCGCCGTTTCCTGCTCGCGCAGCTCCTCCAGGCTTTCCTCGCCCCCGAGCTCCGCGAGGCGCGCGCGCCGCTCGGCGAGCGCGTCGGGCAGCCCCGCCGGCTCCACGCGGTACTTGCGCGCCGCGCCGTGCACCGCCGCGAGCCGCGCGTCGAGCTCGCCCATGCGTGCCGGGTCCGCCTCGAGGTGCTGGAGGTAGCGGCGCAGCTCGTGCGCGCACTCGGCCGCGTGCACGCCCGCGCTCTGCGCGTCGCGCGACGCCTCCCCGAGCGCGGGATCGAGCGCGGCGGCATCGGCGAGCCGCGCGGCGACCGAGGCGAGGCGCGATGCGACCGACTCGTCGGCCTCGTCGAGCACCTGGGCGCACTGCGCGACGGTCTCGATCAGCTCCTGCGCGTGCGCGAGGCGGCGGTGCTCGGCCTGGTCCTCGGCCCAGCGCGCCGGATCGAAGGCGAGGGCTTCGAGGTCGCGGATCTCGTGGGCGAGGAGCTCGCGCTCCCGCGCCGAGCCGGCCTGCGTCCGCTCGCGCGCCGTGCGCTGCTCGGCGATCCTGCGCCAGGCGCCGTGCCGCTCCGCCACTTCCCGGGCAAGCGGCTCGCAGCGCGCGAAGGCGTCGAGGAGCGCGCGCTGGTAATCGCGCCGCAGCAGCAGCTGGTGCTCGTGCTGGCCGTGGATGTCGAGCAGCATCTCGCCCAGCTCGCGCAGCTGCGCCGCGGTGGCCGGCCGCCCGTTCACGAAGGCCCGCGACCTCCCGCCCGGGTCGATGGTCCGGCGCACGAGGCAGGCGCCGTCGCCCTCGTCGAGGTCGCGCGCCTCGAGCCACGCGCGCACGGCGGGCAGTCGCCCGGCGTCGAAATCGGCGCTCACCTCGGCGCGCTGCGCGCCCGCGCGCACGACCCGGTCGTCGGCCCGGTCGCCGAGCGCGAGCCCGAGCGCGTCGACCAGAATCGACTTGCCCGCGCCCGTCTCCCCGGTGAGCGCGGTGAACCCGGGCGCGAGCTCGAGGTCGAGCCGCTCGACGATCACGTAGTCGCGGATGGACAGCGCGCGCAGCATGGAAGGAGGCCGCCGCGCCTAGGAGGTGCGCTCCGTCCAGCGCAGCTTCTGGCGCAGCATCGCGAAATAGCGGTAGCCGCGGGGATGCAGGATCGTCACGGGGCGCGGCGCCGCGGACACCGCCACCACGTCGCCCGGCTCGAGCTGCCAGTACTCCTGCACGTCGAAGTTCGCGCGCGCCTCCACCCCGCGGACCAGCGTGATCTCCACGCGCGAGGAGCTGCGGATCGCCACCGGCCGGTTCGAGAGCGTGTGCGGCGAGATGGGCACCAGGGCGATCGCGGAAAGCGCCGGGTGGAGGATCGGCCCCCCGGCCGAGAGCGCGTAGGCGGTCGATCCCGTGGGCGTGGACACGATCAGCCCGTCGGCACGCAGCGTGTAGATGAACTCGCCGTCGACCGTCACGGCGAACTCGATCATGCTGCCGGTGGCGCCGCGGCTCACGACGACGTCGTTCATCGCAAACGCCGAGAAGAGCGTGTCGCGGCCGCGCCGCACCGATCCGGCCAGCAGCGTGCGCTGCTCGGCGTTGAAGTCGCCCGCGAGGATGGAGCCGACGGCGGCCTCGAGGCTGTCGGCGGGAACGTCGGTGAGGAACCCGAGCCGCCCCAGGTTCACGCCCACCAGCGGCACGCCGCGCTCGCCCATCAGGCGCGCGCACGACAGCAGCGTCCCGTCGCCGCCCACCACGATCGCGAGGTCGGCCCGTCCCGCGAGGTCGTCGAGCTCGACGGTGGCATCGGGCGTGCCGCGCGAAGCGCCGGCCGTCAGCGGATCCATGAGGATCGCGAGGCCGTGGCGGCGCAGCAGCGCCACGAGCTGCTCGAGCGTGTCGGGAAGGCTCGCCGCGTCGCTCTTTCCGACCACGGCCGCGGTCTTGAACGCGGGAGGCATGGCCGCAATTAAAGCATGATTGCTTGTAGAATTCCGCCCATGATCAGCGAACGCGCGCAAAGCCTGCTCAAGATCCTGGTGGAGCGCTACATCGCCGAAGGCCAGCCGGTCGGCTCGCGTGCGCTGTCGCGCTTCTCGCCGCTGGAGCTCTCCCCGGCGACGATCCGCAACGTGATGGCCGACCTCGAGGAGATGGGCTTCGTCGCGAGCCCCCACACCTCGGCGGGACGCGTTCCCACGCCCAAGGGCTATCGCCTCTTCGTGGACACGCTGCTCACCGTCCGGCCCCTCGAGGAGCTCGAGCGCCAGCAGCTCGAGGAGCAGCTCATGCCCGACGACCCGCACCGCGTGGTCGCCAACGCCTCGCAGATGCTCTCGGACCTCACGCACTTCGCGGGCGTGGTGGTGGCGCCCCGCCGGCGCGGCGCGGTGCTGCGCCACATCGAGTTCTTCGGGCTTTCCGAGAAGCGCGTGCTCCTCATCATCGTCGCGAGCGACGGGGAGGTGCAGAACCGCGTGCTCGTCACCGACCGCACGTACACGGCCTCCCGGCTGCAGGAGGCGGCCAACTACGTGAACCAGCACTACGCGGGCCTCGAGTTCGACCAGCTGCGCCAGAGGGTGCGCTCGGAGCTGCTCGACCTGCACCGCGACATCTCCTCGCTCATGGAAGCGGCGATCCGCGCGGGCTCCGAGGCGCTGCGCCAGCCCGCCGACGGCGTGGTGATCTCGGGGGGTCGCAACCTCCTCGAGGTGCAGGACCTCTCGGCCGACATGAACCGCCTGCGCCGCCTCTTCGACCTCTTCGAGCGCAAGACGCAGCTGCTCGACATCCTCGAGGAGAGCGAGAAAGCCGAGGGCGTGAAGATCTTCATCGGCGGCGAGTCGCAGCTCGTCCCGCTCGACGAGTGCTCCATCGTGACGGCGCCCTACGAGGTGGACGGCGAGGTGGTGGGCACCGTGGGCGTGATCGGTCCCACCCGCATGGCCTACGAGCGCGTGATCCCGATCGTGGACGTGACCGCCAAGCTGGTGTCCTTCGCCCTTTCCCACCACTGAGGAGGAGGCCCCATGGCCGGCACGAACGCGGCTGGCCAGGGGAAGGCCGGGCCGTCCTCCACGGGCGTGCTGCTCGTGAACCTGGGCACGCCGGACGCGCCCACGCCGGCCGCGGTGCGCCGCTACCTGCGCCAGTTCCTCCTCGACCCGCGCGTGATCGCCATCCCCCGCCTCGTCTGGTGGCCGATCCTCCACCTCTTCATCCTGCCCTTCCGCCCGAGGAAGGCCGCGCGCAGGTACGCCGCCATCTGGACCGCGGACGGCTCGCCGCTGCGCATCTACCTCCTGCGCCAGACGCAGCTGCTGCGCGGCTACCTCGGCGAGCGCCTCGGCCGGCCTGTGCCGGTGGCCGGGGCGATGCGCTACGGCAAGCCCTCCGTCGCCGAAGGGCTCGCGGAGCTGCGCAGCCGCGGCTGCTCGCGCGTCCTGGCGCTGCCGCTCTACCCGCAGTACTCCCGCAGCACGACGGCAAGCACCGAGGACGAGCTCGCCCGGGCGCTGCGCCGCGCGCCGAAGCCGGCGCCGCAGCTGCGCGTCGTGCACGACTTCCACGCCCACCCCGCGTACGTGAAGGCGATCGCCGCGGCGGTGAACGCGTACTGGATGAAGCACGGCCGGCCCGATCGGCTCGTCATGAGCTTCCATGGCCTGCCGAAGGCGGTGGTGGCGGCGGGCGATCCCTACGAGGCGCAGTGCCGCGAGAGCGCGCGCCTCATCGCCACGGAGCTCGGATGGAACGACGCGCGCACGGTGGTGTCGTTCCAGTCCCGCTTCGGCGCACAGGAGTGGCTGCAGCCCTACACCGTGGACACGCTCGCCGCGCTCGGCCGGCAGGGCGTGGCGCGGGTGGACGTGGTCTGCCCGGGCTTCGCCGCCGACTGCCTCGAGACGCTCGAGGAGATCGCGCTCGAAGGCCGGGAGACGTTCCGCGAGGCCGGCGGCAAGGATTTCCATTACATTCCCACCACGAACGACACCCCGACCTGGATGACCGCGCTCAGCGTCCTCGCCGCGCAAAACCTCCAGGCCTGGGAGGACTAGGCCATGCTGACCCTCCTCGCCCGCTGGATCGTGAACGCCGCCGCCCTGCTGCTGGTCGCCTACCTCTACCCGGGGGTGCGCGTGGAGGGCCTTTGGCCCGCGCTCTGGGCGGCGCTCGTCCTCGGGCTCGTGAACGCCGTGGTCCGGCCCATCCTCGTGATCCTCACGTTGCCGGTGACCCTGCTCACGCTGGGGCTCTTCCTCTTCGTCATCAACGCACTGCTCTTCTGGCTGGTGGCCGAGATCGTCCGCGGCTTCACCGTGGCGGGATTCTGGGCGGCGCTCCTCGGCTCGATCCTCTACAGCCTGATCACCCTCGTCACCAGCTGGATCCTGTTTCCGGCCCGGCGCTAGGGCCCGGTCTTGAAATCCGCGCCGGCATCCCCATGTTGTATAGCAAACCATTGTTTCTAGAGGGTATTTGTCCGTGAGCGACGCCCACTCGTCGAGCGCTTCCGCCGCGTCCCGACCCGAGCCCCAGGCCGGCGTCGGCGACGCGGGCCCCGAATCCCGCATCGCCGAGCTGGAAGGCAAGCTCGCCGCCGCCCTCGCCGACGCGGAGAAGCTGCGCGACGACTGGCTGCGCGCGAAGGCCGAGACGGAGAACGTCCGGCGCCGCGGGCAGGAAGACGTGGCGAAGGCCCACCGCTTCGGGCTGGAGGGCTTCGCCGCGGCGCTCCTCGCCGTGAAGGACAGCCTGGACGCGGCCCTCACGGTCGAGAACGTCTCGATCGAATCGTTCAAGGAGGGCGTGGAGCTCACGGCCCGCCAGCTCGACTCGGTCTTCGAGAAGTTCGCGATCCGCCCGATCGCGCCCCAGGGGGAGAAGTTCGACCCCCATCGCCACCAGGCCATCAGCCAGGTCGACAGCGCCCAGGAGCCGGGGACGGTCGTGACCGTGCTCCAGAAGGGATACCTGCTGCACGACCGGGTGCTGCGCCCGGCGCTCGTCACGGTCGCGGCGCGGCCGCGGGAGGCGGGCTGAGGCCCCCGCGGGGGTTGAAAGGGCCGCGAAAAGCCTCACCTGACACCCGGGAACCAGAACGACCACCAAGGAAGAGACGGACATGGCAAAGATCATCGGCATCGACCTCGGCACCACGAACTCGTGCGTGGCGATCATGGAAGGCGGCAAGCCCAAGGTCATCGAGAACAGCGAGGGCGCCCGCACCACGCCCTCGATCGTCGCCTACACCGAGAGCGACGAGATCCTCGTGGGCGCGCCCGCGAAGCGCCAGGCCGTCACCAACGCGAGAAACACGATCTTCGCCGTGAAGCGCCTGATCGGGCGCAAGTTCGAGGACAAGGAAGTCCAGAAGGACATCGGGCTCATGCCCTACCGGATCGTGCGCGCCGACAACGGCGATGCGTGGGTCGAGGTGCGCGGCCGCAAGATCGCGCCGCAGCAGGTGTCTGCGGAGGTGCTGCGCAAGATGAAGAAGACCGCCGAGGACTACCTCGGCGAGCCCGTCACCGAGGCGGTGATCACCGTCCCGGCGTACTTCAACGACTCGCAGCGCCAGGCGACCAAGGACGCGGGCCGCATCGCCGGCCTCGAGGTGAAGCGCATCATCAACGAGCCCACCGCGGCCGCGCTCGCCTTCGGCCTCGACAAGAGGGAAGGCGACCGCAAGATCGCGGTCTACGACCTGGGCGGCGGCACGTTCGACATCTCGATCATCGAGATCGCGGCGGTCGAGGGCGAGCACCAGTTCGAGGTGCTCTCCACCAACGGCGACACGTTCCTGGGCGGCGAGGACTTCGACCAGCGCGTGATCGACTACATCGTCTCCGAGTTCAAGAAGGACCAGGGCGTGGACCTCTCGAAGGACGTCCTCGCGCTCCAGCGGCTCAAGGAGGCGGCCGAGAAGGCGAAGATCGAGCTTTCGTCCTCGCAGCAGACCGAGATCAACCTGCCCTACGTGACGGCGGACGCCTCGGGCCCGAAGCACCTCGCGATGAAGCTCACGCGCGCGAAGTTCGAATCGCTCGTGGACGACCTCATCGAGAAGACCATCGAGCCGTGCCGCATCGCGATCAAGGACGCGGGCGTGAAGGTCTCCGAGATCGGCGACGTGATCCTGGTGGGCGGCATGACGCGCATGCCGAAGGTCCAGGACAAGGTGAAGGAGTTCTTCGGCAAGGAGCCGCGCAAGGACGTGAACCCGGACGAGGCGGTGGCGGTCGGCGCCGCGATCCAGGGCGGCGTGCTGCAGGGCGAGGTGAAGGACGTGCTGCTCCTCGACGTGACGCCGCTCTCGCTCGGCATCGAAACGCTGGGCGGGGTGATGACCAAGCTCATCAAGAAGAACACCACGATCCCGACCAAGGCGCAGCAGGTGTTCTCGACCGCCGACGACAACCAGTCGGCCGTGACGATCCACGTGCTGCAGGGCGAGCGCGACGTGGCGAGCGGCAACAAGAGCCTCGGCCAGTTCAACCTCGAGGGCATCCCGCCCGCCCCGCGCGGGATGCCGCAGATCGAGGTGACCTTCGACATCGACGCGAACGGCATCCTGCACGTCTCGGCGAAGGACAAGGCCACGGGCAAGGAGAACAAGATCACGATCAAGGCGAGCTCCGGGCTCACCGAGGCCGAGATCCAGCGCATGGTGAAGGACGCGGAGTCCCACGCCGACGAGGACCGCAGGCAGCTCGAGCTGGTGACCGCGCGCAACCAGGCCGAGGCCCTCGCGCACTCGATCCGCAAGTCGCTCGGCGAGTACGGCGACAAGCTCGAGGCGGGCGAGAAGGAGCGGATCGAGTCGGCGATCAAGGACCTCGAGGCCGCGGCCAAGGGCGAAGACAAGGCGGCGATCGAGGCGAAGACCCAGGCGCTCGCCGCCGCCGCGCAGAAGCTCGGCGAGAAGGTCTACGCCGAGGCGCAGGCGAAGAACGCGGGCGCCGCGCCGCAGCCCGAGGGCGCCAAGGCGGCCGAGGAAGGCAACGTCGTGGATGCCGAGTACGAGGAAGTGAAAGACAAGAAGTCGGCGTAGGGACCATTGTTCGCACCGGGGCGATCGTTGGAGCGGACGACTGCGTCGCCGCTCAACTCCCCGGGCAGGAAGACACGACGCGGGGCCTGGTCGCGAGACCAGGCCCGTTTTCACGTTAGCGGCAGGGAACCTTGATGGCGACGAAGAAGCGCGACTATTACGAAGTGCTCGGGGTGAACCGCGACGCCAGCGAGGACGCGATCAAGAAGGCGTACCGCAAGCTCGCCATGAAGCACCACCCGGACCGCAACCCCGAAAGCAAGGAGGCCGAGGAGCGGTTCAAGGAGACCAAGGAGGCCTACGAGGTCCTCTCGGATGCCGAGAAGCGCCGCGCGTACGACGCGTACGGCCACGCCGGCGTGAATCCCCAGATGGGCGGCATGGGCCCCGGGGACGCGGCCGGCTTCGGCGGCTTCGCGGAGGCCTTCGGCGACATCTTCAGCGACATCTTCGGCGGCGGCCAGGGGCGCGGGCGCTCCTCGGTCTATCGCGGAGCCGACCTGCGCTACAACCTCGAGATCTCCCTCGAGCAGGCGGCGCGCGGCACGGAGACCCGGATCCGCATCCCGGCGCTCGAGACCTGCGAGACCTGCCACGGCTCCGGCGCGAAGCCCGGGACCCAGCCCAAGACCTGCGAGACCTGCCACGGGTCCGGCACGGTGCGGCTTTCCCAGGGCTTCTTCTCGATCCAGCAGACCTGCCCCGCCTGCCACGGCACCGGGCGGACGATTTCCGACCCCTGCGGGACCTGCCGCGGAGCGGGGCGCGTGAAGCGGCACAAGACGCTCTCGGTGAAGATTCCCGCCGGCGTCGACGAGGGCGATCGCATCCGCCTGACGGGCGAGGGCGAGGCCGGCGTGAACGGCGGCCCCGCGGGCGACCTGTACGTCGTGATGCACGTGCGCGCCCACGGCGTCTTCGAGCGCGACGGCGACGACCTTCACTGCCAGATGCCGATCAGCTTCACGCACGCGGCCCTCGGCGGCGAGATCGAGATCCCCACGCTCGACGGCTCCGCCAAGGTGAAGGTGCCCCCCGAGACGCAGAGCGGGCAGGTCTTCCGGCTGCGCGGCAAGGGAATCAAGGGGGTGCGCTCGTCCTATCCGGGCGACCTGCTGTGCGAGGTCGTCGTGGAGACGCCCGTGCGGCTCACCGAGCGCCAGAAGGAGCTGCTGCGCGAGCTCGAGGAGATCAACCGCAAGGACGGCGACCGCCACAATCCGCGTGCCAAGAGCTTCATGGACAAGGTGCGGGAGTTCTTCGCCGGGTGACAGCTGTAACCGTCCGCCTGTCGCAACCCCGATGCGGGGCGGTATCATTCCGGCAGGGCCGGTCCCCAAGGCCCCAGGGAGGAGCTCCATGATTCGCGCACTGGTCACGGCGGGGGCGCTCGCGCTCGCCACGTCCGCCCTCGCGCAGGGCGTCACCAACACCGAGATCCTGCTGGGCCAGTCGGCCGCGCTCACGGGCCCGGCGGCGGACCTGGGCAAGGACATGCGCGACGGGGCGATGCTCTACTTCGACCTGGTGAACGCGAACGGCGGCGTCTACGGCCGCAGGATCGTCCTCAAGACCCGTGACGACGGCTACGAGCCCCCGCGCGCCGTCGCCAACACCAAAGCGTTCATCAACGAGGACCGCGTCTTCGCGCTCTTCGGCTACGTGGGGACTCCGACGAGCGTGGCGGCCCTGCCCATCTTCACCGAGGCGAAGGTCCCGTTCGTCGGGCCCTTCACGGGCGCGGAGGCGCTGCGCCACCCGGTCAATCCCTTCATCTTCAACGTGCGCGCGAGCTACTTCGACGAGACCGAGGCGATCGTGCAGCACCTCACCGCGGTGAGCATCGACAACATCGCGATCTTCTACCAGAACGACGCGTACGGCCAGGCGGGGCTCGCGGGCGTGGAGCGCGCGCTCAAGAAGCGCAACATGAAGCTCTCGGCGCGGGGCACGGTCGAGCGCAATACCGTGGACGTCGCCAAGGCGGTGGCGGAGATCGAGAAGGCGAACCCCCAGGCCGTGATCATGATCTCGGCCTACAAGTCGTGCGCCGCGTTCATCCGCGAGATGAAGAAGGAGGGCCAGAACCCGACCTTCTGGAACGTCTCGTTCGTGGGCAGCAAGGCGCTCGCCGCCGAGCTCGGGCCCGACGGGCGCGGCGTCGAGATCTCGCAGGTGATGCCCTTCCCGTGGGACATCAGCGTCCCGGTCGTGCGCGAGTACCGCAAGCTCCTCGCGCCCGCCAAGCTCGAGCCCGGGTTCGGCACGCTCGAGGGCTACATCGCCGCGAAGGTGATGGTCGAAGGGCTGCGGCGCGCGGGCAAGCGCCTCGACCGCGAATCCTTCCTGCGGGCGATGGAGTCGCTGCGCGACTACGACGTGGGCGGCTTCAAGGTGAGCTACAGCCCCGACAACCACAGCGGGTCGAAGTTCGTCGACCTCACGATCATCTCGAAGGACCAGACGTTCGTCCGCTAGCGCGGGCTACTTCTTGCGCCACTCGGTCGTGCCGTCCGGCTTGTCCTCGAGGACGATGCCGGAAGCCTCGAGGCGGCGGCGGATCTCGTCGGCCCGCGCGAAATCGCGCGCCTTCTTCGCTTCCCGGCGCTCGTCGATGAGCGCCTGCACGTCGAGCCGGATGCCGCCCTGGAGGAACACGGCCGGGTCCTGCTGCAGCAGCCCCAGCGTGCCGCCCAAGGCCTTCAGCAGCCCCGCGAGCTGCGGCGAGCGCGAGCGGTTCACCTCGGCGCGCAGCTCGTGCAGCACGGAGAAGGCGACCGGCGTGTCGAAGTCGTCGTCCATCGCCGCGCGGAAGCGGGTCGCCCACGGCTCGTTCCAGTCGAGCTCGTGGGGAGCGGGCGGCACCTCGCGCAGCGCCGTGTAGAGCCCGCGGAGCGACTTGCCCGCGTCCTCGACCGTCTCGCGCGCGTAGTTCACCTCGCTGCGGTAGTGGCTGCGCAGGAAGAAGTAGCGCAGCTGCTCGCCGCCCTGCACGGGGTCGAGCTCGTCGAGCACCTCGCGCAGCGTGAAGAAGTTGCCGAGCGACTTCGACATCTTCTCCTGGTCGACGTTGAGGAAGGCGTTGTGCATCCAGCAGGCGACGAACGGCCGCCCGAGCGCCCCCTCGCTCTGCGCGATCTCGTTCTCGTGGTGGGGGAACTGCAGGTCCCAGCCGCCGCCGTGGATGTCGAAGGGCACGCCGAGCTCCCTGCACGACATCGCCGAGCACTCGATGTGCCAGCCGGGCCGTCCGGGGCCGAAGCGCGACTCCCACCGGGGCTCGTCGGGCTTCGCCGCCTTCCACAGCGCGAAGTCGAGGGGATCGCGCTTGGCCGCCTCCACCGCCACGCGCTCGCCGGCGCGCAGCTCGTCGAGGTTGCGCCGCGAGAGCTTCCCGTAGGCGGGGAAGCCGCGCACCGAGTAGTACACGTCGCCGTTGTCCGCGCGGTAGGCGAGTCCCTTCGCCTCGAGCGCGGCGATCATCTCGAGCATCGGCCCGATGTAGCGCGTGGCGCGCGGCTCGCGGTCGGGGGGCACTAGGCCGAGGCGCGCGCAATCCTCCTCGAAGGCGGCGACCATGCGCTCGGTGAGCGCCTCGATCGGCTCGCCCCGCTCGCGCGCGCGGTCGATGATCTTGTCGTCGACGTCGGTGATGTTGCGCACGTACGTGACCTCGTATCCCGTGGCGCGCAGCCACCGCGCGACCATGTCGAAGGCCGCGAACGAGCGCGCGTTGCCCACGTGGATGAAGTCGTAGACGGTGGGACCGCACACGTACATGCCCACCTTCCCCGCCACGCGCGGCGCGAAAGTCTCCTTCTTTCGGGTTAAGGTGTTGTAGAGGCGCAGCGCGGACATGAGGTCGGGCGGGGTGCCCACGCGGCCCCCCGACGTTGTGGACCTGCGCGAAGCCGAGTAGAATTCCGTTTCTTATTAAATTCAATAAATTATAGCACGATGCTGCACTGCAACTCCGTGATCGGCCGGCTCGCGGCCGCAATCGCCGTGGCCTGGCTCGCGATCGCTGCGGGCAGCGCCTTCGCCGCGCCCGCCGACGACCTCAAGGAGGCGCAGAAGCTCTACAACGAGGGCAAGCTCCAGCCGGCGCTCGACAAGGTCGACGCGTTCCTCAAGGCCGAGCCCAAGGATCCGCAGGGACGCTTCCTGAAGGGCCTCGTGCTCACGGAGCAGAAGCGCACGCAGGAGGCGATCCAGGTCTTCACCGGCCTCACCGAGGACTACCCGGAGCTTCCGGAGCCGTACAACAACCTCGCGGTGCTCTACGCCTCGCAGGGCGACTACGAGAAGGCGAAGTCCGCGCTCGAGCTCGCCATCCACACGCACCCGACCTACGCGACGGCGCACGAGAACCTGGGCGACGTCTACGCCGAGCTCGCGAGCCGCGCCTACGACCGCGCGCTGCAGCTCGACAAGAACAACGCCAGCGTGAAGGTGAAGCTCGCGATGGTGAAGGACCTCTTCAGCGCGCAGAAGATCGCCTTGCGCGCGCAGACGGTGAACGAGCAGGCGCCGGCGGCCCCGTCCGAGGCCGCGAAGCCCGCGCCCGCGAAGCCCGCCGCGGCGAAGCCGCAGCCCGCGAAGACGCAGTCCGCGCAAGCCGAGGCGGCGAAGGTCGAGACCACGAAGCCCGCCGAGGCGCACCCCGCGCCGCCGCCGAAGAAGGAGCCGGAGGCCGCTTCCCCGTCCGCGGCCGGCGACGCGAAGGCGCAGGTCGAGGCGGCCGTGCAGGGCTGGGCGCGCGCGTGGAGCGCCAAGGACGTGAAAGGCTACCTCGCGTACTACGCTTCCGATTTCGAGGTGCCGGGCGGACAGTCGCGCGAAGCCTGGGAGAAGCTGCGCGCCGAGCGCATCGAGCACCCGAAGTCCATCGAGGTCGAGGCGAAGGTCCTCGCGGTGCAGGTGAGCGGCGACCAGGCGACGGTGAAGATCCACCAGACCTACCGCTCCGACGCCCTCAAGAGCACCAACACGAAGACGCTGCGCCTCGAGCGTTCCGGGGACCACTGGCTCATCAAGCAGGAGCGGCTCGGCGGGTGAGGCGCCAAGGCCTCCTGCGCTCCGCCTCCCGCAACGCGGGGCGCATCGTGCTCGTCGCCTTCGCCGCGGGCGCCACCGCGCTCGCCGACGGGAGCCTCGCCCCCGCGGGCTCGGGCCCCGCCTTCGCGAACGACGCGGAGGGCGCGCTCGTTCGCGCCATCGTGGAGATGCGCGAGGCGGGCCTCAAGCGGGCGCTCGCCGAGATCAACCGGGCGATCGCCGACCGTCCCAACTTCCGCCTCGCCCAGCTGGTGAAGGGCGACATCCTCATGGCGCAGGCGGGCCATCCCGTCGCCTTCGCGGGCAACTTCGCGCCGGCGGCGACCCTCGCCCCGCTGCAGGAGGAGGCGCGCGCCCGCCTGCAGCGCTACCTCGACGCGCCTCCCGTGGACGACCTGCCCTCCGCGGTGGTGCAGCTCGCGCCGAACCAGCCCTACGCGCTCGTCGTCGACACCTCGCGCTCGCGGCTCTACGTCTACGCGAACGAGGCGGGCCGGCCGCGCTACGTCACCGACTTCTACATCAGCCTCGGCAAGGACGGCGTCGACAAGGAGCGCGAGGGCGACCAGAAGACGCCGATCGGCGTGTACACGATCGTCGCGGACAAGATGAAGCTGCCCGACTTCTACGGGCCGCGCGCCTTCCCGATCAGCTACCCCAACGACTGGGACCGCATGCACGGCCGCCAGGGCCACGGCATCTGGCTGCACGGGACGCCCTCGGCGACCTACAGCCGTCCGCCCTGGGCCACCGACGGCTGCGTGGTGCTCGCGAACGACGACCTCGCGCGGCTCTCGAAGTACGTCGACGTGACGCGCACGCCGGTCGTCATCGGGCAGTCGATCACGTGGCGCGACCCGAAGCGCTGGCAGGCCGAGAGGGACCAGTTCGTCGCGGCCTTCACGCGCTGGCGCAAGGACTGGGAAAGCCTCGACGACGACCGCTACTTCTCGCACTACTCCGCCCGCTTCCGTTCCGACACCCACGACCTCGCCGCCTGGAAGGCCCGCAAGCGCCAGGTGAACGCGGGCAAGAAGTGGGTGAAGGTCGGCATCGAGGACCTGAGCCTCTTCGCCTATCCCGGCGTGCCCGGCATGGTGATGGCCACCTTCGAGCAGGACTACCGCTCGAGCAACATGTCCAATCGCCGGCTCAAGCGCCAGTACTGGATCCGCGAAGGCGGCGAGTGGCGCATCCTGCACGAATCCGTCGTTTCCTGAGCCCACGATGATCCCGACCCGCCGCATCGCCCTGCTCGCCGCCGCCGCGTTGTCCCTCGCCCTGCCGCTCGCCGCGGCCGCCCAGTCGCAGCCCGCGAAGAGCTGCGCCGACCTGCTGAAAGGAAAGGCTCCGATGAAAGTCAAGCTCACCACCTCGATGGGCTCCATCACGCTGCAGCTCGACCGCGAGAAGGCGCCCGTGAGCGTCGAGAACTTCGCGAAGTACGTGGATTCCGGCCACTACAACGGCACGATCTTCCACCGCGTGATCGACGGCTTCATGATCCAGGGCGGCGGCTTCGACAAGGACATGCGCCAGAAGCCCACCAGCGCGCCGATCAAGAACGAGGCCTCCAACGGGCTGAAGAACGACGTCTACACGGTCGCCATGGCGCGCACGGGCGTGCGCGATTCGGCCACGGCGCAGTTCTTCATCAACGTGAAGGACAACGCGTTCCTCAACTACAGCGGCGAGTCCCCGCAGGGCTGGGGCTACGCGGTCTTCGGGAAGGTCGTGGAGGGCCAGGACGTCGTGGACAAGATCAGGAAGGTCCCCACGAAGACCGTGGGGCCCTACGAGAACGTCCCGGCGACGCCCGTGGTGATCGAGAAGGCGGAGTGCCTCTGAGGCGCACGCTCTTCATCTCCGACCTCCACCTCGACCCCTCGCGCCCGGCGATCGTCGCGCAATTCGAGCGCTTCCTCGCCGAGGTGGCCCCCGGCGCGGAGGCGCTCTACATCCTGGGCGACCTCTTCGAATACTGGGTGGGCGACGACGGCCTGGCGCTTCCCTTCCCGCGCCGCATGGCCGAGCGCCTGCACGCCGCCTCGGACCGGGTCCCGGTGAGCTTCATGCACGGCAACCGCGACTTCCTCGCGGCCGACCGCTTCGCGCGGGAGACAGGCGCGCGCCTCATCCCGGATCCGACCGTCGCGGACCTGTACGGCGCGAGGACGCTGCTCCTGCACGGCGACACGCTGTGCACCGACGACACGCGCTACCAGGCGTTCCGCGCCCAGGTGCGCGACCCGGCCTGGCAGCGCTCGACCCTCGCCCGCCCCATCGAGGAGCGGCTCGTGCTCGCCAACCGCATGCGCATGGAAAGCGAGGGCACGAAGCAGGCGACCGCCATGGACATCATGGACGTCACGCCCGCCGCCGTGGAGCGCGCCTTCGCCGAGTCGGGCTGCGACACGATGATCCACGGCCACACGCACCGCCCGGCGCGCCACGTGCACCGCGTCGGCGGGCGCGAGCGCGTGCGCTGGGTGCTGCCCGACTGGTACGAGCGCGGCGGCTATCTCGAGGCCTCGCCCGAGGGCCTGCGGCTGGTCGACCGGTTCTGAGCCGCCGCGCGGCTCAGTCGTCGCACGAGGCCTTCGCCACCTCGGCCCACTTGCTCGTCTCGGCGGCGCGAGCGTTGTCGTCCATGTACACGCGCTCGCCCTGCTCGTTCACGCGGTAGACGGGACGCCCGGGCGTGAGGATGTCGAGCTGGCTGCGGGCGCGCAGGCACAGCTCCCGGCGCTTCGCCACGTTGGCCTTGCCGCGCTCGTCCGCGTGCTCCTTCTCGATCTGCTGGCGGCGGAACTCGAGGTCCTTCTCCTTCCAGCGCTCGGGCGAGTCGGTCCCCGGGGCGGGCGACGGCGAGGACGGAAGCTCGAGGCGCGTTGCCTTTCCGTCCGGCGGCGGCGTCTCGGAGTAGTGCGTGACGCCCTTCTCGTCGACCCACTTGTAGAGCGGGGCCGCCGCGGCGGCCTGCCAAAGCCCCGCGGCGGCGACGAGCGCGAGCCAGGCGGCCGCCCTCATGGCTCGTCGAGCCGCAGCGTGAGGCACTTGGCGCTCCCTCCCGCCTTCATGAACTCCGAAAGGGGCGTCTGCACGACCTCGAAGCCCTTGCGGCCGAGCGCCTGCACGAGCGCAGGCGTGGCGTGGTTCATCACGACCGTCGAGCCGACGTTCACCGCGTTGCACGCGAACGCGAGGGCATCTTCCTCGCCCACGGCGATGCGCCGCGATGCCGGCACGCGCTCCTCGATCGCCGAGCGCGAGGGCTCGTCGAAGGCGGCCGGGTGGTACATCAGGTATCCGCCTTCCAGCGGGCAGAAGCAGGTGTCGAGGTGGTAGAAGCGGGTGTCGGCGAGCTTGAGCAGCACCACCTCGACGCCGAGGCGCTCGGCGAGGACGGCGCGCGCCGCCTCGATGGAGCGGTGGCCGTGGCCCATCCAGAGGCGCGCGCCCGCGCGGTCGAAGAGCGCGTCGCCCGCGCCCTCGAAGGGCACGTCGCGCGGCATGAGCGAGACCTCGTAGCCGCGGTCCATGAACCAGTCGGCGAAGTACGGCTCCTCGAACTGGCGCTCGGGATAGCGGAAGCGGGAGGCGACGAAGCGCCGCCCCTTCACCAGGCCCGCGTTCGCGGTGAACACCATGTCGGGCGACCCGGGCTGCGGGCCCACCAGGCGCACGACCGCGCGGTCGGTGAGCGCGTCGTAGAGCGCGCGCCACTGCCGCCTCGCGGCCGCGTGGTCGATGCGGCGCAGGTTCCCGCGCATCCAGGGATTGATGACGTAGGCGACGTTGAAATACTCCGGCGGGCACATGAGGAAGACGCGGGAGCGCGGCGCCGCCATGGCCCCTAGCGCGCCCCGAGCCCGCGCGCGAGGTCGTCGCGCAGGTCGAGGAAGTCCTCGAGGCCCACGCCGAGGCGCACGAGCCCTTCGGAGATCCCCGCCGCGGCGCGCTCGGCGGGAGGCACGCGCCCGTGGGTGGTGCTCGCGGGATGGCAGATCGTGGACTTCACGTCGCCGAAGTTCGCGGTGATCGAGATCACCTTCACCGCGTCGATCACCCGCCACGCCGCCTCGCGCCCTCCCTTCGCCACGAAAGAGAGCAGCGCGCCGCCCGCCGACTGCTGGCGCATCGCGAGCGCGTGCTGCGGGTGGGACTCGAGCCCGGGGTAGTGCACGCGCTCGACCGCGGGGTGCCCCTCGAGCCAGCGGGCGAGCTCGAGCGCGCGCGCCGACTGCGCCTGCATCCGGATGCGCAGCGTTTCCATCCCCTTCAGGCAGATCCACGCGTTGAAGGGGGAGATCGCGGGCCCGGCGGTGCGCACGAAGGAGAAGAGCGGCCCGCTCACGAGGTCCGCGCGCCCGGCGATGGCCCCCGCGAGCACCCGCCCCTGCCCGTCGATGTACTTGGTGGCCGAATGGATCACCAGGTCCGCGCCGAACTCCAGGGGCCGCTGCAGCACCGGGGAGCACATGCAGTTGTCCACGGCGAGGATGGCGCGGGCCTCCCTCGCGATCGCGGCGAGGGCGGCGATGTCGGCCACTTCGCAGACGGGATTGGACGGTGTTTCGACGAAGAGGAGCCGCGTCTCGCGCCGCACGGCGCGCCGCCATCCGTCGAGGTCCGGCAGGTCCACCCAGGTGGTCGCGATGCCGAGCCGCGCGAGGATCTGGTCGAAGAGCGGCACCACGGTGCCGAAGACGCCGCGCGCGGCGACGATGTGCTCGCCCGACTTGAGCAGCGCGAGCGCCGTGGTGGCCACGGCCGCCATGCCCGTCGCGGTGGCGACGCACGCCTCCGCGCCCTCGAGCGCCGCGAGCCGGTCCTGGAACATCTTCACCGTGGGATTGGTGAAGCGCGAGTAGATGTTGCCCGGCTCCTCGTTCGCGAAGCGCCGCGCCGCCTCGGCGGCGCTCGCGTACACGAAGCTCGTGGTGAGGGCGAGCGCTTCCGAGTGCTCGTGGAAGTCGCTCCGCACGATGCCGGCGCGCACGCCGAGGGTGTCGGGCCGCTCGGAGGTCATGGGGCGGGCGTCAGTCGACGCGCGACAGCCCGAGGTCGAGCTGGTAGCTCGACAGCCGCGTCTCGGGCCGCGTCTCGCCGTCGTGCCGCACGGCCTCGACCTCGTCGAGGTAGGCCTGGGAGACGTCGCCCGTCACGTACACGCCGTCGAAGCACGAGCAGTCGAAGCGCCGGATCGCGGGGTTCAGCCCGCGCACGTCCTCGATCAGCGCGTCGAGGTCCTGGTAGATCACCGCGTCGGCGCCGATGGCCGCGGCCACTTCCTGCGCGTCGCGCCCGGTCGCGATGAGCTCGCGGCGCGTGGGCATGTCGATGCCGTACACGTTCGGGTAGCGCACGGGAGGCGCCGCCGAGGCGAAGAAGACCTTGCTCGCCCCGCTCTCGCGCGCCATCTGGACGATCTCGCGGCTCGTCGTGCCGCGCACGATCGAGTCGTCCACGAGGAGCACGTTCTTGCCCTGGAACTCGATCGGCATCGCGTTGAGCTTCTGGCGCACGCTCTTCCGGCGCTGCTCCTGGCCGGGCATGATGAACGTGCGGCCGATGTAGCGGTTCTTGATGAAGCCCTCGCGATACGGCTTGCCGAGCTTCGTCGCGACCTCGAGGGCGCTCGGCCGGCTCGAGTCGGGGATGGGCATCACCACGTCGATCTCGCCGGCGAGGCCGAGGGCGGCGATCTTGTCGGCGAGGCTCTTGCCCATGTTGCGGCGGCTCTCGTAGACCGAGATCCCGTCGATCACGGAATCGGGCCGCGCGAGGTAGACGAACTCGAAGATGCAGGGATTGAGCTGCGGGGCCTCCGCGCACTGGCGGGCGTGGAAGTTGCCGCTCTCGTCGACGAGGATCGCTTCCCCCGGGGCCACGTCGCGCATCACCTTGAAGCCCAGCGTGTCGAGCGTCACGCTCTCCGAGGCGACGATGAATTCCACGCCTTTTCGGGGGTCCCCGACTTGTTGGGGCGATCCTTCGGTGTCGGCCCGCCCCACGACGAGCGGGCGGATGCCGTGGGGATCGCGGAAGGCGAGCAGGCCGTGCCCCGAGATCATGGCGACCACGGCGTAGGCCCCCTTCACCCGCCGGTGCACGCCCGCCACCGCGGCGAAGATCGCATCGGGATCGAGGCGCTCGCGTCCCGCGCTCGCGTCGGTGAGCTCGTGCGCGAGGACGTTGAGCAGGATCTCGGAATCGGAATTGGTGTTGACGTGCCGCCGGTCGGCGAGGAAGAGCTCGCGGCGCAGCTCCTCGGCGTTCACGAGGTTGCCGTTGTGCGCGAGCACGATGCCGTAGGGCGAGTTCACGTAGAACGGCTGCGCCTCCGCTTCCGAGGAGGCCGATCCGGCCGTCGGATAGCGGCAGTGGGCGATGCCCATGTGGCCCACGAGGTTGCGCATGTCGCGGGTGCGGAAGACGTCGCGCACCAGCCCGCGGCCCTTGTGCATGTGGAAGCTGTGGCCCTCGGCCGTGACGATGCCGGCCGCGTCCTGGCCGCGGTGCTGCAGCACCGTCATCCCGTCGTAGAGGAGCTGGTTGACGGGGCTGCGGGCGACGACTCCGACGATTCCGCACATGGATCAGGCCCCCTTCGCTCGATGCAAATGGGGCCGGCGGAGCTGCGGTTCAATCGTCCTCACGGCAGCGGCACCACCTGGCCGTCGAGGGAGACGCGCTGGAGGGCGGCGCGGGCCTTCTCGGCCGCCTCCCGGGTCGGGAAGGGGCCGGCCCGCAGGCGGGTGATCCCGGTGTCGCCGAGCCGCTCGGTGTAGTGCGAGAGGCCCGCCTGCACGAGCTTCTCCCGGGCCTCGCGCAGCTTCTCGTCGTCCCGGAAGGCGCCCACCTGGACCGCGAAGCCCTCGAGGCGCGGCGCCTTGGCGGAGGAGGCCGTCTCGACCTTCGCCGGGGGCGCCGGGGTGACGCTCGCGACCGGCTCCGCCGCAGGCTTCGGCGCGGCGGACGGGGCGGGCGCCGGGGCCGGGGGAGGCGCCGTGATCGCCTTCGGGGCGGGCGCCGGCGCGGGCAGCGCGGGCGCGTTCTGCATCGAGGGAATGCGCGTGGACGGCTCGTCGCGGGGGTTGCGCGACCCCGAGTCGAGCAGCATCGGCAGGAACACCACCACCACGACGACGATCACGATCGCGCCGATGAGCCGCTGCCTTCCGCGGCGCCGGATCTCGATCGTTTCGCTGGAGGCAGGTGTGGCCATGGTCGTCAGCGTGCGGACCGCAGCGCCTCGGCCACGGTATGGAACGATCCGAAGACGATAATTCTATCATTCGGACCCGCTTCCCGACGCGCCGCGGCGAACGCCGCCCCGACGCTGGCGAAGACGCGCGTCGCCGCCCCGGCCCCGCGCTCGCCGAGGATCTGCGCCACGCGCTCGGCCGGCGCGGCGCGCTCGGCATCGGCTGCGGCCACGAACCAGCCGTCGACCCGGTGGCGCATCGCGTCCACCACGCCGCCGATGTCCTTGTCGCCGAGCATCGCGAACACCGCGTAGGTCCTCTCGAAGAAGCCCATCTCGCCCAGCGCGTCGGCGAGCGCGCGCGCCGCGTGGGGATTGTGCGCGACGTCGAGCACGACCGTGGGCCGGCCTGGGAGCGACTGCAGGCGGCCCGCGAGCCGCACGCGGGCGAGCCCGCGCTTCACCTCGCCGAGCGACACGGGCAGGCGCGCGGCGAGCTCGTCGAGCGCGGCGAGCGCGCCGGCCGCGTTCCTGAGCTGCCACCGGCCGCGCAGCGCCGGGACGGGCAGCGCGCGCTTCGCACCGCGCCGCCCCACGAAGTCCCACTGGCCGTCGCGCGCCTCCACGCGGAAGTCCCGGCCCAGCACCTGGAGGTCCGCGCCGATCGCGCGGGCGTGCTCCACGAGCCGCGCGGGAGGCTCCGGGTCGGAGAAGATCGCGGGGCGGCCGCCGCGGAAGATGCCCGCCTTCTCGAAGCCGATGGACTCGCGGTCGCCGCCCAGCCAGTCCACGTGGTCGATGTCCACGGTCGCGACGATCGCGCAGTCGGCGTCGACCACGTTCACCGCGTCGAGCCGTCCCCCGAGGCCGACCTCGAGAACCATCGCCTCGACCCCCGCCTCGGCGAACATCGCGAGCGCGGCGAGCGTCCCGAACTCGAAGTACGTGAGCGGCGTCGAGCCGCGCGCCGCCTCGACCCGCTCGAAGGAGGCGACGAGGGCCCCGTCGTCCGCGTCCTCGCCCTGCAGGCGCACGCGCTCGTTGTAGCGCAGCAGGTGCGGCGAGGTGTAGCAGCCCACGCGGTAGCCGGCTTCCAGCAGGACGCGCTCGAGCATCGCGCACGTGGAGCCCTTGCCGTTCGTGCCGCCGACCGTCAGGACCACCGGGGACAGGTCGAGGCGCATGCGCCCCAGCACCTCCCGCACGCGATCGAGCCCCAGGGCGATGGCCGACGGGTGCTGCGCCGAGATGTGCGCGAGCCAGTCTTGAAGGGATTTATTCAGGCTTCGATCGCGGGCTCGCGCTTGAGCAGCGTGATGAGGCGCGCCACCCGGTCGCGCAGCTGCCGGCGGTCGACGATCATGTCGACGCCGCCCTTCTCGAGGAGGAACTCGGAGCGCTGGAAGCCCTCGGGGAGCGTCTCGCGCACGGTCTGCTCGATCACGCGCGGGCCCGCGAAGCCGATGAGGGCCCCGGGCTCGGCGATCACCACGTCGCCGATGAAGGCGAAGCTCGCCGAGACCCCGCCCATGGTCGGATCCGTGAGGATCGAGACGAAGGGCTGGCGAGCCGCGGAGAGCTGGTGCAGCGCCGCCGTCGCCTTCGCCATCTGCATGAGCGAGAAGAGCCCCTCCTGCATGCGCGCCCCGCCGGTCGCGGTGAAGCAGACGAACGGCAGCTCCTCGTCGCAGCACGCCTGCACCGCCCGCACGAAGCGCTCGCCCACCACCGAGCCCATGGAGCCGCCGAGGAAGCCGAACTCGAAGGCGGCGGCCACCAGCGGCACGCCCTTCACCGCGCCCTGCATCACCACGAGCGCGTCGGTCTCGCCCGTCTCCTTCTCCGCCTCGTCCAGGCGCTCGCTGTACTTGCGGCTGTCCTTGAACTTGAGCGGATCCATCGGCAGCACCTCGGAGGCGAGCTCCGCGCGCTCGTCGGGATCGAGGAAGAGGTCGAGGCGCTGGCGCGCCGAGAGGCGGTTGTGGAACCCGCACTTGGGGCAGACGTGCAGGTTGTTCTCGAGGTCGGTGAAATAGAGCACCGCCTCGCACGACGAGCACTTGCTCCACAGGCCTTCGGGCACCGCCTTCTTCTGCTGCGTGCTTTCGCGCTTGATCTTGGGCGGCAGGAGCTTGCGGAACCAGCTCATGCGTTCGCCTCCACGCGGTCCATGGCGCGGCGGAACTCGGCGAGCAGCCGTCCCGCGCGCTCCGGGGCGCCCTCGACGGGGCCTTCGGCCATCTCCTGCACGATGCGGCTGCCCACGACCACGGCGTCGGCCACCCGGGCGACCCGGCGCGCCGTCTCGGCGTCGCGGATGCCGAAGCCCACGCCCACGGGGACGCGCGTGCGCGCGCGGATGCGCCGCACGATCGCCTCCACCTCGGAGGTGTCGATGTGCGAGGCGCCGGTCACGCCCTTGAGCGACACGTAGTAGATGTAGCCCTTCGCGACGGCGGCCACGCGGTCGATGCGCGCCTCGCTCGAGGTGGGCGAGAGCAGGAAGATGGGATCGATCCCCGAGCCCTCGAGCGCCTCGAGCCACGCGCCGCTTTCCTCCGGCGGATAGTCCACGATGAGGACGCCGTCCACGCCCGCCGATCGCGCCGCGGCGATGAAGGCCTCGAGCCCCATGCGCTCGATCGGATTCGCGTAGCCCATGAGCACGACCGGCGTCGCGTCGTCGGCCTTGCGGAACTCGGCCACCATCGCGAGCACGTCCCTGAGCGCCACGCCGTGCCTGAGCGCCCGCTCGGAGGAGCGCTGGATCACCGGCCCGTCGGCCATGGGATCGGAGAAGGGCACGCCGAGCTCGATCACGTCCGCGCCCGCCTTCACCATCGCGCGCATCACGGGAACGGTCTGCTCCGGCGACGGATCGCCCGCGGTGACGAACGGCACGAGCGCGGCGCGGCGGGCGGCGGCGAGCCTCTCGAACGCGGCGGCGATGCGGCTCACGGGGCGCCTAGAACTGGATGCCCGAGGCCTTGGCGACGGTGTGCATGTCCTTGTCGCCGCGGCCCGAGAGGTTCACGAGCAGGATGCGGTCGCGCGCCATCGTGGGCGCGATCTTCATCGCGTAGGCGAGCGCGTGGCTCGATTCCAGCGCCGGGATGATCCCCTCCATGCGGCAGAGCGAATGGAAGGCCGCGAGCGCCTCCTCGTCGGTCACCGCCACGTAGCTCGCGCGCCCCGTGTCCTTGAGCCACGCGTGCTCGGGGCCCACGCCGGGATAGTCGAGGCCCGCGGAAATCGAGTGGGTCTCGCGGATCTGGCCGTCGGCGTCCTGGAGGAGGTAGGTGCGGTTGCCGTGCAGCACGCCGGGCGCGCCCGCCGAGAGCGAGGCCGCGTGCTTGCCCGTGGCGAGGCCATAGCCGCCCGCCTCCACGCCGACGAGCTTCACCTCCTCGTGGGGAATGTAGTCGTAGAAGATGCCCATGGCGTTCGAGCCGCCGCCCACGCAGGCGAGGATCATGTCGGGCTGGCGGCCGGCCACGGCGGGCATCTGCACGAGGCACTCCTTGCCCACGACGGAGTTGAAGTCGCGCACCATCATCGGGTAAGGATGCGGGCCGGCGACGGTGCCGATGATGTAGAACGTGTCCTCGACGTGGGTCACCCAGTCGCGCATCGCCTCGTTGAGCGCGTCCTTGAGCGTCTTCGAGCCGCTCTCGACCGGCACGACGGTCGCTCCGAGGAGCTTCATGCGATAGACGTTCTGCGCCTGGCGCGCCACGTCCTCGGTGCCCATGTACACGACGCATTCCATGCCGAAGCGCGCCGCCACGGTAGCGGTCGCCACTCCATGCTGGCCCGCGCCCGTCTCGGCGATCACACGCGGCTTCTTCATGCGCCGGGCGACCAGCGCCTGGCCCACGGTGTTGTTCACCTTGTGCGCGCCGGTGTGGTTCAGGTCCTCGCGCTTGAGGTAGATCTGCGCCCCGCCCAGGTGCTCCGAGAGGCGCCGGCAGTGGAAGATGGGGCTGGGGCGCCCGACGAAGTGCTCGAGCTCCCAAGCGAGCTCCGCCTGGAACGCCGGGTCCTCGCGGCACGCGCTGTAGGCGAGCGTGAGCTCGTCGAGCGCGGCGCGCAGCGTCTCGGCCACGAACACGCCGCCGTAGGGGCCGAAGTGGCCCGCCGCGTCCGGAAGCGCGTAATGCGCCCAGTCAGGTGGGTTGCCCTGCATCTTCACGTCGCACGCTCCGAATGAATTCGACGATCTTCCGCGGATCCTTGATGCCGCGGCTCGACTCCACGCCGCTCGACACGTCCACGGCCCACGGCCGCACTTCCCGGACCGCCCGGCCCACGTTCTGCGCCGTGAGGCCGCCGGAAAGGATGAGGGGAATCGGCAGCTCCCGCGGGACCGCGGACCACTCGAACGTGCGCCCGGTGCCCCCGGCCTCGCCCGGCGCATGGGCATCGAGAAGCAGCGCCCTCGCCCCGCGAAAGCGTCGTGCATATTCTAGCAAATCGCCCCCCTCCTCCATGGGCACCGCGCGCACGAAGGGGCGTCCGAAACGCGCGCAGAGCTCCGGCGACTCGTCGCCGTGGAACTGCAGCAGGTCGAGGGGCACCCGGGCGAGCACGGCGCGCACCTCGTCCTCGGGCGCGTTCACGAACAGCCCCACGGCCGCGACGAAGGGCGGCAGCGAGCGCGCGATCGCGGCCGCGGCCTCGACCGCGACGAAGCGCGGGCTCGGGGCATAGAACACCAGCCCGATCGCATCGGCTCCCGCCTCCGCCGCCACGCGCGCGTGCTCCGCCTCGCGGATGCCGCAGATCTTGACGCGCGTGCGCTCGCGGCTCATGGCGGATGGGGATCGAGCAGGGGATGGCGGGGAAAGGCAGGCAGGCCGAACGAGGGATCATACTCGACGGCGGCGAGATACAGCCCGTCGGGGGCGAAGGTCGGCGCGGCGAGCCGCCGGTCGTGCGAGTCGAGCACCTCGGCGATCCATTCCGGCGGCTGGCGCCCGCTGCCCACGTACACGAGCGAGCCCACGATGTTGCGCACCATGTGGTGCAGGAAGGCGTTCGCGCGGAAGGTGAAGGCGAGGAGCCCGCCGGAGCGCTCGACCCGCGCCTCGAGAAGCTCGCGCACGGGCGACTTCGCCTGGCACTGCGCGTCGCGGAAGGCGCTGAAGTCGTGGGGCCCGAGGAGCGCGTGCAGCGCCTCGCGCATCGCGCCCGCGTCGAGAGCGTGGTGGAACCAGCCCACGCGGCCCCGGAGGATCGCGGGCGCCACGGGGGCGTCGACGAGGAGGTAGCGGGAGGTTCGCGACAGCGCGCTGTAGCGGGCGTGGAAGGCGTCGGGGACCTCGGCGGACCACAGCACGCGCGCGTGCTCGTCCAGGCTCGCGTTGGTGCCGCGCACCCACGAGAAGGGCTCGCGGTGCACGGGGGAATCGAAGTGGACGACCTGGGCCGCGGCGTGCACGCCCGCGTCGGTGCGCCCCGCGGCGGTCACCTCGAGGGCCGCGCCGCCGGTGAACCGCGCGAGGGCCGCCTGGAGGTGGTCCTGGACGCCGCAGCCCGCGGGCTGGGTCTGCCAGCCGCAGAACGCGGCGCCGTCGTACTCGAGGCCGAGGGCGATGCGCATGGACCCCCGGACGGGGTCAGAGCGAAGCGATCAGCTTCTTCGCCTCTTCCTTCTGGGCCGAGGAGCCTTCCTTCGCGACCTCGTTCAGGATATCGCGCGCGCCGTCCTTGTCGCCGATCTCGAGGTAGGCCTTGGCGAGCTCGAGCTTCGTGCCCACCGCTTCGGCGCTCGATTCGGCCGCAGCGGGAGACGACTCGAGGCTCAAGTCGGTAAGGTCGAGGCCGCCGCCGGCCGGGCTGGCTGCGGGAGCGGCCGCGCCGCCCCTCGGCGAGAGCTCGAGGCCGGAGAGGTCGAAGTCGAACGCGGGCTTCTCTTCCTTCGGCGCCTCGGCCGGCACGTCCACGTGCGTGGGTGCGGCGCCGCCCCCGGGCGCGAGGTCGAAGTCGAGCGCCGGCGCCGACTCCACCGAGAGGTCCGGAGCCGGGGCCGCGCGCTTCTGGCCCTCGAGGTCGAGGTCGAAGCTCGGCGCGGGTGCGGCGGCCGCCTCGCCGGCCCCAGCGGCCCCACCGGCCGACTCGATGTCGAAGTCGAGGTTGGGCTTCGCCGGCGCGGCGGGAGGCGCCGAGGGCGCCATGGCGGTGAAGGTCGCGGTCGCGCCCGCGGCCGCGCCGTAGAGCGGATTCGTCGGGTCGATCTGCGCGCCCATGGCCGCGGCCTTCTGCCACAGCGGGGAGTCGTCGCCGACCGCGGAGCGCAGCTCCTTCGCCACGGTCTCGAACGCGGTGGCGCTCTTGCGCGCGTGGTAGATCTCGAGGAGCTTCAGCGCGATCTCGTGGCGGTTCTTGTCGCGCGCCATCGCCTCCTTGAGGATCTCCTCGGCCTGCGCGTCTCGCCCGTAGGCGATGTAGACCTCGGCTTCGGCCACCGGGTCCACCTCGTCGGTGTCGATGGTGCCGGGGCCGGTCTTGTCGAAATCGGTGAGGAACGAGCTGTTGCCCGTGTCCACGAGGCCCGCGGCGGGCTTGCTCGTGGTCGCCCCCGGCTTCAGGTCCGACGGAAAGGCGCTCGTCATCGCGCTCGCCGGCCCTTCCTCGCCGCCGCCCTTGGCGCGACGGCGGCGCACGAAGAGGAAACCGCCGATGCCGAGCAGCGCGATGCCGCCCACGCCGGCGGCAAGGTACGCGGGGTTCTCCATCAGCTGATCGACGATGCCCGGCGGCGGCGGCGCGGGCTTCTTCACCGCGGGCTTCGTCACCGGGGGCTTGGGAGGCGCGGGCTTCGGAGGCGCGGGCTTGGGCTGCTCGGCCTGCGCGACCGTGGTCGGCGGCGTTTCGGCCTTCGGGGCCTCGGCCGGCTTCGCGGCTTCAGGCGGCGGAGCGGGCTTCGTTTCCGCGGGCTTCGGCGTCTCGGCGGGTTTCGGCGGCGGCGGAGCGACGGCGGCCATCTTCGGCTCGGGCTTCGCGGCGGCGGCACCGCCCTTCAGGTCGAGCAGGCGCTGCATGTCCTGGATCTGCTTCTCCAGGTCCGCCACGCGCGACTGCGCTTCCTTGAGCGCCTGGTCCTTCGCGGTGAGCTCTTCCTGCAGCGCGGTGAGGCGCTCCTGCGCGCTGCCCTTGCCGGCGCCGGCCTTGCCGGTGCCCGCGGAGCGCGAGATGCGCAGCTGGTCCGAGGGCGCGGCCGCAGGGCCCGGAGGCGGCGTGACCGCAGCCGAGGCGATGCGGCCCGTGGCGAGGTTCGGCGGCGGCCCGCCCGCGGGCATCGCGGCGACGCCGCCGGCGAGCTGCTCGCGGTACGCGTTCCATTCCTGGTTCTGCGCGTGGATCTCGCGGCGGGCCTCGACGGGCTTGATGTCCTGCACTTCCTCGGCCGAGGGGATCTTGAGGATCTGCCCCGTCTTGAGGCGGTTCATGTTCTTGCCGGAGAACGCGGACTGGTTCTGCCGGTACATCGCCACCAGCATCTGCTCGAGGCTCACCTCCGCGGGCTTCACCTGGCTCGCGATCTCGTTGAGGTTCTCGCCCGTCTGGACCGGGCCGTAGGTGTCGCTCGCCGGCGTTGCGGCCGCCGTCGGCATCTCGGCCTTCGCCGAAGGCATGGCGGTTGGGGCAGGCGCTTCACCCGTTCCCGCAGGGGCCTCGGTCCCCGAAGGCGGCGCCGCCGGCGTTGCGGCCGGCGGCGTCTCAGGCTGGGCGGCGGGCGGCGCTTCGGCCGCCGGCGCCGACTCGGCGCTGGGTGTGGGCGCGGCGGCCGCCGGTGCCGGCGCAACGGGCGCGGCCGCGACCGTCGGCGGACTCACCATCGGCTTCGCGGCGTATCCCGGCGGATCGAGCAGGATCGGGTATTCGCGCTGCAGGCGTCCCGCCGGCCAGCTCACTTCCACGAGCGCGTCGACGAACGGCTCGTTGATCGGCCCGATGCTGGTGAGCTTGAGGTAGGGCTGCCCGTTCGCGTGCTTCTCGAGGGAGAAGCGGATCAGGTGCAGCGCGGGCGAGTATTCGATCCCCGCGTCGCGGAACGCTTCCGGCGGAGAGATGCGCGCGTTCATCGCGTCGGCTTCGCCCGGCTGCAGCGCGACGAGGTCGATCTCGGCGTCGAGATCCTGTCCGAGCGCGGAGTGGACCGTCAGCTTGCCCAGGCCCGCCGCGTGAGCCGCGAGCGAAGCGCCCAGGAAGAGCAGGAGCGCCGCACCGCTTTTGATTGTCCTCATCGTTTTGCCCACCCCACCCCGAAGAACGGTGAAATGCAGAGTAACATCAGGGGCTTATTGTTGCAACCTCACCCCCATTCTCCACATTATCTCCGAACCGCGCCGTAATTCAAGCATTTTTTCCAGCCGAAACCGGGTCTTACGCCACCGCCCGGGCGGGAATCCGGGCTTCCAGCAGGATGCCGAGCATGCGCCTCAGGGGCTCCGCAGCCCCCCAGAGGAGCTGGTCGCCCACCGTGAACGCGGAGAGGTACTCGCCCCCCATGCGCAGCTTGCGCAGCCGTCCGATGGGCACGTCGAGCGTGCCCGTGACCGCCACCGGCGTGAGGCGCTTGAGCGTCTCGTCGCGCCGGTTCGGCACCACCTTCACCCACGGGTTCCCCTGCGAAAGGATCGACTCGATCTCCGCGAGCGGGATGTCGCGCCGCAGCTTCATCGTGAGGCCCTGGCTGTGGCAGCGCATCGCGCCCACGCGCACGCACAGGCCATCGACGGGGACCTCGCGGAGACTGCCCGGCGGCGTGCCCTTCACGGGCGAGCGCGCGAGGATCTTGTTGGTCTCCGCATGCCCCTTCCATTCCTCGCGGCTCTGGCCGTTGCCGAGGTCGGCGTCGATCCACGGCAGCAGGCTTCCCGCGAGCGGCACGCCGAAATGCTCCGTCGGGAATCCTTCGTCGCGCAGGATCCCCGCCACCTCGCGGTCGATGTCGAGGATGGCGGAGGCCGGGTCCTTGAGCAGCGCCTGGGCCGCGAAATGCACCTCGCCCATCTGCTGGAG
>DASPRQ010000089.1:0-13881 GCA_035624355.1 Usitatibacter sp. | reverse complement strand
TGGCGTCCCCACGGGGATTCGAACCCCGGTTATCGCCGTGAAAGGGCGGTGTCCTAGGCCTCTAGACGATGGGGACCACGAACAAATCGGGAGCGGGTGGCGCTCCCGATTTGGCGCATCGAAACCGTTCTGGTGGAGGTAAGCGGGATCGAACCGCTGACCTCTTGCATGCCATGCAAGCGCTCTCCCAGCTGAGCTATACCCCCGACCGAGCCGATCATTATATCAGCCGGCAGCGGCCCTTTCCAGACGCGCGAGGGCCACTTCCCGGTGCAGCGCCGCGGCGATGGCGTCGATTGCGGGGGTCTGCGCCTGGCTCGTGAGCGCCACGCGGAAGGGCATCATCACCGCGGGCGGCTTGACTCCAAGCGCCTTCACCGTTTCCTTGAGCGTTGCGCTCACCGGCCCCGCGCTCCAGTGCGAAAGCTCCCGCAGCTTCGGCACGAGGCCAGCGAGCACGCGTCGCCCGGCCTCGTCGAGGTGCTGCTTCGCGAGTTCGGGCGCCGGGCGCGGCGGCTCGGCCATCGCCATGAGGAACGCCTCGTGGTCGGCGAGCGTCTGGAACTTCGCGCGCCCCGCGGCCGTCATCGCGATCGGGTCCATCACGGAGGCGAGGAACTTGTACACCTCGGGCTTCTCGCGCTCGAGGCGCTCGACGAGCTGCGCGTCCGGGAGCCGCCGCAGGTACTCGCCGTTCAGCCACCGGAGCTTCTCCGGGTCCCAGCGCGCGGGCGAGCGGCTCACGTGCGCGAGGTCGAACCACTCGACGAGCTCGCCGCGGGAGAACATCTCCTCGTCGCCGTGGGACCAGCCGAGGCGCGCGAGGTAGTTCACCATCGCGTCCGGCAGGAACCCGTCGTCGCGGTACTGCATCACGTTCACCGCCCCATGGCGCTTGGATAGCCGCTGGCCGTCGGCACCGAGAATCATCGGCACGTGGCCGAAGCGCGGCAGGATCGCCCCGAGCGCGCGGTAGAGGTTGATCTGGCGCGGCGTGTTGTTCACGTGGTCGTCGCCGCGGATCACGTGGGTCATGGTCATGTCGATGTCGTCCACGACCACGCCGAAGTTGTACGTGGGCACGCCGTCGGAGCGCAGCAGCACGAGGTCGTCGAGCTCCTCGTTGGAAACGCTGATCGGCCCCTTCACGAGGTCGTCCCAGCCCACCTCGCCCGAGAGCGGGTTCTTGAAGCGCAGCGCCGGCGCCACGCCCCTGGGCGGCGTCTCGCGCGAGTCCCTCCAGCGCCGGTCGTAGCGGGGCTTCTCGCCGCGCGCGATCTGCGCCTCGCGCATCGCCTCGAGCTCCTCCTTCGAGGTGTAGTCCCAGTACGCGAGGTCCTTCGCGAGGAGCTCCTCGCCCACCTCCCGGTAGCGGTCGAAGCGCTTCATCTGGAAGAACGGGCCCTCGTCCCAGTCGAGGCCCAGCCACTTCATCGCCTCGAAGATCGCCTGCTCGGCTTCCTGCGTGGAGCGCTCGAGGTCCGTGTCCTCGATGCGCAGGATGAACTTGCCGCCGTGGTGGCGCGCGTAGGCCCAGTTGAAGAGCGCGGTGCGCGCGCCTCCGAGGTGGAGGTAGCCCGTGGGGCTGGGGGCGAAGCGGGTGCGGACCATGGGAGGCGGGGGAAAAGCGCCATTCTACGATCCGGCGCGCCGGGGCGCGTTCCTTCGCCCAGCCCCGCTCTGATAAAATGTCGTTCCTCGCCGGGTCGTTAGCTCAGCGGTAGAGCACTCCCCTCACACGGGAGGGGCCACTGGTTCGATCCCAGTACGACCCACCATCCCCCTCGAGCCCGCCGGATTGCCGCGCGGGTCAGTTTCCCGAGCTCTTCGCGACCGCGCTGCGCCGGCGAGCCTTGATCGCCGCCACGGCGCGGGCCGCGGCCTTGCGCGTGTAGAAGTAGCCGTTGCGCTCGAAGCCGGAAACGAGGGACGCGCGCGCGCGGATCACGCGGCCGTCCGGCGCGCGGTCCACGACGACTTCCTCGGGCAGCCCGTCGAGCATGTGCACCGGGGCGAGGCGCCCGTCGATGAAGCGGGAGAAGTAGAGCTTCTGCGAAGCGTAGTCGAAGAACGCGGGGCGGAATCCCACATCGGCGTTCTCCTGGCTGCGGCCGCCCGTGCCCACGTGAAGGTCGTTCTCTTCTTCGAGGCGCTGCTTGCTCATGACGTCTTTCATCTCTCGCTCCTGCCGGCGTCGCTCGCCGGATCCATGGGAGCCAGTCTCCGCGCACGGCGCCGCGGGCACTATGCGAAATCTCTCAATCCGCCGGCCGCGGGAATTACAGCCGCAATCGGTCTGCAACCTCGCGTGCGCCAACCGGGCGCAGCTGTTTCGATACACGAAAGGATCGCGGCCGGATGCTTACGGTTGCAACTTTCCCGTGTCGATGCGCCGCTCCCCCTTTCCGGGCGCGCGTTCCTTAATAACGCCCGATGCGGGAAGCGCGTGGACGGCGGGACGACCCTGCTAAACTTCGCCGTTCCGCAGCTCGTCGCCGTTCCCGCAGGCCGCCGCTCCCAGGCGCGCCGCCTCGCGGGAGGCCCTCGGCGCACGATCGGGTTCCCGCGCGGGCGGGAGCGACGGGCTCGCGGCACGATACGAAGGAGAAATGAAGATGCGACTCCTGCGCTACGGCCCTCCGGGCCGCGAGAAGCCCGGCCTCGCGGACAAGGACGGCAACATCCGCGACCTGTCCAAGGTGATCACCCAGATCGACGACGCGATGCTCGCGCCGCGCAACCTCGCGCGCCTCGCCCGCGTGAAGCCCGAGACGCTCCCCGTCGTGCGCGGCAACCCGCGCCTGGGCGTGCCCTACGCGGGCATCAGCAAGTTCGTCGCCGTGGGCCTCAACTACCGCGACCACGCGCAGGAGGCGGGCATGCCGATCCCCTCGGAGCCGATCCTCTTCATGAAGGCGACCACCTGCCTGTGCGGCCCGAACGACGACACCATCCAGCCGAAGGGCTCGACCAAGCTCGACTACGAGGTGGAGCTCGGCATCGTGATCGGCACCCGGGCCCAGTACGTGCCCGAATCGAGCGCCCTCGACTGCGTGGCGGGCTACTGCGTGGTGAACGACGTCTCGGAGCGCGACTTCCAGCTCGAGCGCGGCAGCCAGTGGGACCGCGGCAAGGGCTGCGACACCTTCGGCCCCGTGGGCCCGTGGCTCGTGACCACCGACGAGATCGCCGATCCCCAGTCGCTCGACCTCTGGCTCGACGTGAACGGCGAGCCGCGCCAGCGCGGCAACACGCGTACCATGGTCTTCGGCTGTGCGACCCTCGTCTCCTACGTGAGCCGCTTCATGACGCTGCTGCCGGGCGACGTCATCACCACCGGAACGCCGCCGGGGGTGGCGATGGGCATGAAGCCGCCGCAGTGGCTCAAGCCGGGCGACGTCCTCACGCTCGGCATCCACGGCCTGGGCGAGCAGCGCCAGCGCATCGTCGCCTACGGCGGAAAGTAGACAGGCCATGAACCCCGATGTGCTGTTGATGGGGCCGATGCATCCGCCCACGCTCGAATCGCTCGAGGCGGCGTTCACGGTGCACAAGCTCGCGAAGGCGCCGGACCGCGAGGCGTTCCTCGCCTCGGTGGCCGGCCGCGTGACCGCCGCGGCGACGACCTCGTTCCGGGGGATGGACGCGGCGACGATGGCGAAGCTGCCGAACCTCAAGCTCATTTCCCACTTCGGCGTGGGCGTCGACTCCGTGGACGTCGCGGCGGCCACCGCGCGCGGCATCAAGGTCACGAACACGCCCGACGTCCTCACCGACGACGTGGCGGACCTCGCGATGGGGCTGCTCATCGCCACCGTGCGGCGCATCAGCGCGGGCGACCGGTACGTGCGCGCGGGCAAGTGGCTCCAGGGGCCCTACCCGCTGACCGACACGATCCAGGGCCGGATGCTGGGCATCGTCGGGCTGGGCCGCATCGGGCGCGCCGTCGCGAAGCGCGCCGTCGCCTTCAACCTCAAGATCGCCTACCAGGGGCCGCACCAGAAGGCGGACGCGCCCTGGCCGTGGTTCGCCGATCCCGTGGCGCTCGCGAAGGAGGTCGATTTCCTCGTCGTCGCCTGTCCCGGGGGCGAGGCCACGCAGGGGCTCGTGAGCCGCGCGGTGATCGAGGCGCTCGGGCCGCAGGGCGTGCTCGTGAACATCGCGCGCGGCTCCGTGGTGGACGAGCCCGCGCTCGCGGCTGCGCTCGTGGACGGTCGGCTCGGAGGCGCGGGCCTGGACGTGTTCGCGAACGAGCCGCGCGTGCCCGAGGCGCTCCTCGCGCTGGACAACGTCGTGCTCCAGCCGCACGTGGGCAGCGCCACCCACCCCACGCGCCGCGCCATGGGTCAGCTCGTGGTCGACAACCTCGCCGCCTTCTTCGCCGGCAAGCCCCTTCTCACTCCCTACAACTGAGCCAGCGGCGGGCCCAGGCGAGGCCGGCGGTGGTGGCGGCGCGGGGGCGGTACTCGCAGCCGATCCAGCCCGCGTAGCCCAGCTCGTCGACGAGGTCGAAGAGGTACGGGTAGTTCACTTCGCCCTCGTCGGGCTCGTGGCGGCCGGGAACGCCCGCGACCTGCATGTGCGCGACGCCCCCGATGTGGCGGCGGATCTTCGTCGCGAGGTCGCCCTCGACGATCTGGCAGTGGTAGAGGTCCATCTGCACCTTGAGGTTGGGCTCGCCCGCCTCGGCGCACACGGCGTGGGCCTCGTCCTGCCGGCTGAGGAAATAGCCCGGCATGTCGCGCGGATTGATGGGCTCGATCACGATCGTCACGCCCGCGGGACGCGCCTCGCGTGCCGCCCACGCGAGATTGGCGACGTAGGCCGCGCGATGCCGCTCGCGATCGGCGTCCGCGGCGACGACGCCCGCCATCACGTGCACGCAGCGGTTGCCGAGCACCCGCGCGTACTCGAGCGCGCGGCCCACGGAGCGGCGGAAGTCGTCCTCGCGCCCCGGCAGCGCCGCGAGCCCCCGCTCGCCCGCGCGCGCCTCGCCCGCGGGCGCGTTGATGAGCGCCTGCTCGAGCCCGTGGGCGTCGAGCCGCGCGCGCAGCTCCGCCGCCTCGTGCTCGTACGGGAACTGCATCTCCACGCCGCGGAACCCGTCGCGCGCGGCCGCGGCGAAGCGCTCGAGGAACGGGTGCTCGCCGTACATCATCGTGAGGTTGGCGGCCAGGCGCGGCATGGCGCATGGTACCCGACGGGCCCGCAATCGATGTTGGTAGAATCGAAGGCGCGCCGCGAAGGCGCGCCACCGCATGAAGATCACCCCCGAATACCGCGAACAAAACCGACGGCTGCACGCCGAGGGCCGGTACGGCATGTCGGGCGGGCGCTGGGCGCAGCCCGTGCTCGCGCTCTGCCAGCAGCTCGGCACCCGCGACGTGCTCGACTACGGCTGCGGCCAGCGCACGCTCGAGGCGAGCCTGGGCTTCCCCATCCACAACTACGATCCGTGCATCCCGGAACTCGACGCCCCGCCCGAGCCCGCGGACATCGTCGTGTGCACCGACGTGCTCGAGCACGTCGAGCCCGAGTGCCTCGAGGAGGTCCTCGACGACCTGCGCCGCGTCACCCGCGACGCCGGGATCTTCCTGATCGCCACCCGCGCGGCGGACAAGACCCTGCCCGACGGGCGCAACGCCCACCTCATCCAGCAGCCGCAATCCTGGTGGATGCCGAAGCTCGAGCGGCGCTTCCGCGTGACCCAGGTCCGGGAGATGCCGGGGGAGTTCGCGGTGATGGTCCGGGCCCTGCCGCGGAGCTAGGCGGGACGCGCGCGCCGGACCTTGCGCGCGGCGCTTTTCGGAGTAGAGTCGTCGGAGTAGAGTCGTCGTCGGGGCCGCGATCGCGGCCTTCCCCGAGCTGTCACAAAAGACCCCCAGGAGGAGCTTCTGATGAAGATCTCCGTTTCCCTCACGGTGAACGGCAAGCCGGTATCCGCCGAGGTCGAATCCCGGACCCTGCTGGTCGAGTTCCTGCGCGATCGCCTCCAGCTCACCGGCACCCACGTCGGCTGCGACACCGCCCAGTGCGGCGCGTGCACGGTGCTCCTCGACGGCAAGCCGGCCAAGAGCTGCAACGTGCTCGCCGTGCAGGCGCAGGGCGCGGCCGTCACCACCATCGAAGGCCTCGCCACCGACGGCGCGCTGCACCCGATGCAGGCCGCCTTCCGCAAGAACCATGGATTGCAGTGCGGCTTCTGCACGCCCGGCATGGTGATGGCCGCGGTCGGGATCGCGGGCCAGTACAAGGACCCCACCGAGGCCCAGATCCGCGAGGCGCTCGACGGGAACTTCTGCCGCTGCACCGGCTACCACAACATCGTGAAGGCCGTGAAGGAAGGCCTCGCCGGGATGAAGGCCTGAGGAGACGACCATGACCGACACCACCACTCGCGAGAAGCCGGCCGCCGCGCCCGAGCGCGCCGCCAAGCCCACGGGCCCCATCGGCTCGCGCGTCGAGCGCAAGGAGGACGCGCGTTTCCTCACCGGCGCGGGCCAGTACACCGACGACGTGACGCTTCCCCACCAGGCGTACGCGAGCTTCGTGCGCTCGACCCACGCCCACGCCCGCCTCAAGGCGGTGCGCACCGATGCCGCCCGCCGCGCCCCCGGCGTGCTCGCGGTCTACACGGGCGCCGACGTCCCCGCCACCGTGGGGGGCCTGCCGTGCGGCTGGCTCATCACGGGCACCGACGGCAAGCCCATGAAGGAGCCCAAGCACCCGATCCTCGCCCAGGGCAAGGTCCGCTACGTGGGCGACCCGGTCGCCATCGTCGTGGCCGACACTCCCGTCCAGGCGAAGGAGGCCGCGGATCTCGTCGAGGTCGACTACGAGGAGCTGCCGTCGGTGGTGGACGTGCGCGACGCCACCCGCAAGGGCGCCCCGGCGGTCCACGACGAGGCGCCGGACAACGTCTGCTACGTGTGGGCCCTCGGCGACAAGGCCGCGGTGGACGCCGCCTTCGCCAAGGCCGCGCACGTGACCACGCTCGAGTTCGTGAACAACCGCCTCATCCCGAACGCGATCGAGCCGCGCGCCTGCAACGCCTCCTACTCGCGGGCCGACGATTCCTACACGCTCTACGTCGCCAACCAGAACCCGCACGTCGAGCGCCTGCTCATGACCGCGTTCGTGCTCGGCCTTCCCGAGCACAAGGTGCGCGTGATCGCCCCCGACGTGGGCGGCGGCTTCGGCTCGAAGATCTACCTCTACGCCGAGGAGACGGTATGCGTGTGGGCCTCCAAGCTCGTGGGGCGCCCGATCAAGTGGACCGCCGAGCGGAGCGAATCCTTCCTCGCCGACGCCCACGGGCGCGACCACGTGACCAAGGCCGAGCTCGCCCTCGACAAGGACGGCCACTTCCTCGCGCTGCGCGTGAAGACCTCCGCCGCGATGGGGGCCTACCTCTCGACCTTCGCCTCGTGCATCCCCACCATCCTCTACGCGACGCTGCTCGCCGGCCAGTACACCACGCCCGCCATCCATTGCGAGGTGACGGCGGTGTTCACGAACACCGCCCCGGTGGACGCGTACCGCGGCGCGGGCCGCCCCGAGGCGACCTACGTCGTCGAGCGGCTCGTCGCCACCGCGGCGCGCGAGATGAAGCTCGCGCAGGACGAAATCCGGCGGCGGAACTTCATCCGCAAGTTTCCGTATGCCACACCCGTCGCCCTCACCTACGACACGGGCGACTACGAAGCATGCCTTGACGGCGCCATGAAGCTCGCGGACGCCGCCGGATTCCCGAAGCGCAGGGAGGAGGCCGCGAAGCGCGGGAAGCTGCGAGGGCTGGGCTACTCCTCCTACATCGAGGCCTGCGGGCTCGCGCCCTCCAACGTCGCGGGCGCCCTGGGCGCGCGCGCGGGCCTCTTCGAAGCGGGCGAGGTGCGCGTGCACCCCACGGGCAAGGTGACGGTGTTCACGGGCTCGCACAGCCACGGGCAGGGCCACGAGACCACGTTCGCGCAGGTCGTGGCAGGCCGGCTGGGCATCTCCGTGGACGACGTGGACGTGGTGCACGGCGACACGGGCCGCATCCCCTTCGGCATGGGCACCTACGGCTCGCGCTCCATCGCCGTGGGCGGCACCGCGATCATGAAGGCGGTGGACAAGATCGTCGCCAAGGGCCGCAAGATCGCCGCGCACCTGATGGAGGTGAGCGACGCCGACGTCGAGTTCAGGGACGGCAAGTTCACGGTGAAGGGCACCGACAAGAACGTGCCCTTCGCGCAGGTGGCGCTCACCGCCTACGTCCCGCACAACTACCCGCTCGACAAGCTCGAGCCGGGCCTGGACGAGACCGCGTTCTACGATCCGACGAACTTCACGTACCCCGCGGGCACGCACATCTGCGAGGTCGAGGTCGATCCCGAGACCGGCGAGACGAAGATCGTGTCGTTCAGCGCGTGCGACGACTTCGGCAACGTGATCAACCCGATGATCGTCGAGGGCCAGGTGCACGGCGGGGTCGCGCAGGGCATCGGGCAGGCGCTCCTCGAGGGCTGCGTGTACGACCGCGAGTCGGGCCAGCTCCTCACGGGCTCCTACATGGACTACGCGATGCCGCGCGCGGCGGACCTGCCGTCCTTCAAGGTCGACACGCGCGTGACGCCCTGCACCCACAACCCGCTCGGCGTGAAGGGCTGCGGCGAGGCGGGCGCGATCGGGGCGCCGGCCGCGGTGATCAACGCGATCTGCGAGGCGATCGGCGTGAAGGACGTCGAGATGCCCGCGACCTCGGAGCGCGTGTGGCGCGCGGCGCGTTCGGCGAAATCGGGGAGGTGACCATGCACGCATTCGGCTACTACGATCCCACGTCGGTCGCGAAGGCCACCGGCATCGCCGCCGACAAGGCGGACGGCAAGTACCTCGCGGGCGGCCAGTCGCTCCTCGCGGCGATGAAGCTCTCGCTCGCCGAGCCGAGCGACCTCATCGACCTCGGCCGCGTCGCCGAGCTGCGCGGCATCAAGGCGGACGCCGCGGCGATCACCATCGGCGCGATGACGCGCCACTCCGAGGTGGCCGCCTCGCCCGAGGTGGGCTCCCGAATCCCGGCGCTCGCCATGCTCGCCGGAATGATCGGCGACCTCCAGGTGCGCAACCGCGGCACGCTCGGCGGCTCGCTCGCCAACGACGACCCGGCCTCGGACTATCCGGCCGCGGCGCTGGGCCTCGGCGCGACCATCAGCACCGAGAAGCGCCAGATCGCCGCCGACGACTTCTTCAAGGGGCTGTTCGAGACGGCGCTCGCGCCCGGCGAGCTCATCGTGTCGGTCACGTTCCCGGTGCCGAAGAAGGCGGCGTACGTGAAGTTCCGCAACCCCGCCTCGCGCTTCGCCATCGTCGGCGTCTTCGCGGCGCAGACGGCGAAGGGGCCGCGCGTGGCGGTCACGGGCGCGGGCGCGCGCGGCGTCTTCCGCGTGAAGGCGATGGAGGAGGCCCTCGCGCGCGACTGGTCGCCGAAGGCGCTCGACGGGCTCACGGTCGCGCAATCCGAGATGCAGTCGGACCTGCACGCGAGCGCCGAGTACCGCGCGCACCTCGTGAGCGTCCTCGCCCGGCGCGCGGTCGCCGCGGCCTGAAGCGCGGGATGGGCCCGGGCTTCGATCTCGCGCGATGAAGGCGGAGCCCGGACCCGTCGGCTCCATCGAGGCGGCGCAGGCGCTGCTCGCCTCCGCCGACTACGTGGCCGACCGCCGCCTCGCGACGGCGGTCTTCCTCGCGCTGCGCCTCGACCGTCCCCTTTTCCTCGAGGGCGAGGCGGGCGTGGGCAAGACCGAGCTCGCCAAGGCGCTCGCCGCGAGCCTCGGTCGCCCCCTCATCCGGCTGCAGTGCTACGAAGGGCTGGACGTGGCGAGCGCCGTGTACGAATGGAACGTCCAGCGCCAGATGATGGCCATCCGCCTCGCCGAGGCCGCGGGCCGCGCGCGCGACGCCTCCCTCGAGCGCGGCCTCTTCTCCGTCGAATACCTCGTCAAGCGCCCCATCCTGCAGGCGCTCGAGAGCGCGGGGGGCGCACCGCCCGTGCTCCTCATCGACGAGCTCGACCGCGCCGACGAGCCCTTCGAGGCGTACCTCCTCGAGGTGCTCTCGGATTTCCAGGTGACGATCCCCGAGCTGGGCGTGGTCCGCGCCGAGCGTCCGCCCATCGTCGCCGTCACCTCCAACCGCACGCGCGAGATCCATGACGCGATCAAGCGCCGCTGCCTCTACCACTGGGTCGACTATCCGTCGGCCGAGCGCGAGCTCGAGATCCTGCGGCGCAAGGCGCCGGGCGCCTCCGAGGCGCTCTCGCGCGAGGTGGTCGCGTTCGTGCAGCGCCTGCGCTCGATGGACTTCTACAAGGCCCCCGGCGTGGCCGAGACGATCGACTGGACGCGCTCGCTGCTCCTGCTCGACGCGATCTCGCTCGACCCGCAGTCGGTGAGCGACACGCTGGGGGCGCTTCTCAAGTACCAGGACGACATCGCGCGCCTGCGCGGCGAGGAAGTCGCCGCGCTCGTGAGCGAGGCGAAGGCGCGCGCCGCGGCATGAGCCCGGCCGTGGCCCCCTTCCCGTCCGCGGCGCCGGGGCGCCTGGCGGAGAACGTCGTCCATTTCGCGCGCGTGCTGCGCGGCTGCGGGATCCCGATCGGAACCGACAAGGTGATGGACGCCGTGCGCGTGCTGCCGCTCTCCGGGCTCGAGCGCCGCGAGGACTGGCACGCCACGCTCGCCGCGCTCTTCGTCACCCGCCGCGAGCAGCAGGCGCTCTTCGACGAGGCCTTCGAGACCTTCTGGCGCGATCCCGCGATCGAGGAGCGCATGCGCGCGCTGCTGCTTCCGAAGGTGCAGGGCCGCGCGGCCCGCTCCGCCGCCGGCGGGCGCCTTTCCGAGGCCCTCTACCCGGAGCGTGGGGCCGCGCCCCGCGAGGTCGAGCGCCCGCCGGAAGTCACCGTGGATGCGACCCTCACGTTCTCGGCAGCCGAGCGGCTGCGCACGCTCGACTTCGAGCGCATGAGCTCGGAGGAATGGGCGCAGGCGAAGCGCATCGTCTCGAGCCTGCGGCTGCCCGTGCCCGAGGTGCGAACGCGGCGCTTCGAGGCCTCGCGCCGCGGCCGGATCGACCTCGCCGGCACGCTGCGGCAGATGGCGCGCCGGGGCGGCGAGATCGCGAGCCCCGCCCGCCGCGAGCCCCGGCGCCGCCCGCCCCCGCTCGTGGTCCTGTGCGACATCTCCGGCTCGATGCATCGCTACACGCGCATGTTCCTGCATTTCCTGCACGCCCTCACCCGCGACCGCGAGCGCGTGTCGACGCTCGTCTTCGGCACGCGGCTCACCAACGTGACGCGGCCCCTGCGCGACCGCGACGTGGACGAGGCGCTCGCGCGGGTCGGCGCCGCGGCGCAGGACTGGGCGGGCGGCACGCGCATCGGGACGTGCCTGCGCGAGTTCAACTTCCGATGGGCGCGCCGGCTCCTCGGCCAGAACGCGTGCGTGCTGCTCGTCACCGACGGGCTCGACCGCGACGACGCCGCGGACCTCGCGCGGGAGATGCAGAGCCTGCACCGCGCCTGCCACCGCCTGGTGTGGCTCAATCCCCTGCTCCGCTACGAGGGCTTCGAGCCGCGCGCGACCGGCATCGCCTCCATGCTGCCCCACGTCGACGCCTTCATCCCGATGCACAACATCGCCACGCTGCGCGAGCTCGCCGCCGCGCTCCCGCGCTGACCATGGACCTCAAGGGCGAACGCCGCCTTCCCCTCGACCGCGAGTCCGCCTGGCAGGCGCTCAACGACCCCGAGCGGCTGCGCGCCGCGATCCCGGGCTGCGAGTCCATCGAGCGCACGGGGGAGAACGAGTACCGGGTCACGCTCACCGCCGCGCTCGGGCCCGTGCGCGCGAAGTTCCGCGGGAAGCTCCGCGTGGAGGACATCGTCCGGCCCGAGCATTACACCCTGCGCTTCGAGGGCGAGGGCGGCGCCGCGGGCTTCGCCAAGGGAAGCGCGCAGGTCGCGCTCGGCGACGAGGGCGCCTCGACGCTCGTCGCCTACACGGCTTCCGCCCAGGTCGGCGGACGCATCGCCCAGGTCGGCAACCGCCTCGTCGACGCGGCGGCGCTCAAGCTCGCCGACGAGTTCTTCGCCGCGTTCGAGCGGCAGTTCGCGCCCGCCCCGGCGCCGCACGAGGAGACCCTCATCGAGGAGCTCGAGTCGAGCTTCGTGCTGCACGACCCGCGCACCTGGAACTGGGTCGCGTGGGTGGTCTTCCTCGCGGTCGTCGCGGTGCTCGCCGTGCTCCTCCTGCGGTGACCCCCGCCGCGCACCCGCGCTAGGCCCCGTGCGCCTCGTCCCGGGCGGACTCACCCTCGCCCAGCTCCACGCCTTCGAGCGCGCTCCCGAGCGCGTCGAGCTCGATCCGGAAGCGCGCCGGCGCATGGCCGCGGGCGCGGATGCCGTGGCGCGCATCGTCGCGAAAGGGGAGCCCGCCTACGGCATCAACACCGGGTTCGGCAAGCTCGCGCGCGAGAAGATTCCCGCCGACCAGCTCGATCTCCTGCAGCGCAACCTCGTGCTCTCGCACAGCGTCGGAGTGGGGCCGATGCTCGACGACGGCGTGGTGCGCCTCGTGATGCTGCTCAAGGTGGCGAGCCTCGCGCGCGGCTATTCGGGCGTGAGGCCCGAGCTCGTCGAGGCGATCCTCGCGCTCCTCGAAGCCGAGGTGCTTCCCTGCATCCCGTCCAAGGGATCGGTCGGCGCCTCGGGCGACCTCGCGCCGCTCGCCCACATGGCCGCGGCGCTGCTCGGGTTGGGCCGCGTGCGTCACCGGGGGCGCGAGATCGAGGCGGCCGAGGGGCTGCGCATCGCGGGTCTCGCGCCCTTCTCGCTCGGGCCGAAGGAAGGCCTGGCGCTGCTCAACGGCACGCAGGTGTCCACGGCGCTCGCGCTGCACGGCCTCTTCGCCGCGCAGAACGTGTTCTCGGCCGCGGTGGTCGCCGGGGCGCTCTCCGTGGACGCCGCCATGGCGAGCGACGGGCCCTTCGACGCTCGCATCCACGAGCTGCGCGGCCACCTCGGGCAGATCGAGGCCGCCGCGGCATACCGGCGGCTGCTGCGCGGCAGCAGCATCCGCGCCTCGCACCTCACGGGCGACGAGAAGGTGCAGGACCCCTACAGCCTGCGCTGCCAGCCGCAGGTGATGGGCGCCTGCCTCGACCTGATGAATTCCGCGGCGCTCACGCTCCTCACCGAGGCGAACGGCGTCACCGACAATCCGCTCGTCTTCCCCGAGGGCGGCGAGTCGCTCTCGGGCGGGAACTTCCACGCCGAGCCCGTCGCCTTCGCCGCCGACCAGCTCGCGCTCGCGATCGCGGAGGCCGGGGCGCTTTCCGAGCGGCGCATCGCGCTCCTCATCGACGCCACGCTCTCGGGGCTGCCGCCGTTCCTCACCGCCGCGAGCGGGCTCAACTCCGGCTTCATGGTGGCGCACGTGACCGCCGCGGCGCTCGCTTCCGAGAACAAGTCCCTCGCGCACCCGGCGAGCGTCGATTCGCTCCCCACCTCCGCCAACCAGGAGGACCACGTCTCCATGGCGACCTTCGCCGCACGGCGCCTGTCCGACATGGCGGAGAACACGGCGGGGATCGTGGCGATCGAGCTGCTGGCCGCGGCGCAGGGCATCGACTTCCGCCGCCCGCTGCGCAGCTCCCCCGTCCTGGAGGAGGCGCACGCGCTGGTGCGCTCCGTCGCGCCCCACCTCGAGGGCGACCGCTACCTCGCCCTCGACATCGCGGCCGTCACGCCGCTCGTGCGCGACGGCGCCTTCGTGCGCTTCTGCCCGGAGCTGCGTCCCGAGGACGCGGGCGACTAGCGCGAAAAACGGGAGCCCGCCGGGCGGG
>DASPRQ010000085.1:0-87395 GCA_035624355.1 Usitatibacter sp. | reverse complement strand
CCACCGAGAGGTCGATCGCGACGGACCGGCGCCGCGTGGACAGCGCGTCGACGAGGTTGCGCGAGCCGCCGGCGAGCGGCAGCGGGAACGCGAACCACGAGTCCCCCTGCGCGAGGAGCTTCGCCCGGTGGCCGTAGCCGTGCTCGGCGATGAGCTCCAGGATCGCGGCGTTGGATCGTCCGACGGCCATCACGCGCCGCGCCATCGCGGCCTCCCCCGCGGCCGGCCGCCTACGCGGGCTGCGTCGCCGCCATCTTCCTCATCGCTTCCCGCATTTCCTCCGGGCTCACGTCGCGCACGTGCGTCGCGACCGACCAGTGGTGGCCCCACGGGTCCTCGAGCACGCCGTACCGGTCGCCCCAGAACTGGTCGCCGACCGGCATGATCGCCTTCGCGCCCGCCTTCACGGCCCGCGCGGCGAACGCGTCGACGTCCTCGACGTAGAGGTGGATCGTGACCGGCGTGCCCTTGAGCGCCTTCGGCCCCAGCGCGTTCCAGGCCGGCGCCTCGTCCGTGAGCATCACCGCCGAATCGCCGATGCGGATCTGGGCGTGCATGACCTTGCCGTCCGGCCCCGGCAGCCGGGCGACCTCGGTCGCGCCGAGCGCTCTCTTGTAGAACTCGATCGCCTCGGCGGCGCCCGCGCAGATGAGATGCGGGGTGACGGTATGCATTCCCTCGGGGATGGGCTTGATGGCGGGCATCGCTATCTCCTTGAAGTGAAGGGGATTCGGAGCCGGGGTACCCGGCAGGGCACCGCGCTCCTCACTCTACAGTCGAACGGGATGGCGCGCGTTCGACACTCTTCCAGCGCCGGCGATTCCCCGCACGCCGATGATCCCACGGCGCGCGGGGTTAATTGCGCCGGCTACCACGGCCTTGACAATATTTGCTTTGGCAACTATAGTGCGGGCAACGAAACGGAGGGGACCATGGGCATCTACGAGCCGGAGACCTTCGACATCCGCAGCGCCGTACCCCCGCTGGTGGGGCGCGTGCGGGCCGCGTTCATGAACGCGCTCGACGGGCGCCTCGCGCCCTTCGACATCCGCTCGGCCGACTACCTCGTGCTGGTCGCGCTCGCGAACGACATCGCCGACACCGCCTCCTCGGTGTGCTCGCTGATCGCGCACGATCCGGGGGCGATGACCCGCAAGATCGACGCGCTCGAGGCGCGCGGGCTCGTGAAGCGCGCGCGCAGCGCCGAGGACCGCCGCGCGGTGCGCCTCGAGCTCACGGCCGAAGGCCGGCGCCTCTATCCGAAGATGCGCGAGACGGCCGTCGCGATGGCCAACGAGTTCCTCCGCGGCTTCACCAAGGCCGAGGTGCGCGAGCTCGAGGCGATGCTCAAGCGCATCCTCGACAACGCCGAGTCCCTGGAGCGCGAGCCCGAGCCCGCGAAGGAGGCGCGGCGGTGAGGACGTGGCTCGCGATCGCGCTCGCCGCGGCGCTCGCGGCCGGCTGCGCGGACATGGGCGGCGAGCACCCGCAGGCGTCCCGCGGTGATGCGAACCGGCTGGCCGCGAGCCGGTCGCTCGAGGGCACGCCGGTGTCCGCGGCCGCGTGGCCTGCGGGCGACTGGTGGAAGCGCTTCGGCGATCCGCAGCTCGACGCCCTCGTGGACGAGGCGCTCGCGGGCAGCCCCACGCTGCGGGTGGCCGATGCGCGCGTGCGCAAGGCGATCGCCGCGGCCGGGGTCACCGATGCCGACCGCAAGCTCCACGTCGACGGCGGCGCGAGCGTCATGCGGCAGCGCTATTCCGACAACGGGATCTTCCCGCCGCCGATCGGGGGAAGCTGGGTGACGGAGACCGCCCTCAACGCGAGCTTCGGCCTCGACCTCGACCTGTGGGGCAGGACGCGCTCGGCGTACGAGGGCGCGCTGGACGAGGCGCATGCGACCGAGGTCGATCGGGAAGGCGCGCGGCTGCTGCTTTCGACCTCGGTGGTGCGCGCCTACATCCGGCTCCAGCAGGCCTACGACGAGCTCGACGTCGCGAAGACGATGCTCGCCGAGCGCGAGGCGCTCGTGGCCCTCGTCGACCAGCGCAAGGCGGCGGGCCTCGACTCGCTGGTCGAGCTGCGGCAGGCGCAGGCCGCGGTGCCCGAGGCCGAGGAGCGCATCCAGCAGCTCGAGGAGACCGCCGCGCTCACCCGCGACCAGATCGCGGCCCTGCTCGGCGAAGGGCCGGACCGCGGGCTCGCCGTCGCGCGCCCCGCCATGAAGCTCGAGTCGAGCCCGATGCTGCCCACGCGGCTGCCCGCGGACCTGATCGGCCGCCGGCCCGACATCGTCGCGCAGCGCTGGCGCATCGAGTCGGCCGCGCGCGACATCGATTCGGCCAAGGCCGGGTTCTATCCGGACGTGAACCTCGTCGCGCTCGTGGGCCTGGACACGCTCGACGCCGCGAAGCTCCTGCAGGCGAAGAGCCTGCAGCTGAGCGCCGGGCCGGCGCTGCGGCTGCCGATCTTCGACGGCGGGCGCCTGCGCGCGAACCTCGCCGGGCGCGACGCCGACTACGACATCGCGGTGGAGGGCTACAACCAGGCGCTCGCCGACGCGCTGCGCGACGTGGCCGACCAGCTCGCGTCGATGCGCTCCATCGACCGGCAGCGCGCCCAGGCCGATTCCGGCGTGAAGCTCGCGCAGGACGCCTACGACCTCGCGATGCTGCGCTACCGCGACGGGCTCGGGAACTACCTGCAGGTCCTCACCGCCGAATTCCAGGTGCTCGGCCAGAAGAACCTCCGCGCCACCCTCGCCGCGCGCGAGCTCGATGCGAGCGTGAGCCTCACGCGCGCCCTGGGCGGCGGCTACGAAGCGAACTGAAGTCGCAAGGAGAAGAAGATGGCAAGCGATCCTCCCAAGCCGGACCAGACTCCTCCCGCGCCCGCCGCCAACGGCACGCGTCGCAAGCTCCTCCTCGCGATCGCGGGCGTCTTCGCCGCGGGACTCCTCGCGTACGGCGCCTACTGGGTCCTCGTGCTGCAGTACGGCGAATATACCGACGACGCGTACGTGAACGGCGACGTCGTGCAGATCACCTCGCAGGTGCCGGGCACCGTGGTGAAGATCGCGGCAAACGACACCGACTTCGTGCGCGCGGGCACTCCGCTCGTCGAGCTGGACCCCGCCGACGCGCGGCTCGCGCTCGACGAGGCGGAAAGCCACCTCGCGAAGACCGTGCGCCAGGTGCGCAACCTCTTCGAGACCACCGCGCAGCTCGAGGCGGCCGTGCGCCAGCGCGACGCCGACCTCGCCCGCGCCCGCGACGACGACGCCCGCCGCGAACGCCTCGCCACCACGGGCGCGGTCTCGGGCGAGGAGCTGCAGCACGCGCGCGACACGCTCGCCGCCGCCGAGGCGGCCGCCTCCGCGGCGCGCCGGCAGCTCGCGGCGCAGCAGGCGCTCGTCGACCACACGACGGTGGAAGACCATCCCGACGTGAAAGACGCCGCGGCGCGCGTGCGCGAGGCCTATCTCGCCTACGCGCGCGCGACGATCCCCGCGCCCGTGTCGGGCTACGTCGCGAAGCGGAGCGTGCAGCTCGGCCAGCGCATCGCCCCGGGCACGCCGCTCATGGCCGTGGTGCCGCTCGACGACGTCTGGGTGGACGCGAACTTCAAGGAGGGGCAGCTGCGCAACATGCGCGTGGGGCAGCCCGTCACGCTCACGGCCGATCTCTACGGCGGCCGGTTCGAGTACCACGGCAAGGTGCTGGGCTTCGGTGCGGGCACGGGCGGCGCCTTCGCGCTGCTGCCGGCGCAGAACGCGAGCGGCAACTGGATCAAGATCGTGCAGCGCGTCCCGGTGCGCATCGCCCTCGACGATGGGGAGCTCAAGGCCCATCCGCTGCAGGTGGGCCTTTCGATGCAGGTGAAGGTCGACACCCACGACCGCGGGGGCGCGCGCCTGCCGCGCGTCCCGCCGCGCACGGTGGCCGACGCGAGCGCGGTGTTCGACAAGCTCGACCGCGAGGCCGGCGCGCGCGTGCGCGAGATCATCGCCGCGAACGACGGCCGCGGTCCGGTGCGCCCCCTCGCCGCCGCGCCCAAGAGCGCCGTCCGGGGCGCCGACGGCGCGGAGTTCGCTTCCCGGTAGCGCCCCATGACCACGCCGCTCAAGGGCAGCGCCCTCGCCCTGGGCACCCTCGCGGTGTCGCTCGCGACGTTCATGAACGTCCTCGACACCTCGATCGCGAACGTGTCGCTCTCGGCGATCGCGGGCGACTTGGGCGTCTCGCCCGAGCAGGGCACGTGGGTGATCACCTCGTTCGGCGTGGCGAACGCGATCTCGCTGCCGCTCACGGGGTGGCTCGCGGAGCGCTACGGGCAGGTGCGTCTGTTCACGACCTCGATCCTGCTCTTCGTGCTCGCCTCGCTCGCCTGCGGCCTCGCGCCCTCGCTCGAGCTGCTGATCCTCTTCCGCGTGATCCAGGGCGCAGTGGCGGGACCCATGATCCCGCTGTCGCAGACGCTGCTGCTCGCGAGCTACCCGCGCGAGAAGGCCGGCACGGCGCTCGCCCTGTGGTCGATCACGACCCTCGTCGCCCCGGTGGTCGGCCCGCTGCTCGGCGGCTGGCTCACGGACAACATGTCGTGGCCGTGGATCTTCTACATCAACGTCCCCGTGGGCATCCTCGCCGCCCTCGCCACGTGGGGCATCTACCGGCGCCGCGAGACGGCGACGCACCGGCTCCCGATCGACGCCGTGGGGCTGGGCCTGCTCGTCGTGTGGGTGGGCTCGCTCCAGGTCCTGCTCGACAAGGGCAAGGACCTCGACTGGTTCAACTCCGGGACGATCGTCGCGCTCGCCCTCGTCGCCGTGCTCGGCTTCGCGCTCTTCCTCGCGTGGGAGCTCACCGAGGAGCACCCCGTGGTGGACCTGCGGCTGTTCCGCGGGCGCAACTTCGCCATGGGCACGCTCGCGCTCTCGCTCGGCTTCGGGACCTATTTCGGGAGCGTCGTGCTGCTGCCGCTGTGGCTGCAGCAGGACATGGGCTACACCGCCACCCTCGCCGGGATGGCGATGGCCCCCGTGGGCGCGCTCGCGATCCTGCTTTCGCCGGTGGTGGGCCGCAACGTCCACCGCGTGGACCCGCGCCTCATGGCGAGCGCCTCCTTCGCGGTCTTCGCCCTGGTGATGTGGATGCGCTCCGGGTTCAACACCGAGGCCGACTTCCGCACGATCATGATCCCCACCCTCGTGCAGGGCGCGGCGGTCGCGTGCTTCTTCATCCCGCTCGTGACGCTCACCCTGTCGGGCCTCACCCCGGCGCAGCTGCCCGCGGCGAGCGGCCTGTCGAACTTCGCGCGCATCACGATGGGGTCGTTCGGCACCTCGATCTCCACCACGCTGTGGGACCACCGGGCGACGTTCCACCACGCGCAGCTCGCCGAGCACATCACCGCGTTCGATCCGGCGGCCACGCACACCCTCTCGGCGATGCAGGCCGCGGGCCTCACGCACGACCAGAGCGTGGCGCTCCTCAACCGCCTCATCGACCAGCAGGCCTCGCTCCTCTCGGCGAACGACGTGTTCTACGGCTCGGCGATCCTCTTCGCCTCGCTGATCGCGGTCGTGTGGCTCACCCATCCGGTGCACGGCAAGGCGGGCGGCGCGGAGGCCGCGGGCGCCCACTAGCACGCGCCGGCACGAGGGCTACGCCTGCATCGTTCCTTGAAAGCCGGGCGCTGAGCGCCCACTTCACGCCCATGCCCCTCCTCCTCGTCGCCGCCGCCCTCGCGGCCGCCCTCTTCGTGGCCTGGGTGGTGGGCGCGCCCATGCTGCTCGAGCGGCGGCGCGAGCGGCGGCGCGCGCGGCCCTTCCCCGCGGCGTGGCGCGCGATCCTCGAGGCGCGCGTGCCGTACCTGCGCCGCCTTCCCGCGGACCTGCGCCGCCAGCTCGAGGGCCATGTGCAGGCGTTTCTCGCCGAGAAGACCTTCATCGGGTGCGACGGGCTCGCGATCACCGACGAGGTGCGCGTGGTGGTCGCCGCCCAGGCGTGCCTCCTCGTCCTGAACCGCCGCACGGACTATTTCCCGAAGGTGCGCGACATCCTCGTCTATCCGGGCGCCTTCGTGGTCGAGCGCGTGCAGCCGGGGCCCCTGGGCCTCATGCAGGAGCAGCGCATCGCGCGCTCCGGCGAATCGTGGAGCCACGGGCAAATCGTGATCTCGTGGGAGGACGCGCTCGCGGGCGCGGCGGACCCCGACGACGGACGCAACGTCGTGATCCACGAGTTCGCGCACCAGCTCGACCAGTGGAAGGGCTACGCGAACGGCGCGCCGTGGCTCGGGAGCCGTCATCGCTACCCGCGCTGGTCGCGCGTGATGCACGAGGAGTACGCGCGGCTGCGGATGCAGGCGGCCTACGGCGAGCCCGCGCTCTTCGCTTTCTACGGCGCGACGAGCCCCGCGGAATTCTTCGCCGTCACCTCCGAGGCGTTTTTCGAGCGATCGCGCGAGATGGCCGAGGCGCATCCGGCGCTGTACGGCGAGCTCGCGAGCCTGTATCGCGTGGACCCGGCGACGTGGCCGCCCGACCGGGCGGGAGCGGAAAGTCGCGGATATGAGGTATAATGCCGTTGCAGGACCATCGAGTAGTGAAGTTGCCGTCCCCCTCCCTCACCGCCCTTCCGGCGGAGTCCGAAGCGGAAGCCAATTCCCTCCCTTGATGTCGTGACCCGTCCCCGGGCCGGGATTCGCCTCGGGAATCGATAAGGAAACGGAATTATGGCTAGCGGTACCGTCAAGTGGTTCAACGACGCGAAAGGCTTCGGCTTCATCACCCCGGACGACGGCGGCAAGGACCTCTTCGCGCATCACAGCGAGATCCAGATGGGCGGCTTCAAATCCCTGAAGGAAGGCCAGAAGGTCGAGTTCGACGTGCAGCAGGGCCCGAAAGGCCCGGCTGCCTCGAAGATCCGCGCCGTCTGAGCACGCGCGACAGCGGGGCCTACCCGCTCACGAAGGGGCCCGGGCGACCGGGCCTTTTTCATTTCCGGATTCCCAAGGAGCGACAGACATGGCAACAGGCATCGTGCGTTTCTTCAACGACGCGAAGGGCTTCGGCCTCATCACGCCGGACCTCGGCGGACCCGCGATCTTCGCGCACCAGTCCTCCATCCGCACGCCGGGCGTGAAGAAGCTCAAGCCCGCGCAGCGCGTGGAGTTCGACCTCGAGAACCGTCCCGAGGGGCCGACGGCGACCAACATCCGCACGCTCGCCTAGCCCCGCCTTCCCCGACGGCGCTCATTTCGCGTACGGCAGCGCCGTCGCGGTTATCCGGCTGCGAACCTCGGCCCTCAGCGGCCCCGGACCCAGGACCTCCACGTCGGGCCCGAACCTCAGGATATCCATCATCAGCTCCTTCTCGGAGCTGAACGGCACCTCGAGCACGTAGCTCCCGTCCTTCTCCCACCGGCTCCGCTGCTTCGGATGCCACTCCTCCATCGCCACGTACCTCGCCCGCTCCGGCGTGAAGCGCAGCGTCGCCCACTGCACCTTCTTCCCCGAGAAGATGCCGTAGCCGCTCGCGAGTGCCTCGTCGAGCTCCGCGTCGGGGACGTCGCGGACCTTGCCCGGAGCCATCTCGACGGCGCGCATCGCGTCGAGCGCGAAGGTGCGCAAGCCATCGCGCAGGGGGTCCCACGCGTCCAGGTACCAGTTGCCGCGGTAGTGAACGAGGCGCTGGGGCGAGACCTCGCGCTCGGTGACCTCGTCCTTCGTGCGGTTCCAGTAGACCAGCTTGAGGCGATGGCGGCCGAGGACGGCGGAAGCGATGAGCTCGAAGTGCTTCGGCTCGTGGCGGCGCGCGCCGAAGGGGATCACGCGGATCCTCTTGCGGACCTCGTCGAGCGAATGCTCGCCCGCGGTGAGGAGCGCCGCGAGCCGCGCCTTGAGCGGCTTCACGTGCGCGCCGAGCAGCCCCGGCTCCAGTCCCTCGACGAGATGCTCGAGGGTGAGGAGCGCGAGCGCCTCGCTCGGGCTGAACCACAGGCCCGGCAGCTCGTACTTCGGCCCCTTGCCCGCGCGTCCCTCCTCGAAGCGATAGGCCTCCTGCTCGCGGTCCCAAACGATGGGCGCGTTCAGCCGGCTGCGCATGTACTCGAGGTCGCGCTTGAAGGTGGCGAGCGAGATGCCGAGCTCGCCCAGGAACTCGCCGACCTTCACCCGGCCGCGCGACTGCAGCATCTGGTCGATCTTGTAGAACCGTTCGGTGCGGTCCATGCGCTTGAGCCTGCGCTCCGCGCCCGGCCGTTCGGCCGCGACGCAAGCGTGCGTTCCCATGTCCATCGCGCTCGTCGCTCCGGTCGCCCGGAGCGCTCCCCCGTGAGGAAAGCGCCGAGGCTACGCGACGGGAAGCTCGCGCGATGAGCTACCCCGTGGCCGATGGTAGCGCGGACTCGAGCGACGTTCCAGGCGTGGGAGCCTGTCGCTCCGTTCGCCGGGCCGGGAGCTTCCCCCGGGAGCTCAGCTGAGATACGCCGCGACGATCCCCGAGAGCACGATCCCGTCGAACGTCCCGGCGCCGCCGATGCTCGCGACGCCGGCGCCGAGCCGCCCGATGTCGCGCAGGTGGAGGAGGTCGGCGCCCACGAGCGGTCCCGCGACGCCCGCCACGTACGCGACCGGTGCCGCGTGCCCGGGCTCGAGGACCACGGCCATCATCGCCGCCGTGAGCGCGGGAACCAGGCCGGGCAGCCCGATGCCGATGCCGGGCAGCGGGCGGGCGAGCCGGTAGCACACGAAGATGCTCACGCCGCACGCGATCGCCGTCGAGACGAGCGCCTGCGGCCCGAGCGCCGCGATGTTGCGCAGCTCGTAGAGCGCGAGCCCCGCGGGCACGATGCAACCGCCCACGTTCACCGCGATGACGCTTTCGCGGCGCATGCGGGCGAGGCGCGGCCAGCGGCCCGACAGGCCGAAGATCGCGAGCGGGTGAACGGGGGCCTCCTCGTCGCGGGCGACGCGCTTCACCGGGATGTTCACGAGCCCGCCCGCGATCATGCCGAACATGAGCGCGGAGGCCGCGCCGGGGCTCAGCTGCAGCTTCGCGAGACCTCCGAGCAGAAGCTCCGCGAAGGCGAAAGGCAGCACCACGAGCAGCACCACGAAGACGACCATCGAAAGCCAGCGGAACCCGCTCATGCCCTCCCCCGCCCGCGGCGCGCGGCCGCGCTCAGAACGGTTCCTTGAACGGCCGCAGGTCGATCTCGTGCGTCCACGCGCGCCGCGGCTGCACATGCAGGCGCCAGTAGGCTTCCGCGATCGCGTCGGCGTCGAGCAGGCCCTCCGCGCCGCGCTCCTCGACGATCTTCGGGAAGCGCGACCGCAGCCGCTCGCCGTCGATGCCGCCGTCGATCACCACGTGCGCGACGTGGATCCCCGCGGGCCCGTACTCGCGCGCCATGCTCTGGGCGATCATGCGCAGCCCCGCCTTCGCCGCCGCGAACTGCGCGAAGCCGGGACGCCCGCGCAGGCTCGCCGAGGCGCCGGTGAAGATCACCGTGCCGCGGCCGAGCGGGACCAGGCGCCGCGCGGCCTCGCGGCCCACGAGGAACCCGCCGAAGCAGCCCACGCGCCAGAAGTCCTCGAAGGTCGCGGCGGGAAGCTCGCGGAAATCGATGCGCGCGTTGATGCCGGCGTTGAAGACGACGAGGTCGCACGGATCGCGCCCCGCGCCCGGCGCCATCGCACGGTCGAACAAGCGCACCACGCCGGCTTCCGAGGTCGCATCGGCTTGCACCGCCTCGGCGCTGCCGCCCGAGGCGCGGATCGCGGCCGCCATCTGCTCGATGCGCGCGGCCGTGCGGCCCGCCGCGAGCACGTGGCAGCCCTCGGAGGCGAAGCGCCGGCACAGCGCGGCCCCGAGTCCCTGCTCGGCGCCCACCCCCACCACCAGCGCGGTGCGCGCGTTCATCCGCCCGATGGTAGCCGATCGCGGCGCGCGAGCGGCCAGATTCCCGCGAGCCCCAGCAGCGGCCCGGGAACCAGCAGCCACGCGATCCACGCTCCCCACGAAGGCGCCCAGCGCGCCGCGAGCCCGATCGACACGAGCGAGATCGCGAAGCCGACGCTGTTCTGGATCGCGAGCCCGCTGCCCACCAGGTCCGGCGGGCACGCACGCGCCGAGAGCGCCGAGAACTGGGGCGAGTCGGCGACCACCGCCACGCCCCACGCGAGCAGCAGCGCGAGCGCGGCCGAGGGCGCGGCCGTGGCGACGAGCGGATAGACCGCGCCGCAGGCGGCCGAGCCCGCGAGCGCCGCGGCCGCCACGGGCGCGCTCCCGAAGCGGCGGCTCAGGAACCCGCCCGCGATGCATCCGAGCCCGCCCGCGCCGATCACCGCGAAGGACCACGCCGCGACCGCGGCGACGCTCGACGCCTCGTGCCCGAGCGCGGCCGCGACGAGGAACGGCGTGAGGATCCACATCGCGTAGAGCTCCCACATGTGGCCGAAATAGCCGAGTGCCGAAAAGCGGAACTGCGCGACGTGCGCGAGCCGCAGCACCGCACCCCAGCGCAGCGCCGGCGCGGCGTGTGCGCGCCGCGCGCCGCCAACGGGCAGGTGCGGGCCGTCGCCGAGCAGGAAGATCGCGACCGCGGCGGCGACCGCGAGCAGCGACGAGGCGCTCGCCACCGCCTGCCACGGCCATCCCGTTCCCAGCGCGCGGACCGCGTGCGGGAGCGCGGTCCCCAGCACCAGCATCCCCACGAGCCACGCGAGCGCCTCGCCCGCGCGCTCCGGCTCCCAGCCCACGATGAGCTTCATGCCCAGCGGATATACGCCCGCGAGCGCGAACCCCGTGAGGAACCGACAGGCCGCCGCCTCGGTCAATCCATGGCAGGCGAAGGCGAACGCGGCGTTCGCGGCCGCGCCTGCGAGCGCGCACGCGGCGAAGATGCGGCTCGCGGCGAAGCGGTCCGCGAGCCCCGAGAGCGAGAAGGCGAGGGTGCCCGCGATGAAGCCCGCGTTCACGCCGATGGTGAGCACGCCGAGGTCGGCCGGGGCGAGGCCCCACGCCCGCGCGAGGTCGTCGAACGCCGCGTTGGCGCTGAACCAGAGCGAGGTGCCGAGGAGCTGGGCCGCGACGATGACCGCGAGCTTGCCGAGGCTTGCGCGTGCCTGCATCGGGAATGAGAGGGCGTTCGATGGGCCGGCGAGTATGCCACACTGGGTTCATGACGCCGCGCGCGCTCGTCGTCCTCGCGGCGCTCGCTGCAGGCTCAGCCGCCCTCGCCCGCTTCCCGCCCGGGCAGGATCCGGGTCCTTCCTTCGCCCGCCGCCCACAGCACGATGGGGGCGAGGACGGGGACGAGCAGCGTGCTGAGCTGAAACCCGAGCGCGATGGCCTCGCGCGCGAGCGGCCCCGTCGCGAACAGCGGCCCTCCCCCGGGGCCGGGGACCTGAGCGAGCTGCAGGTGGACGTCGAAGTACAGGCCCGCCGAGGCGAGCAGCAGGAGCACGCCGGCCCCCATGACGGTCCGCCGCCACGCGGGTCGCAACGACGTCGCCAGCACGAGGGCGAGGAAGAACGGGATGCTGCACGTGAACTGCATCGGGTTCGCCCTCGCCTCGAGCGCCACGGCCGCAGGCAGGCGGTTGCGCCATAGCGTCTGCTCGTCCGGCTCGGCGTCGAACACGAGCGATCCCCCGCGATAACGGACCGGCACGCGATCGACGGGCATCGCGAGCTCCGCCAGCCGCGCGGCGACCCATCCCGAGGCGATCGAAAGCGGCGCGGTCGCGAGGTACCACGCGGCGAAGAGCGGCACCCCCCAGGCGAGCACGCGCGCCGCGAAGAGCGCGATCGCGCGCGCGCCCCACCTCACCGGGCGGGCCGGATCGTCCCGAGCCAAAGCAGCCATACCACGAGGACGTCGAGCATGATGAGCGCCTGCCAGACGTAGAGGTGCGCCCACTCGAACGCGGTCGCGCTCCATCGCCCGAGGTAGAAGAGGCTCGCGATGCGCGCGAAGTTGAGCAGCTGCACCGCGGCCGTCCCCGCGAGCAGCCCGAGCAGCCGATGGCGCCACGGTGCCGGATAGGCGAGCATGGCCGCGGCAAGGACGAGCATCGCCTCCACGCCGTTGCATCCGGCGCGGATCGTGATGCCGAAGCCCGTGCTCGCGCTGAAGATCGTCGCGTCGGAAGCGACCACGTCCCGGTCGAACGCGCGCAGCATCGCGGCGCTCGCCCGCGCCACGAGGTCGGTCCACGGCGCGACCAGCGCGTGCTGGATCGGCCGCGTGAGCTCGGCGGCGAAAAGCGCGACCAGGATCCCGGCGAAAGCGAGCGCGAACCGCCCCGCCCGGAAGGGCTGCGCAGGGGCCGTCGTTCGGCCGGTCGAAGGCTCTCTCATCGCATTTTCCTGCCGTACATCATGCCCCCGAGCGCAAGCAGGCACGCGAGCGCGGCGAGCGCCCAGCGATCGAGCGCGGGCACCGGATCGAGCGTCACCGCGCCGCCACCCGGCCCGCCCTGGTCCACCACCACGCCGTTCGCGGCGAGGTCGTCGTCGCCCAGCCCGCCGTCGGTGATCGTGAAGGTCGCGATGTTCCCCGAGATCGTCGCGGGCAACACGTACCAATGGGGCGCCGGCTGCGCCGGCGTGGCTCCGTACTTCCAGTAGGCGTCGCCGGAAGGAATCGCTCTCGGGTAGGCGATCGAAAACGCGACCGTGGATCCGGGATCGCAGCCCAGCAGGACGAAATCCAGCAGCCCGAAGGGAAACTGAACCGGCGCCGTCCCCGCGGACGGGCTCTTCGGGCTCCCCACGACGGGGATGAAGAACGCCGATTGCAGCGCGCCGGTTCCCTGCGGCGCGAAGCTGCACCCTGCACCGCCGCCGGTGATCGACACCGTCGCGTTTCCGAGCCCCGTCGCGACAGGACCGGTGTAGGACTTCAGCGCGGGCGTGACGCTCGCCGAGGGCGCGGACGGGGGGCCCGTTCCGACCGCGTTGGTCGCGCGGACGGTACATGTGACCGCGACGCCGTTCGCGAGCGATTCCACGGTGATGTAGGTCGACGGGCCGCTCGCCGACTGCGAACCGCACGTCGCCGTGTAGGACGTGATCGGAGAGCCGCCGTCGAAAGCCGGCGCCGCGAACGTGACGCTCACGTCGCCCGAGCCGGCCACGGCGCTCACGGCGCCGGGGGCGCCGGGAACGCCGACGGGGGTGACGCTCGCGGAGGGCGCGGAGGGCGGGCCCGTGCCGACCGCGTTGGTCGCGGAAACGGTACACGTGACCGGCGTTCCGGCGGCGAGCCCCGTCACCACGATCGGCGAACCCGTGCCCGGGGCGCTCTGCGTTCCGCACGTCGCGGTGTACGACGTGATCGCGGATCCGCCGTCCGAGGCGGGAGGTGCGAACGAGACCGTGGCCTGACCGGCTCCTGCGACGGCGCTCACGCCGGTGGGCGCGGCGGGCAGCGTCGCGGGAGTGACGCTCGCCGGAGGCGACGACGGGTCGCTCGTCCCGATCGAGTTCGTGGCGGTCACCGTGCAATCGACGGCGGTGCCGTTCACGAGGCCGGCAACCACGATCGGCGAGGAGGCGGCGCTCGCCGTCTGCGTTCCGCAAGTCGCCGTGTACGAGGTGATCGGCCTGCCGCCGTCGGAAGCAGGCGCGGAGAAGGAGACCGTCGCCTGCGTGTCGCCCGGCGTCGCGGTGACGCCTGTGGGCGGATCGGGCGTCCCGGGCCCGATGAAGCGCCCGATCCCGACCGCAAGGCCCGCGACCGGCCCGATGGTGTGGGTCGATGGAGTCGCGCCGGGCTGGATCACGGTGACCGTGGCGTCGAGCTGGTTCGGCACGTAGAGCCGCCCCGCCGCGTCGACGTCGATGCCAAACGGGGCGCTGCCGACCGCGACGTCGAGCACCTGCGCGTTCGCGGCGACGCTGAAGCCCTCCACATGGTTGCGTCCGCCCTCGGCCACGTACCAGTCGTTGCCCGCGGGATCGACGACGACGCCCGTGGGCGCGCTCGAGGGCGGGAGGGAGACGGTCTGGATCACCGTGTTCGTCGCCGTCGAGATGATGCTCACGCTGTCGCTGTTGAAGTTCGCCACGTAGAGCCGCGTTCCCGAGGGGTCGAGCGCCATTCCCTGGGGCTTCGCGCCCACCGGAATGCTCGTCACCACGGCGAACGACGAGTCCACGACGACGACGACGTTGTCGGCCTGGTCGGAGTAGTACAGGCGCCCGGTCGTGCTCGCCGGATTGACGATGATGCAGAACGGCACCGTGGCGAGGAGGGACCCGACGATCGTGCGCGTCGTGGGATCGATCGACACGAGGGCGCCGGGCGTGGCCGCGTAGACCCGGTTCGCGGCGGTGTCGAACGCGAGCCCGAACACCTGCGCCTGGGGCGCGACGGAGACGAAGCCCCCGACCAAGCCGCTGGACGTGAAATCCCACACCCCCGCCGGGGGGAACGTCCCGAAGTTTGCCGCGAAAACCTTGCTGCCGTCGCCGTTCACGGCGATCCCGCTCTGGGCGAACCCGATGGATCCCGTCTGGCCCACGATGGCCTGCGCGCTCGTGTCGATGATCGTGACGGCGGTTCCGGCGATGCCGGCGATGTAGACGTGCTGGCTCGCGCCGGCGGCGGCGGCCGACAGGGCGCAGGCGGCTGCGAGCGCGCGCGCGCGCCGGGCGCCGCTCACCCCCCTTCGCCCTTCGCGGGCGAGGCGAGCTTCGTGATCACCTCCATCGGCACGGGAAAGACGATCGTCGAGGCCTTGTCGCCGGCGATCTGCGTGAGGGTCTGCAGGTAGCGCAGCTGCATCGCCTCGGCGCGCTGGGAGAGCGTCACGGCCGCCTCGAGGAGCGTCTTGGAGGCCTGCAGCTCGCCCTCGGCGTGGATCACCTTGGCGCGGCGCTCGCGCTCGGCCTCGGCCTGGCGGGCGATGGCGCGCACCATCGACTCGTTGAGGTCCACGTGCTTGATCTCCACGATCGAGACCTTGATGCCCCACGCGTCGGTCTGCATGTCGATGGTCTGCTGGATGTCCACGTTGAGCTTCTCGCGCTCGGCGAGCAGCGCATCGAGCTCGTGCTTGCCCAGCACCGCGCGCAGCGTCGTCTGCGCGAGCTGCGAGGTCGCCTGGAGGAAGTCGGCCACCTGGATGATCGCCTTCTGCGGATCGACCACGCGGAAATAGACGACCGCGCTCACCCGCACCGGCACGTTGTCGCGGGTGACCACGTCCTGCGGCGGGACGTCGAGCACGACGGTGCGCAGGTCCACCCGTACCATCTGCTGAACCGCGGGGATCAGGAAGAACAGGCCCGGCCCCTTCACGGACCAGAAGCGCCCGAGCTGGAAGACCACCGCGCGCTGGTACTCGCGCAGCACGCGCAGCGACGAAACGAGAATCACGACGACGACGAGGATGGCGCCCGCGGCGAATTCGATCATGTCTTCCCTCCCATGGCTTCAGTCCTCCGCGTGAAGGCGCGATTCCGGCGCTCCCGGCTCGTCGCGCGAACGGCGGTCGGCGACCACGTCGAGCGTGAGCCCGTCCACGGCCTTCACCCGGACGGGCTGTCCCGCCTTCATCGGCTCGCGGCTGCGCACGCGCCACGTCTCGCCGTGAAGGTGCGCCCAGCCCTCGCCCTCGAAGTCGGCGAGGACGCGCCCCGTGCTGCCCAGCAGCTCCTCGCGCCCGCTCACCACGGGCCGGCGCCGCCCCTTGAGCAGCAGGCTCACCACGACGGCGAGGAAGATCGCCGTGGCGGCGGTGAACCCCGCGACGATCCCGTAGGGCACGTGCACGCCCGGCACGTCGATCAGGATCACCGAACCGATCACGAACGCGACGAGCCCGCCGATGCCGAGCGACCCGTACGCCGGCAGGAACGCCTCGGCCGCCATGAAGCCGATGCCGAGCACGATGAGGAGCAGGCCCGCGTAGTTCACCGGCAGCATCTGCAGCCCGTAGAGCGCGACGACGAGGCAGATCGCCCCGGCCACGCCCGGCAGCACGAGGCCGGGGTTGGCGAGCTCGAAGATGATCGCGTAGACCCCGACGAGGATCAGCGCGTAGGCGATGGCGGGGTTGGTGATGACCGCGAGGAAGTTCGTGCGCCACCCCGCCGGCCAATCCTCGATCGGCGCCCCGGCGGTGGCGAGCGTGCGCTCCGCGCCCGCGGCCGTCACCCGCCGCCCGTCGACGAGCTTCAGGAGCTGCGGCACGTCGGGGGCCACCACGTCGATCACCTTCATGTCGAGCGCCTCGGGCGCCGAGAGGCTCACCGCCTCGCGCACCGCGCGCTCGGCCCACTCGGCGTTGCGCCCGCGCAGCAGCGCGAGGCCGCGGATGTAGGCGGCCGCGTCCTGCACCGCCTTCTGCACGTGGGCGTCGGCGACGCCGCCGCCCTCGCCCGCCTTGCCGCTTTCCTTCCCCGGCGCCTGGGGCATCGGCGAGGCGCCCCCCAGCGACACGGGCGTGGCCGCGCCCAGGTTGGTGCCGGGAGCCATCGCGGCGATGTGGCAGGCGTAGAGGATGTAGGTTCCGGCGCTGGCGGCGCGCGCGCCGCTCGGGGCGACGAAGGCCGCCACCGGGACCGGCGAGGCGAGGATGTCCTTGATGATCGAGCGCATCGACAGGTCGAGGCCGCCCGGCGTGTCCATGCGCAGGACCACGAGCTGCGCGCCGCGCTCGACGGCGTGCTCGAGGCCCCGGTGCACGTAGTCGGCCGTCGCGGGCCCGATGGCTCCGTCGACCGTGAGGACGACCACCGGCGCCGGCGGGGCGGCCCAGGCCGAGCCGGCGAGCAAGAAGGCGATCAGGGCGAGGACGCCAAGCCGCGGCATGGGGTCGGTTCCGGCGGGTGCGTAGGCCCACTATAAATGGAAATCCCTGCGTTGCTTTCGTAATTTGCAAGGGGCGGCCAGGGGGAGTATCTAAGCGAGGTGCCTGCGCAGCCGAGGGGCGGCTGTCGCATTGGGGAGGCCATGAAAGACCCGCTCGTGCACGACGCGCTGCGCCGGATCCACGACATCGTCGCGGAGGAGACCGGGCGGGCGCTCACGTCCACGGCCCGCTCGCGCGTCGAGCAGGTGCTGCACGGGACGCTCGAGCGCAAGGCCGCGCCCCCCGGCGAGCCCGCCCGGCTCGACCGGGACATGACCATCCTGCTCGCCGACGTGCGGGGCTTTTCGTCGATCTCCGCGAGCTACCCCGGCGCCACCGTCCTCGCGCTCCTCAACCGCTGCTTCGGCGAGATGAGCGAGATCATCGTGCGGCACGAGGGCGCCATCGACAAGTTCATCGGCGACGCGATCATGGCGACCTTCGATTCGTCCCCGGACGGCGACGGCGGGGCGCTGCGGGCGGTCGCCTGCGCCGTGGACATGCAGCTCGCCATGGAGGCCCTCAACGCGGAGAACAGGGGCCAGGGCCTGCCCGAGATGCACTTCGGCATCGGCATCAACACCGGGCGCGTGATCTCCGCCCGCGTGGGCTCCGAGCTCTACTCCGAGCACACCGTGATCGGCGACGAGGTGAACCTCGCCTCGCGCATCGAGTCGTTCAGCCTGCGCGGCCAGGTCCTGATCAGCGAGAGCACCTGGTTGCGCTGCGGCGGCCTCGTGCAGGCGGGCGACCCCATGGATGCCTTCGTGAAGGGCCGCAGCAAGCTCGTGCCGCTGCGCGAGGTGCTCGGCATCGCCTCCCTCGGCAAGAGCGTGCCGCGCCACGAGATGCGCCGCAGCATGCGGGTGCCGGTGAAGCTCCCGCTCTCCTACCGCATGGTGGCGGACCGGGTCGTGATTCCCGAGGCGCGCGAAGGAACCATCCTCGACATCAGCTACCACGGCGTCCTCGCCGAGGTCCCGCTCGCCCACTCGGCCTTCTCCGAGATGATGCTCGACTTCGACCTGCCGCTCGTGGGAGCGCGCATGACCGACCTCATCGGGCGCGTCGTGAACGTGTCCTCCAGGGGCGACCGGGCCCACGTGGGCGTCGAGTTCACCTCCATGCGCCCCGAGCAGAAGGCGGCGATCCAGCTCTTCGTGCAGCTGCTGATCCAGGGGACCGAGGCGCGGGACTGAGGCGCCCGGCGCGCCCGCGCGACGAAGGATCCGCGAAGCGCGTGCGTTCAGCCCCGCGAAGGGCGCGTCGCGGATCATCGACGGCGTTTCCTTCCGCCCCGCCCTGCCATGCGCATCCCCTCCGCCGCCTTCCTCGCGCTCGCCCTCCTTGCCGCCGCGGTGCCGGCCGCCGCCCAGCACTTCCCCGGCCACGGGGGCTCCTCCCGCAGCGACGAGGGTGGCGAGCGCTCCCGCGACCGCCCCGGGAAGTCCGCCCCCATCGCGGCCGATCCCTTCGCCGCGCTCGAGCGCGAGCTGATCTCGCTCAAGGTGGACATCCGGCTCAGGGCCGACCAGGTGGACGCATGGAACCTGTTCGAGCGCGACGTGCGCAGCGTCGCGGAGATGGACCGCGCCCAGAGGCGCCACCTCATGGCGCTGCGCGATTCGGACGGGCCGCCGCCCACGGCGGCCTCGGTGGTCGGCGGCCTGGCGGACGACGCCCGCCTCAAGGCCGACACCCTCGCGGACCTCCGGGGCCACCTCGAGGCACTCTACGGGAAGCTCGACGGCGAGCAGCGGCGCATGCTCGACCGCCGGGTGGTGCAGTCGCAGACGGAGCCCCTGGGCGGCTGAGCTTATAATTGCGGGCCCGATCCACGTCATCTCGAGGAAATCCATGCCCCGCTTGCTCCGCCCCCTGGTGGCCGCCGCCGTACTCGCCGCCGCCTCCGGCCTCGCCTTCGCGCAGCAGCAGTACATCAACATCCTCACCGGCGGCACGAGCGGCGTGTATTACCCGCTCGGCGTGGCCATGTCGCAGCTCTTCACCAAGGCGATCCCCGACGCGAAGGTCTCGGTGCAGTCGACCAAGGCCTCGGTCGAGAACCTGAACCTGCTCGAAGCGGGGCGCGGCGAGCTCGCGTTCACCCTCGGGGACTCGCTCTCCGACGCGTGGAACGGCAACGCCGACGCGGGCTTCAAGACGCCGCTCAAGAAGCTGCGCACGGTGGCAGGCATCTATCCCAACTACATCCAGATCGTGGCCTCGGCCGACTCGGGCATCAAGACGCTCGCCGACCTCAAGGGCAAGCGCATCTCGGTCGGGGCGCCCAAGTCCGGGACCGAGCTCAATGCGCGCGCGGTGCTCAAGGCCGCGGGCCTCACCTACGCCGACTTCTCGAAGGTGGAGTACCTGCCGTTCGGGGAATCGGTCGAGCTCATGAAGAACCGGCAGCTCGACGTGACGCTGCAGTCGGCGGGCCTCGGCGTGTCCTCCCTGCGCGACCTCGCCACCTCGATCAAGATCGTCGTCGTGCCCGTGCCGCCGGAGGTCGTGAAGAAGGTGGGCGACCCCGCCTACCAGCCCTCGGTGATCCCGGCCCATACCTACGAGGGCCAGGACCAGGACGTCCCGGCGGTCGCGATCCAGAACTTCCTCGTGACGCGCGTGGGCGTGCCCGACGACGTCGTGTACAAGATGACGAAGGCCGTGTTCGAGAACCGCGACGCGCTCATCGCCGCGCACAGCGCCGCCAAGGGCATCACGAAGGAAGACGCGCTGAAGAGCCTGCCGGTTCCGCTGCATCCGGGCGCCGCGAAGTACTTCCGGGAAATCGGCCTCCTCAAGTAGCGCCGTGGGGACGAAGAGCGACCACGCGCTGATCGAGGACAGCGGGCCGGCCGAGGCGCCGGACGAGCACTTCGAGGAGCACGGAAGGCAGCGCCGGCTCTCGGGCTGGGGGCTGCGGGCCGTCATGGCCGCGGCCTTGTGCTTCTCGGTCTACCAGCTCGCGATCGCGGCCTTCAGTCCGCTGTCGAGCCAGGTCACGCGCTCGCTCCACGTCGGCTTCCTGCTTCTGCTCACGTTCCTCCTCTATCCCGCCACGAGGAAGGGCGACCTCGGGCGCATCGCCTGGTGGGACGCGATCGTCGCGGTCGCCGCCTTCGCGCTCGGCTTCTACCACTGGATCTTCGAGGCCGACCTCATCCAGCGCGCGGGGGAGCCGACCGCGGCGGACCTCGCCGTGGGCATCGTCGTGGTGGCGATGGTGTTCGAGGCGGTGCGCCGCGTCATGGGGCTCGCGCTGCCGATCATCTGCGGGCTCTTCCTCGCCTACGGGCTGTGGGGCCAGTACCTGCCGGAGCTGGTCGCGCACCGGCCGTTCGCCTGGAGCCAGGTGGTCGAGCAGCTCTACCTCGGCACCGAGGGCATCTACGGCATCCCCATCCTCGTGAGCGCGACCTACATCTTCCTCTTCATCCTCTTCGGCAGCTTCCTCGAGCACGCGGGGATGATCCGGCTCTTCAACAACGTCGCCCTCGGGCTCGTGGGCGGGGCGCGCGGCGGGCCGGCGAAGGTGGCGGTGATCTCCTCGGGCTTCATGGGCACCATCAGCGGCTCGGGCGTCGCGAACGTCCTCACCGTGGGGCAATTCACGATCCCGCTCATGAAGCGCTTCGGCTACAGCGCGAAGTTCGCCGGTGCGGTCGAGGCCACCTCGAGCATGGGCGGACAGATCATGCCGCCGGTGATGGGGGCGGTCGCGTTCATCATGGCCGAGACGCTGAACCTGCCCTACGCGCAGATCTGCAAGGCCGCGGCGATCCCCGCCGTCCTCTACTACGTCACCGCCTTCTGGATGGTGCACCTCGAGGCGGGGCGCGCGAGCCTCATGGGCCTGCCCAAGGACCAGCTCCCGAGCGCATGGCGCGCCGTGCGCGACAACTGGTACCTCCTGCTGCCGCTCGCGGCCCTGGTCTTCATGCTGTTCGACGGCTTCACGCCGATGTTCGCCGGCATGACGGGGCTCGCGCTCACCGCGATCCTCATCCTCGGCGCGAGCCTCGCCGCCCGCATCGGGCCGCTCGCCTTCCGCGCGTTCTTCTGGATCGTCGTGGGGCTCGCCGCGGGCACCTTCGCGAAGTGGGGCGTGATGCCGCCGCTCGCCGTGATCGGCGTGCTCGCCGCGGCGAACCTCGTCGTCAAGGGAGGCCGCGGGACGCTCCTCACGATGCGCGACGGCCTCGTCGACGGGGCGAAGCAGGCGCTGCCGGTGGGGCTCGCGTGCGCCATCGTGGGCGTGATCATCGGCGTGCTGACGCTCACGGGCGCGGCGAGCAGCTTCGCGGGGTTCATCCTCGACGTGGGCTCTAAGAGCCTGTTCCTCTCGCTCTTCCTCACCATGCTCGTGTGCCTGGTCCTCGGCATGGGCATCCCCACGATCCCGAACTACATCATCACGAGCTCGATCGCCGCCCCGGCGCTGCTCAAGCTGGGCGTGCCGCTGCTCGTCTCGCACATGTTCGTCTTCTATTTCGGGATCATGGCCGACCTCACGCCCCCGGTGGCGCTCGCCGCGCTCGCCGCCGCCTCGATCGCCAAGGAGTCGTACATGAAGATCGGGGTGAAGGCGACCCAGATCGCGATCGCCGGATTCGTGATCCCCTACATGGCGGTCTACGACCCGTCGCTCATGCTGCAGGGCGGCCACTGGTACGACACCGTGTACATGGTCTTCAAGGCGCTGGTGGCGATCGGGCTGTGGGGCGCGGCGGCGATCGGGTTCCTGCGCGCGCACCTCACTTGGCCCGAGCGCGCGGTGTGCGGGGCCGCGGCGCTGCTCCTCGTCGTGGCTGTCCCCCTCACCGACGAGCTCGGCTTCGGGCTGGGGTTCGCGTACCTCGCCTGGCACTGGTTGCGCACCCGCGGCGTCGCCTCGCTTCCTGCATGAGCCTGCTCTGCCTCGCCGCCGCCGCCACGGTGGTGCGGCTCGAGGCCGGCGAGTTCACGCTCGCGTGGACGCATTCCGTCGAGCACGTGCGCTGGGAGGAGGACTACCGGATCGTGGGCCGGCGCCTCGAGCTCGTCGAGGCGCGCGTCCAGGGCTCGGCCGCGGGCATGGAGCCGCCGCCCGGGTCGCGCTTCGCGAACGGCTGGTGGCGCTACGCGCCGAAGGACCGCTGGCACGAGGAGCTGCGCCTCGCGCGCTCGCCCTACACCGCGGACTACGAGCTGTGCATCGCGGGCCGCTGCCGCTCGCTCGCCGAGATCCTGCCGCAGCGCGAGGGGGTGACCCGCGCGTACGCCTGCGGGCGCTGACGGCCGCCCGCCGCGGAATGGATTCGCCGCGGGCGATGTTCTCCCGGCGAACGGACTGCGAAACGGACATGGACCCCCCGGGCTACCACGCGCTTTCCGCGGCCACGACGGTCGACGAAATCGTGCGCGTCACGCGCGAATACCTCCGGCGCACGCGGCGCGAGCTCGCCGACGTTCCCGACGACTGCCGTCCGCGGCGGCTGCGGGGGCCGCGCGACATCGAGCGGTGGGCGGACCGCCTGGACCAGGCCTCGCGCAACCAGCGGCCGCTCTCGGACGAGCAGACCGGGGTCGACCGGCTCGCGAGCCACTTCCTCATCGCATCCCTGCGCATGCGCCAGCTCGGCGCCAGCCCGGCATGAGGCCGCACGCGCGCAGGGACGCCCGCGCGCGCCTCAGAATCCGTAGAGCCGCGCCGGATTCGTGACGAGGATGTGACGGCGCGTGGCCTCGTCGGCCACCCACTCCTGCAGCAGGTCGAGGAGCACGGCGTCGTCGGGCTTGGTATGGCGCTCCGTGGGATGGGGCCAGTCGCTGCCCCAGACGAGGCGCTCGGGGCAGTGGGTGACGAGCACCTTCGCGACCGGCCGCAGGTCCGAGTAGCGCGGAGAGCCGGTGCGCGAGTCGAGGTACGCGCCCGAGAGCTTCACCCAGCCTCGGCCGCTGTCGAGCAGCCGCTTCATCACGGCGAGCGCCTCGTGGTGCGCGCCCTCGGGCTGCGGCAGCCGGCCCATGTGATCGATCACGACGGTGCCGGGGAGGGCCTCGAGCATCGGCGCCATCGCGGCGATCTGCTCGCCGCGCAGGTGCAGCTGCACGTGCCAGCCGAGGTCGCGCACCCGCCGCGCGAGGGGCTCGATCATCTCGGCGCTCGTGATCGCCGTGTGCGGGTCGTGCAGCGAGAAGCGCAGGCCCCGGATGCCCCGGCGGTTCATCGCGGCGAGCTCGTCGTCGCCGATCGTGGGGTGCGCGATCGCCACGCCCCGCGCGCGGTCCGGCCCCAGCCGCGCGATGGCGTCGAGGATCCCGCGGTTGTCGGTGCCGTAAGCCGCCGGCTGCACGACCACGACCCGCGTCGTCCCGATGCGCTGCTGCAGCATCCGGTACTCGTCCACCGAGGCATCCATCACCATGGGCAGGCTCGTCCACGCCATCGGGTAGCGCGCGTTGTAGATGAACGCGTGGCAGTCGCAGGCGTCGGCGGGCGCCTTGAAGCGCGGCTGCGACGTGCCGCCCGAATTCGGGACGATCATCGCGCCTCAGCCGAGCCGCGCGACGACCGCCCGGGTGAAGTCCTTCGTGGAGGCCTTGCCGCCGAGGTCGCCGGTGCGCACCTGGTCGTCGCGCAGCACCCGGTCGATGGCGCCGCGCAGGCGCCGGCCGCGCTCCTGCTCGCCGACGTGGTCGAGCATCATCGCGGCGGCGAGCATGAGGGCGAGGGGGTTGGCCACCCCGCGCCCCGCGATGTCGGGCGCGGAGCCGTGCACCGCCTCGAAGATCGCGGCGTCCGCTCCGATGTTGGCCGCGGGGGCCATGCCCAGGCCGCCCACGAGGCCCGCGATCTCGTCGGAGAGGATGTCGCCGAAGAGGTTCGTGGTGACGATCACGTCGAACTGCCACGGGTTCATCACGAGCTGCATCGCGCAGGCGTCCACGATGCGGTCGTCGCACGCGATCCGCCCCTCGTAGCGCTTCGCCACCTCGCGCGCCGCCTCGAGGAAGAGCCCCGTGAGCGCCTTGAGCACGTTCGCCTTGTGGACGATGGTGACCTTCTTCCGCCCGTTCTTCTCGGCATAGTCGAAGGCGAACTCGGCGATGCGCCGCGAGCCCGCGCGCGTGTTCACCCCCGAGCCCATCGCCACCGCGCGCGGGTCGTCGCCCACGGGAATGTAGTGCTCGAAGCCCACGTACAGGCCCTCGAGGTTCTCGCGCACGAGCACGAGGTCGATGTCCTCGTAGCGGCCGCCGGGGACCAGCGTGCGCGCGGGGCGCAGGTTCGCGTAGAGCTGGAGCTCCTCGCGCAGGCGCACGTTCGAGGAGCGGAAGCCGCCGCCCACCGGCGTGGTGAGCGGACCCTTGAGCGCGAGGCGCGTCCTGCGGATGCTCGCGAGCGTCTCCGGCGGCAGCGGGTCGCCGCACGCGGCCACTCCCGACATACCGGCCTGGCACGTCTCCCAGCGGAACGGCGCCCCCACCGCCTCGAGCGCCTCGAGCACGGCCTCCGTCACCTCCGGGCCGATGCCGTCGCCGGGAATCAGGGTGGCGGGAATGCTCTTCGGGGACGCGGCGGACATGGCACCGCGGATTATACGGTGCGGGCCCCGCGGCCCGCCGTCGCCCGCGGCCTCCGATTCCCTTATCCTTCCCGCATGGGAGACGACGCGAGCGGCAAGGAACGGGGCCTGGAGAAGGGCCTCCCGAGCTACGGCGACCGGGAGTTCTCGCTCTTCCTGCGCAAGGCGTTCATCAAGGGCGCGGGCTACGGCGACGAGGCCCTCGCGCGCCCCGTGATCGGCATCGCGAACACCGCGAGCGCGTACAACCCCTGCCACGGCAACGCCCCGCAGCTCCTCGAGGCGGTGAAGCGCGGCGTGATGCTCGCCGGGGGGCTGCCCGCGGAGTTCCCGACCGTCTCGATCCACGAGAGCTTCGCCCATCCCACCTCGATGTACCTGCGCAACCTCATGTCTATGGACACCGAGGAGATGATCCGCGCGCAGCCCATGGACGCCGTGGTGCTCGTCGGCGGCTGCGACAAGACCGTGCCCGCCCAGCTCATGGGCGCGGCCTCCGCGGGCGTTCCCTGCGTGCAGCTCGTGACGGGCTCGATGCTCACGGGCTCGCACCGCTTCGAGCGCGTGGGCGCGTGCACCGACTGCCGCCGCTACTGGGCCCGCTACCGCGCCGGGGAGATCGGCGAGGAGGAGATCGCGCGCGTGAACGAGGAACTCGTGGCCTCCGTGGGCACCTGCTCGGTGATGGGCACCGCGAGCACCATGGCGTGCGTGGCCGAGGCGCTCGGCATCGCGGTGCCGGGCTGCGCCTCGCCGCCCGCGGTGACCGCCGATCGCATCCGGGTCGCCGAGCGCACCGGAGCGGTCGCGGTCGAGATCGCGAAGAGCGGGCTCACGCCCGAGCGCATCCTCACGAGCGCCGCGTTCGAGAACGCGCTGCGCGTGCTGCTCGCGATCGGCGGATCGACCAACGGCGTGATCCACCTCGCGGCGATCGCGGGGCGCCTGGGGATCGAGGTTTCCCTCGACCGGCTCGACGCCCTCGGGCGCGAGACGCCGGTGCTCGTGGACCTCAAGCCCTCGGGACGGCACTACATGGAGGACCTGCATCGCGCCGGCGGCCTGGCGGCGGTGCTCCGCGAGCTCAAGCCCCTGCTGCGCCTCGACGCCCTCACCGTCACCGGCCGCACGCTGGGCGAGGAGATCGAGGCCGCGGGCCCGGGGTTCGCCCAGGACGTGGTGCGTCCGCTCGCCGATCCGCTGCATCGCGGGGGCGCGATCGCCGTGCTGCGCGGCAACCTCGCCCCCGGCGGAGCCCTCATCAAGCAGTCGGCCGCGGATCCGAAGCTCCTGCGCCACGAGGGCCGCGCCGTGGTGTTCGAGGACGCGGAGGACCTCGCGCGCCGCATCGACCGCGAGGACCTCGACGTGCGCGCCGACGACATCCTCGTGCTGAAGAACATCGGGCCGAAGGGCGCGCCGGGCATGCCCGAGGCGGGCTACCTCCCGATCCCGAAGAAGCTCGCGCGCGCCGGCGTGAAGGACATGGTGCGCATCTCCGACGGGCGCATGAGCGGCACCGCGGCCGGCACCGTCGTGCTGCACGTGACGCCCGAGGCCGCGGTGGGCGGGCCGCTCGCATGGGTCCAAAGCGGGGATCGCATCCGCCTCGACGTGCCCGCGCGCGAGCTCGCGCTTCTCGTGGACGAGCCGGAGATGGCGCGCCGCCGCGCGGCGCATCCTGCGAGCGAGCCGAGGGCCGAGCGCGGATACCTCAAGCTCTTCCTCGAGTCCGTGACCCAGGCCGACCGGGGCGTCGACTTCGAATTCCTCAGGAAGGGATGAAGTGAAGACCTACGAGATCGCCGCGATCGGCGGCGACGGCATCGGGCCCGAGGTCATCGAGGCCGGCATCGACGTGCTGGACGCCCTCGGCAAGGCCGACGGGGGCTTCGGCTTCCGCTTCGAGCGCCTGCCCTGGAGCTCCGATCTGTACCTGCGCGAGGGCCACTACATCCCGCCGGGCGGGCTCGAGAAGCTCAAGTGCTTCGACGCGATCTTCTTCGGCGCCGTAGGCAGCCGGAAGGTGCCCGATCACGTCTCCCTCTGGGGCCTCAGGCTCCCCATCTGCCAGGGCTTCGACCAGTACGCCAACGTGCGGCCGACGCGCGTGCTGGCCGGCGTGAAGAGCCCGCTCGCGAACGCGAAGGACATCGACTGGGTCGTGATCCGCGAGAACTCCGAGGGCGAGTACTCGGGCGTGGGCGGCCGCGTGCACAAGGGCCTGCCGATCGAGGCCGCGAGCGACGTCGCGATCTTCACGCGCGTGGGCGTCGAGCGCATCCACCGCTTCGCCTTCGAGCTCGCCCGGAAGCGGCCGCGAAGGCGCCTCACGCTCGTCACCAAGTCGAACGCCCAGCGCCACGGCATGGTGATGTGGGACGAGATCTTCTTCGAGGTGGCGAAGGACTACCCCGACGTGAAGTGGGACCGGGAGCTCGTGGACGCGATGACCACGCGCATGGTGCTCAAGCCGGCCACGATCGACGTGATGGTGGCGACGAACCTCCACGCCGACATCCTCTCCGACCTCGCCGCGGCGCTCTCGGGAAGCCTCGGCATCGCGCCCACGGCGAACCTGAATCCCGACCGCAAGTTCCCCTCCATGTTCGAGCCGATCCACGGCTCGGCCTTCGACATCACCGGCAAGGGCGTGGCGAACCCGGTCGCGACGTTCTGGACCGCGGCGATGATGCTCGAGCACCTCGGGGAGGCGAAGGCCGCCGCGCGTCTCATGAAGGCGGTGGAGAAGGTGACGGCGAGCGGCGTGCAGACGCCGGACCTGGGCGGCAGCGCGAGGACCGCGGACGTCACGCGCGCGGTGATCGCCGCGCTCTGAGCGCGCAGGGGAACGCACCCCGCCTCGACCCCTCGTACGCCTCCAACCGAAAGGAGACCACCGTGACGCATCCTTCCGCCCGATGGGCAGCGTTCCTCCTGGGACTGGGAATCTCGGGCGCCGCGCTCGCCGAAGCCATGCACGCCGGCGACGCCTCGATGCAGGCGCGCCTCGCCTCGTGCGACAAGACCGTGGTCCGTTCGGCGATCGACGAGCTGGTTCGCGACCCGGGCACGATGCGCGAGCCTCTCATGCTGTTCTACGCGGCGTCGGGAGAGCTCTCCCTCGGACGCAAGGAGGAAGCGGCGTTCTGGTATCTCGCGGCGCGTCTTCGCACGGGCCGCCAGATGCTCTTCGAGAAGGGCGACCGGCCGCAACTCCTCGCCGTCATGGACATGACGATCGGGGCCGGCATCATGCCGGTGCTCCAGGCCGATCCGGACATGGCGCGCCGCGTGGTCCGGCGCGTCATCGATTGGGACCGCGCGACGCCGGACCGTTTCCGCGAGCGTGAAGACGCGAAGTCGGGCGAAGCCGCCGGGAAGCTCGCCCAGCTCGAGGCCGGCCTGCGGGCGCTGCCGGACGAGCTCGCGAAAGACCCGGCGCGCGTCGCGCAGGCGCGCGAGACCGTGCAAGCGCTTGATCGCCTCGAGGGCGAGGCGTGGGCCCAGCGCTGCGGGCCGGGAACGCTCGACGCGGTCGACGCCGAAGCCGCTTCGAGGCGGATCAAGGCCGAGGCGGAGAAGCTCGTGATGGTGCACCCGCTCGTCCTCGAGCGGGCGGGCGGCCCCGTGAAGTCGGCGAGCACCGGGGCTTACCGCAGCGGCCCTTCCGGGCTGCCGAGCCGGCTCACGATCTCCGTCCAGCCGCAAACGGGAAAGGCCCTGTACGCCGAGGTGGACGCGGACGTCACTGTGACGGCCGACCGCAAGCTGGGCCCGGTGAAGCTCACTCTCGCGTGCGTGACGAACCTCTGGATCGGCCAGCGCGACGCTTTCTGGAAGGATGTCTGCACGGGGGATACGAACGCGGTGCGGCCCGCGCCGTCGACGGCCGACCTTCGCCAGTACGCGGCCCTGGCGGAGGCGAAATCCCCCGACGTGCCGAAACCCGTCTGCGCCATCCCGGGCCTGAAGCTCCCGGCGGACGTTGCGGTGTTCGCGACGGGGGCGTACTCGGGCCGCACGGCGGGATTCCAGATCGACCAGAGCGGCCACGAGGCGACCCGGATCGACGTGTCCGTGAGCTACCCGGACAAGCCCGTGGTCCTGATCCTGGGCGCGTACGAGCCCACGATCTGGAGCATCGCCTGGACGCCCGGGACGAAGATCGTGGCCGCGCTGGTCGGCGGTTATCACCGCCAGGCGGTCGCCGGCCTCGACGAGCGGACTCCGGTCCTGATCAGCACCTACGACAACAAGGGGCCGTGCGGCTACTTCTATGTCGACACCGGCAATCTGCGTCCGCTGAACCCCGTGTCCAAGCGCGTGTTCGGCCGCCCGGTGGACACGGTCTACCCCGTGACGAACGGTGCAGCCATCGTGGGAGGCCCGATTCCCGAGGGGACGAAGCTGGTCGCCTCGCACGCGGCTTCCCCCGAATCGTTCCGCGACCCGTCGGCTCCGCTGGCAGGCGAGCTCGGCCTGGAAGAGGCTGTTCGCAAGGGGCTTATCCGGAGGGCGACCGCGGCCGATGCCGACGCGTGGGTGGAGGCGGTCGCAAGAAGCAGGCCGGCGGCGGATGTGCCGCCCGTCGCGGGCCAGGGAATCCCCCGGCCGCAGAAGCCCTCGATCTACAAGGCCTACGTGGTGCTGGGTCCGTTTACCTATCCGGCGGGCCTGTACGGCGCCCACGCGGCGACGTTCTTCATCCCGATGGGCGTGCCCAGGCCCCAGGGCAATCCGGGGCACTCGTCGATCCACGACTTCAACACGCTTCCCGCGCCCGACTGAGCGCGGCCGCGGCGATCGCCGGGCTCCAGGGAGCGCAGGGACCGCGGCGCGCGGGTTTCAGCGGGCGGCCACGATCTCCTTCAGCCGCGCGAGCGCGGAATCGCGCTTGCCCGGGCTCAGCCCGAACCACACGCGGTAGCGCGTCGCGCTGCCGGGCACGGTGACCACCACCCAGCGGTGGACGATGCCCAGGGTGCTTTCGTCCGACGGCTCGACCGACTGGACCTCGCGCGCCTGCACGACCGTGCCGTGGGGATAGTCCACGAGCGCGAGGCGCCCGCTCGCCGGCTCGTAGCCCACGTACGTGTCGCCGCGCCGCCAGGACCACTCGGGCTTGAAGTCGCCCGGAAGGCGCGAGGCCACGCGTTCGGCGTCGGTGTTCCCGCGCATGAAGAAGCGGTAGGACAGCCAGACGCCGACGACCACGCCGCCGAAGAGGATCGCGCCGAGAAGGGCATCGCTCATGGGACCGATACACTAGAATCCCGACCTTTCGCCCAACTGTCGTTTCGCTGAACCCTGGGACGACGGGCCTTCGCGCCGCGCGGGCCGAGCGATAATAGGCGCCGCCATGCCCCACCTTCCCGCCTCCCAGGCCCTCGCCCGCTTCCGCGTGATCGACATGACGCAGGTGCGCGCCGGCCCCACCGCCGCGCGCCAGCTCGCCGACTGGGGCGCCGACGTGATCCAGGTGCAGATGCCCGAGAGCATGCGCGGCGACGACACGCTCGGCGGCCAGGACGGCTCCGACTACCAGTACACGCACAGGAACAAGCGCTCGATCACGCTGAACCTCAAGGAGCCCGAGGGACTCGCGGTGCTCTCGCGCCTCGTCGCCGCATCCGACGTGCTGCTCGAGAACTTCCGCCCCGACGTGAAGCACCGCCTCGGGATCGACTACGAGACGCTCTCGAAGGCGAACCCGCGGCTTGTCTACGCCAGCATCTCGGGGTTCGGGCAGACCGGCCCCTTCGCGAGCCGCCCCGGCTTCGACCAGATCGCGCAGGGCATGGGGGGGCTCATGTCGGTGACGGGCCTGCCGGGCCAGGGGCCGGTGCGCGTGGGGCTGCCGATCGCGGACCTGTGCGCCGGCATCTTCGCCGCTTACGGCGTGACGGTGGCGCTTCTCGAGCGCGAGAGATCGGGGCGCGGGCAGTGGCTGCACACCTCGCTCCTCGAAGCGATGATCTACATGATGGATTTCCAGACCGCGCGCTGGACGATCGACGGCGAGGTGCCGGGCCAGGCGGGCAACTTCCACCCGACCAGCATCCCCACCGGCGTCTATCGCACGAAGGACGGCCACATCAACCTCGCGGTCTTCGGCGGGAAGATCTGGGAGCGCTTCTGCCGCGCCCTCGGCGCGCCCGAGTGGATCGACGACGAGCGCTCGAGGAGCAAGGCCGCCCGCTCGGCGAACCGCGAGTGGCTCAACGCCGAGATCGAGAAGAAGCTCGCCGGCGCGACGAGCGAGCGCTGGATCGAGGCGCTCAACCGGGAGGGGGTCGCTTGCGGGCGGATCAACGACGTGAGGGAGGTCTTCGAGGAGCCGCAGGTCCGCCACCTCGGGATCGTGAAGACGGTCGTTTCCAAGCACCTGGGCGAGCAGCGGCTCGTGGGACAGCCCGTGACGCTCGAGCGCACGCCCTCCACGCTCGCCCGCGCCACCCCCCGGCGCGGCGAGCACACCGAGGAGGTCCTCGCGGAGATCGGCTACGCTCCCGCGGACCTCGCGCGAATGAAGGCGAACGGAGTCTGGTGATGGACGACGCGACGGCGTGGCGCACCTCCACGGAGCGCGTGAAAGCGTGGCGCGAGGGCGCGGCGCTGCACGTGCGCTTCGACAATCCCGCGAAGCACAACGCGCTCTCGAAGGACATGTGGGAGGCGGTCCCGGGGCTGCTCGCGCGCGCCGACGGCGACGAGGAGGTGCGCCTCGTGGTCTTCTCGGGCGCGGGCGCGAAGGCCTTCGTCTCCGGCGCCGACATCTCGCAGTTCGAGGACCTGCGCGCCGCGAAGGAGGCGGTGCGCGGCTACGAGCAGGTCGCGGAGGCGGCCCTCCAGGGGATCCACGAGTTCGCGAAGCCCACCATCGCCTGCATCCGCGGCTACTGCATCGGCGGCGGCGTGAACGTCGCGATCGCCTGCGACATCCGCCTCGCCTCCTCCGACTCGGTGTTCGCCGTGCCCGCGACGCGGCTCGGCCTGGGCTACCGCTTCTCGGCGATGAAGAACCTGGTCGACCTCGTGGGGCCCGGTGCCGCGAAGGACCTCTTCTTCACCGCGCGCAGGCTCGACGCCACCGAGGCGCTGCGCATCGGGCTCGTGAGCCGCGTGTGCGAGCCCGCGGACCTTCCCGCGCTGCTCGACGAGTACGTGACCTCGATCTCGACCGGCGCCCCGCTCACGATCAAGGCGGGCAAGCGCATCATCCACGAGGTGCTCAAGAGCCCGCCCGACATCGACCACGAGCTCTGCCGGCGCCTCATCCTCGACTGCTTCGAGAGCGAGGACTACGCCGAGGGCCGGCGCGCGTTCATGGAGAAGCGCAAGCCCGTCTTCAAGGGCAAGTGATCTCGAGGTTGTCGATGAGGCGGGTCTGGCCGAGCCAGGCCGCGCCCAGCGCCACGAGCTCGCGCTCGCCGGGGACGGGGGTGGCGAGCCGGGCACGATCGCGCATCTCGACGTAGTCCACGCGCCACCCGTGGGCGGCGAGGTCGTCGCGCGCGGCGGCGGTGAGCGCGGCGAAGTCCCGCGCGCCGCCTTCCACGGCCGACTTGACGCCCGCGAGCGCCCGGCTCAGCCGCACCGCCTCCGCGCGCTCCGCAGCCGAGAGGTAGCCGTTGCGCGACGACATCGCGAGGCCGTCGGGCTCGCGCACCGTCTCCACGCCCGCGATCTCGATGCCGTAGTTGAGCTGGCGCACGAGCGCGCGGATCACGTGCAGCTGCTGGTAGTCCTTCTTGCCGAACACCGCGACGTGCGGGCGCACGATGTCGAAGAGCTTCGCCACCACCGTCACCACGCCCTGGAAGTGCCCGGGGCGGAAGTCGCCGCAGAGCTGGTCGGCCGACTTCGGCGGCGTGAGGAGGATCTCCTGGGGCTCGGGATACATCTCGCGCTCGTCGGGCGCGAAGGCCACGTCGCATCCGGCGGCCTCGAGCTTCGCGCGGTCGGCCGCGAGCGTGCGCGGGTAGCGGTCGAAGTCGCCCCCCGGCTCGAACTGCAGTCGGTTCACGAAGATCGAGGCGACCACGCAGCGCCCGCGGCGCCGCGCCTCCTCGACGAGCGCGAGGTGCCCGGCGTGCAGGTTGCCCATGGTCGGCACGAAGGCGACGGAAGGCTCGCCCTTCAGCCGTTCGCGCAGTCCCGCGACGGTGTGGATCGTCTCCACGGGAACCTAGAAGCAGTGCTCCGGCGCGGGGAACGACTTGTCCTTCACGGCCTTCACGTAGGCCGCGATCGCCGCCCGGACCGACGGCGCGCCCTGCATAAAGTTGCGCACGAACCGCGCCTTGCGGCCCGGGTAGATGTCGAGCATGTCGTAGAGCACGAGCACCTGGCCCGAGACGTCGGGGCCGGCCCCGATGCCGATCGTCGGGACCGTGAGCGCCTTGGCGACGCTCGCCGCGACCGCGGCGGGAATCGCCTCCATCAGCACGAGCGAGGCCCCGGCCTCCTCGTGCGCCCGGGCGTCGGCGACGAGGCGCGCGGCGGAATCCTCGCTGCGCCCCTGCACGCGGTAGCCGCCCAGCACGTGCACCGACTGCGGCGTGAGCCCGATGTGCGCGCACACCGGGATGCCGCGCTCGACCAGGAAGCGCGTGGTCTCCACCATCGCCGCGCCGCCCTCGAGCTTCACCATCTGCGCCCCGGCCGCCATCATCCGCGCGCAGTTGCGCATCGCGCGCGCGGGCGACTCCTGGAAGCTCCCGAAGGGCATGTCCGCGATGACGAGCGCGGTGCGGCTCCCGGCGGCGACGCACCGCACGTGGTACTCCACCTCCTCGAGCGTGACGGCGAGGGTGGAGTCGCGCCCCTGGATCACCATGCCGAGCGAGTCGCCGACCAGCAGCATCTCGACGCCCGCCTCCTCGCTGATGGCAGCGAAGCTCGCGTCGTAGCAGGTGAGCATGACGAGCTTCTCCCCGTCGCGGGCGCGCGCCTGCAACTGCGGGATCGTGACCCTCTTCGCTTCGTTCTGGGCGCTCATCGGGCAGCCATTCTCTTGCAATATTGTGCACCGCCGCAAGACCCCCCCGGCGCGGCCCGGCGGCCCCGGGTTGGCGCGTCGCAGCAAAGGGGCTTCAGGCGCGGTTGAAGAACTCCCGGCCCCCGCGCATCGCCTCGATGCGCTCGACGAGGAGCTCGAGGTGCGCGGGCTCGTCCACGAAGTTGAGCCGCTCGCTGTTCACGATGAGGAGCGGGCTCGCCGAGTATCGGTAGAAGTAGCTCGTGTACGCCTCCGAGAGGCGCCGCAGGTACTCCTCGTCGATGCCCGCCTCCATCGGGTCGCCGCGCCTTTTCACGCGCGCGACGAGCGTGCTCACGGAGGCCTGGAGGTAGATCACGAGGTCGGGAACCGGCGCCTGGGGCCTCACGTGCGCGTGGATGCGGTCGTAGAGCTGGTACTCGGCGTCGTCGAGGGTGAGGCGCGCGAAGAGCGGGTCCTTGGCGAGCGTGAAGTCCGCCACGGTGGGCCGCCCGAAGAGGTCGGGCTGCGCGAGGGTTTCGAGCTGGCCCACGCGCTGGAAGAGGAAGAAGAGCTGGGTCTGCAGCGCGTAGCGCCGCATGTCGCGGTAGAACCGCGGCAGGAAGGGATTCGCGTGCGGGTCCTCGAGGAGCGTGGCCGCGTCGAGGCGCTCGGCGAGCTTCACCGCGAGGCTCGTCTTGCCCGCGCCGATCGGTCCCTCGACCACGATGTAGCGGTGCTTCATGCGCGGCGTACCCCTTCCATCCCCGCCTTCGCGAGGAGCTCGCGCGCGGCGCCCCGGCCGGGAATCAGCGCCTCGGGCCAGACGTCGACGAGGGGCGCGAGCACGAAGGCGCGCTCGTGCGCGCGGGGGTGCGGCACCGCGAGGCCGGGCTCCGCGACGCTGGCCCCGCCGTAGAGCACGATGTCGAGGTCGAGCGTGCGCGGCCCGTTCGGCACCGTGCGCACCCGGCCGTGGGCGCGCTCGATCGCGAGGAGCGCCTCGAGCAGAGCGCGCGGCGCGAGGCGCGTTTCCAGGCGCGCGCAGGCGTTCACGAACTCCGGCTGCTCCGCGAGCCCCACGGGCGCGGTGCGATACAACGGCGAGCGGGCCGTGACCCAGGTGTCCGGGAGGGCCGCGAGGTCGGCGAAGGCCCGGCGCACGTGCGCCTCGGGGTCGTCGAGGTTGGAGCCGATCGCGACCACTGCGGTGACCGTCGGGCTCACTCTTCGATCGCGCCCTGGGAATCGGGCAGTAGCGTGCTCGCCCCGGCCTCGGGCTTCCTGCGGCCGCCGCGCCGGCGCCGGCGCTTCTTCTTCGGTCCCGCCTCCTCGGCGACGAGCATGCGCTCGCGCTCGTCGGGGTCGGCGTCCTGAAAGCGCTCCCACCAGCGGGCGATTTCCTGCGGTGCGTTGGCGGAGGCCGCCCGCAGCGCGAAGAAGTCGTACGCGGCCCGGAAGCGCGGATGCTCGAGCAGCCGGTAGGGCCGCTGCCCCCCGCGCTGCGCGAAGCGCGGCTGCAGGATCCACAGCTCCTTCATCGTCGCGTCGAACCGGCGCGGGATGGCGAGCGAATCGCGCTGGGCCTCGAGCGCCTCGTGCATCGCCGAGTGCAGGGCGGCGACCGCCGGCTGACCCTGGGACTCGAGCCGGCGCAGGTTCTTCTGCACGCGGCCCCACAGGAGCGCGGCGAGGAGGAAGGCGGGCGAGACCGGCTTGTCGGCCGCGAGGCGCTCGTCGGTCGCGCGCAGCGCCGCGAGCGCGAAAGGCCCGGCCTCGGGATCGTCGAGCGCGGTGTCGAGCAGCGGCAGCAGGCCGTGGTGCAGCTCGAGCTCCCGCAGCACACGCACGCATTCCACGGCGTTGCCCGAGAGCAGGAGCTTCAGGATCTCCTCGAAAAGGCGCGCCTGCGGCACGTTCTCCAGCAGGTGGCGCAGCTCGCGGATCGGCGCGCGCGTGGCCGGATCGATCTCGAGGCCCAGCTTCGCCGCGAGGCGTGCCGCCCGCAGCATGCGCACCGGGTCCTCGCGGTAGCGGGTCGCCGCGTCGCCGATCATCACGAGCCTGCGCGCCCGGAGGTCCTTCATGCCGCGCACGTAGTCCCAGACCTCCTCCTTCACGGGATCGTAGAACAGCGCGTTCACGGTGAAGTCGCGGCGCATGGCGTCCTCGGCCTGGGTGCCGAAGACGTTGTCGGAAAGCATGCGCCCGTGCTCGTCGGTGTGCTCGGCCTCGGGCTCGCGCGCGAAGTGGGCGCGGAAGGTCGAGACCTCCACCGTCTCCGGCCCGCACAGCACGTGCACGATCTGGAAGCGCCGCCCGATGATGCGCGAGCGCCGGAAGACGGAGCGCACCTCCTCGGGGGTCGCGCTCGTGGCGACGTCGAAATCCTTGGGCCGGCGGCCGAGGAGGAGGTCCCGCACCGCCCCGCCCACCACGAAGGCCGCGTGGCCGGCGCGCTGCAGCTCCTCGCACGTGCGCCGCGCGCAGCGGCTGATGTCCTCCCGCCGGATGCCGTGCTGGTCGGAGCCGTGGATGACGGGGCGCGCGTCCTTGTGGGCGACGGCGTTGCGCCGCCCGAGGAGCCTGTCGATGTACTTCCGGATCACGGCTCGAGCTCCCTGGCGACCGCCGGGAGCGCGCGCCCGGCGCCGGGGCCTTCCCCGCCCGCGTCGCGCAGCGACACCACGGGCCAGCCGCGCGCCGCGGCGCGCGCCCGCAGGCTCTCGTCCGGGTCCACCGCCACGGGATGGGTGACGAGCTCGAGCAGCGGCAGGTCGTTCATCGAGTCGCTGTAGAACCAGCTCTCGTAGTCCTCGAGCCTCGTGCCGAGCGCGGCGAGCCATTCGCGCACGCGCCGCACCTTTCCCTCCCGGAACGTCGGCGCCCCGCGCGCCTTTCCGGTGAAGCGCCCGTCCGCTTCCTCGATGTCCGTGGCGAGCAGGTGGGGCACGCCGAGCTCCTCGGCGATCGGCGCGGTGATGAAGCGGTTGGTCGCGGTGACGATGGCCGTGAGCGCCCCGGCGTGGCTCGCGATGAGCTCGGCCGCGCCCGGGGCGATCATCGGCCGGATCTTGCGCTGCATGAATTCCGCGTGCCACGCGTCGAGGCGCTCGCGGGGGACGCCGGCGATGGGGGCGAGCTGGAAATCGAGGAACTCGTGGATGTCGAGCGTGCCGTCCTTGTAGCGCTCGTAGAACCACTGGTTCCGCGCGTGGTACTCGCCGGGATGCAGCACGCCTTCCTCGATCAGGAACTGCGCCCACTCGTAGTCGCTGTCGGTCTCGAGCAGCGTGTTGTCGAGGTCGAAGAGGGCGAGCCGGGGCTTCGTCATGCGAGCGCCGCCTTGAGGAGCGGCACCGTGATCGGCCGTCCCGTCTCCAGCGAGTAGCGGTCGAGGCAGTCGAGCGCGGCCACGAGCGAGCCCATGTCGCGCTGCGCGTGGCTCAGGAGGTAGGACCCCACCTCCTCGGCGAGCTCGAAGCCGCGGGAGCGGGCGTGCGCGGCGAGCGCCGCGCGCTTCTCCTCGTCGGTGAGCGCGGCCGCCCGGTAGGTGAGCCCCGTGGCGAGCCGCGTGGCGAGGTCGCGGCGCAGCGCCACATCGCGCGGCGCGGCGCGGGCGGCGACGACCAGCAGGCGGAAGGCGCCCTCGTTGAAGGCGTTGAAGAGCGCCGCCTGGGCTTCCTCGCCGAGGCGCTCCACGTCGTCGAGGGCGAGCGTCCCGCGGGCGTCCGCCGGCCCGAATTCGCCTCCGGCCACGTAGCGCGCGGGCGCCGCGGCGCAGAAGGCCCTCAGCAGGTGGGTCTTGCCCGAGGCGCTTTCACCCCAAACATAGATCACGCGTTCGCGGAACTCGCCGCGCGCCGCCGCCTCGAGGGCGTGCGCCGGCTCGGCGTTGGGGCCGTGGAAGAAGTTCGCGAAGGTCGGCGCGGGGGCCTGGGTGAAGTCGAGGAGCAGCTGCCTCATTGGCATTTCCCTGGGCCGGCGCCGCCGGGGGTCCTCCACGGAAGGTGGGGCGACCCAACTAATGCCGCCGGCTGGCTTGGCCCGGGCGCGCCCCCGTTACGCGGGGGACGACAGGAGCGCGATTTTAGCATGGGGACGATGCCTTAAACTCATGGACATGGCCGTCGCACGACCGATCCAGATCCGCTTCGAGCGCTTCACCGGCGAGACCGGCATCGCGCCCGCGAAGCCGCCGCGCCTCGTGAGCCCCGGGGAGCGTGCGGCGCTCTTCGAGCGCGCGGAGCGCCTGCTCGCCGAGCGCGACGCGGTCCTCGTGTCGCATTACTACGTGCATCCGGACCTGCAGGACCTCGCGCAGGCCACCGGCGGCACCGTCGCCGACTCGCTCGAGATGGCGCGCTTCGGGCACGAGCACCGCGCCTCGACCATCGTCGTGGCGGGCGTGCGCTTCATGGGGGAGACCGCCAAGATCCTCAATCCCGAGAAGCGGGTGCTGATGCCGGACCTCGACGCCGAGTGCTCGCTCGACCTCGCCACCCCCGCCGAGGCCTTCGCGAGGTTCTGCGACGAGCACCCGGACCGCGTGGTCGTGGTCTACGCGAACACCAGCGCCGCGGTGAAGGCGCGGGCCGACTGGATGGTCACCTCCTCGATCGCGGAGAAGATCGTCGGGTGGCTGCACGCGCAGGGAAAGAAGGTCCTGTGGGCGCCCGACAAGCACCTGGGCGACTACGTCCGGCGGGTGACCGGCGCCGACATGCTCATGTGGAACGCCTCGTGCGTGGTGCACGACGAGTTCAAGGCGCAGCAGCTCGAGGAGCTCAAGGCCCTGCACCCGAAGGCGAAGGTGCTGGTGCACCCCGAGTCGCCCGCCTCCGTGATCGCCCTCGCCGATGCCGTGGGCTCGACCACCGGCCTCATCCAGGCCGCCGGGCGCCTCGGCGCATCGGAGTACATCGTCGCGACCGACGGCGGGATCATCCACCAGATGCGCAAGCGCTTGCCGGGCGTCGCCTTCATCGAGGCGCCCACCGCGGGCAAGGGCGCCACCTGCCAGAGCTGCGCCCACTGCCCGTGGATGGCCATGAACGGCCTGCACAACCTCATCGAGACGCTCGAGGGCGCGCCGGGGCACGAGATCCGCGTGGATCCGGAGATCGGGCGCCGCGCGAAGGTGCCCATCCAGCGCATGCTCGACTTCGCGAAGGAGCACCTGCCCGCGCTCCAGGGCGGGGGCGACGCGTGAGAATCCGCTAGAATTCCGCTTTCCGGTCGACCGGATCGGCCATGAGCGCCCAGAGCCCCCTCACCTATCGCGACGCCGGCGTCGACATCGACGCGGGCGACGAGCTCGTCGAGCGCATCAAGCCGTTCGCGAAGCGGACGCTCCGCCCCGAGGTGCTGGGCGGCATCGGCGGCTTCGGGGCGCTGGTCGAGGTGTCGAAGAAGTACCGCGAGCCGGTCATGGTTTCGGGCACCGACGGCGTGGGCACGAAGCTCAAGCTCGCCTTCCGCATGAAGAAGCACGACACGGTCGGCATCGACCTCGTGGCGATGAGCGTGAACGACATCCTCGTCTCGGGCGCGGAGCCGATCTTCTTCCTCGACTACTTCGCGTGCGGCAAGCTCGACGTGGCGGTGGCCGAGGCCGTCGTGAAGGGCATCGCCGCGGGCTGCGAGGCTGCGGGCTGCGCGCTCATCGGCGGCGAGACGGCCGAGATGCCCGGCATGTACGACCCGAACGAGTACGACCTCGCGGGGTTCGCCGTGGGCCTCGTGGAGAAGTCGCGCATCATCGACGGCTCGGGCATCGTGGCGGGCGACGCCGTGATCGGGCTCCCCTCGAGCGGCCCCCACTCGAACGGCTACTCGCTCGTGCGCAAGGTGATCGCGGTGAGCGGCGCGGACCTCTACGAGCGCTTCGACGAGGAACGCACCCTCGGGCAGGCGCTGCTCGAGCCCACGCGCATCTACGTGAAGCCCGTGCTCGCGGCGCTCGAGCGCGTGCCGATCAAGGGCCTCGCGCACATCACCGGCGGGGGTCTCACGGAGAACGTCCCGCGGATGCTGCCGCAGGGCGCGTGCGCCCGCCTGGAGTCGGCGCGCTGGCCGCGCCCGGCGATCTTCGACTGGCTGCAGCGCCAGGGCCGGATCGAGGAGACCGAGATGCGCCGCACGTTCAACTGCGGCATCGGCATGGCGGCGGTCGTCGCGCGCGGCGACGTGAAGGCGGCGCTGGAGACTTTCGCGGCCTCCGGCGTGGAAGCGTTCGAGATCGGCTCCATCGTCGAGCGCGCGCCCGGCGCGCCGCAGGCCCTCGTCGTCTGACGGCGCGGTGAAGTCGGCCGTCATCCTGATCTCCGGCCGCGGGAGCAACATGCGCGCGATCGTCGAGGCCAAGACCGGCCTCGAGGTGCGCGCCGTGGTGTCGAACCGCCCGGAGGCCGCGGGGCTCGCCTGGGCGGCCGGACGGGGCATCCCCACCCGCGTCGTCGACCATCGCGCCCACGGGACCCGGGAGGCGTTCGACGGGAAGCTCGCCCTTGAAATCGAGGCCCTGCGGCCCGACATAATTTTGATGGCGGGGTTCATGCGCGTCCTGGGCGAGGGATTCGTGCGGCGCTTCGAGCGGCGCATGCTGAACATCCATCCGTCGCTCCTTCCGGCGTTTCCCGGGCTGCACACGCACCGGCGGGCGCTCGAGGCGGGCGTGAAGCTCCACGGGGCCACCGTGCACTACGTGACCGCCGCGCTCGACAATGGTCCCATCGTGGTCCAGGGCGCGGTCCCGGTGCTCGCGGGGGACACCGAGGAGAGCCTCGCGGCGCGCGTGCTCGCGGTCGAGCACCGGATCTACCCGCAGGCGGTGCGCTGGCTCGTCGAGGACCGCATCGAATTCGCCCCGGGCGGTGTCGTCCAGGTACGGCGCTCGGGCGTTTCAACCGATTGGATGGTTTCGCCACGGAATATCGAATGAGGACTGCCGTCGCCTTCTTCGCCGCCCTGCTCGCGAGCCGCGCGGCGTTCGCCGCGCCGAGCGACATCGCCGCCGAATACCGGCTCACCTACACGGGGCTCACCATCGGCCACGTCTCCGAGACCTACTCGCGCCGCGGCGACACCTACGCCATCCGCAGCGTCGCCCGCGCCGAGGGGCCGCTCAAGCTCTTCTTCGACGACCAGATCACGCTGCAGAGCTCCGGGCGGGTCGACGCCGCGGGCCTGCAGCCGCTCGAGTTCGCCCAGCGCCGCGCGAGCACCGCGAAGGGAGCGATCCACGCCCGCTTCGACTGGGCGGACGGCCTGATGCGCTCCGACTCCGAAGGCCGCACCTCGGAGGTGCCGCTGCCCGCGCGAACCCAGGACCGCATCTCGGTCATGTACCAGTTCATGAACCTCGCGCCCGGGGATGCCACGGTGACGATGCCCATGTCGAACGGGCGCAAGGTGGAGCTCTACACCTACCGCTTCGTGGGCGAGGAGCCGGTCGCCACCCCGGCCGGGGAGTTCGACACGCTGCACTACGAGCGCGTGACCTCCGGCCCCCACGAAGCCAAGGCCCAGGTCTGGCTCGCCAGGGACCGGTTCAACTTCCCCGTGCGCGTCGTGTTCGAAGATCCGAAGGGCCTGCGCGTCGAGCAGATCCTCATCGGCCTCGCGACCCATTGAGCGGCCCATGGGGCGCGCCGGGCGGACCCTCTCGCGCTACCGGCTGGTGGCGCTCGCCGTGGTGGTCTCGGCGGTGCTGCACGCGGCGCTCTTCGTAGGCCTGCCCGGTCCGGCCGAGCCCATCGATACCGGCAGGGATACGGTCCTGACCGCGCGGCTCGAGCCGCTGCCGCCCGCCCCGAAACCCGCCCCGCCGAAGCCCGTCGCGAAGCCGCGCCCGCCGCCGCCGCCGCAGGAAGCGCCGCCGGCTCCCGCCCCGCAGGTCCTCGCTTCGGCCACGCCCTCCTCCGAGCTGCCCGCGGTCCCGCCGCCGTCACCCGAGCCGCCGAAGAACAAGGTCATCGCGGTCGCGGAGCCCGTCATTCCGTGGCTCGCCCCGCGCGCGCAGCCGTCGGGCGAAACGGCGACCTTCCCGATGGAAGGCCTGCCCGCGCGCCTCACGATCGACTACCGCCTCACCTCCGGCCCCATCGAGGCGCACGCGGCCTACCACTGGGTCCGCGACGGCGACGGCTACCGCATCACGGGTGACGGCGAGGCGCAGGGCATCTTCCGCCTGTTCGTCCAGGGCGCGATGGTGCAGGAGAGCGAGGGCACGGTCACCTCGGCGGGCCTGCGGCCCGAGCGCTTCGTCGAGCAGCGCCCCGGCCACCAGGAAGAGGGGCTGGAGTTCGACTGGCTCCGGCACACGGTCACCTTCGACCGCGGCCCCGGCAACCGCAAGGTCGTGCCGCTCACCGACGACACCGTGGACTGGCTCACGATGATCTTCCAGCTCGCCCACCTCCCGCCGCGCGAGCCCGGGCAGACCCTGACGCTGCGCGTCTTCACGCAGCGCAAGCTCTACGACTTCCACCTCTCGGTCCTCGGCGTCGAGGAGATCCAGATTCCCATGGGCCGCGTCCGCACCCTGCACCTGCGCCACATCGATCCCGACGACGGCAAGCCGGTGGACGTCTGGCTCGGCATCGACCAGCACTACCTGCCCGTCAGGCTGCGCTACCCGGTCGCGAAGATGGGCATCATGGTGGAGCAGTCCGCGACGCGCATCGCGGAGCGCTGAGGTGGCGATCGCGAGGGGCCAGCTCGAGGCGATCGTCGACGCTCTCACCGTCGTGCTGCCGGCGCGCGCCCCCGCCGACGCGCAGCTGCGCACCTTCTTCCGCGAGCACAAGAGCCTCGGGCAACGCGACCGCGCGCTCGTCGCGGACACCGTGTACGCGGCGCTTCGCCGCCGTCGCCTCCTCGAGCACGTGACGCCTGCCGCCAGCCCGCGCGAGATCGCGCTCGCCACGCTCGTGAAGCTGCAGGGCGTGGGCCTTTCCCAGCTCGACGCGGCCCTGCGCGGCGGCGAGAAGGCCTGGCTCGCCGAGCTCAAGTCGCGCGACCTCGAGGCGCTGCCCTTCGAGCTGCGCGCGGACCTGCCCGACTGGGTGATCGGGCGCCTGCGCCCCGCCATGGGCGACGAGGCCCTCCTCGCGCTCGCGCGCGGCCTGCAGGAGCCCGCGCCCCTCGACCTGCGCGTGAACGCCCTGAAGGCCCCGCGCCAGGCGGTGCTCGACCGGCTGGAGTACGACCACCTCGAGGCCAGGCCCACCCGCTATTCCCCGCTCGGCGTGCGCCTGCGCGGCAAGCCCGCCCTCAACCAGCATCCGATGTTCCTCGACGGCGCGGTCGAGGTGCAGGACGAGGGCAGCCAGCTCCTGGGCATGCTCGTCGAGCCGCGGCGCGGCGAGATGGTGGTGGACTTCTGCGCGGGCGCCGGCGGCAAGACGCTGCAGCTCGGCGCGGCCATGGCCTCGACCGGGCGCCTGTACGCCTTCGACGTCTCGGACAAACGCCTCGACCAGCTCGCCCCGCGCCTGAAGCGCTCGGGGCTCTCGAACGTCTTCCCGCAACGCATCGCCAACGAGAACGACGCGAAAGTGAAGCGCCTGCGCGGCAAGATCGACCGGGTGCTCGTCGACGCGCCGTGCACGGGCCTGGGCACCCTGCGGCGCAATCCGGACCTCAAGTTCCGCCAGACCGCCGAAGGCCTCGCGGAGCTCACCGCGAAGCAGCGCTCGATCCTCGCGGCGGCCGCCACGCTCCTGAAGCCCGGGGGAAGGCTCGTGTACGGGACGTGCAGCCTGCTGCCCGAGGAGAACGAGGCCATCGTGGAAGCCTTCCTCGCGGCGCACCCGGACTTCCGCCTCGTGCCGGCGAGCGAGGTCCTCGCGCGGCAGGGCGTGAAGGTCCCGGGCGCGGGACAGTACCTCCGCCTCTATCCGCACGTGCACGATACGGACGGGTTCTTCGCCGCGGTGATGGAGCGCGGGGCCGCGAAAGCGAAGCCGTGAGGCGGGCCGGGCGCTTCGGCGCGCGGCGGGTCGCGGACGGCTACAATTCCATCCCTTCCGCCCGTCGAGCCCCGCGGAGAACGTCGTCGTGATGTCCGGCCCCCGCGCGATCGCTACCCGATTCCCCGCCCACTCCCGGTCGCCCGGCGGCCGGCCCGTGCCGTGGCCCTGAGCCTCGATCCGGCGCCGGCGGTCGAATTCCTGCGCCAGGTGGCGCGCTCGGCCACGCCGGCGCAATGGCTCGTGCAGGTCGTCGCCGTGCTCGCCTCCCTCGCGCTGGGCTGGGCCATCGCGCAAGCGCTGCATCGCGTGGTCCTCGCCGCGCCGCGCCTGAAGCTCGGCAAGGGCGGCTTCGAGCGCGTCGCGGGCGCGCTGCTCGCGCTGCTCCTCGTGGGAATCGCCGAGGCGTTCCTCGCCCGCCACCAGCCGGTGAGGCTGCTCAACGTGGTGAAGTCGCTGCTGCTCGCGCTGGTGGTGATCCGCACGGCCGTGTACATGCTCCGGCACATCCTCCCCGAGGGGGCGTTCCTGCGCTCGGCCGTGCGCGTCGTCGCCTGGATCGCCTGGATCGCCGTGGTGCTCCACGTGAGCGGGCTGCTGCCCGACGTGATCGAGGCGCTGAACGAGGTGGGCTTCACCCTCGGCAAGGACCGGCAGCGGCTCACGCTCTGGATCGCGCTGCAGGGGCTCGCCGCGCTCGCCATCACCCTCACCGTGGCGCTCTGGCTCGGGCGCATTACCGAGAGCCGGGTGCTCGGCGCGGAGACGATGGAGATGTCCACGCGCATCGTGATCGCGAAGCTCGTACGCGCGGGCGCCCTGCTGATCGCGATCCTCGTCGCGCTGCCGCTGGTGGGGATCGACATCACGGCGCTCTCGGTCTTCGGCGGCGCGCTCGGCGTCGGGCTCGCCTTCGGGCTGCAGAAGATCGCGAGCAACTACGTGAGCGGGTTCATCGTGCTGCTCGACCGGAGCCTGCGCCTCGGCGACGTGATCACCGTCGACGGGCGCCGCGGCCAGGTGAAGGCGATCGGGGCGCGGTACACGGTCCTTAAGTCGCTCGACGGCAACGAGTCGATCATCCCCAACGAGACCCTCATCACCCAGACGGTCATCCACCACACCTACAGCGACCCGGCGATCCTGGTGGCGGTCCTCGTGACCATCGCCTACGACAGCGACGTGGACCGCGCCTGCGAGCTGCTCGTCGAGGCGGCGCGGCGCCAGCCCCGCGTCATCGCCGATCCCGCGCCCGCGGCCTGGGTGCGGCAGCTCGGCGCGAGCGGCGTGGACCTGCAGCTGAGCGTCTGGATCGTCGACCCGCAGGCGGGCGACGCGAGCCTCAGGAGCGACATCCTGCGCGACGTCCTCAAGTCCTTCAGGGCGAACGGGATTGAAATTCCCTATCCCCGCCACGATGTGCGTCTGATTCCCCCGGCGGAAACGCGGGAAAGCCCCGGCGCTTCAAGGACTTGATCCTGCGCAAGAAAAGAGGCGCGCCGGGCGGCCCGCGCCGGGTTACAATCCGCCGCTACCTACGTCCCATCCCGAGGACGGATCCTGTGAAAAAGGCGCTCATCGAATGTTCAGCGGTCTCCTGAATCTACCGTGGTGGGGCGACGTGCTCGCGGGCCTCGTGCTCGTCCAGATCACCATCGCCGGCGTCACCATCTACCTCCACCGCTGCCAGGCGCACAGCGCCCTGGACCTGCACCCTGCGGTGAGTCACTTCTTCCGGTTCTGGCTCTGGCTCACCACCGGGATGATCACCAAGGAGTGGGCCGCGATCCATCGCAAGCACCACGCCAAGTGCGAGACGGAGGACGATCCGCACAGCCCGCGCATCTACGGCATCAACCGCGTGCTCTTCGGCGGCGTGTTCCTGTACGTGAAGGAATCGCACAAGCCCGAGACCCTGTCGCGCTACGGCAACGGCACGCCGGACGACTGGCTGGAGCGCAACCTCTACACGCCGCTGCACAAGTACGGCATCCTGCTCCTCGCCGCGACCGACGTCGCGCTCTTCGGCGTGGTCCCGGGCGCGATCATCTACGGCGTGCAGATGGCCTGGATCCCGTTCTGGGCCGCCGGCGTGATCAACGGCCTGGGGCACTACTTCGGCTACCGCAACTTCCAGACCGACGACGACAGCACCAACATCGCCCCCTGGGCGGTGTGGATCGGCGGCGAGGAGCTGCACAACAACCACCACGCCTACCCCACCTCGGCCAAGTTCTCGCTGCGCTGGTACGAGGTCGACCTGGGCTGGGGCTACGTGCGCCTGCTCGAGGCGCTGGGGCTCGCCACCGTGCGCCGCCGCGCACCGAAGGTGAGGCTGGACCCCTCCAAGTTCGAGGTGGACGCGCAGACGCTCCAGGCGGTCATCATGCACCGCTACGACGTGATGATGAACTACGCGAAGTCCGTGAAGCGCGCCGCCGAGCTCGAGATCGCGGCGCTGCGGGAGCGGGGCGGCGACTGCGCGCCGCTCGTGGGGATCCGCAAGTGGCTGCACCGCGACGCGGCGGTGGTCCCCGCCAAGCATCGCGCGGCCATCAACCTGGTGGTCGAATCGAGCCCGGCGCTCAAGACGACGCTCGGCATGCGCCAGGAGCTCGTGCGCTTGTGGGAGCGCTCGACGCTTACCACCGAGCAGCTCGTGCACCAGCTCAAGGACTGGTGCGAGCGCGCCGAGAAGACCGGCATCGAGCCGCTGGTCGCCTTCTCGCACCGCTTGCGCCGCTACGCCTAGCTACACCTAGCGCGCCGCTCCCGCGAAGGCGGGAATCCATAGACGAAAGCCCCGCGATGCGGGGCTTTTTCGTTTGGCGGCGAGGGAAGCGCTGCGTTACGAAAAGGATGTTCGTTTCGGCTGCGGACCGAGATGAACCGCGGCATTCGATTCTGCTATATTCCGCCACCCACCTCACCAGGGAGGTCGCATGGCCGTGATGACCGGGTTGTCGGGCAACGAGATGTTCTGCCTCGGATTGAAGGGCTACAAGGCGGGCGACATCGTGATCGGCAACAGCGTCCATTCCCTGGGATTCATCGGGGGACTGAGCAGCGGCTTCCGCGGCGTGATGGGCGGCGAGGTGGCCGAAGTCACCGCCATCATTCACGCGGGACGGCTCGAAGCGGAAAAGCGCATCGTCGCCGAGGCCGAGGAGAACCAGGCCGCTGGCATCTCGGGGATGACCAGCGACCTGCGCCACTTCCAGGGCAACATCGAATTCGTCTCCGTCGGGAGCTGCCTGTATCACGAGGCGGGCAAGCAGCGCACGATCGAGTTTTCCACGAGCGGCGACGGCCAGGAGCTTTATTGCCTGCTCGATGCGGGCTACGTTCCAAAGCACTTCGTGTTCAGCAATGTGGCCTACTCGATCGGCGTGACGGGCGGGCTGCTCGGAGGCTTAAAGAGCATGGCCCGGGGTGAGATCAAGGAATTCAGCGATGTGTTCAATGCGACCCGTCACGTCGCATTGGACCGCCTCGTGACCGAGGCGAAGGCCGCGGGAGGCAATTGCGTGCTCGGCATCGTGACGAAGCTCAAGCTCTTCCAGGGATTGCATGAAATGGTCATGACGGGCACGGCCGCCCACCACGACGCCCTTGGCGGCCTCGGGCAGAGCTGCGCCACCAGCGACCTCACCTGCGAGGAGACCTGGAACATGACGCGCATGGGCTACGCGCCGATGCGGCTGGTCCTGGGCACCGCGGTCTATTCGCTGGGTGTAGTAGGGGGTATCAAGGCGGCGCTCAAGTCGTTTGCCAAGGGCGAGATATCCGACCTTACGACGCTCATCTACGACGCGCGCGAGCATGCGATCGACATCATTCGCCGCGAAGCGAGCTCGATCGGGGCGGACGACGTGGTCGGCATCAAGACGCACATCCACGAGATCGGCAGCCTGATCGAGTTCATGGCGATCGGCACCGCCGTGAAGCGCGTGCCGGGGCTCTCGACCGCCACGGACACGCTGCCGGCGCAGGCGGTGATGCGCGACAAGGAGACCTGGATCAGCGGCGAGTTCCAGGGCTTCGAGACGAACGATGAATGACGGCGCAGGCCGCGATGGTGGCCCACGGCACGCCGGCCCACCCGAGGCATCTCGGGCCGGGCGTCCGCAAACAAAAAGCCCCGCATCGCGGGGCTTTCCTGCTGCTTGCCGGCGTTGAGCGGCGTCGCTTTGCGTCCGCTCCAGCGCCTTTCCCGGTGCTCGCTCTACTTGAGCTTGCCTTCCTTGTAGACCACGTGCTTGCGCGCGACGGGATCGTACTTCTTGATCTCCAACTTGTCGGGCATGGTGCGCTTGTTCTTGGTCGTGGTGTAGAAGTGGCCGGTGCCGGCCGAGGACTCGAGCTTGATCTTCTCGCGGGGCATGGTCGGGGCTCCTTCAGACGTTCTCGCCGCGCGCGCGCATCTCGGCGAGCACGACGTCGATGCCCTTCTTGTCGATGAGGCGCAGGCCCGCGCTCGACAGGCGCATCTTCACCCAGCGGTTCTCGCTCTCCACCCAGAACCGGCGGTATTGCAGGTTGGGCAGGTAGCGCCGCTTGGTCTTGTTGTTCGCGTGGGACACGTGGTTCCCGACGCGGGGGGTCTTGCCCGTCACTTGGCAGACGCGGGACATGGAATCTCTCCGGGTGTTTCGGTGGTGGCTCGGGGAAGTCGATCATTATAGCCCAGCCGGCCGCCCCTTTCAAACTGATTCCATTGGCTTTTTCAGAGCAGCCCCCGCTCGGCGAAGGACAGGCTCGCCCCGGGGGCCACGATGAAGTGGTCGAGCACCTTCACGTCCACGAGCGCGAGCGCCTCGGCGAGCGTTCGGGTGAGGGCCTGGTCCTGAAGGCTCGGTTCCGCCACCCCGGAAGGGTGGTTATGGGCGAGGATCACCGCCGCGGCGTTGTGGGCGAGGCAATGCTTCACCACCTCGCGGGGATAGACGCTGGTCTGCGTGAGCGTGCCGCGGAAGAGCTCCTCGGCCGCGATCACGCGGTTCTGCGCGTCGAGATAGACGCAGTGGAAGCATTCGTGCGCGAGATCCTGCATGCGCAGCCGCAGGTAGCCGCGCACGGCGGCGGGCGAGGCGAGGCTGTCGCGCGCCTTCATCTCCTCGACGAGCGCGCGGCGGGCGAGCTCCATCACCGCGGCGATGCGCGCGCCCCGGGCCGCTCCGACTCCGGGCACCGCCTCGAGCTCGCGCGGCGCGGCGGAAAGCAGGCGCGAAAGCCGGCCGAAACGGGCGAGGAGATCGCCCGCCACCTCCACCGCGCCGCGTCCGCGGATGCCGGTTCCGAGGAAGATCGCGACGAGCTCGGCGTCCGAGAGGGAGGCCGCGCCGCGCGCCAGCATTCGTTCGCGGGGCCGCTCGACAGGGGGCCACGGGGGCGGGGACATGCACGCCTCGGGGGTCGTGGGTAAAATGCCTTTATGGACAAGCTTTTGAAGCGCCGGGTCCTGCTCGGGGTGACGGGCGGCATCGCCGCGTACAAGGCCGCCGAGCTCGCCCGCCTCCTCATGGGCAACAACGTCGAGGTGCGGGTCGCGATGACCGAGGCGGCCACGCGCTTCGTCGCGCCCGCCACGTTCCAGGCGCTCACCGGCCAGCCCGTCGCGACGGACCTCTGGGACGCGAGCTTCCCGAACGCGATGGCGCACATCGAGCTTTCCCGCGCGGCCGACGCGATCCTGGTGGCGCCCGCGAGCGCGGACTTCCTCGCGAAGCTCGCCCACGGCCTCGCCGACGACCTGCTGTCCACCACCTGCCTCGCGCGCAACTGCCCGCTGCTCGTCGCCCCCGCCATGAACCGCGAGATGTGGGACAACCCCGCCACGCAGCGCAACCTCGCCGTGCTGCGCGCCGACGGCGTGACGGTCCTGGGCTCCGCCTCGGGCGACCAGGCCTGCGGCGAGGTTGGCATGGGCCGCATGCTCGAGCCCGAGGAGCTTCTCCAGGCCGCGCTCGGCGCGCTCGCGCCCGGGCGCCTCGCCGGACGCAGGGTGCTCGTCACGGCCGGTCCCACGTTCGAGGCGATCGACACGGTGCGCGGGATCACGAACCTCAGCTCCGGGAAGATGGGCTACGCGGTCGCGCAGGCCGCCCTCGCGCTCGGCGCCGACGTGACGCTGGTGAGCGGCCCCACGGCGCTCACGCCGCCGCCCGCGGCGCGCTTCGTGCGCGTGACCTCCGCGGCCGAGATGTTCGACGCGGTGAAGGAGCACGTCGAGGCGAGCGACTTCTTCTTCGGCGTGGCCGCCGTGGCCGACTACACGCCCGTCGCCCCCTCGGCCCGCAAGCTCAAGAAGAGCGCCGAGGGCATGGATCTCCGGCTCAGGCCCACCGAGGACATCCTCGGCTGGGTGGCGGCGATGAAGGACGGCCCGTTCTGCGTGGGCTTCGCGGCCGAGAGCGAGGACGTGGCGCGCTACGCGCAGGAGAAGCGCGTGCGCAAGAGGATCCCGATGATCGTCGCGAACCTCGTGCAGTCGGCGGTCGGCCAGGACGAGAACGAGGTCGTCATCTACGACGACGAAGGGGAGCACGCCCTCGCGCGCGCGCCCAAGTCGAGGATCGCGGGCCAGGTCGTCGAGCACGCCCTCGCGCTCGCCGGGCGCGGCGCCCGCTCTCCGGCCGCAGCGCCGCTCAAGCAGGTCTCCTGAGCTCCCGAGGTCCGGCGCAACCCGCTTCGCGGGGCCCGCGGTGTTCTTCCGCGCCCATCTGTGGTTTCATCGGTCTTTTGCCCGCGCCGAGCCCCGATGAGAACCCTGGACGTGAAGATCCTCGACGAGCGCATCCGCTCCGCCCTTCCCGCCTACGCGACGCGCGGCTCGGCGGGGCTCGACCTGCGCGCGTGCATCGACGAGCCGCTCACGCTGCGGCCGGGCGAGTCCGCGCTCGTGCCCTCGGGGCTCGCGATCCACCTCGGCGACCCGGGGCTTGCCGCGATCGTGATCCCGCGCTCGGGCCTCGGCCACAAGCACGGGATCGTCCTCGGCAACCTCGTCGGGCTCATCGACTCGGACTACCAGGGGCAGGTGCTCGTCTCGTGCTGGAATCGCGGGAGGGAGCCGTTCGTGCTGAATCCGCTCGAGCGCATCGCGCAGCTCGTGGTCGTGCCCGTGGTGCAGGTCGAGCTCAACGTGGTCGAGTCGTTCGAGGAGAGCGAGCGCGGCGACGGCGGCTTCGGATCCACCGGCAAGCACTGATGCGCGGCATCGTCCTCTTCGCCCACGGCTCGCGCGACCCGGAGTGGAAGCGGCCCTTCGAGGCGATCCGCGAGCGGGTGCGCCAGAGCCGGCCCGAGTACCCGATCGAGCTCGCCTTCCTCGACTTCATGGCCCCGCCGCTCGGGGAGGCGGTCCGCTCGCTCGTCGAGCAGGGCGCGCTCGCGATCACCGTCTTCCCGCTGTTCATGGCGCAGGGTGGGCACCTCGGCGAGGACCTGCCGCGCATGCTCGAGGAGCTGCGCGGCGCCCATCCGCACATCCCCATCGGGCTCGAGCCCGCGATCGGCGAGGCGCGCGAGATCGAGGAGGCGATCGCCTCGTGGATCCTCGCGCGCGCCGGCTGAAGTCGCTCGATGGCGTTGAGCGGCGACTCGCCGTCCGCTCCAACGCCGTTCCCGATGCGCGAAATCATTGCCGACGGCACATGGAGTAGCCGTCGTTCCACCCCATGGCGTACTGGGGATCGTCGGCCATGCGCTTCGCGTCGCGATGCGCGTAGGCGGAGCCCCGGGCGGACTCGCAGCCGTCGATATAGCCCTCGCGCGCCGCGGGCGGGTAGCCGGCGAGGTTGTAGGCGGGCCGCGGGGCCTGCGCGCGCCGCTCCGCGGCCTGGGCCGCGGTCTCGCGACTGTCGGGCGGCGCGATCGCGCAAGCCGCCGCGAGCGCCGCAAGCCCGACCGAAACATGTCGTCGCATCGATCCGGTCATGCGTTAACCTTGGGACCTCCGTTCCGCCGGGAGCTCGAAGTGAACCGCCGCGCCGCAACCCTCTTCGACCGCCTTCGCCCGCTGCGGTTTCTCGCCGCCGCGTTCCTCCTCGCCTCCGCGCACGCGCTCGCCGCCGTGCCGTTGCGGACCGTCGAGGTCCGGGTGGGCCCGCACCCGCTCAAGGTCGAGGTCGCGGCGACCGAGTCCGACCGCGAGCGCGGCCTCATGTTCCGCGAGAAGCTGGGGCCCGACGACGGCATGCTCTTCGTCTTCGACGACCCCGGCTACTACACGATGTGGATGAAGAACACCCTCATCCCGCTCTCGGTCGCCTTCATCGACGGCGGGGGTGTCATCCTCAACATCGTCGACATGGAACCGCAGACGCTCGACCCCCACGGGGCCGCCGGGCCCGCGCTCTACGCGATCGAGACGAACAAGGGCTGGTTCGCCGCGCACAGCGTGAAGGCCGGCGACAGGGTCACCGGCCTGCCGAGGCCGCGCTGACCTCCCCGCGGACGGTGCACGCCCCCCGCAGCCCCCCGCTCGTTCCCTCAGGCGAACAGCCCCCGGTGGAAGAGCGCCGAGGACGACATGAAGAAGAGCATGGGAAGCGAAAGCATGGTGTTCGTGCGCGAGGCGAGGAACGCGACGCGCCGCGCCTTCGCCTTCTCCTCGTCGCTCGCAGCGACGAAGCCCAGGATCTTCTTCTGGTTGGGCCAGATGAGCACCCAGACGTTGAAGAGCATGATCGTGCCCAGCCACGCGCCGATGCCGATCGGCACGTAGGCGCTCTCCCGGAACAGGAACGCCGAGAGGAACTTGTCGCCGAGGAGGAAGGCGCCCATCACCCAGGTGCCGACCGCGGCCCAGCGGAAGTAGAGCAGGGCGAGCGGCGCCACGTGCTTGGTGATGCCCGCGCCCGTGGGCGGGCTGTCCGCCGCCGCCTTCTTGAGCGCGTCCACCTGGACGAAGTTGAAGTAGTAGAGCAGCCCGATCCACATCACGCCGAAGAAGATGTGGACCCATCGGCCGATGCCGTAGTGGATGAATTCCCAGCTCATGGTCCCTAGCCTCCGATGATGGCGCGTGCGAGATAGTAGAGAACCACCGTCAGGACCAGCCCCGAGATGACGGTGCCCCAAAGCGAATCCAGCGGATTTTTCATGCTTGTCTCCGGAATGTGGGGGGAAAGCGGGGGCGCAGTAGGGCGATTCTAGCACCGCCCCGTTTATGATCGCTCGCGTGGAAGGCTCCCATCCCTACTCGCTCCTCACGCCCGACGTCGTGCTGAACGCGCTCGAGGCGCTCGGGCTGCGCTGCGACGGGCGGCTGCTCGCGCTCAACAGCTACGAGAACCGCGTCTACCAGGTGGGCGTCGAGGAAGGGCCCGGGACCGGGCCCCCGGCGCGGCACCCCGCCGTGGTCGCGAAGTTCTACCGGCCCGGGCGCTGGACGAGCGCCCAGATCCTCGAGGAGCACGCCTTCGCGCGCGAGCTCGCCGAGGCCGAGGTTCCGGTCGTCGCGCCCCTCGAGCTCGCCGGGGCGACGCTGCACGAGAGCGAAGGCTTCCGCTTCGCGGTCTTCCCGCGCCGCGGCGGCCGCGCGCCGAACCTCGAGGACGGCGAGGTCCTCGAGTGGCTGGGCCGCTTCATCGGCCGCATCCACGCAGTGGGAGCGGCGCGGCCGTTCGCGGAACGCCCGCGCCTCGACGTCGCGACTTTCGGCGAGGAGCCGCGCGCCTGGCTCGCCTCGAGCGGCTTCATTCCGGCCGACCTCGAGGCCGCGTGGCGCCAGGCCGCGGACCTCGCGCTCGAAGGCGTCCGGCACGCGTTCGCGCGGGCGGGCGACGTCGCGTGGATCCGCGTGCACGGCGACTGCCACCCGAGCAACGTGCTCTGGACGCCCGGGGGCGCCCACGGCCCCGGCGGGCCGCATTTCGTGGACCTCGACGATGCCCGCATGGCCCCGGCGGTGCAGGACCTCTGGATGCTGGTCTCGGGCGACCGCCGCTCCATGGGACGACAGCTCGGGCGACTGCTCGCGGGCTACGAGGATTTCGCCGAGTTCGACGATCGCGAGCTCCACCTCGTCGAGGCCCTGCGCACGCTGCGGCTCCTCCACTACTCGGCCTGGCTCGCCCGCCGCTGGGACGACCCCGCCTTCCCGATCGCGTTTCCGTGGTTCAATACTCCGCGCTACTGGCAGGACCGCATCCTGGAGCTGCGCGAGCAGGTGGCGGCGCTCAGCGAGCCGCCGCTCGTGCCCGAATAGCGTCTCGTTACAAATCGGCCCGTTCCGGGCCCCGATTCTCTAGGAAACTGCCGGTCCAAGCCCATTTCGACATTCCCCGCCGCCCCATGTCCTCCATCCCGCCCGATCCCGCCCCCGTGGGCCCGCCGCGGCGGCGCTGGATCCGTCCCGCGGTCGTCGTCGGGGTGCTCGCGCTGGCCGCGATCGGCGCCGGGCTCGCGTGGCGATGGACGCACTCCCAGCCGCCCGCGGCCGTCGCGGCGAAGGCCGGCGCCCCCGGCGGGGGCTCCCGGGGCGGAGGCTTCGGCGGGGGGCGCTTCGCGGCCGAGGCGAACCGCGTCCAGCCCGTGACAGCGGTCGCCGCGAAGCGGGGCGACGTGAACGTGGTCCAGACCGCGCTCGGCACCGTCGTCGCCCTGCGCACCGTGACCGTGAGGCCCCGCGTGGACGGCCTGCTCCAGGAGATCGACTTCGCCGACGGAACGCTCGTGAACGCGGGGGCGGTGCTCGCGCGGATCGATCCGGCGCCCTTCCAGGTCGCCCTCGAGCAGGCCGAGGGCCAGCTCGCCCGCGACGCGGCGCAGCTCGCCAACGCGCGCGTCGACCTCGACCGCTACCGCACGCTGCTCGCGCAGGACTCCATCGCCTCGCAGCAGGTCGACCAGCAGGCCGCGCTCGTCAAGCAGCTCGAGGGCACCGTGAAGGTGGACCAGGCGGCGGTGGACAACGCGCGGCTGCAGCTTTCCTACACGCGGATCACCGCGCCGATCACGGGGCGCCTCGGGCTGCGGCTCGTGGACGCGGGCAACATCGTGCACAGCAGCGACGCGAACGGCATCGCGGTGATCACGCAGGTGCATCCCATCACGGTGCTCTTCGCCATCCCCCAGGACGCCCTGCCGCGGGTGCTCGAGCGCATGCGCGCGGGGGAGAAGCTCGCGGTCGAGGCGTGGGACCGCGACCAGAAGACGCTGCTCGAGCGCGGGACGCTCGCGAGCATCGACAACCAGATCGACGTCACGACCGGCACGGTGAAGCTCAAGGCGGAGCTGCCCAATCCCGAGGGACGCCTCTTCCCGAACCAGTTCGTGAACGTGCTCATGGTGGTCGACACGCACCGCGGCGTGGTGGTCGCGCCCTCGGCGGCGATCCAGCGCAATTCCCAGGGCAGCGCCGTGTGGGTCGTACGCGCCGACGACACGGCGACGCTGCGCCCCGTCGCGACGGGCCCCGTGGACGGCGCCTACGTCGAGATCGACTCCGGGCTCGAGCCCGGCGAGCGCGTCGTGACCGACGGCGTCGACCGCATTCGCGAGGGGGCCAAGGTCGAGGTCGTGACGCCGGGCGCGGCCGCCCCTGGCGCGGCGAGCGGCCCCGCCGCCAGGGGCGCCCACAAGCGCAACGGCCAGGGGCGCCGTCCCCGTGAGCACGCGGGGCCGGGGAACGCGGGCGCGCAGTGAACCCGTCGCGCATCTTCATCCTGCGGCCGGTCGCCACCGCGCTGCTGATGGTGGCGGTGCTGCTGTCGGGCATCGTCGCCTATCGCCAGCTGCCGCTCTCGGCGCTGCCCCAGGTCGACTACCCGACGATCCAGGTGGTCACGCTCTACCCGGGCGCGAGCCCCGACATCACCACCGCCACCATCACCGCGCCCCTCGAGCGGCAGTTCGGGCAGATGCCGGGCCTCAAGCAGATGTCGTCCACGAGCTCGGGCGGCGCCTCGGTCGTCACGCTGCAGTTCGAGCTCGCGATCGACCTCGATACCGCCGAGCAGGAAGTGCAGGCCGCCATCAACGCCGCCTCGAATCTCCTGCCCGCCGACCTGCCCTCCCCGCCCATCTACAGCAAGGTGAACCCGGCCGACGCGCCGATCCTCACGCTGGGCGTCACCTCGCGCACGATCCCGATGACCGACGTGCAGAACCTCGTCGATACGCGCCTCGCCCAGAAGATCTCCCAGATCCCGGGCGTGGGGCTGGTGACGCTCTCGGGCGGCCAGAGGCCCGCGGTGCGCGTGCAGGTCAACCCGAAGGCCGCCGCCGCGCAGGGGCTTTCGCTCGAGGACATCCGCACGGCCATCGCCGCGGCGAACGTGAACCAGGCCAAGGGCAGCTTCGACGGCCCGGCGCGCGCCTACACGATCGACGCGAACGACCAGCTGAGGAGCGCCGCCGAGTACCGCGACGTGATCGTCGCGTGGCGCAACGGCGCGCCGATCCGCCTTTCGGACGTGGCCGACGTGATCGACGGCGCCGAGAACGCGCGGCTCGCCGCGTGGATGGACGCGACGCCCGCGATCATCGTGAACGTGCAGCGCCAGCCCGGCGCCAACGTGATCGAGGTCGTGGACCGCGTGAAGCAGCTGCTGCCGACGCTCACCGCGACGCTGCCCGCCTCCGTGGACGTGCGCATCCTCACCGACCGCACCGTCACGATCCGGGCCTCGGTGCACGACGTGCAGCTCGAGCTGCTGCTCGCGGTGGTCCTGGTGGTGATGGTGATCTTCGTCTTCCTGCGCAGCGGGAGCGCGACCGTCATCCCGAGCGTGGCGGTCCCGCTGTCGATCGTCGGCACCTTCGGCGTGATGTACCTCCTGGGGTTCAGCATCAACAACCTCACCCTCATGGCGCTCACCATCGCCACGGGCTTCGTGGTTGACGACGCGATCGTGGTGATCGAGAACATCTCGCGCTACGTGGAGCAGGGCCGGCGCCCGGTCGAGGCGGCGCTCGAGGGCTCGCGGCAGATCGCCTTCACGATCATCTCGCTCACGCTCTCGCTCATCGCGGTGCTGATCCCGCTCCTCTTCATGGGGGAGGTGGTGGGGCGCCTGTTCCGCGAGTTCGCCGTGACGCTTGCCGTGGCGATCCTCATCTCGGGCGCGATCTCGCTCACGCTCACGCCGATGATGTCGGCGCGCCTGCTGCGCCGCACGCCCGCCGAGGAGGAGGGGCGCTTCTCCCGCTGGAGCGGCGGCGCGTTCGAGCGCCTGATCGCGGCCTACGGACGCGCGCTCGCCTGGGTGCTCGACCACCAGCCGCTCACCCTGCTCGTCTTCCTCGCCACCCTCGCCCTCACGGTGGTCCTCTACCTCGCGATCCCGAAGGGCTTCTTCCCGCCGCAGGACACGGGCCTCATCCAGGGGATCTCGGAGGCGCCGCAGACGGTCTCCTTCGCGGCGATGTCGGCGCGCAGCCGCGCCCTCGCCGAGACGATCCTCGAGGACCCGGCGGTGGACAGCGTCTCCACCTTCATCGGCGTGGACGGCACGAACACCACCCTCAACGCGGGACGCGTGCTCATCGCGCTCAAGCCCCACGGCGAGCGCGACTCGGTGGGCGTGGTGATGCAGCGGCTGAAGGAGCGCCTCGCGCAGCACGAGGGCCTGGGGCTGTACATGCAGCCCGTGCAGGACCTCACCATCGAGGACCGCGTGAGCCGGACCCAGTACCAGCTCACCCTCGAGAGCGCGAACGCCGACGACCTCGCCACGTGGACCGGGCGCTTGGTGGACCGCCTTTCCGAGCTGCCGCAGGTGGCGGACGTGGCCTCCGACCTGCAGGACCAGGGGCTGCAGGCCTACGTCACCATCGACCGCGACACCGCCGCGCGCCTCGGCGTGACCCCCGCGGCGATCGACAGCGCGCTCTACGACGCCTTCGGGCAGCGCCTCGTCTCGACCATCTTCACGCAGGCGAGCCAGTATCGCGTGGTGCTCGAGGTGAAGCCGGAGTTCGGCCGCGGCCCCGAGGCGATCGGCGACCTGCACGTGGCCGGCGCGGGCGGGGCGCAGGTCCCGCTCTCGGCCGTCGCGAGCGTCGCGGAGCGCACCGGCGCGCTCGCGATGAACCACCTCGGGCAGTTCCCGGCGACCACGGTCTCGTTCAACGTGGCGGACGGCTACTCCCTCGGCCAGGCCGTGGACGCGATCGAGAAGGCCGAGAAGGACCTCGGCCTGCCGCTGAGCGTGCGCACGAGCTTCCAGGGCGCCGCGCTCGCCTTCCGCGCCTCGCTCCTCGACACGCTGCTGCTCATCCTCGCGGCGGTCGTCACCATGTACATCGTGCTGGGCGTCCTCTACGAGAGCTACGTCCACCCGGTGACGATCCTCTCGACGCTGCCCTCGGCCGGCGTGGGCGCGCTCGCCTCGCTCATGGTCGCCGGCCAGGACCTGGGCATCATCGCGATCATCGGGATCATCCTGCTCATCGGGATCGTGAAGAAGAACGCGATCCTCATGATCGATTTCGCGCTCGACGCCGAGCGCGAGCAGGGGCTCGCCCCGCGCGAGGCGATCCGCCAGGCGTGCCTGCTGCGCTTCCGCCCGATCCTCATGACGACGCTCGCCGCCATGCTGGGCGCCTTCCCCCTCATGATCGCCTGGGGCGTGGGCGCGGAGCTGCGCCGCCCGCTGGGCATCGCGATGGTCGGGGGCCTCGCCGTCTCGCAGCTCCTCACGCTCTTCACCACCCCCGTGATCTACCTCTACTTCGACCGGATCGCGAGGCGCTGGCGCGAGCGCTGGCACCGCGGCGCGCGGGAGCAGGCGGTGGCGGGCGAATGAGAGGCGGCCGGAACCGCGGATGAACATCACCGAGCCCTTCGTCCGCCGGCCCGTGGCGACCACGCTGCTCACGGCCGGCATCGCGCTCGCGGGCATGGTCTCGTTCGGGCTGCTGCCCGTCTCGCCGCTGCCGCAGGTGGACTTCCCGGTGGTCTCCGTCTCGGCCGCGTTGCCGGGCGCGAGCCCCGAGGTGATGGCCGCCACGGTGGCCGCGCCCCTCGAGCGCGCCCTGGGGCGCATCGCGAGCGTGACCGAGATGACCTCGCAGTCTTCGCTCGGCAACTCGCGCATCACGCTGCAGTTCGAGCTCTCGCGCGACATCAACGGCGCCGCCCGCGAGGTGCAGGCGGCCATCCAGGCCGCGCGCGCCGACCTGCCCTCGAGCCTTCCCAACAATCCCACCTACCGCAAGGTGAACCCGGCGGACGCGCCGGTGATGATCCTCGCGCTCACCTCCGACCGGTTCACGCCGGGGCAGATGTACGACATCGCCTCCACGAACCTCGCGCAGCGCCTGTCCCAGGTGAAGGGGGTGGGCCAGGTGACGGTGGGCGGGGGGTCGCTGCCCGCGGTGCGGGTGGAGCTCAACCCCACGGTGCTCAACGACATGGGCATCGGCTTCGACGACGTGCGCGCCGCCATCGTCGCGACGAACGCGCACCGCCCGAAGGGCGTCGTCGAGGAAGGCGACCGCCAGTGGCAGGTCGAGGCGAACGATCAGGCGAAGACCGCGCGCGACTACCTCCCCGTGATCGTCGCCTGGCGCAACGGGGCGGCGGTGCGCCTGGGCGACCTGGGCCGGGTCGTGGACAGCGTGCAGGACGTGCGCAACTACGGCATGGCCAACGGCAAGCCCGCGGTGCTCATCATCATCAACCGCCAGCCCAACGCCAACATCATCGAGGTGGTCGACACGATCACCGCCATGATCCCCGAGCTGCAGGCCTCGATCCCCTCGGACGTGAAGCTGCTGCTCATGATGGAGCGCACGAGCACGATCCGCGCCTCGCTGCACGAGGTCGAGCGCACGCTCCTCATCGCCACGGCGCTCGTGATCCTCGTGGTCTTCGCCTTCCTGCGCAACGTCCGCGCGACGCTCATCCCCGCCGTGGCGGTGCCGATCTCCCTCATCGGCACCTTCGCCGCGATGTACCTGCTCGGATTCAGCCTGAACAACCTCTCGCTCATGGCGCTCACCATCGCGACCGGCTTCGTCGTGGACGACGCGATCGTGGTGCTGGAGAACGTCTCGCGCCACATCGAGCGGGGGGTGGCGCCCTTCGAGGCCGCGCTCGCCGGCGCCCGCGAGGTGGCCTTCACCGTGGTCTCGATGAGCGTCTCGCTGGTGGCGGTCTTCATCCCCATCCTCTTCATGGGCGGCATCATCGGGCGGCTGTTCCGCGAATTCGCGGTGACGCTCTCCGTGGCGGTGGGCATCTCGCTCGCCCTCTCGCTGAGCACCACGCCGATGATGTGCTCGAAGCTCCTCGCCTCCGCCCCCGAGCGGCCTCCCGGGCGCCTCGCGCGCTGGAGCGAGGCCGCCTTCGAGGGCATGCGCCGCGGCTACGCGAGGAGCCTCGGCTTCGTGCTGCGCCATCCGCTGCCCATGCTCGCGCTCTTCTTCGCCACCTTCGCGGTCAACTTCGTGCTCTACGTGAAGATCCCCAAGGGCTTCTTCCCGCAGCAGGACACGGGCCGCATCATCGGCTTCATCCACGCCGACCAGCAGATCTCCTTCCAGGCGATGCGCCGCAAGCTCCAGGACTTCGTCGCGATCGTCATGCGCGACCCCGCGGTGGACAAGGTGACCGCCTTCACGGGCAGCGGGGGCTTCGGGCAGACCAACACGGGCCGGATGTTCATCTCGCTCAAGCCCCTGAAGGAGCGCGGCGACATCGACACGGTCACCACGCGCATGCGCATGGCCCTGTCGAAGGAGCCCGGCGCGAGCCTCTTCCTCAACCCGATCCAGGACCTGCGCTCCGGGGGGCGGGAATCGGAGGCGAGCAACCAGTTCACGCTGCGCGGCGACGACCTCGGGCTGCTGCGCACCTGGGGACCGCGCCTCGAGGCCGCGCTCGCCGACCGCCCGGAGCTCACCGACGTGAACTCCGACCAGCAGGACAAGGGGCTGCAGATGACGCTCGTCATCGACCGCGCAACCGCCTCGCGCCTGGGCATCACGCCCCAGGCGATCGACACGGCCCTCAACCTCGCGTTCGGCCAGGCGCAGGTCTCCTCGATCTACCAGGACCGCAACCAGTACCACGTCGTGCTGGAGGCCGCGCCCGAGTACTGGCAGAGCCCGGAGATCCTGCGCTCGATCTACGTGCTCTCGCCCACGAAGGGTCAGGTGCCGCTCTCGGCGTTCTCGCGTTACGAGCCCACGCAGGCGCCGCTCGCGGTGAGCCACCAGGGGCAGTTCGCCGCCACGACGATCTCCTTCAACCTCGCCCCGGGCGTCTCGATGTCGGAGGCCTCGGACGTGGTGCGCGACACGATGGCTCGCATCGGTGTCCCCTCCTCGATCTACGCCTCCTTCGAGGGCACCGCGAAGCTCTTCCAGCAGGGGCTCGCGAGCGAGCCGTGGCTCGTGCTCGCCGCCCTCGTGGCCGTGTACATCGTGCTGGGCGTGCTCTACGAGAGCCTCGTGCACCCGGTGACGATCCTGTCCACCCTGCCCTCGGCGGGCCTCGGGGCGCTCCTCGCGCTCATGCTCTTCCGGACCGATTTCTCGATCATCGCCCTGATCGGCGTGGTGCTGCTCATCGGGATCGTGAAGAAGAACGCGATCCTCATGATCGACTTCGCCCTGGAGACCGAGCGGCGCGACGGCCGCGCGCCGCGCGAGGCGATCTACGAGGCCTGCCTGCTGCGCTTCCGCCCGATCATGATGACCACCATGGCGGCGATGCTGGGCGCCCTTCCCCTCGCGCTCGGCCTGGGCGACGGGGCGGAGCTGCGCCGGCCGCTCGGCATCTCGATCGTGGGGGGCCTCGTCGTGAGCCAGCTGCTCACGCTCTACACGACGCCCGTGATCTACCTCTACCTCGACCGCCTGCGCCTCGCGGCGCGGCGCGCCTTCCGGCGCCGCCACCCCGACCTCGTCGTGGAGTCCGCGTGAGAGGCCCTGCATCCGTCCGTTCCCGTTCGACGGCGGCGCTCGCGATGGCCATGCTCGCCGGGTGCGCCGTCGGCCCCGATTACTCGAAGCCCGCGGTGCAGACGCCCCCGGCGTACAAGGAGGCGGGCGAGTGGGTCGTCGCCAAGCCCGCCGACGCCGCCCCCAGGGGCCGGTGGTGGCAAGCCTTCCGCGACCCGGTGCTCGACGGGCTCGAAGAGCAGGTGAGCGTCTCGAACCAGTCGCTCAAGGCCTCCGAGGCGGCGCACCGGCAGGCGGTGGCGGAGGTGCAGGCGGCGCGCGCGCAGCTCTTCCCGACGGTAGGCGCAAGCGCGAGCGCCACGCGAGGGCGCGCCAACGCCACTGACGCCCGCAACTACAGCATCTCCCTCGACGCGGGCTGGGAGCCGGACCTGTGGGGCCGCGTGCGCCGCCTCGTCGAGTCGAATCGCGCCGCGGAGGAGGCGAGCGCAGCGGACGTCGAGGCCGTTCGCCTATCGCTGCAGGCCGAGCTCGCCACCGACTACTTCCAGCTGCGCGCGACCGACGCCGGGATCGCACTCCTGGACGACACGATCAAGGCGTTCCAGACTTCGTACACCCTCACCCAGAATCGCTACCGCGCGGGCGTGGCGGCGAAAGTGGACGTCGTGCAATCCGAGACCCAGCTGAAGAGCACCCAGGCCAACGCGCTGGACCTGCGCGCCACGCGCGCCCAGCTCGAGCACGCCATCGCCGTCCTCGTGGGCCGCCCTCCCGGCTCGTTCTCCATCGAGCCGGCCGACGTCGAGGCCTACGTTCCGTCGGTGCCGCCGGGCGTTCCCTCGACGCTGCTGGAACGCCGTCCCGACGTGGCCGCGGCGGAGCGCCGCGTGGCCCAGGCCAACGCGGGCATCGGCGTGGCCGAGGCGGCGTACTATCCGTCGTTCGACCTCACGGCGAGCGGCGGCGCGGTCGGCGCTTCCATCGCGCATCTCGCCTCCGCCCCGACCCGCGTCTGGTCCCTGGGGGTGGCCGCCGCCGAGACGCTGCTCGACTTCGGCGCGCGCGGGGCCGAGGTCGCCATCGCGCGCGCGGCCTACGACGAGGCGGTCGCGAACTACCGGCAGACCGTCCTGCAGGCGCTCCAGGAGGTGGAGGACGACCTCGCCGCGGTGCACTGGCTCGCCGACGAGGCAGTCGTCCAGGAAGAAGCGACCCGCGCCGCGCGCGAGAGCGTGGCGCTCACCCTGAACCAGTACAAGGCGGGAACCGTGAGCTTCCTCAACGTGGTCGTGGTGCAGGCTGCGCAGCTCTCGCAGGACAGCGCGCTCGTCTCCCTCGGCGCGCGGCGCCTCGCGGCGAGCACTGCGCTCATCCGCGCGCTGGGCGGCGCGTGGGAGGCGCAATGAGCGCCGCTGCCGGGCTCGCGGGTCTCGAGCGCTGGATCGGGCGCAGCGAGACGCGCCGCGACACGGTGACCGCCGCGCCGCTCGTGGCGCTCTCGGCGCTCCTCGACCGCGACGATCCCGCGCCGCGCCTCGGCGACTTCGCCCCGCCCCTCGCGCACTGGCTCTATTTCCTGCCCGCCTACCGCGAGTCCGAGGTCGGGCCCGACGGCCATGCGCACCGCGGTGGCTTCCTTCCGCCGGTGCCCCTGCCGCGGCGCATGTGGGCGGGCAGCCGCCTCGAGTTCCTTCGCCCCCTCGTGGTGGGCTCCGAGGTCTCGCGCGTGTCCACGATTCGCCACGTCGCGGTGAAGGAGGGCCGCAGCGGGCCCCTCGTGTTCGTCACGGTGCGCCACGAGATCGCGGATCCCGGCGGGCCGGTCCTCGCCGACGAGCACGACATCGTGTTCCGCGGCGAGGGGGCGCTCGCCGCGCGCGCCGAGCCGGCGCCCCCGGGCGAGGCCTGGCGCCGCGAGATCCGCCCCGACCCGGTGCTGCTCTTCCGTTACTCGGCGGTCACGTTCAACAGCCACCGCATCCACTACGACCAGCCGTACGCGACGAAGGTCGAGGGCTACCCGGGCCTCGTCGTGCACGGGCCGCTCATCGCCACGCTCCTCGTGGACCTGCTGCGCCGCGAGAAGCCGGCGGTGCGCGTGCGCACCTTCTCCTTCCGGGCGCGGCGCCCCCTCTTCGACACGGCGCCCTTCGCGACCTGCGGCCTGCCCGACGGGGCGCCTCGCCGCGCGCGGCTGTGGACGCGCGACGCGGAGGGCGCGATCACGATGGAGGCGACCGCCGAGTGGGAGGATCCGGCGTGATCGTCAACTGCGTCGCCTACCAGGACGGGCGCAAGCTCGGCGACATCCGGGCCGAGGAGATCAGCGAGTACCTGAAGCGGCCCGGCTGCTTCGTGTGGGTCGCGCTGAAGGATCCCTCGAGCGCGGACCTCGAGCAGATGCAGCGGGAGTTCGGCCTGCACCCGCTCGCGGTCGAGGACGCGAGCCACGGCCACCAGCGTCCCAAGATGGAGGAGTACGGCGACTCGCTCTTCGCCGTGCTGCACATCGTGGAGCCGCGCGGCGAGGAGGTCGAAGTGGCCGAGGTGAGCATCTTCGCGGGCCCCAACTACGTGCTGTCGGTGCGCAGGGGCACGGAGCACGGCTTCGTCGCGGTGCGCGAGCGCACGGAGCGCGAGCCCGAGCTGCTGCGCCACGGGTCGGGCTTCGTGCTCTACGCGCTGATGGACAACGTGGTGGACCGCTACTTCCCCGTGGTCGACGCGCTCGAGGTCGAGCTCGAAAGCCTCGAGGCGCGCATCTTCTCGGGCAGCTCGCCGCGCGCCAACATCGAGGAGCTCTACCACCTCAAGCGCAAGCTCATGGTGCTGCGACACGCCGTCGAGCCGCTCATCGAGGTCACCCACCGGCTCTTCGGGGGCCGCGTGCCCCAGGTCTGCCACGGAACGCAGGACTACTTCCGCGACATCCACGACCACCTCCTGCGCGTGAGCGTGGCCGTCGACGGACTGCGCGACATGGTGGTAACCGCGATGTCCGTGAACCTCTCGATGATCACGCTCGCCGAGAACGAGGTGACCAAGCGCCTCGCCTCCTACGCGGCGCTGGTCGCCGTGCCCACGATGATCGCCGGCATCTACGGCATGAACTTCCGCCACATGCCCGAGCTCGACTGGGGGCTGGGATACCCGGCCGCGGTCGCCGTGATGGTCCTCATCGACTGGGCGCTGTTCCGGCGCTTCCGCCGCGCGGGCTGGCTCTAGGGAAGCCCTGGCGCGGGCCTCAGCGGCGCTCGGGCGCGGCCTCGGCGAGCAGCCACGCGCGGAATGCCTCGACGCCCGGGTCGCGGGCGGGGGTCTCGGGGACGACGACGTAGTACGCGAAGACCGCCGGCGCCGCGAGGTCGAAGGGCACCACGAGGCGCCCGGCCTCGATCTCGGTGCGCACCAGCGGCTTCATCGCGAGCGCGACCCCCATGCCGTCGATCGCCGCCTCGAGGGCGAGGGAGGCGTCGCTGAAGCGCGGGCCACGAGTCGCGTCCACCCCTTCGACTCCCACGGCCGCGAGCCAGTCGGACCACGCCGGTCGCGCGCCCTCCTCGATCACGGTGTCGTCGTGCAGGAGCGTGTGCAACCGCAGGTCGGCGGGCGCGCGCAACGGATGCTCGCCGCGCAGCAGCTTCGGGCTGCACACCGGCACGTACACCGCGCGGAAGAGCTCGTCCACGCGCGCCCGGGGATAGCGACCGCCGCCGAATCGCACCATCACCACCGGGGAGCCCTCCGGGGCTTCCGCGGCGGGCGCGACGGGCGCCTCGAGACCGTCGATCATCGCCGGGCGGCTCGCGACGTGCAGCTCGATCTGGGGGTGCGCGCCGGTGAAGCGGCCGAGGCGCGGAAGGAGCCATCGGGCCGTGAAGTTGGGCGGGGCCACGACGGTGAGCGCGCGAGCGGCCCGCCGCCGGCGCACGCGGGCGAGCGCCGCCGCGAAGCTCTCCAGCCCTTCCTGGACCTTGGGCAGCATCGCCTTCGCTTCGGGGGTGAGCTCGATCGCCCGCGTGAGGCGGCGAAAGAGCGTCACGCCCAGGTGCTCCTCGAGGAGCTTGACCTGGTGGCTCACGGCCCCCGGGGTGACGTGCAGCTCCCGCGCGGCCTCCTTGAAGCTCAGGAGGCGGGCCGCGGCCTCGAAGACGCGCAGGGAATTCAGCGGCGGAAGACGCTCGGAAAGGCGGGGCATGCCTCAGTTTTTCTCACCCGTTGGCGGAGAACAAATCGGTTGTTGCAGTGCAACATGACCACTATATTTTGCTCACGGGGCCCAGGCAAGTCCCATCTCTGCCGCGTCCCGGAGACCTTCCCACAAGGAGCGTTGCATCAATGATCATCGTCGCCGGCAACAAATCCCAACTTTCCGTCGAGGACCACATCGAACGCGCGCGTACCGCGCGGGCGGCCTACATCGGGCAGCTCATCGCCGAGGGCGGCGCCGCCCTCGACCGTGCCGTGAAGCGCCTCGGCGCCGTCATGGAGCGCGGCTACAACGCCGAGCTCGATCGCCGCGCCCTCGAGGCCGACACCTTCCTGCGCAGGTCCGTCACCGACTCCTGATTCCGCCTGAAGGCGCGGGAGCGTCGCGCCCGGCCTGGCGGCTCCTGCGAAGCCGGCGCCCTTGTGGCAGCATCGCTCGCAACTTTCCCTTGCGTAGCGCTGCCCAAGGCCCATGCCGCCGACCCCGTTGCTGCTGCTTCCCGGCCTCCTCGAGAACGCGGAGGCGTTCGCGCACCAGGTCGCGGGCCTCGGCGACGCCGCCTCGTGCGCCGTCGCCGACCTCACGCGCGGCGACACCATCACGGCCCTCGCCGGGGAGGCCCTCGCCCAGGCGCCCGCGCGCGAGTTCGCGCTCGCGGGCCATTCCATGGGCGGCTACGTCGCGCTCGAGGTGATGCGCCGCGCGCCTGACCGGGTGAAGCGCCTCGCCCTCCTCAACACGAACGCGCGGCCCGACACGCCCGAGGCGACGCAGAACCGCCGGCGCCTCATGGAGCTCGCCGAGACCGATTTTCCGGCCGTGGGCGCGCAGCTCCTTCCGCGGCTCGTCACGCCCGCGCACCTCGCGCAGGCGGAGATCGCCGGCACCGTGACGCGCATGGCGCTAGCGACCGGCAAGGAGGCGTTCCTGCGCCAGGAGCGCGCGATCATCGGGCGCATCGACAGCCGGCCGCACCTCGCCGCCATCGCCTGCCCCACGCTCGTCGTCGCGGCGCGCGGCGACGTGCTCATGCCCGTGGAGATCCTCCGGGAGCTCGCCGCCGGCATTCCCGGGGCGCGCCTCGAGGTGATCGAGGACTGCGGCCACATGGCTTCCATCGAGCGGCCCGCGGAAGTCACGCGGCTGCTTCGCGCATGGCTCGAGTGATCCTCGCCGGGAGAACCGCATGAACATCCACGTCGCGCTGGGGCCCCTCGTCTCGCTCATCGCGGGCGTCCTCATCCTCATCATGCCGCGCCTGCTCAACTACATCGTCGCGGTGTACCTCATCGTGATCGGGGTGATCGGGCTGCTCAGCGGCGGGGTGCGCATCTGAGCGCCGCCCCGCCCGCCCTCGCGCCGCTCGAGGCGCGCGTGCTCGGCGTGCTCGTCGAGAAGCAGCACACCGTTCCCGACGCCTACCCGCTCACGCTCAACGCGCTGGTCGCCGGCTGCAACCAGAAGTCGAGCCGCGATCCGGTGATGGAGGCGGCGGACACCGAGGTGCAGGCGGCCCTCGACCGGCTCAAGTCGCTCTCGCTCGTGGTCGAGTCGAGCGGCGGGCGCGTGATGCGCTACGCGCACAACGTGGGCAAGGCGCTGGGGATCCCGCCGCAATCGGTGGCCCTCCTCGCGGCGCTCTTCCTGCGCGGGCCGCAGACGGCGGGGGAACTGCGCATCAACAGCGAGCGCTTGCACCGCTTCGGCGACATCCTCGCGGTGGAGGCCTTCCTGCGCGAGCTCGCCGAGCGCTCCCTCGCGCGCGAGCTGGCCCGCGCGGCCGGCATGCGCGAGACGCGCTGGACGCATCTGCTGTCGGGCGAGCCGGCCGCCGCCGCGCCCCCCGGCGACGCGCCCCCTGCGGGCGAGGCGGCCGCGCTGAGGTCCGAGATCGACGAGCTGCGCCGCGAGCTCGCCGAGCTGCGCGGAATCGTCGAGGCCCTGCGCGCGCAGCGCGGCGAGGGCGGCTGAGCCTTCAGGCGCGCGGCACGACCCTCCAGCCCCTCATCAGCGGGAAGTAGAGGCCCAGGGCGACGTCCTCGCCCGGGAAGGCGGCCGCGTAACCGGCGAGCTGCTCCCGGTAGCGCTCCACCTCGCGGTCGAGGAAGCGCTCGGGCTCGCCGCCTTCGTGCACGCTCGTCTTGTAGTCCACGATCCAGCGGCGCCCGTCGTCGTCCACGAAGGTGCGGTCGATCACCGCGAGGCGCACGCCGTCCGGCCCGGCGAGGCGCAGGCGGTATTCGGAGCGCGCGCTCTCCCGGGCGCGCAGCAGCCACCGGCCGCGCTCGTCGGCGATCGCGGCGTCCAGCGCGCGCAGGACGCGATCGCGCGCCGCCGCCCGCTCCTCGGCGGGAACGCCGCGCCGGGCGAGCTCGCGCTCGACCCGCGGGCCGAGCGCGGCCACGCGCGCACCGTTCCACGCATCGAGCCCTTCGGCGCCGATGCATTGCAGCCAGCGATGCGTCACCGTTCCGACGTGGCGCGCCGTCTCGCCCACCCACGAGAACTCGATCGCGATCGCGGCAGCGGGCGGCGCCTTCGCCTCGGCCGCCGGAGGCGGCACGCGCAGCTCGAGCAGGGCCGGATCGATCGTACGCAGCTCGCCGCGCTCGGCCGGCTCGATGGCCGGGGCGGAGGCCTCCTCGTCCCGCGGAATCGCGAGCTCGAAGTGCGCGCGCGCGACGGGCCACGCCCGTCCCAGCAGCGAGCGCCGCGACGGTGCGCGCACTCGGCGCTCGCCCCCCTTGTCCTCCACCCGCGCGAAGCCGAGCAGGTGCAGGCGGTGAGCCGCGCGCGTCGCCGCGACGTACAGGAGGCGCTCGAGCTCGTGTCCCGCCGCCGCCTCCTCGAGGCCGGCGAGGTAGTCGTAAGCGGGTTCCTCGCCCTCCCCCGCCGCACGCACCGGCGCCATCATCAGGGTGCCGTCGGCGCGCGCCTTCCAGGCGAAGAGCGCCCGCTCGGGGGCGCGCGGCAGGCGGTCGAGGCCGGGCACGATCACCGTGTCGAACTCGAGCCCCTTCGCCTTGTGGATCGTCATCACCTGCACGCGCGTGCCGGCGGCGGTATCGGGCGCGGCGTAGAGCTCTTCGAGGTGCTCCGCGAGCACCGCGGGATCCGGGATGTCGCCCGCGCGCTCGAGCGCGTCGAGCTCGCCGAAGAACGTCTCGGCATCCTCGAGATCGGCCGCGCCCGCCGCGCAGGCCGGGCCCCCGAGCGCGACCCACGCGCCTTCGACGCGCTCGCGCAGGCTCCCGCGCAGACGATGCTCGACGAAGGGCCGCAGGATCGAGCGCACGCGCCCGGCGCGCTCGCGTCCCTCGGCTCCCAGCCGCGCGAGCCGCTCCTCGTCCTCGAGCCGCTCCCACACCGTGGCGCCCGTCTCCTCCTCGCCGGGAGCCGTGCCCCCGAGCGCGTGGAGCTCCGCCACGGTGAGCGCGCACCACGGCGCCCGCAGCAGCGCGAGCCACGCGATGCGATCGCCCGGATGCGAGAGCGCGCGGGTGACCGCGAGCAGGTCCTGGATCACGGGTCGCGCCCCAAGGGGCTCGATGTCCACGGCGCGGAAGGGCACACGCTGGGCCTTCAGCGCCGGCACGACGAGCTCGAGGTGCGGGCGGTTGCGCACCAGGATCGCGATCGTTTCCGTGAGGCTCGAGGCGAGCGTGTCGCGCACGATCTGCGCCACCTTGAGCGCCTCGGCCTCGCGCGCCTCGCGTGCGTCGCGCCCGACGAACGCGTGCCATTGCACGGCGGGCCCGGCGCGCTCGGGAAGGTGGGGGCTCGACGGCGCGTGGGGCACGGCACCCGCGTCGGCGTCCTCGGCGGCCGCGAGCACCCGCCCGAAGGTGCCGTTGAACCAGGCGACGAGCCCCGCCTGCGAGCGGAAGTTGGTCGCGAGGCGCACCGGGGCGAGCGCGACGTGCGGCAGGCCCCGCTCGCGCGCGCGCAGGTAGAGCGCGACATCGGCCTCGCGGAAGCGGTAGATCGATTGCATGGGGTCGCCCACGAGGAACACCGTGCGCCCGTCGCCCTCGGTCCATCCGGCGGTGAGCCGCGTGACGAGCTCCCACTGGCTGCGCGAGGTGTCCTGGAACTCGTCGACCAGCAGGTGCCCGAGGCGCACGTCGAGGGCGAGCAGCAGGTCCGTGGGGTCGTCCTCGTCGCCCAGCGCGGCGACCGCGGCCTGCGCGATGCCCGCGAAGTCGATCTCGCCCCGCGCCGCGAACACGAGCTGCAGCTCGGCGGCCGCGCGCGGAAGGATCGCGACCACGGCGCCGAGCGCTTCCCATTGCGCGTCGGTGAATCCGGCCGGGGGCATGCGGCGCAGCCCCTCGAGGGCCTCGGCGAGTCCCGGCACCGCGGCGAGCCGCGCGAGCAGGTCGAGCATCTGCCGGCGGAACGTCCGCTCGACTCCGCCGGTCGAGGGGAAACCGTGGCGCCTGTTCACGATGCGGCGCAGATGCGCCGGGTCCTTCCCGACGAGCAGGAACTCGACGATCGCGCGCCACGCGTCCACGTGCTCCTCGGCCGCCGGCGGATAGCGCGTCACGTCGGCGAGGCTCGCCAGCGGGGTGCCCGGGCCCTCGCGGGCGAGGTTGGCCGCGGCGAAGCGGGCGAGGCTCGCGAACCGCCCTTCCTCGTCCGCAGGCATGAGCGCCCTGGCCCGCTTCATGAGCCTCGCGCGCTCGGCGCGGAACGCCTGCTCGAGCGCGGCACGCGCCGCCGCGTCCGCCTCGAACCCCGCGACGCGCCCGAGCCACTGGTCGCGCCGCGCGAGCATCGCCTCGAGGAACGAGCGCGCCGCGCCCCAGTCGCCGTCGAGGTGCACCAGCAGGCGGCACAAGGCCTCGGCCGCGGGATCGCCGCCCTCGACGAGCGCCAGCGTGCGCTCGGCGGCCTCCCGGTAGAGCTCGCGTGCGTCCTCCACGACCGCGGGGACCGCGCCGAGCCCCGAGAGCACCGGCATCTGGCGCGCGAGCGAGGCGCACAGCGAATCGATGGTCTGGATGCGAAGCCGCGCGGGGTCGTCGAGGAGACGCCACCCGCGGCTGCGATCGCGCGCGAGCGCGCCCGCGGCGAGGCTGCGCGTGAGGCGGGCGTTCGGCTCCGCCGGAGGCGGGGCGCCCTCGGATTCGGCCGCCAACGCCTCGAGCACGCGGCGGCGCATCTCGGCGGCGGCCTTGCGCGTGAAGGTGATCGCGAGGATCTCCTCGGGCCGCTCCACGCCGGCGAGCAGGCGCAGGAACCGCTGGATCAGCAGCCCCGTTTTTCCGGAGCCCGCGGGCGCCTGCACGATGCACGAGCGCGCGGGATCGAGGGCCGCCTCGCGTTCGACGGCGTCGGCGATCGGTGCGGCGCTCATTCCGGCGCCTCCTCGTCTTCCGCGCCGTCCTCGCCTGCGCCGAAGCCGTAGCGCTCGTGCACGCGGCACAGGGCGCCCAGGTCGCAGCGCTCGCAGGTGCGAAGCCCGCGCTTCGGGTCGACCCGCGCGTCGCCGCTCGCGAAGTCATCGCCGAGCGCATCGAGCTCCTCGCGCCAGCGCTGCAGGAGCTCGCCCCACGACGACGCCTGCCGGCGCGCGATCCGGTGCCGGTCGACGGTGCGCACCCCCGGGAGAGCTTCCTTGTCGCGGGCGAGGCCGGCGAAGCCGAGCTCGCCGATCCTCAGCCGCGCGAAAGCCACCGCGCGGATCTCCTCGTCGCCCGCGGCGAGCGCGTACAGGGGAAGCTGCGCGTCGTCGGGCCGGGGACCCAGCCAGTCGGACACGCTCGCCCGCCCGGACTTGTAGTCGATCACCGCGAGCCCGCCGTGCCCGTCGAGCAGGCGGTCGACGCGGTCCACGCGCCCGGCGAGCCGCAGGTGGCCCGCGGCGAGCGTCATCCTCTCCTCGCGCATGCGCACCTCGAAGGGGGAGCGTGCGCGCTCGATCTCGAGCCATCCGCGGGCGATGCGCGCGAGCCGCTCGCGCTCGAGCTGCGCGAAGCGCCCGTCGAGGCGCCCCGGCCGCTCGGAGCGCACGCGCGCCACCGCGTGCCCCGCGGCCTCCTCGACGAGCGCGGCGAGGCGCTCCTCGGGCGTCGCCGCGAGCGTCGCCTGGTCTCCCAGCGCGCTCCAGAGGCGCGCCATCATCGCGTGCAGCAGCAGCCCGCGCTCCGCGCTCCCGAGGCCCGGCTGGGGGAACTCGAGGGCCCGCGCCTCGAGGCGGAAGTGGGCGAACGCGCGGAACGGGCACGCGGCCTGGTCGGCGAGCACCGCCGTGCCGCCCGGGCTCGCGCTCGCCCCGAGCGCGGGCGCCACCGTATCCGCGCGTGTGCCCCGCGTTGCCGGCGCGCGGCTCGCACCGAACAGCGCCGCGCGGCGCGTGGGAAAATCGGCGATCGCGAGCGCGGAGGGCGCGACGCCCTCGATGCGCGCGACGAGCGGGCTCGGGAGGAGCTCGCGGTCGCCGTCGAAGCGGGCGCTGCTCAACACCACTTCGGCCGCCGCTCCGCTCCACGAATCGGTGAGCGCCGCATCCAGGCGCAGCGACGCCTCCGCGCTCGCCTGCGGGATGCCGGCCCTGCGTTGCAGCGCGGGCGCGATGAGCGGATGGGCGCGGGGGGCGAGCGGCCACGCGTCCTCGGTGAGGCCGCTCACCCAGAGGTGGTCGAAGGCGAGCCCCGCCGACTCGAGGATGCCGAGCACCTGGACCGGCGCGTTGCCCGATGCCGGCTGGAAGACCGCGTCGACGCACAGGCGCCTGAGCCGCGCGCGCGCCTCCGCGCCGTTCCACGCCGGCGCGACGGACCCCAGCGCGCCGAACTCACCGAGCGTCTCGCGCCAGCGCTCGAGCGCCTGGTACTCGGTCGAATCGAGCCCGCGCTCGCCGGGGAAGCCGGCCGCGTCGAGCAGCGCGGTGTAGCGGCGCGCCCAAGCGGAGGCGGGAGCGCGCCCTTCGTCCCGGACGGCGGCCGCCATCCGGTCGAGGAGCGCGGGCAGCGAAGGGCACGGGGGCAGGGCGCGGCGCGCGAGCGCCTCCGGGATGAGCGCGCGAAGGCGATGCAGGGACAGCGCCGGCGGCGCGAACTCGCGCAGCGCCACGTCCAGGCGCGCGCGCGCCGCGGCCTCGGACTGCGCCGCGGCGACGAAGGGCGAGCGCAGCAGGCGGCTCGCGCGATCGAAGGCGAGCGGGGAGGCGGCGAGCTCCAGCAGGTCGAGCGCGCAATCGACGAGGGGATAGGAGGCGAGCGGCGCGCCGAGCGAGACGTTGAACAGAGCCTGCGCCGGATCGGCCGGCACGGCGTCCGCGGCGAGCACGCGGGCGAAGATTCTCGCGACCTCGCGGCGGCGCTCGGCGAGCTGCGGGACGACCACCGCGATGCGCGGGGCCGGGCCGGGCCCCGCGCGCTCCAGGCGCTCGCGCGCCCAGCGCGCCGCGTGCTCGAGCTCCTCGCGCGGCGAGTCGAATTCCACGCGGCGCACCGGGCCCGCCGCGCGGGGAGGGACGGAGCGCGCGAGCGCCACGCCGGCCCGCGCGCAGGCGGCGAGGAAATCCTCCTGCTGCGGCGTGAGAAGGTCGAACGCGTGGAGCACGATCGCGGCGGGAGGCGCCGCGGCCCCGCTCGCGAAGCGCGCCGCGACGAAGGCGGGAAGGCGCGCCGCGTCGACGAGGCCGTCGCGTTGCGTGCGGCGCCGGTAATGCGCGCACCAGGCCGCGAAAGCCTCCGCGTCCTCGCCTGCGCCGCCCGCCTCGATCGCGCCTTCCAGGCGCCAGGCGTGCGCGAGCTCCCAGGCCTCGGCGGCGAGCGCCGCGCTGGCGGGAACCGAGAGCATCCGCTCGCGCCAGCGTCCCGCGTGCAGCGCTTCCTCCCAGAGGAGCTGGGCCTCGGCCGCGGTGAGCAGCGCGGGAACCCGGTCTCCGTCCGCGCCGTAGAGGGCCTCCTCGTGGCAGCGCTCGACGAACGCGCCGAAAGGAAGGATGTCCGGCGCCTCCCAGGAAGTGCGCCCCGCGGCGAGCTGGACACGGTCGAAGTCGCCCTGGAGGGCCTGGGCGAGGCGCCGGTTCGGCACGAGCACGGTGATCCGGGCGGCGTGGCCCGCGGACAAGCGCCGGAAAAGCTCGGGCAGCGGGAGCGCTTGCAGCTCGGTCGGCATGGCGCTTCCCATCATACGGTCTCTTACGGATGTAACCGGGCTTACAGCTGTAATTGCCGGTGTGCGGAAAGTCACAAAAGTTGGCGGCGCCCCCGGATATTCTCGGCTCATCGCTTGAGTCTGTGCATTGGTTCACAGCAAAGCGGAGGGAAAATGCTCACCCGGACCCGCATCTCGTTCACTACTCTGCTCCCCGCGCTCGCGCGCCGTTGTGCCGCCTGGGCGGTGGGCGCGGCGCTGCTCTTCGCCGCTTTCGGCGCGAGCGCCGCGGCCTCGACGAGCGCCTCGGCCGCGATGAGCAAGGTCTCGCCCGACCTGGCGCAGGCCCTCGTCGCGAGCAGCGTGGCGAGCCTCCCGTGGGCGAAGGACACCTCCGCCGGCCGCCTGGTGAAGGTGCTCGTGATCAGCGCCCCCACGACCGACCCGGACCTCACTTCCCTGCGCTCGGCGATCGTCGGCGTCGGCGGCTCGGTCTACCAGAAATTCATTTCGGTGAACGGCGTGTACGCGCTCCTGCCGGCCTCCCGCGTGCTGAGCATCGCGCAGCGCGGCGACGTGGAGAGCATCTCGCCCAACCGCATGACGGTGCGCACGCGCAGCATGCTCCAGTCCGTCACCGGCTCCTACGAGTCGAGCGGCAATGGCGCGGTCGTGAGCCCCGGCGTGGACGGCTCGGGCGTCGGCATCGCCTTCCTCGACTCCGGGATCATGTCCACGCACGCCGCCTTCTCCGGCTCCTGGAGCGGCTCGCGCGTGAAGCGCAGCGTCGATTTCCAGAAGATCACCGACAGCCAGCTGCTGGGCTCGAGGGACTGGCAGGGCGGATACGACTTCAGCAACCGGATCTATCCGGGCAGCTCCGCCCTCGCGACCCTCGAATCCCTGATCAACAGCGCCGGCGTGGGCTTCCAGGACCCGCTCGGCCACGGCACGATCGTCGCCTCGATCGCCGCGGGAAGCGACTTCTACGGGACGGTCGACTCGACCGGCATCGCGCCCGGAGCCTCGCTCTTCGACGTGCGCGTCCTCAACGACCAGGGCGTGGGCGACGTCGCCGACGCGCTCTCCGGCATCGACTGGGTGATCTACCACGCCCGGGACTACGGGATCCGCGTGCTCAACATCAGCCTCGCCGCCGATTCCACCGATTCGTACATGACCGATCCCCTGTGCCGCGCGGTGCGCAACGCAGTGGCCGCGGGGATCACCGTGGTGGTCGCGGCCGGCAACTACGGCCAGGACGCGAGCGGCCGCGAGGTCTACGGCGGCATCAGCGCGCCCGGCAACGAGCCCTCGGCGATCACCGTCGGAAGCAGCAACATGCATTCCACGGCGACCCGCGCGGACGACACCGTCAACTTCTTCAGCTCCCGCGGCCCGACGCTCGGCGGATACGTGGACGCGCAGGGGAACTACCATCCCGACGACGTCCTCAAGCCCGACCTCGTCGCCCCCGGCAACCACGTGATCGGCGCGCTCGCGACCGACTCGACGGGCCGGCTGATGAGCCAGATCGGCCTCCAGTACCCGCAGCTCATCGTGCAGAGCGGCGGCCGCGTCGGCACCGGCCTCATCAGCGTGAGCGGCACGTCCTTCTCGGCGCCGGTGGTCTCGGGCGCGGTGGCGCTCATGCTGCAGGTGAACCCGGGCCTCACGCCGCCGCTGGTGAAGGCGATCCTCCAGTACACGGCCGAGCCGCTTCCGAACCAGAACCTGCTGGAGCAGGGCGCGGGGCTGGTGAACGTGCCGGGCGCGCTCCAGGTTTCCGCGGCGCTCAGGACCGACATCGCCTCGCGCGTGGCCCGCAACGGCCTGCGCGTCGGCGACTCGCTGCTCGGGTCCGGCCAGAGCATGCCCGCGCCCTACTCGACGATCGAGGGGCGCCGGTTCCAGTGGAGCCAGTTCGTGTTCATGGGCGGCCAGCAGGTCCTCGGCGGGTCGGCCGTGATCGCCAGGTTCCAGGCCGCCTACGACCCGACGCTGTCGTGGGTGGGGCGGCGCGTGACCGACACCTCCATCGACTATTTCCCCGGCACGTCCTACATGTCGGGCTTCGAGGAGATCGCCACGCCCCCGATGCGGCTCGTGAGCCCCGGCGTGCTCCAGATGAGCGGGGCGCTCGGCGTGAGCAACCTCCTCCTCGGCAAGGGCGCGTTCACGCCGTCCTCGACGGTCTCCGACGGCGTGACGAAGTCGCTGGGCATCGTGCTGTCGGAAGGCATCGTGCTGTCCGAGGGCGTCGTGCTGTCGGAAGGCATCATCCTCTCGGAAGGCATCATCCTGAGCGAGGGCGTCGTGCTGTCCGAAGGGGTGGTCCTGTCGGAAGGCGTCGTGCTCTCCGAGGGGGTGGTCCTCTCGGAAGGCGTGATCCTGTCCGAGGGCGTGGTCATGAGCGAAGCGATCCCGCTTGGCGAACCCTGATTAACACGCGACAATCGACACGGGCGCGGACACGACCATGGCCATCATCGACATGCAGGACTACAACGCGGCGTCGCGGCGGTACTGGTGGACCGTCACGCTGCTCGGGCTCGCGGCGCTCGGCTACGCGATCGCCGACGTGGTCTCGATCGACGGCAAGTTCCTCGTGCAGGTCGTGGCGGGCGCGGCGGTGGCCGCGATCGTGGGGCTCTTCCCGGTGCGCATCCCCGGGGCCAAGACCTCGATCGCCGGCGCCGAGATCTTCATCTTCCTCGTGATGCTGCTCTACGGGCCGTCGGCGGCGGTGATCGCCGCGGCCTTCGAAGGCTTCGTCGCGTCCTGGCGCACCTCCAAGCGCTGGACGAGCCGCCTCGGCACGCCGGCCATGGCCTCGCTCGCGATGATGGTGTGCGCGAGCGGCTTCGAGGCCGCGCGCGGCCACGCGGGCCGCTCCGGCATGGCCGCGCTCCTCTCCCTGCTCTTCGGCTTCGCGGCGCTCTACTTCGTCGCCAACACGCTGCTCACCTCCACGCTCTTCGCGCTGAAGACCCGCTCGCCCCTCACGCCGCTCAAGTGGCTGCGCAATTTCGGCTGGATCGGGCTCGCCTACCTCACCGGCGCCTCGATCGCGGGCCTGCTCTTCACGAGCTTCCAGCAGTTCGGGCTCCCGGTGCTGCTCGTCTCGGTGCCGGTGATCGCGATGTTCCTGTCGACGCTGCACTCCTACTTCCAGCGCAAGGAGTCGGACCAGCGCCACATGGAGGAGCTCAAGGAGAGCGAGAGCCGGTTCCACAGCGCCTTCACGCACGCGGCGATCGGCATGGCGCTGGTGTCCACCGAGGGCCGCTTCATCCAGGCGAACAAGGCCTTCTGCGACATGCTCGGGCGCTCGCTCCCGGAGCTGCTCGCCTCGCAGCTGCCCACGCTGGTGAACCCCGACGACCTCGGGGCCCTCCAGGGACCCGTGGACCGGCTCGTGAAGGGCGAGCTCGCGAGCGTGCACACCGAAGTCCGCGGCATCCACCGCGACGGCTCCGACGTCTGGATGTCGCTCAACATCTCGCTCGCCCGCGACTGGCAGTTCCGCACCCACAACCTCATCGTGCAGGCGCAGGACATCAGCGCCCGCCGCCGCGCGGAGGCCGAGCTCTACCACAACGCCTACCACGACAGCCTCACGCAGCTGTCGAACCGCACGCACTTCAACGAGCAGCTGAACCGCGCCATCGCGCGCGTGCAGCGCCACCCCGAGCAGCGCTTCGCGGTGATGTACCTCGACTTCGACCGCTTCAAGATGGTGAACGACAGCCTCGGGCACAAGGCCGGCGACGAGCTGCTCGTGAACCTCGCGCGGCGCCTGAAGGAGATGCTGCGGCCCACGGACGTGCTCGCGCGCCTCGGCGGCGACGAGTTCGCGATCCTCGTGGAGGACCTGAACCGCCAGCGCGACGCGATCGAGCTCACCGAGCGCATCCAGAAGGAGCTGCAGAAGCCGGTGCAGCTGGGCTCCATGGAGGTGGCGATCAGCGCCTCCATCGGCATCACCTTCAGCACGAACGGCTACCAGACCTCCGACCAGATCATCCGCGACGCCGACATCGCCATGTACAAGGCGAAGTCGAAGGGCAAGGCGCAGTACGCCCTCTTCGACTCGAGCCTGCACCAGCACGTGACCGCGCAGCTGCAGCTCGAGAGCGAGCTGCGCCGCGCGCTCGGCCAGGGCCAGATCTACCTCGAGTACCAGCCGATCTGCTCGCTGCGCGACCGCAGGCTCATCGGGTTCGAGGCGCTGGTGCGCTGGAACCACCCCGACAGGGGGCTGCTCGAGCCGGCGACCTTCATCCCCGTGGCCGAGGAGACGGGCCTCATCGTCCCGCTCGGCAACTGGGTGCTCACGGAGGCCTGCCGCCAGATGCGCGAGTGGAAGGCGATCCGCGAGAGCTCGACGCTCCAGATGAGCGTGAACGTCTCGAGCCTGCAGCTCACCCACCCGGACTTCGTCGCCCACGTCCAGCGCGCCCTGCAGGCGGCCGAGATGAGCCCCTCGCAGCTCACGCTCGAGGTGACGGAGAGCGTGCTGATGGACGGCATCGAGAACGCGGTGTCCACGCTCTCGGCGCTGCGCCACATGGGGGTGACGCTGTCCATCGACGACTTCGGGACCGGCTACTCGAGCCTGTCCTACCTCGCGACCCTCCCGATCGACGCGCTCAAGGTGGACCGCTCGTTCATCGAGCGCATGAACCGCGACGGCGACGGCGGCGAGATCGTGAAGGCCATCTTCAAGCTGGGGCAGGCGCTGTCCAAGCAGGTCTTCGCCGAGGGCATCGAGACCGGCGCGCAGCTCACGCTCCTGCAGGAGCTGGGCTGCGAGTACGGCCAGGGCTTCCTGCTCTCGCGTCCCGTGGACGCCGCCCGCGCCGCCGGCTTCCTGAACGGCCATTCGAGCGCCGCGGTGGCCTAAAGGCCGGCCGCGACCATGTTCGAGCCCCCGCCCTGCCGACGCTCTCCGGCGCTCGCGCGCTGCGCGCGCGTGCGCGATCCCCTCGCCCCGTGGCATGCGCATCGCGGGCGGGGCCGGCGTCCGCCCGGGGCCCTCGAGGCCGAGCGGGCCGCATCGCGCTGGCGCACGGTTCGCTGAAGGCCGCGGCCCGCGCAACCCGCCGGCAGCCTATTCCTGCGTCCGCCGCAGGGGCAGCGTGAACACGAAGCGCGCGCCCTTGGGGTCCCGGCGCTCGGAGCGGATGGTGCCGCCGTGGGCCTCGACGATGGCGCGGCTCACCGCGAGCCCCAGCCCCGCCCCGCGGCGGGTGGCCTGGCGCTCGCCCCGCGCGAACGAGGCGAACACCTCCTCCTCGCGTCCTTCGGGAAGCCCGGGGCCGTCGTCCTCGACGCTCACCTCGAGGTGGTCACCGGCCGCGCGCGCCGAGACGGTCACGTGGGTGCCCGCGGGCGTGTGCTTCACCACGTTGCCCACCAGGCTCGTGAAGACGCGCTGGATGAGCTCGGGCTCCACGCTCGCGAGCGGCAGCCCGCGCGGGACCGACACGGAGACGGGGTGCCTCGCGGTGAGCGTGCCCAGCTCGCGCAAGGCCGCCTCGACGATGTCCGCGAGCGGGCGGCGCTGCAGCTCGAGGCGCAGGTCCCGCCCCTGGAGGCGCGCCATCAGCAGGGCGTCGCGCGCCACGTCCACGTAGTGCACGCGCTCGAGCGTGGTCGCCACGAACGCGGCGAAGATCTCGAACTGGTGGCGCTGCTCCGGAATGTAGAGGTCCCTCGTGCGCTCGGGCCGGACGGCGAGCACCCCGCGGGTGCGCGTGGGCGACTTGAGGGGCAGGAAGAGGTACTCGTTGCCCGCCAGCGTGTCGGTGCCCGCGCCCGCCTGCTGCGCCTGCTCGAAGGCCCACTGCGCCGCGGTGCTGTCGAAGGGGTTGCGCATGCCGCTTCCCGTGGGCGACACCAGCATCCCCGTGGCGTCCGGTACGAGGACCGACACGCGCGCCCGGAAATGCCGCGACATGAACGTTTCCGCCGTCTCGATCACCTCCGAGGTGGTTTCGAGCCCCGCGAGGTCGCGCGCGAACTCGTAGAGCATCCGGGCGCGCTTCTCGCGGTGCGAGGCGACGCGCACCTGGAAGCGCAGGTTGCCGGCGAGCTGGCCCACCACGACGCCGGCCACGAGCATCATGAGGAAGATGAGCAGGTAGTGGGGATCGCCGAAGCCGAGGGAGAAGCGCGGGGGCACGAAGAAGAAGTCCACCATCGCCACGTCGAGGACCGCCGCGTAGATCGCGGGACCGCGGCCCCAGCGCACCGCCACGAGGACGACGGTGAGCATGAACAGCAGCACGACGGTGGCGAGCTCGAAGTGCGCGTAGAGCGCCCCGGCGGCGAGCGTCGCGACGACGCACACGGCGGTGGTCCACACGTAGCGCATGCGCTTTTCGGCGACGCGGGAGCCCGCGAGGTCGACGAGCATCGGGGCCGGGGCGACCGGCGTGCCGGCGTCCGCCCCCCCGCGGCCGATCTCGATCACGTCGATGTGGGGGCTCGCCACCGCGATGACGTCGCTGATGCTGCGCCACAGCCGGAACGCCCGCTGCCGCCCGCGGCCCACGAGGACGGTCGCGATGTTCTGGTCGCGCGCGTAGTCCACCACCGCCTCCACGACGCTCGTGCCCGTGAGGATGGCGGTGCGGGCCCCGAGCTCCTCGGCGAGGCTCACGACGCCGAGGATGCGGCTGCGCTCCTCGACCGGCAGGCGCTGCAGGCGCGGCGTCTCGACGTAGACGGCGGTCCATTCGACGTCGAGCTGGCCCGCCAGCCGCGCGGCGCTGCGCACCACGTGCTCCGAGCCCGGGCCGGGTCCCACGCAGCACAGCAGGTGGCCCCGGGTCTTCCACACCGCCTCGACCGCCTTCTCGGCGCGCACCTTCCGCACCTCGTCCTCGACCACGTCGGCGGTGCGGCGCAGCGCGATCTCGCGCAGCGCGAGGAGGCTACCCTTGCTGAAGAAGGTCCTGGACGCGCCCTCGCCCTCCGGCCCGACGTGCACCTTGCCCTCGCGCAGCCGCGCGAGCAGCTCGTCGGCCGACATGTCGACCATGATGGTCTCCTCGGCGCTGTCGAAGAACGTGTCGGGGACGGTCTCGCGCTCGTGGATGCCGCAGATCTCGCCCACCACGTCGTTCAGGCTCTCGAGGTGCTGCACGCCCATCGTGGTGAACACGTCGACGCCGGAGGCGAGCAGCTCGTCGACGTCGCTCCAGCGCTTCGGATGGCGCGAGCCCTTCGGGTTGGCGTGCGCGAGGTCGTCGACGAGGATCGCCTGCGGCCTGCGCTCGAGCGCCCCGTCGAGGTCGAGCTCGCCCGGGGCCGGCGCCCCGTCCACTTCCGGAGGCGGCAGCCTCTCCAGGCCTTCGAGCAGCTTCAGGGTCTCGGGATCGTCGTGCGTGTCGACGACGGCGACCACGACGTCGCGGCCGGCCGCGCGCAGGCGCCGCGCGGCGGTGAGCATGGCGTTGGTCTTGCCCGCTCCGGGAAACGCGCCGAAGTAGATCTTGAGCTTGCCCCGGGCCATCGGAGTCCGTGCCGCGACCGGTCGTGCTTCCGCGCCGCTCCCGCTGCGCCTACTTCTCGATGAGCTTGCGCTTGTCCTTGACGTCCTTCCACTCGTCCGCGTCGGCCGGCGGATCCTTGCGCTCCACGATCGGCTTCCAGGCCTTCGAAAGCTCCGCGTTCAGGCCGATGAAGTCCTTCTGGTCGGAAGGCACGTCGTCCTCGGCGAAGATGGCCTCGACGGGGCACTCCGGCACGCACAGGGTGCAGTCGATGCACTCGTCCGGATCGATGACCAGCATGTTGGGACCTTCGCGGAAGCAGTCGACCGGGCAGACGTCGACGCAGTCGGTGTACTTGCACTTCACGCAGGACTCGGTCACCACGTACGTCATGGAATGGCCTTTCGAGGCTCCGGGGAAATGTCAGGGAGAAGCCCGGGGAAAAGGCCGATATTTTAGCAGACCGGGCGTGCGCGCCGCTTTGCCACCGGGAGGCCGTTTGGTCTACGATGCAGGGTGTCGGGCGCCCCGCGACAGCGCCGGCGGCCACCTTCCCGGCGCCCCCCGATACCCATCCCACCCGACGAGGCCGAAAGCGTGAGCGACAAGATCATCCACATCACCGACGACACGTTCGAGCAGGAGGTCCTGCAGTCGCAGACCCCGGTCCTCGTGGACTACTGGGCGGAGTGGTGCGGCCCCTGCAAGATGATCGCCCCGGCCCTCGACCAGATCGCGAGCGAGTACGCCGGCCGCCTGAAGGTGACGAAGCTCAACATCGACGAGAACCAGTCCACGCCGCCGCGCTACGGCATCCGCGGCATCCCGACGCTGATGCTCTTCAAGAACGGCAACCTCGAGGCCACGAAGGTGGGCGCGCTGTCCAAATCGCAGCTCGCCGCCTTCATTGACAGCAATATCTGAAACCGATAACCTGATCCCGTCCTGGCTGTTCGTTCGAACAGTCTCCAAGAAGAAACCCCGTAGCAGCACCTCCCCGCAGCCAGGCTGACCCCGCAAACCGTTTGCGCTTCAGCGGCCCGTGACGCCTACCGGGCCCGTCCCGAACACCACCCACCAGGCAGGCCTGCGGCATGCACCTATCCGACCTCAAGCTCAAGCACGTCTCCGAGCTCGTCGACATGGCGATCGCCAACGAGCTCGAGGGCGCGAACCGCCTGCGCAAGCAGGAGCTCGTCTTCGCCCTCCTCAAGCACCAGGCGAAGAAGGGCGAAGCCATCTTCGGCGACGGGACCCTCGAGGTGCTGCAGGACGGCTTCGGGTTCCTCCGCTCGCCCGATACCTCGTACCTCGCGGGCCCCGACGACATCTACGTCTCGCCCTCGCAGATCCGGCGCTTCAACCTGCACACGGGCGACTCGATCGTCGGCGAGATCCGCACGCCCAAGGACGGGGAGCGCTACTTCGCCCTGGTGAAGGTCGACACCGTCAACGGCGAGCCGCCCGAGAACGCCAAGACCAAGATCCTCTTCGAGAACCTCACGCCGCTGCATCCCGACGAGCCCATGCGGCTCGAGCGCGACATCAAGGCCGAGGAAAACCTCACGGGGCGCGTGCTGGACATCATCGCGCCCATCGGCAAGGGCCAGCGCGGCCTCATCGTCTCCCCGCCCAAGGCCGGGAAGACGGTGCTCATGCAGCACATGGCCCATGCCATCACCGCGAACCACCCCGAGGCGGTGCTGATCGTGCTCCTCATCGACGAGCGGCCCGAGGAGGTCACGGAGATGAGCCGCACGGTGCGCGGCGAAGTGGTGGCCTCCACGTTCGACGAGCCGGCGACGCGCCACGTGCAGGTGGCGGAGATGGTGATCGAGAAGGCCAAGCGCCTCGTCGAGCACAAGAAGGACGTTGTGATCCTGCTCGACTCGATCACGCGCCTCGCGCGCGCCTACAACACCGTGGTTCCCGCCTCGGGCAAGGTGCTCACGGGCGGCGTGGATTCCAACGCCCTGCAGCGCCCGAAGCGCTTCTTCGGCGCGGCGCGCAACGTCGAGGAAGGCGGCTCGCTCACGATCATCGCCACGGCCCTCATCGACACGGGCTCGCGCATGGACGACGTGATCTACGAGGAGTTCAAGGGCACCGGCAACATGGAGATCCACCTGGATCGCCGGATGGCCGAGAAGCGCGTCTATCCCTCGATCAACGTGAACCGCTCGGGAACGCGCCGCGAGGAGCTGCTGATCCCGCCCGAGATCCTCCCGAAGGTCTGGATCCTGAGAAAGCTCCTGTTCGGCATGGACGAGCTCGAGGCGACCGAATTCCTGCTCGACAAGCTGAGGGCGACCAAGAACAACGACGAGTTCTTCAACTCCATGAAGAAGGGGTAGAGCGGAGGACAGTGCGCACATCGGGAACGGTGTTGGAGCGGACCTTCGGCCGCTCAACATCGTCCGGCAGGCAACGGTGCTGAAGCGAACCTCGCGCCAGGTGCCCTAAATTGGCACCCCGCGCACCGGCAGGATGCGGGTCCCGGCGAAAAAGCCAGTCCGCTCAAGGGCCTGGGAAACCGCAAGGGTTTGTAACAACCCCTTGCTTTCATTCATGTTTTCGCGGATAATCTACGGTTCCCGGGCCCGAGAGCGTATCCGTTCTCCCAGAACGGCGGCGTCCGCAACAAGGCGAAAATCATGAAAGACGGCATCCACCCCAATTACCGCGAGGTCGTTTTCCTCGACACGAGCTGCGACTTCGGTTTCGTCACCCGGTCGACGGTCGCGACGAACGAAACCATCAAATGGAAGGACGGCAAGGAGTATCCGGTCTACAAGATCGAGATCTCGGCGGAGTCGCACCCGTTCTACACCGGCAAGCAGAAGATCGTGGACACGGCCGGCCGCGTCGACAAGTTCAAGAAACGCTACGCGCGCAAGGGCAACTCGGCGAAGGCCGCCTGACGGGGGCCGCGCAGGGGAAAAGGCAGCCCGCGGGCTGCCTTTTTCGTTTTGCGGACGGCCGCCCGGCCCGCTTCCGTAGAATGACGGCACCATGACCGAGCGCATCGAAGAGGGATCGCGGGGGCGAATCGCCTACGACGGAAGCCCGACGCCGCTCAAGGCGGCGCTGTTCCTCGTGATCTGCGCCACCTGGCTCCTGCCGGGCCTCGTGGGACACGACCCGTGGAAGGTCGACGAGGCCAACGCGTTCGGCGCGGTGATGGAGATCCTGCGCACCGGCGACTGGGTGAACTTCTCCATCGCCGGCGAGCCCTTTCCGGGCCGGGCTCCGCTGTTCCTCTGGGCCGCCGCGATCGACGTGAAGCTCTTCGGGGGCATCCTCGCGCTCCACGACGCTGCGCGCCTCACCTCGGGCTTCTTCGTGGCCGTCACGCTCGCCTTCCTCGCCCTGGCCTGCCTCGAGCTGATGGGCGAGCGCGCGATGCGGGTCGGGGTGCTGCTGTTCATCGGATGCGTGGGCCTGCTCGCCCGCGCGCACGAGATGATCCCCGAGCTCTCGGGCCTGGCCGGGATCGCGATGGCCCTCTACGGCCACGCGCTCGCGGCGCGCCGCCCGGTCGCCGGCGGGGTCGCGGCGGGGCTCGGCACCGGCGCCGCGTTCCTCGGCAGCGGGTTCCTTCCGCTCGGGATGCTCGCGCTTCTCGCCGCCCTGCTGCCCGCCGCCGCCCCCTTCTGGCGGACCCGGCGCTACGTCCTCACCGTCGCGGTGGTGGCGGCCTGCGCCGCGCCCCTCGTCGCCGGGTGGCTCTTCGCGCTGCACGCCAGCTCGCCCGACGCCCTCCACGACTGGCTGAAGCACGCCGCGCGCACGCGCTGGAGCGAGATGCTGCCGGACGAGGGCTTCGCCGAAGAGCTGTACTTCGTGCGCATCCTTCCCTGGTACGCTTGGCCCGCCCTGCCCCTGGCCGCATGGACACTGTGGCGCGCGCGGCGCAGCCTCACGCGGCGCCGGGAGGTCGTCCTGCCCCTCGCGGCCCTCGTCGCCTTCCTCGCCGCGACCTCGGCCTTCGGCGGCCCGCGCGAGGTGGATGCGCTGCCCCTGCTGCTTCCCTTCGCGATGCTCGGCGCGGTGGAGCTCGACTCGTTGCCGCGCGGCGCGGCGAGCGCCTTCGACTGGTTCGGCATGATGACCTTCTTCCTCTTCGCCGCGCTGCTGTGGCTCGCGTGGTTCGCCGCGCTCACCGGCCGGCCGGAGTTCGCCGCCGCGATGCTCCGCCGCGAGGTGCCGGGCTTCCACTACGCCTTCAACTACTTCGCGGTGTCCTTCGCGGCGCTGCTCACGCTGCTCTGGGCGGTGGTCGTCGCGCGTTCGGTGCGCTCTGCGCGGCGCGCCCTGGTCAACTGGACCTCGGGAATCACGATGGTGTGGATGCTCGCGATGACGCTCGGCGTGCCGCTCATCGACCAGGCGAGGAGCTACCGCGGGCTCGCCGCGCGCGTCGCCGCGCACCTGCCGCCCGGATCCGGGTGCGTCGCGCGGGAGAACGTCGGCGACGCGCAGCGCGCGCTGCTCGACTATTTCGCGGGACTGCGCACGGTCCCCGTGGGAGCGCCCGCGGCAGCCGGCTGCAAGGCGCTGCTCCTGCAGGCTTCTCCCGCGCACGTGCCCGCGGCGCCCGCCGGGTGGACCGAGAAGTGGCGCGGCTCGCGCCCGGGCGACCGCATCGAACTCTTCATCGTCTACGACCGCGAGCCCCGCCCGCAGTCCTAGGAGGCGAGGCGCCGGTCCAGCAGCTCGATCCAGTGGAGCACGGGCCGCGACGCGCCCGAGCCGATGTGCGCGAGGCACCCGATGTTGGCCGTGGCGATGATCTCCGGCGCGCCCGATTCGAGGGCGCGCACCTTGTTGCGCAGCAGCCGCTTCGAGAGCCGCGGCTGGAGCAGGGAGTAGGTCCCCGCGGAGCCGCAGCACAGGTGCGCGTCGGCGACCGGCACCAGCTCGAAGCCCGCGCCGGCGAGGATCGCCTCGACCACCCCGTTGATGCGCAGGCCGTGCTGCAGCGAGCAGGGCGAGTGGAATGCGATCCGCGTGCGCTTCGCCGGCTCGCCGAGGCTCGCGGCGAGCCTCCCGCGCTCCGCGGCGACGACTTCCGAGACGTCCTTCGCGAGCGCGGAGATGCGCGCGGCCTTCGCCGCGTAGGCCGCGTCGCCGGCGAGCAGGTGCCCGTAATCCTTCACCATCGTGCCGCATCCGCTCGCGGTGATCACGATCGCTTCCGCGCCGCCCTCCACGTGGGGCCACCACGCGTCGATGTTCGCCCGCGCCCGGGCGCGCCCGCCGTCCTGGTCGTCGAGGTGGAACGGAACGGCGCCGCAGCAGCCGGCCCCGGGAACCTCCACGAGCGACACGCCGAGGCGGTCGAGCACCCGCGCGGCCGCGGCGTTGATCGAGGGCGCGATGGCCGGCTGCACGCATCCGGCGAGCGCGACCATGCGCCGGGGGTGGCGCGCCGCCGGCCACGATCCGGGCGCGCGCCGCGTGGGGATGCCGCGAGCGAGGGACCGGGGAAGGACCGGGCGCAGCGCGCGGCCGATCGCGAGCGCCGCCGCGAACAGCGCGCGCGAGGCGAGCGTCCGCGCGAGGAAGCCGCGGCGAAGGCGATCCCAGGGCGAGCGCGGGACCTTCTCCGCGACGAGGGCGCGCCCGATGTCCACGAGCCTGCCGTACTCGACCCCCGACGGGCACGTGGTCTCGCACGCGCGGCACGTGAGGCAGCGGTCCAGGTGCACCTGGGTGCGCCGGGTGACGGCCCCGCCCTCCAGCATCTGCTTCATCAGGTAGATCCGGCCGCGCGGGCTGTCGAGCTCGTCGCCGAGCAGGTTGTAGGTGGGGCAGGTCGCGAGGCAGAAGCCGCAATGCACGCAGCGGCGCAGGATCGCGTCGGCCTCGCGCCCCTGCGGCGTGTCGCGCACCCACTCGGCGAGCTGCGTCTGCATCGGCTCAGAAATCGTACAGGCGGCCGGGATTGAGGATTCCCGCCGGGTCCAAGGCCGCCTTCAGCCGCCGATGGATCTTGGCGAGCGCGGGCTTGAGCGGATGGAACGCGCCCGCGGAACGGTCGCCTCCGCGAAAGAGCGTGGCGTGCCCGCCGGCCCGCTCGGCGGTGGAGCGGATCGCGAACGGATCGTGCTCGCCGCGCAGCCAGCGCACGCCGCCGCCCCATTCCACGAGCTGCGGATGGCCCGGGAAGAGGGGCTCCGCCGTCTGGGGGACCGAGATGCGCCAGAGCGGCTCCTCGCCCCCGAAGAAGGGCAGGCCCTGCTCGCGCAGGTCGCGCCAGTAATCGCCGGCGTCCGCGGCATGCTCGCCGCCCATCTTCGCCTTCG
>DASPRQ010000083.1:0-17761 GCA_035624355.1 Usitatibacter sp. | reverse complement strand
GCTTCACGCCGAGCTCGTCCTCGAGCTTGGCGAGCGCGAGCGAGAGGGTGGGCTGGGTCACGAAGCACTTCGCGGCCGCGCGCCCGAAATGGCGCTCGCGGGCGAGGGCGACGACGTAGCGCAGCTCGGTGAGGGTCACGGGGCGTCATCCCATTGGAGGGGGCAATCGCCATTATAACGGCAATCAATTGGATTAATCAATCAATACCCCGCACAATCCCTGCTCGGATCAATCACAGAGGGAAAGGACCGCCATGTTTCCGAATTCCGAGGGCCTCCGGGCCCCCCAGGTCGCGCTGCGCACGCGGCGCGACGGCGCCTGGAAGGACGTCGCGACCGGGGAGCTTTTCCGCGGGCGCACCGTCGTCGTCTTCGCCTTGCCCGGCGCCTACACGCCCACCTGCTCGAGCACGCACCTGCCGCGCTACAACGAGCTCGCGCCCGCGCTCCGGCGCGCCGGCGTGGACGAGATCGTGTGCCTCTCGGTGAACGACGCGTTCGTCATGGAGGAATGGCAGAAGCACCAGGACGCCCCCAACGTGACCTTCCTCCCCGACGGCAACGGCGAGTTCACCGCGAAGATGGGCATGCTCGTCGACAAGAGCGACCTCGGCTTCGGCAAGCGCTCCTGGCGCTACTCGATGCTCGTGCGCGACGGCGTGATCGAGAAGATGTTCGTCGAGCCCCAGAAGCCCGGCGACCCCTTCGAGGTCTCGGACGCGGACACGATGCTCGCCTACCTCGCCCCGGGCACGAAGGCGCCCGAGCCGGTCCTCGTCTTCTCCCGGCCCGGATGCCCGCACTGCGCGCGCGCCAAGGCGCTCCTCGGCGAGCGCGGGATCGTCTTCGAGGAGGTGGCGCTCGGCCGCGGCGTAACGACCTCGGCCCTGCGCGCCGTCTCGGGACGGGGCACGGTGCCCCAGGTGTTCATCGGCGGCCGGCACATCGGCGGCGCGGACGACCTGGAGCGATACTTGGCCCTCGGCGAGCGCGCTGCGGCGTAAGCGGCGGGCCCGTTTCCCGACGGATCGCGAAACGGGCTCCCGGCCCTCCTGGAGGACGGACATGGATTCGCTGCTCGAAGTCGACGTGGCGGTGATCGGCGCCGGCACGGCCGGCCTCGCGGCCTACCGGGCCGCGAAGGCCGGCGGCGCCCGGACGATGCTCATCGAGGACGGGCCCTACGGCACGACCTGCGCGCGCGTGGGGTGCATGCCCTCGAAGCTGCTCATCGCCGCCGCGGAGGCCGCCCACGGCATCGGGCGCGCGCGCGCCTTCGGCGTTCACGCGGGCGAGCCGCGCATCGACGGGCGCGAGGTGATGGCGCGCGTGAAGCGCGAGCGCGACCGCTTCGTGGGATTCGTCCTCGACGGCGTCGAGGCGATCCCGGCGCCCGAGCGCATCCGGGGCCGCGCGCGCTTCGTCGACCCGCGCACGCTCGAGGTCGAAGGGGCCGGGCGCATCCGCGCGGGCGCCATCGTGATCGCGACCGGCTCGCGCCCGACCGTGCCCCCGATCCTGCGCGGCCTCGGCGAGCGGCTCGTGGTGAACGACGACGTCTTCGAGTGGGAGACGCTCCCGCGGTCGGTCGCGGTGTTCGGCCCCGGGGTCATCGGCCTCGAGCTCGGCCAGGCGCTCGCGCGCCTGGGTGTCCGGGTGGTCGTGCTCGGGCGCGGCGGGCGGGTGGGGCCGCTCACCGATCCCTTCGTGCAGCGCGCCGCCGTCGAGGCCTTCGGCCGCGAGCTCGCCCTCGATCCCGACGCCCACGTGGCGCGCGTCGAGCGCAAGGGCGAGGAGGTGGAGGTCGAGTACCGCGGTCCCGACGGCGCGCACCGCGTGGAGCGCTTCGATTGCGTGCTCGCCGCCACCGGCCGCACGCCCAACATCGAGGACCTCGGCCTCGAGAACGCGGCCCTGGAGCGCGACGCGAAGGGCGTGCCGCTCTTCGACCGTGCGACGCTGCGCTCGGGCGTGAGCTCGATCTACATCGCGGGAGACGCCGCGAACGACGCGCCGGTGCTGCACGAGGCGGCCGACGAGGGCCGCATCGCCGGGGCGAACGCCGCGCGCCATCCGGCAGCCGTGCCGGGGCTGCGCCGCGCCCCGCTCGCCATCGTCTTCACGGACCCGCAGATCGCGATCGTGGGCGGCGGGTTCGCGCGCCTGCACGCGCACGCGCTCGCCACGGGCGAGGTGTCCTTCGAGGACCAGGGCCGCTCGCGGGTGATGCTGCGCAACCGCGGGCTCCTGCGCGTGTACGGCGATCCCGGGACCGGGCGCTTCCTCGGCGCGGAGATGGCCGGCCCGGACGCCGAGCACATCGGCCACCTCCTCGCCTGGGCGCTGCAGTCCGGCATGACGGTGGAGCGCATGCTCGAGATGCCGTTCTACCACCCGGTCGTCGAGGAGGGGCTGCGCACGGCCCTGCGCGAGCTCGACGGCCGCATCCGCGCGCACGGGAAGGCGGCTGGCGAGGTCTCCGCGCGCACGGCCGGCGCCCCCCACCCGGTCTCCGCCTAGCTTCGTTACGGCTGAAACGTCCGGAGCCGCCCGGTTGTGCGGCTTCGCACAGACGCGCGAACGCTTCCGGGCAGAGACTGCCTCCCATGCATCGAGGGTTACCGCCCGCAAGGCGCACATCGGGAGGCAGAACATGAACGAGGTCCGTGTCGAACGCATGCTGAAGGAGCTGCATTCCGCGCCGCCCCTTCGCCTCCTCGAGGACATCACCTGGCTCGCGCAGGCCGCGGGCCGCAGGATCGCCGCGCTGCGCGCCCGCAGGGCGAGCAAGGAACAGGTTTTGGGGGCCCCGGTCCTGGCCGGGAACGGCGCCGTCCGGTAGGCCGGCGCCGAAGCGGGTTCGCGGGCCGCGTGGGGGAACGCGCCGCGAACTCGCCCAGGTCTTACACCGGCGGCGCGGGCTCCCGGATGTCCCGGGGGAACCGCGCCGCGAATTCCCGAAGGTTGTCCGTGAACAGGCCGTCGATGCCCGCGGCGAACAGCCGCTCGGCGGCCTGCGCGTCGTTCACGGTGTAGGCGAGCACGCGATATCCCCGCTCGTGCAGGCGCGGGATGTTCGCGGGATCGAGCTTCGTGTGGTTGGTGTGCAGCGACACGGCCTCGAGCGCCGCGAGCCGGTCCCAGTCCTCCTCGGAGAAGCGGCTCGCGAGCCACGCGCGCGGCAGCCCCGGCGCCGCCGATTTCGCGGCCATCAGCGCTTCGAAGGAAAATGACGAGAGCAGCGGCGCGACCGCGGCGCCCTCCCAGAAGCGCGCCGTGAGCCGCGCGACCGCCTCCCCCGTCTCGCGTTCGAGCCCCGGCGTGGGCTTGATCTCGACGTCGACGAGCGTGTCCTTCGAGCGCAGCGCTCGCGCGGCCTCCTCGAGGCTCGCGAGCGGCTCGCCGCGGAAGCCCTCCGAGTGCCAGGCGCCGGCGTCGAGCGCGCGCAGCTCCTCCCAGGCGAGGTCGGCGGCGCGGCCCGTGCCGTTGGTCGTGCGCTCGAGCGTGGGATCGTGGAGCAGGATCGCCACCCCGTCGCGCGAGAGCTTCACGTCGATCTCCTCGGCCGCGTAGCCCAGCGACTGCCCGAGCCGCAGCGCCGCGAGCGTGTTCTCCGGCGCGAGGCTGCCGCCGCCGCGGTGCGCGAAGATGCGCGGATAGGGCCAGGGCCTCATCCCGCGTACCCGAATCCCTTGTAGACGACGACGATGAAGAGCGCGAACGTGAGGTACGCGTAGAAGCCCGCCACCGCGTCGTCGATCATGACGCCCATCCCGCCCTTCACGTGGCGCTCGAGGCTGCGGATGGGCGGCGGCTTCAGGATGTCGAAGGCGCGGAAGAGCGCGAAGGCGATCGCCTGCAGCCACCAGCTCGCCGAGGAGATCGCCGCGAGCGGCAGGAAGGCGACGATCTCGTCCCAGACCATGGCCCCGTGGTCCGCGTCGCCCAGGTCGCGGCCCGTGACCTCGCAGGCCCACACGCCCACGAAGAAGAGCGGGATCGCCGAGAAGGCGATCGCGAGCGGCGTGAGGAAGGACGCGAGCGCCCAGTAGAGCCCCACCGAGGCGAGCGTGCCGAAGGTGCCCGGCGCCACGGGGGCGAGCCCGACGCCGAAGCCCAGCGCGACGAGGTGCGCCGGGTGCGCGAGGAGGAAGCGCAGGTCAGGACGGCGAGAAGTGGTCGAATCCGCGGCCATCGATCTTGAGCGTCTTGCCGTCGGGCCCGACGAGGCTCACGCCCCGCCCGCGCTTCACCTGGCCGATGTGCGTGAGCGGCACGTCGAGCATCCGGCCGATGTCGGCGATGCTCTCGCGCGAGTTGGGGTGCGCGGTGAAGCACAGCTCGTAGTCGTCCCCGCCCGCCACGATGGCCGCGCGCCCGGCCGCGCTCGCGACGTGCCGCGCCCCGATGGGCGAGAGCGGCAGCGCGGCGAGCTCCACCGTCGCGCCCACGCCGGAAAGCTTGCAGATGTGGCCCAGGTCGGCGAGCAGCCCATCCGAGACGTCGATCGCCGCCGTGGCGAGACCGCGCAGCGCCTGGCCCAGCGCGACCCGCGGCACGGGCTCGTAGAGGTGCAGGACCGCCTCGCGGTAGTCGTCCTCGGCGAGGACCACTTTGCCGTGGCGGTGCGCGACGGCGAGCGCGGCGTCCCCGATTCGCCCGGAAACCCAGACGTCGTTCCCCGCCTTCGCGCCGCTCCTGCGCAGCGCCGCGCCCGCGGGCACCTCGCCCATGATGGTGACGGTCATCGTGAGGGGTCCCCGCGTGGTGTCGCCGCCGATGAGCGAGACGTCGAACTCCTCGGCGAGGTCGAAGAACCCCTTCGCGAAGGCGCGCAGCCACGCGTGGTCGACCTGGGGCAGCGTGAGCGCGAGCATCGCCCAGTACGGCATCGCGCCCATGGCCGCCATGTCGGAGAGGTTCACCGCGAGCGCCTTGTGGCCGAGGGTCTCAGGATCGACGTCGGCGAAGAAATGGGTCCCCGAGACCATCGTGTCCACGGAGACGGCGAGGTCCATGCCGTTGGCGACGTCCACCAGCGCGCAGTCGTCGCCGACGCCGAGCACTGCGTTCGCGGCCGGGCGCGTGAAGTAGCGTGCGATGACGTCGAATTCCGGAGTGTCATGCGTCATGGGGCGGCTTTCTCTTGTTTCCATCCCGTCGCTTCGCGGCGACCTCGTCGGGGCGCGCCTCGGCGGCGAGCCGGTCGAGGATGCCGTTCACGTACTTGTGCCCGTCGGTGCCGCCGAAACGCTTGGCGAGCTCGATCGCCTCGTTGATCGTCACCTTGTACGGGATCTCCGGGTTGCGCAGGAGCTCCCACGCGCCGATCAGCAGGATCGAGCGCTCGACGGGGCTCACCTCCTGCCACTTGCGGTCGGCGAGCGGCTCGAGGCGCTCGCGCAGGGCCTCGGCCTCGCCGATGGCGCCGCTCACCTCCGCCTCGAGGAACCGCGCGTCCGCGCTCCCGTAATGCTCCATCTCCGACAGGTTCTTCAGCACCTGGGCGGCCGTGCCGCCCGTGTACAGCCATTGGTAGAGGCCCTGCAGGGCCAACTCTCGTGCGCGCCGCCGCGGCGTCATCCCCCCACCGCCTTCAGCGTGTTCGCCATCTCCACGGCCACCCGCGCCGCCTCCGCGCCCTTCACCGCCGCGCGCCCCAGCGCCTGGGCCTCCGTGTCCGTCGTGAGCACGCCGTTCGCCACCGGCACGCCCGTCTCGAGCTGCACGTCGAGGATGCCGCGGGCGCTCTCGTTGGCCACGACGTCGAAATGGTAGGTCTCGCCGCGCACCACCGCGCCCAGGGCGACCAGCGCGTCGAAGCGACGCGCGAAGCCGCGCCGCTCGAGCGCGAGCGACTGCAGCACGAGCGGGATCTCGAGCGCCCCGGGGACGCTGATCGCCTGGATGTCGCCCGCGGCCACGCCCAGCTCCACGAGCTGGCGGTCGCACGCGGTGAGCAGCTCGCGCACGATCGGCTCGTTGAACCGGCTCCAGACGATGCCGATGCGAAGCCCCGCGCCGTGCAGGTCCGGCCCGGCCATGTCAGACCGCCTTCACGATCGCGTCGTCGGGCGAGACGTACTCGACGACCTCGAGGCCGAATCCCGCCATGCTGGGGATGCGCTTGGGGCGCGCCATCACGCGCATGCGCCCCACGTTCAGGTCGCGCAGGATCTGGGCGCCGATGCCGTGCAGGCGCGGGTCCCAGCGCGCGCCGCGCCTCCGGTCCGCCGGCGTGCGGAAGCGCTCGAGGATCTCGTCGGCGGGCTCGTGCCGCCGCAGCAATACGATCACGCCCTCCTTGTGGTGGGCGACGATGCGCATCGCGTCCTGCACCGAGTAGGCGTGACGCGCGGGGTCGAAGTCGAAGAGGTCGAGGGAGGCGAAGGGCTCGTGCACGCGCACGAGCACCGGGCGATCCGGCGCGGGCTCGCCCTTCACGAGCGCGTAGTGCACCTCGTCCACGGTCCGGTCGTGGTAGACGAAGAGGCGGAAGGGCCCGTAGGGGGTGGCCACCGGGCGCTCGGCCACCCGCTCGACGAGCGTCTCGGTCTCGCTGCGGTGGCGGATGAGGTCCGCGATCGTGCCCACCTTGAGCCCGTGCTTGCCGGCGAACGCGAGGAGCTCCGGAAGCCGCGCCATGGAGCCGTCGGGGTTCATGATCTCGCAGATCACCGCCGCGGGCGTGAGGCCGGCGAGCTCCGCGAAGTCGCAGCCCGCCTCGGTGTGGCCGGCCCGAACCAGCACCCCGCCCTTCTGGGCCATCACCGGGAAGATGTGCCCCGGCTGCACGATGTCGCCGGGCTTCGCGTGCTTCGCGGTCGCGGCCCGCACGGTGCGCGCGCGGTCGGCCGCGGAGATGCCCGTCGTCACGCCCGCGGCCGCCTCGATCGAGACGGTGAACGCGGTGCCCTGGGGGGCCCGGTTGTCGCTCACCATGAGCGGGAGGTTGAGCTGCCGGCAGCGCTCCTCGGTGAGCGTGAGGCAGACGAGGCCGCGCGCGTGCGTGGCCATGAAGTTGATCGCCTCGGGGGTGACGAAGTCGGCGGCGAGCACGAGGTCGCCCTCGTTCTCGCGGTCCTCGGCGTCGGCGAGCACGATCATCTGCCCGAGGCGCAGCGCGTCGATGAGTTCCTGGGTGGGGGTGAGGGTCATGTCGGCTCCTCGGCCGGGACCGCTATTTTGCCACTTCCGGCGGGGCGAGCATCCGCTCCACGTAGCGCGCGATGAGGTCGACCTCGAGGTTCACCTTCGCGCCGGCCGCGAGCCGCCCGAGCGTGGTGGCCTCGCGCGTATGCGGGATCACGTTCACCTCGAAGGCCGCGCCGCGCACGTCGTTCACCGTGAGGCTCACGCCGTCCACCGCGATCGAGCCCTTGCGCGCGATGTAGCGGGCGAGCCCGGCGGGCGCCTTCACCACGAGCCGCGTGCTGCCCCCGAGGTCCTCGAACGCGGCGACCTCGCCCACGCCGTCCACGTGCCCGCTCACGAGGTGGCCGCCGAGGCGGTCCGAAAGGCGCAGCGACTTCTCGAGGTTCACCGCCCGGCCCGCCTCGAGGCCGGTCGTCACCGAGAGCGTCGCGTTCGAGGTGTCGACCTCGAAGGCGGCCTCGTCCCTGGCGACCACCGTGTGGCACACGCCCTGGATCGCGATCGAGTCGCCGATCGCCACGTCCTGAAGGCCGAGATCGCGCGCCTCGACGCGCAGGCGCAGCCCGTCGCCGCGCGGCACCGCGCTCGCGATGCGGCCGACGGCGGCGACGATGCCGGAGAACACCCTAGCCCACCAGCCGCGCCGTGATGCGCAGGTCCGCGCCCACGCCGCGCACCTCGACGATGCGCGGGCGCGGCGCCTCGCCGAGCGAGGCGAGCTCGCCCAGCGCGAACAGCCCCTGGGCCGCGTCGCCGAGGATGAGCGGCGCCACGTAGAGCACGATCTCGTCGATTACGCCGGCGCGCAGCAGCGACCCCATGAGCCGGCCGCCGGTCTCGACGGTGACCTCGTTGAAGCCGCGGCTGCCCAGCAGCCTTGCCACCGCGGCGAGGTCCGCCTTGCGCCCTTCGCCCGGGACGATCACCACCTCCGCGCCCCGCGCCTCGAGCGCGCGCCGGCGCTCCGCGTCGTCGACCACGGCGAGGACGAGGGGCGGCTCTCCCGCGAGGATCTTCGCCCCCAGGGGAATGTCGAGGTGGTGGTCGATCACGACGCGCCGGGGCTGGCGCGAGCACGGCACGTGGCGCACGGTGAGCTCGGGATCGTCCGCGCGCACCGTGCCGATGCCGGTGAGCATCGCGCAGGAGCGGGCCCGCAGCGCGTGCGCGTCGCGGCGCGCCGCCTCGCCCGTGATCCAGCGGCTCGCGCCGTTGGCGAGCGCGATGCGCCCGTCGAGGGAGGCGGCGGCCTTGATGCGCATCCACGGCCGGCCCGTGCGCATGCGCTTCAGGAACCCGCGGTGCGCCTCCTCGGCCTCGGCGGCCATGAGCCCCACGTCGACGCGCACGCCCGCCTCCCGCAGCCGCGCGAGGCCGCGCCCCCTCACCTGCGGGTTCGGGTCCTCGAGGCAGGCGACGACGCGCGCGACACCCGCGGCGACGAGCGCCTCGGCGCACGGCGGCGTGCGCCCCTGGTGGCTGCACGGCTCGAGCGTGAGGTAGGCGGTCGCCCCTGCGGGCGATTCCGAGGCCGACCCGAGGGCGCGCACCTCGGCGTGCGCCTCGCCCGCGCGCTCGTGCCAGCCCTCGCCGATCACGCGGCCCGCTTTCGCGAGCACGCAGCCGACGCTGGGGTTGGGCGTGGACGTATCGCGCCCGCGCGCGGCGAGCGCGAGGGCGCGGGACATGAAGGCGTGGTCTTCGGCGCTGAACATCCCGGGCTCCGGCCTACGGGGCAACGGCGCTCACTTCTCCTTCACCTCGCGGATCGCGTCGCGGAAGTCCTCCACGTCGGAGAAGCTCCGGTAGACCGAGGCGAAGCGGATGTAGGCGACCTTGTCGAGCTTGCGCAGCTCCTCCATCACCATCTCGCCCAGGCGCCGCGAGTCCACCTCGCGCTCGCCCAGCGCGAGCAGCTTCTGCTCGATGCGCTGGATCGCGGCGTCCACGAGCTCGGTGGTCACCGGGCGCTTGTGCAGCGCGCGCTGGAAGCCCGTGCGCAGCTTCTGCGTGGAGAAATCCTCGCGCTCGCCGTTGGTCTTCACGATCTGCGGCATGCGCAGCTCCGCGGTCTCGTAGGTCGTGAAGCGCTTGTTGCAGACCTGGCAGCGCCGGCGCCGCCGGATCGAATCGCCCTCCTCGCTCACGCGCGAGTCGATGACTTGCGTATCCTCGGCGCTGCAAAAGGGGCACTTCACGCGGTGGCTTTCTCCACGAGGCCGTAGCTCGCACGCATCGCCGGGCCGTAGACGGGAAACTTCGCGCACAGGGACTTGACCGCCGCGGCCGTCTTCGCGATCCGCGCCGCGTCGGCCGGCGCGTCGAGCACGTCGGCGATGTAGTTGGCCACCTGCGCCGCCTCGGCGTCCCTGAAGCCGCGCGTGGTCATCGCCGGAGAACCCACGCGGATGCCGCTGGTGACGAACGGCTTCTCGGGATCGTTGGGGATCGCGTTCTTGTTCACCGTGATGTGCGCCTGGCCGAGGGCCGCCTCGGCGTCCTTGCCCGTGATCCTCTTCGCGCGCAGGTCGACGAGGAACATGTGGCTCTCGGTGCGCCCGGACACCACGCGCACCCCGCGCGCGACCAGCGTCTCGGCCATGATCCGCGCGTTGGCCATCACCTGCTTCTGGTATTCCCTGAAGGCGGGCTGCAGCGCTTCCTGGAAGGCCATGGCCTTGGCCGCGATCACGTGCATCAGCGGCCCGCCCTGGAGCGAGGGGAAGATCGACGAGTTGAGCGCCTTCTCGTGCTCGGCCTTCGCGAGGATCACGCCGCCGCGCGGCCCGCGCAGCGTCTTGTGCGTGGTGCTGGTCACGAAATCCGCGATGCCCACCGGCGAGGGGTAAAGCCCCGCGGCGATGAGCCCCGCGTAGTGCGCGACGTCCACCATCAGGTGGGCGCCCACCTCGTCGGCGATCGCGCGGAACCTCGGGAAGTCCATGCGCAGCGCGTAGGCCGAGGCCCCCGCGACGATCATGCGCGGCCGATGCTCGCGCGCGAGGTCGCGGACCTGGTCGTAGTCGATCGCCTCGTCGGCGCCCAGGCCGTAGCCGATCGCCTTGTAGAGCTTGCCCGAGATGTTCACCGACGCGCCGTGGGTGAGGTGGCCGCCGTGCGCGAGCGACATCCCGAGGATCGTGTCGCCGGGCTTGAGCACCGACATGTAGACGGCCTGGTTCGCCTGGGAGCCGGAGTGGGGCTGGACGTTCGCGTACTCGGCGCCGAAGAGCCTCTTCACGCGCTCGAGGGCGAGCGACTCGGCGACGTCGACGAACTCGCAGCCGCCGTAGTAGCGCTTGCCCGGATAGCCTTCGGCGTACTTGTTGGTGAGGACGCTGCCCTGCGCGGCGAGGACCGCGGGGCTCGCGTAGTTCTCGGAGGCGATGAGCTCGATGCCCTCTTCCTGGCGGCGCAGCTCCGAGGTGAGGGCGCGCCAGAGGTCCGGATCGGCGGAGGCGATGGTCTGGGAGTCTGGGAACATGGGCTCGAAGTCCTTGACGAGCCTCGAATTTTATCACGCCCCTCCGCGCGTCCCCTCCGCACCCTCGGCGCGACCGGGGAAACGGTCGACGATCGTGCCGTCCTCGAGCACCGCGAGATGCGCGAGGCCGAGGCGATCGAGCCACGCGAGCCCCGCCTCGCGCCCCATCAGCATCGCGATCGTGGAGGCGCTTCCCGCCACGAGGCAGCTCGCCGCATGCACCGTGACCGACTGGAAGCCGCGCGCCGAGCGGCCCGTGCGCGGGTCGAGCACGTGGCAATGGCGCACGCCGTCGGACTCGAGGTAGCGCTCGTAGTCGCCGCTCGTCGCCAGCGCCCCCGAGGCGAGGGGCACGGTGGCGATCGCCCTGTCGTCGCGCCGCGGATGCCGCACGCCGATGCGCCATGGCGAGCCGTCGGGCTGGGGGCCGAGGACCGCGAGGTCGCCCGCGAGGTTCACGAGGCCGCTCGCCGCGCCCGCCTCGCGCAGCACCGTCGCCGCGCGGTCCACGGCGTATTCCTTGCCGAAGCCGCCGAAGTCGAGCTCCATTCCGGCGACCGGCAGGCGCACGGTCCCCGCGCCGCGCTCGACCCGGCTCCAGCCCACCAGCGGAAGCAGCGCCTCGATCGCCGGGTCGGAGGGGACCGGCTCCCCGGGCCCGAAGCGCCACGCGCGGCGCAGCACGCCCGAGGTCGGGTCGAAGCGCCCCCCGCTCTCGCCGAAGCAGGCCTCGGCGTAGTCGAGCAGCTTCGCCGTCTCCTCGTCGACCGCCACGGGCGCACCGCCCGCCGCGGCGTTGATGCGCGAGACGACGCTGTCGGCCCGGTAGCGCGAATACTTCGCCTCGATGCGGCGCACCTCGCCGATCGCGCGGCCGGCCATCGATGCCGCGGCCTCGCGGTCGGGCGCGTGCACCTGGATCTCGTTGAGGGCCGCCATCGCGCGGAACGCGAAGCGGTGCGGCGCCATGGGCCTCCTTCAGAAGGGGCGGGAGATGCTCACGATGCCGTAGACCGCCCGAAGCGTCGAGAAGGCCTCGCTCCCGCCCCCGGCGAGGCGCAGCGAGGCCGCGTCGTGGACGTAGCCCGCGGTGCCCTCGACGACGAGGCCGTCGTCCAGCCGCAGCGTGACGCGCAGCGACGGCGACAGGCCCCCGAATGCGCCGAGCCGCTGGTCGCTCGAGAGCACCGCCGGCCGCGGGCGCGGCACCACGGGCGCATAGAAGTCGGCCGCGCCCTGCGTGTAGTAGCGCAGCGCCGGGCGGATCGACCAGCGCTCGCTCAGCTCCTGCGCCCACCCGATCTCGAGGGTGTGGGCGCGCACGCCCCAGTCGTCGCGGAAGTAGCGGTATTCGGCCTGCAGCGTGCCGCGCGCGTCCGGGAAATGCCGCCGGTAGCGCGTGAGCCAGGCGAGCGAGTCGCGATGGTCGGGGCGCGTATCCGGCATGAGGACGGGCAGGATCTCGCCCGGATAGTAGGTCAGGGTGTACTTGTAGGGGTCGTTGTACCAGCCCCGGCCGCGCGACACGGCCACGGTGCTCTGGACGATGGAAAGCGGCGTGAGGACCTGGGTGAGGCCGAGGAGGAACTCGTGGGTGTCGCGCGGCGCATCGAGGGTCGGGTCGACGGAGGAGCCGACGTGGTCGTCGGAGCGGCCGTAGCCGGCGATGAGCGTGGTGCGCTTCTGGTCGAGGTCCCAGCGCGCCTCCAGCCCGTAGGCCTTCGAGTGGTAGTCGTGCTCGTTCGACTGCGCGTAGGAGCCCGAGAGAGCGAAGTCGCCGAGGTGCCTCGTCACCCGGATGTCGCCGAGGTTGCGGCGCTCGCTGATGGAGGCGGCGGTCACCGACTGCACGGGCTTGCCCGAGACGTTCGTGACGAGCTCGGGCGAGGCTCCCGTGACGATGTCCGTGCCGACGCTCGCCTCGACCTCCCACACGTCGGCGAGCAGCGCGTGCCCCCAGAGCACCGGCTCGGTCACCTTCATGAGCCCGCGCTCCCGGTAGCCGAGCAGCGAGATGCCCACCTCGCCCACCTGCGCCGCGCCGGCCTTCGCCGCGACCGTGAGGATGGGCAAGGCGAGCGCCGCCTGCATCAGGGCGGCGAGCGCTCCGCCCCGCGAGGATCGGTGGCCGCCGTCGCCCTCAGTTGCAGCCACAGCCGCCGCCGCCGACCCGGGCGCCGCCGTTCGCCGCTTCCTTCGCGGCGAAGGTCTTGTCGAGCGCCTGCGTGGTGCCGGGATCCTGCTCGAGGGCCATGTCCGGCCGCGCGAGGTAACCGCGCTGGTAGGGGGCCACGGGCGTGCACCCGGCCGCGGCGACCGCGGCGAGCGCGGCCGCGAGCGTGAAGCGCGCTGCCCTCACGGCGATTCCCGGAGCAGCGCCTCGACCTCGCCCGAGAGCGCCGCCGCGGTCTCCGCCGTGTAGCCGCGATGCACGCGGCGCACCACGCCCTTGCGGTCGACGAGGTAGCCGCACGGCATCGCCTGCACGTCGAAGGCGCGGGCGACCCGGTCCTTCCCGTCGGCCACCAGCGGGAAGGTCACCGGCACGCGCGTCAGGAAATGCTGCGCGTCCTCGAGCGTCACGTCCTTGTTGACGCCGACCACCCGGAAGCCCCGGTCGCGGTACTTGCGGTAGAGCTGGTCGAGCGCGGGCATCGACTGACGGCAGGGCACGCACCACGAGGCCCAGAAATCGACGTACACGACGGTGCCCCGCAGCTCGCCGAAGGAGATCGACCGGTCGGGCTTCCCGAGCTCGGGCGCCGAGACGTCGGGAACGGGGCCGCCGGGCTCGACCGCACCTGCCCCGCACGGCAGCGCGAGGACGAGCGCGGCCAGCCCCGCCGTCGCCAGCCTGCGGATTTCGCGGATCGCACGCGTTAGCACGCCTTGCACCTCCTGCGTTCGCCTATAATCGGACCCGTTTCGGGCGTCAGCTTTGGAAACAACGCGGCAGGCTCCGTTATTCCGGGGCGGCGGCGTCGAACCGCGACGAGGAGGCAGGGCGATGCAGGCGATGTTGAAGCTCGCGCGGGCGATCGACGCGCTCAACGAATGGGTTGGCCGGTCGGTCTACTGGCTGGTGCTCGTGATGGTGCTCGAGAGCGCCGCCAACGCGATCGTGCGCAAGCTCTTCAACATGAGCTCGAACGCGTTCCTCGAGCTGCAGTGGTACCTCTTCTCGGTGGTCTTCCTGCTCTGCGCGGGCTGGACGCTCAAGCGCAACGACCACGTCCGCATCGACATCCTTCAGGGCCGCTATTCTCCCCGGACGCAGGCCTGGGTCGACGTCCTCGGCACGATCTTCTTCATGCTGCCGATGGTCTCGCTCTTCTTCTGGCTGTCGATCCCGTGGTTCTGGCGCAGCTATACCGAGCACGAGATCTCCGGAAGCGCCGGCGGCCTCACGCTCTGGTACGCGCGCATCTTCGTTCCGATCGGCTTCGGGCTCCTCGGGCTGCAGGGACTTTCCGAGCTCGTGAAGCGCATCGCGTTCCTGGCCGGCAAGGGGCCCGATCCGGTCGCGCGCCACGCGGAGCACGCGGCCGAGCAGGAGCTCGCCGAGGAGATCCGCCGCATGGCCGAGGAGAAACCCTGATGGACTTCCTCGCGGCCAACATCGCGCCCATCATGTTCGGCGCCCTGGTGGTGTTCCTGCTGCTGGGCTATCCGGTCACGTTCTCGCTCGCGGCGAACGGCATCTTCTTCGGGCTGCTCGGGATCAAGCTGGGCCTGCTGCAGCCCGAGCTTTTCCAGGCGCTTCCCGACCGCCTGTGGGGAATCATGTCGAACGACACGCTGCTCGCCGTGCCGTTCTTCACTTTCATGGGTCTCATCCTCGAGCGAAGCGGCATGGCCGAGGACCTGCTCGACACCATCGGCCAGCTCTTCGGCCCGGTGCGCGGCGGCCTCGCCTTCGCGGTGATCTTCGTAGGCGCGCTCCTCGCCGCCACCACCGGGATCGTCGCCGCCTCCGTGATCTCGATGGGCCTCATCTCGCTGCCGATCATGCTGCGCTACGGCTACGACCGGCGCTTCGCGAGCGGCGTCATCGCCGCTTCCGGCACGCTCGCGCAGATCATTCCGCCGTCCCTCGTGCTCATCATCATGGCCGACCAGCTCGGCCGCTCCGTGGGCGACATGTACGCGGGCGCGTTCATCCCCGGCATCGCGCTCGCGGGCCTCTACGCGGTGTACACGCTGGGCGTCACGCTCGTGAAGCCGGCCTGGGCTCCGGCGCTGCCGCCGGAAGCGCGGCGACTGCGCGAGCCCGACGGCACGAGCGGCGCCGTCTCCGTCGCGGTGATCGTGGTGCTCGCGGCGATCGCCTCGGTGTTGTTCGACAAGTACTACTACCACCCGAAGTTCGCCGAAGCGGAGCTCGACGAGCGGCTGGTCGTCTCGGCGGCCTTCGGCGCCGCCATGGCGTTCGCCTCCGCGGTCATGAACAAGGCGCTCAGGCTGGGCCTTCTCTCGCGGCTCGCGGAGCAGGTGGTGTTCGTGCTGATCCCGCCGCTCATGCTGATCTTCCTCGTGCTGGGCACGATCTTCCTCGGCTGGGCGACGCCCACCGAGGGCGGCGCGATGGGCGCCACGGGCGCCCTCGTGATGGCGCTCGCGCGCCGGCGCCTTTCGTTGAAGCTCCTGCGGCAGGGCCTCGAGTCCACGGCGAAGCTCTCCACGTTCGTGGTGTTCATCCTCGTCGGCTCGCGCGTCTTCAGCCTCACCTTCTACGGCGTGAACGGCCACGTCTGGGTGCAGCACCTCCTCACGAGCCTTCCGGGCGGCCAGATCGGGTTCCTCATCGTGGTGAACCTGCTCATCTTCGTGCTCGCGTTCTTCCTCGACTTCTTCGAGCTCTCGTTCATCGTGATCCCGCTGCTGGGACCCGCCGCGGACCAGCTCGGCATCGACCTCATCTGGTTCGGCGTCCTGCTGGGCGTGAACCTGCAGACCTCGTTCATGCACCCGCCCTTCGGCTTCGCGCTCTTCTACCTGAGGAGCGTCGCGCCCGCCCACGAGCACACGGACAAGATCACCGGAAAGCGGCAAGCCGGGGTCACGACCGGCCAGATCTACTGGGGCGCGATCCCGTTCGTGCTGATCCAGCTCATCATGGTGGCGATGCTCATCGTCTTCCCGGCGATGTCGCTGGTGTACAAGTCGGGCGAGCCCAAGATCGACATCAACAAGGTGAAGATCGAGATCGCCCCCGAGCACGAGGAGTCGTCGCAGGACATCATGAAGCAGCTGGAACAGGCGAGCCCCGGGGGAGCCGGCCAGGGCCAGCAGCAACCGCCGGAGCAGGCACCCTCCTCCAAGGAGGATCGGCAGAACGACGACCTGATGAAGCGGCTGGGCGGAAAGTGAGATGAGAAAGGGCCCGCGGATGCGGGCCCTTTCGAGAGACGAGGCGGCTACTTGAGGTTGTGGATGCGGTACATGAAGTCGTCGTAGGACGCCTCGGCCACCGGGAACCAGAGCAGCTCGTCGGTGCGGAACTTGACGATCGCCTCCCAGATCTTCTTGAAGGCCGGGCTCTTCTCGCTCATCTCCTTGTAGACCTCGTTCGAGGCCTTGTAGGCGGCCACCATGAAGTCGTTGGAGAAGCGGCGCAGCTGCGTGCCGCCGGCCACCAGGCGCTTGAGCGCAGCGGGGTTTTCCGCGTCGTACTTCGCGAGCATCCAGCTGTTCGCCTCCCAGCAGGCGGCCTCGACGATGTTCTGGTATTCCTTCGGGAGCTTCGCCCACTCGCCGGTGTTGAAGTAGGCGCTGATCTGCGGGCCGCCCTCCCACCAGCCGGGGTAGTAGTAGTACTTCGCGACCTTCTGGAAGCCGAGCTTCTCGTCGTCGTACGGGCCGACCCACTCCGCCGCGTCGATCGTGCCCTTCTCGAGCGCGGGATAGATGTCGCCGCCCGGGATGAGCTGCGGAACGCCACCCATCTTCTCGATCATCTTGCCCGCCATGCCGCCGATGCGGAACTTGACGCCCTTCAGGTCGGCGACCGTCTTGATCTCCTTGCGCCACCAGCCGCCCATCTGCACGCCGGTGTTGCCGCAGGGGACGTTGTGGATGTTGTAGGCCTTGTAGAACTCGCGGAACATCTCCAGCCCGCCGCCGAAGATCTGGAACGCGTTGGTCTGGCGGGCGTTGAGGCTGAAGGGCACGGCGCAGTCGAGCGCGAAGGCGGGATCCTTGCCCCAGAAGTAGTAGGGCGCCGTATGGGCGGCCTGCACGGTGTTGTTCTGCACCGCGTCGACCACGCCGAAGGGCGGAACGATCTCGCCGCCGGCGAACACCTGGATCTGGAACTTGCCGCCGGTGCACGCGGCCACGCGCTTCGCCATGACCTCGGCGGCTCCGTAGAGCGTGTCGAGGGACCTGGGGAAGCTGGAGGCCAGGCGCCATTTGACCTCGGGTAGGGCCGACTGCTGCGCGCGGCTGAGCGTCGGCATCGCCACCGCGGCGGCGCCGGCAAGGCCCGCGCCGGCGGATTTGAGGAATTTCCTGCGCTCCATGATTGCTCCTCTCGTGGTTGTGGTCTTCGTGGGAACGGTCGCCGGACCTGGAGTCCGGAGAAAAATCGAAGCCTAAGCGAGAACCGCCCGGGGCGGCAAGGATCGGTCCTAGTCGCCCGCGATGGTCATCCGGTCCACGAGAATCGACCCGGTCTCCTTCGAGCCGCGCACCAGCGTGTCGCGCCCGACCGCGACGATGCCGCGGAACATGTCGAGGAGGTTCCCGGCGACGGTGACCTCCTCCACGGGGTATTGCACGCGGCCGTCCTCGACCCAGAAGCCCGCCGCGCCGCGCGAGTAGTCGCCGGTGACGGGGTTCACGCCCTGGCCCATGAGCTCCGTCACGACGAGGCCGCGGCCCATCAGGGCGAGCAGCGCCTCGAAGTCCCGCTCGCCGGGCTTGACCACCAGGTTGTGGTTGCCGCCCGCGTTGCCGGTGGTCTCGAGCCCGAGCTTGCGCGCCGAGTAGGTGGAGAGGAACCAGCCCTTCAAGGCCCCGCCCTCGACCACGAGGCGGCGGCGGGTCGTCACGCCCTCCGCGTCGAAGCAGCCGCTCGCCATGCCGCCCGGAACGAACGGATCCTCGAGGATGTCGACGCCG
>DASPRQ010000070.1:0-22384 GCA_035624355.1 Usitatibacter sp. | reverse complement strand
GCCGAGGCGATGCTGCCCTCGGAGAAGCTCACGCCCGTGCTGCACTACGACGGCACGCCGATCACCGCGCGCTTCATCCACGGCGAGATCGCCTCGCGCCTCTCGGCCTTCAACGTCTCCCCGCTGAAGAAGTCCGCCGCGGCCGATTGACACGAAAGGCTTTGAATCCGCCGATGAACGCCGATAAACGCCGATGAAATTCAAAACGAACTTCTGGTCGTGCATGTTCGAGGGTGGTGGAATATTCCGGAAGCACCACGTCTTCTGCCTTATCCGCGTTCATCGGCGTTCATCGGCGGATCCAACGCTTCTTGCCTGGACCACTCCATGACCTACCTCTCGAAACCGAAGCTGCACCACCCGGAGCTGCCGAAGAACGAGCTCGGCCTCACGCGCCGCGACTACGAGGGCGCGATCTCGACGCTGTGCGCGGGCTGCGGGCACGATTCGATCAGCGCGGCGATCATCCAGGCGTGCTGGGAGCTCGCGATCCAGCCGCACCGCGTGGCGAAGCTCTCGGGCATCGGCTGCTCGTCGAAGACGCCGACGTATTTCCTCGGCCAGTCCCACGGGTTCAACAGCGTGCACGGGCGCATGCCCTCGGTCCTCACCGGGGCGAACCTCGCGAACCGCGACCTCATCTACCTCGGCGTCTCGGGCGACGGCGACTCGGCCTCGATCGGCCTGGGGCAGTTCGCGCACAGCATCCGGCGCGGCGTGAACATGACCTACATCGTGGAGAACAACGGCGTGTACGGCCTCACCAAGGGCCAGTTCTCCGCGACCGCCGACCGGGGATCGAAGTCCAAGCGCGGAGCGGTGAACACCGACGAGGGCATCGACCTCGTCTCGCTCGCGCTCCAGCTCGGGGCGACCTACGTCGCGCGGAGCTTTTCGGGCGACAAGGCCCAGCTCGTGCCCCTCATCAAGGGGGCGCTCACGCACGGGGGCGCCGCGTTCATCGACGTGATCTCGCCCTGCGTCGCGTTCAACAACCACGAGGGCTCGACCAAGAGCTACGACTACGTCCGCGAGCACAACGAGGTGCTGAACCGCCTCGACGTGATCGGCCTGCATGCCGAGATCACCGCGGACTACCCGCCCGGCTCGGTGCAGGAGGTGCGCCAGCACGACGGCTCGATCCTGCGCCTGCGCAAGCTCGAGGAGGGCTACGACACGTCCGACCGCATCGCGGCGATGGCCTACGTGCAGTCGCGCTACGCCCACGGCGAGATCGTGACGGGGCTGCTCTACGTCCACCCCGAGGCGCAGGACCTCCACGGGCACCTCAACACCGTCGCGCAGCCGCTCAACCAGCTCGGCGAGCGCGAGCTCTGCCCGGGAGAGGCGGCGCTCGCGAGGTTCAACGAAGGGTTGCGCTAGCCCCGCACCGGAGGCCCGCATGAACCCGATCGACCTGCGCAGCGATACCGTCACGAAGCCCGGCGCCGCAATGCGGGAAGCCATGGCGCGCGCGGAAGTCGGCGACGACGTCTTCGGCGACGATCCGACGGTGAACCGCCTGCAGGAGATTCTCGCCGGGCGCTTCGGCGTGGACGCGGGGCTCTTCTTCCCCTCGGGGACGCAGTCGAACCTCGCCGCGCTCATGGCCCATTGCCAGCGCGGCGAGGAGGTGATCGTCGGGCAGGACGCGCACACCTACCACTACGAGGCGGGTGGAATGGCGGTGCTGGGCTCGATCCAGCCGCAGCCGCTCGCGAACCGCCCCGACGGCACCCTGGACCTTGCCGAGGTCGAGGCGGCGATCAAGCCCGACGACGCGCACTTCGCGATCACGAGGCTCCTCGCCCTCGAGAACACCATCGGCGGCAAGGTTCTCGCGCGCGGGTACATGGCGGATGCGATCGCGCTCGCGAGGCGCCGGAGCCTCTCGACCCACCTCGACGGCGCGCGCATCTTCAACGCTTCCGTGAAGCTCGGGATGCCGGTGAAGGAGCTGTGCGCGGGCTTCGACACCGTTTCCGTGTGCCTGTCCAAGGGGCTCGGCACGCCGGCGGGGACGGTGCTCGTGGGACGCAAGGACCTGATCGCCCGGGCGCGCCGCATCCGCAAGATGCTGGGCGGCACGATGCGCCAGGTGGGGATCCTCGCGGCGGCGGGAATCTACGCGCTCGAGCACAACGTGGACCGTCTCGCGGAGGATCACGCCAACGCGGAGCGGCTCGCGAAGGGCCTCGCCGCGATCGGCCTCGCGGTCGAGCCCGTGCAGACCAACATGGTGTTCGCGGCGATTCCCCGCAGCTCGGTCGCGGGCCTCGAGGCGCACCTGGCGGCGAGCGGGGTGAAGGCGCTCGTCGGCCCGCGGCTGCGCCTCGTCACGCACCTCGACGTGGACCGCGCGGGCGTCGATCGCGCGGTGTCGGTGTTCGGCGCCTTCTTCGCGAAGGCGAAGGCGCACGCCGCCGGCTGACTAGAGCACCTCGCCCGCGTGGTCGGCGAGCCGCGAGCGCTCGCCGCGCATGAGCGTCACGTGGCCCGAGTGGCTCCAGCCCTTGAAGCGGTCCACGACGTAGGTGAGGCCCGACGACCCTTCGGTGAGGTAGGGGGTGTCGATCTGGGCGACGTTGCCCAGGCACACGACCTTGGTTCCCGGCCCCGCGCGCGTGATGAGCGTCTTCATCTGCTTGGGCGTGAGGTTCTGCGCCTCGTCGATGATGAGGTACTTGTTGATGAACGTGCGCCCGCGCATGAAATTGAGGCTCTTCACCTTGATGCGGTTCCTGATGAGATCGGCGGTGGCGGCGCGCCCCCAATCGCCCGCCTCGTCGTCGGTGCGCATGAGCACGTCGAGGTTGTCCTCGAGGGCCCCCATCCACGGCGTCATCTTCTCCTCCTCGGTGCCGGGCAGGAACCCGATGTCCTCGCCCACGGGGACGGTGACGCGCGTCATGATGATCTCGCTGTAGACCTTGTACTCGAGCGTCTGCATGAGGCCCGCGGCGAGCGTGAGGAGGGTCTTGCCGGTGCCCGCCTGGCCGAGCAGCGTCACGAAGTCGACCTCCGGGTCCATGAGGAGGTTCAGCGCGAAGTTCTGCTCGCGGTTCCTCGCCGTGATGCCCCAGGCGTTGTTCTTGTGGTGCGAGAAGTCCTTGAGGGTCTGCAGCACCGCGGTCTTGCCGCGTGCCTCGCGCACGATCGCGAGGAACGGCCGGTCGCCCTCGTGGTAGACGAACTGGTTCACGAGCATCGACGGCACCAGGGGCCCGCGCACGCGGTACAGGGTGCGCCCGTGCTCCTGCCAGCTCTCGACGTCCTTGCCGTGGCGGTCCCAGAAGTCCTGGGGCAGCTCCATCATCCCGGTGTAGAGGAGGTCGGTGTCCTCGAGCACCTTGTCGTTGTAGTAGTCCTCCGCGGCGATCCCGACGGCGTGCGCCTTGATGCGCATGTTGATGTCCTTGGACACCAGCACGACGTCGCGCTTCGGGTACCTGCCCTTCAGGTGCATCGCCACGCCGAGGATCACGTTGTCGGCCTTCTGGGAGGCGACCGAATCGGGGATCTCGACGTTCACCGAGTGGGTCTGCAGGAACAGGCGCCCATCGGACTCGCCCCCGCTCTTCGCCTTGAGCGAGTAGCCCTTCTCGATGTCGCCGCCCTGGGAGACGATCTCGTCGAGGAAGCGGCTCGCCTGGCGGGCGTTCCTCGCGACCTCGCTCATGCCCTTCTTGTGGTCGTCGAGCTCCTCGAGCGTCACCATGGGCAGGAAGACGTCGTGCTCCTCGAAGCGGAACAGGCTCGTCGGGTCGTGCATGAGGACGTTCGTGTCCAGCACGAAGAGCTTGGTCGTCGCCGGGTGCGCCGAGCGGGCGGGCTTGTCGCGTTCGCGTCTGCGTTGCATGGGGGCCTCCGGATGCGAGGCGTGGCCGTGCGCCTCCTCCACATCGTGCCGCGCGGAGGAGTCTCTCAGGGTGTCGTTGGGCATCAGGTGGGGACGGTGGGTTGGGAAAGGGGTCGGGGACGGGTCAAGGCTCGGCGGCGGATGGGCCCTGTCCCCGGAAGGCCGTGCGCACGTAGTCGAGCACCTCGCGGGCGTGGCCCGGCACCTTCACGCCGCGCCATTCGCGCGTGATGCGGCCCTCGCGGTCGATCACGAAGGTGCTGCGCTCGATCCCGCGGACCTGGCGCCCGTACATGTTCTTCAGCTTGATCACGCCGAAGATCGCGCACGCCTTCTCGTCGGGGTCCGACAGCAGCTCGAACGGGAAGGACATTTTCGCCTTGAAACGCTCGTGGGAGGCGAGCGGGTCGCGCGAGACGCCGAAGACGGCGACCTTTGCCTTCACGAAATCGTCGTGCAGGTCGCGGAAATCCGCGCCCTCCGCAGTGCAGCCGGGCGTGTCGTCCTTGGGATAGAAGTACAGGACGAAGGGATGGCCGCGGAAGGCCGAGAGGGCGAAGCGCTGGTTGCCGGTGGCGGGAAGCTCGAAATCGGGCAGCTTCGCGCGAGCGTTCATCCGAGTCGAGGCTGGGGGCTGCGAATGGCCACAACCCATGGTGAACAAAAAACTTGAAAAACGCAAGCTATGGGGATGATTCTTCGGCCAGAAAGACCGGCCCCTGGCAGGCGAGGGTGCCGGAACGGCCGGGGACCGGCGCCTCGATGACCGCGTGCAGGGGCAGGGAACCGGGAGTGAGCCCGGCCGCGACGTCGCGCATCGCGACGAGCTCGTAGCCCTGGGAGCGCCATCCGTCGAGCAGCGACTCGAGCGCGCCCGAGAGCTTCATGCCCTCGAGCTCGGCGTGCATCGTGAACACGTGGTCGCGGCGGTCCTCGGCCGTGCGCTCGAGGAGCCGCCCGGCGACGTTCGCCTCCGTCACGCCGGCGAGGCCGATCATCTCGTCGAGCGTGGGCAGGGTGGTGGGCAGCTGCGGGCAAGCCACGATCTCGGCGTCGATCACCGGGATGAACGGATGCGTGCCGCGCGTATCGGAGGCGTAGCGGAATCCGAGCGACTGCGTGCGCCGCCACGCGTGCCGGTTCATCTGCCAGCCGGCCGCGCCGTGGACCCGCGCTTCCTCGCCGAAGATCTCGAGGAAGCGCCGGCGGGCGAGAGCCATCTGCCAGCCGGTCCACGCTTCGCCCGCGCCTCCCACGCCGTCCTGCCACTTCACGTGGTCCCACGTGTGGATGCCGACCTCGAAGCCCGCGTCGCGCGCGCGCCTGAGCACGCCGGCGCAGCGCCGTCCGATGTCCGGGCCCGGGAGCAGCGTCCCGTAGAGCAGGGTGCGCAGCCCGTAGTGCGAGAGGACCGAGGTCCGTCCCACCTTCTGCATGAAGCCGGGCCGCAGCGCCCGCTTGATCGCGCGGCCCGTGTGGTCGGGGCCCAGCGCGAAGAGGAACGTGGCGCCCGCCCCGCGTTGCTGCAGAATGTCGATGAGGCGGGGGATGCCTTCGCGGGTGCCGCGAAAGGTATCGACGTCGATCTTCAGGGCGAGCTTCATCGCGGAGCCAAGGAACTGGAACCTCAGGAAAGCGATTCTCCCACGCCGTACGACCTTCTCGGCGGCGACGGGGCCGTCCGGGAGCTCGTCGAGCGGTTCTACGACCTGATGGAGCTCGAGCCCGCGTACGCCCGGCTGCGGCGCGTGCACGGGCCGAGCCTGGAGAGCGCGCGCGAGAAGCTCCACCTCTTCCTCTCGGGCTGGCTCGGCGGCCCGCCTCTCTACGCCGAGCGATTCGGACACCCCATGCTTCGGGCCCGCCACCTTCCCTTCGCGATCGGCGAGGAGGAGCGCGACCAGTGGATGGCGTGCATGACCCAGGCCATGGAGGAAACCGGCGTTTCCCCCGAGCTTCGCGAGGCGCTCGCGGCCGCCTTCTTCCGGACGGCCGACTGGATGCGCAACCGCTGAAGGCCCGCTTCCGGGAAAAAATGGTGCAGCGCCGCAGTCGTGTGTTAAAATGTTGAAATTTTTCGGATTTTCGACGATGCCCCGGCCGCTCCGCAACATCGCCATCATCGCCCACGTCGACCACGGCAAGACCACGCTCGTCGACAAGCTCCTCCAGCAGGCCGGCACCTTTGCCGCGCACCAGCACGTGGTCGAGCGCGTGATGGATTCCAACGACCTCGAGCGCGAGCGCGGGATCACCATCCTCGCGAAGAACACGGCGGTCGACTACCACGGCGTGCACATCAACATCGTCGATACCCCGGGCCATGCCGACTTCGGCGGCGAGGTGGAGCGCGTGCTCTCGATGGTGGACGGCGTGCTGCTGCTGGTCGACGCGGTCGAGGGCCCGATGCCGCAGACGCGGTTCGTGACGCGCAAGGCGCTTGCGCGGGGCCTGAAGCCCATCGTCGTCGTGAACAAGGTGGATCGCGACGGCGCGCGCCCGGGCTGGGTAGTGGACCAGACCTTCGACCTCATGGACAAGCTGGGCGCGAGCGAGGACCAGCTCGACTTCCCGGTCATCTACGCGTCGGCCTTGAACGGGTGGGCCGCCACCGAGCCGGGCAAGGTGGGAGCCGACATGAGGCCGCTATTCGACGCGATCCTGAAGCACGTGCCCGAGCCGCAGGGCGACCCCGATGCGCCGCTGCAGCTGCAGATCGCGGCCGTCGACTACTCGAGCTTCCTCGGGCGCATCGCGATCGGCCGCATCCGCCGCGGCACGATCCGGAAGGCGCAGCAGGTCGCGGTGCTCTCGGGCGACAGGCCCGGCGCCCCCTCCGGGGCGGCATCGAGCGTCCGCATCGCGAAGATCGGGCTGATCCACACCTTCCAGGGGCTCGAGAAGGTCGAGGTGGACGAAGCCTCCGCGGGCGAGATCGTCTCCGTCACGGGCATCGAGGACTTCGTGATCGGGGCCACCTTCGCCGACCCCGAGAATCCCGAGGCGCTGCCGATGGCGGGCGTCGACGAGCCCACGCTCACCATGAACTTCCAGGTGAACACGAGCCCGCTCGCCGGCCAGGAGGGCAAGTACGTCACGAGCCGTCAGATCCGCGAGCGCCTCGACCGCGAGCTCCTCTCGAACGTGGCGCTGCGCGTCGAGGACACCGGAGACGCGGACGTCTTCCGTGTGTCGGGCCGCGGCGAGCTGCACCTCACCATCCTCATCGAGAACATGCGCCGCGAGGGCTACGAAGTCGCGGTGGGGAAGCCCCGCGTGGTCGCGAAGGAGATCGACGGCGTGCGCATGGAGCCGTGGGAATCGCTCACCGTCGACGTCGACATGGAGAACCAGGGCCGCATCATGGAGGAGCTGGGCCGCCGCGGCGGAGAGCTCACCGACATGGTCCCCGACGGCAAGGGCCGCGTGCGCCTCGACTACAGCATCCCTTCGCGCGGGCTCATCGGCTTCCACATGGAGTTCATGACGCTCACGCGCGGCACGGGCATCAAGAGCCACGTGTTCGAGAAGTACGCGCCGGTGAAGGGGGAGCTGCCCGCGCGGCGCAACGGCGTGCTGATCTCCTCCGAGGCGGGCGAGGCGGTCGCCTACGCGCTCTTCAACCTCGAGGACCGCGGCCGCATGTTCGTCTCCCCCGGCGAGCGCCTCTACGAGGGCATGGTGATCGGCATCCACAGCCGCGACAACGACCTGGTCGTGAACCCGGTGAAGGGCAAGAAGCTCACCAACGTGCGCGCGGCGGGCAAGGACGAGAACGTGCTCCTCACGCCGCCCATCGAGCTCACGCTCGAGAGCGCGATCGAGTTCATCGAGGACGACGAGCTCGTGGAGGTGACGCCGAAGTCCATCCGGCTGCGCAAGCGCCACCTGCTGGAGCACGAGCGCAAGCGCGCGGCGCGCGAAGAGCGGGCGGCCTGACGCCGGCGCCGGCATGCCGGCCACCTGGATTCCCGTCACGGTCTTCGCGGCGCTCGCCCAGACCGTCCGCAACGCCGCGCAGCGGCACCTGACGACGGAGCTCGGCACGCTGGGCGCGACCCTCGTGCGCTTCCTCTACGGCGTGCCGTTCGCCGCCGCGTGGCTAGCGGCGGTGCTCGCCTTCGAGCCGGGCACGCGCATTCCCCCGCCGGACGGGGCGTTCGCGTCCTGGCTCCTCCTCGGGTCGCTGGGGCAGATCGGCGCCATGGCGCTCCTGCTTCGCGTGATGGAAGAGCGCAACTTCGCCCTCGGCGTCGCCTATTCGAAGACCGAGGTCCTGCAGGTCGCGCTCTTCGGGCTCGTCTTCCTCGGCGATCCGATTTCCCCGGGCTCGGCCGCGGCCGTGGTCCTCGGGACGGCGGGCGTGTTCCTCCTCACGTCGGGCTGGCGCTCGGCGTGGAACCCGCGCGCGGCCGTGCTCGGCGTGGCGTGCGGCGGCCTCTTCGCGCTTTCGACCGTCGGATACCGCGGCGCGGAGCTCGCGCTGGCGGCTCCCTCGTTCCTCGCCGGCGCCGCGTTCACGCTGCTCATGGCCCAAACGCTCCAGAGCGCGCTCCTCGTCGCGTGGCTCCTGCTGCGCGACGCCTCCGTCGTCGCGCGCGTGCTGCGCGCGTGGCGCGTGTCGCTCATCGCCGGGTTCACGGGGGCGGCGGCCTCCGCCGGCTGGTTCACCGCGTTCGCGATCGAGCCCGTCGCGCACGTGCGCACGCTGGGCCTCGTGGAGCTCGTCTTCAGCTATGCGGTGTCCCGGAGGCTGTTCCGCGAGCGGCTGTCCGGCACGGAGGCGGCGGGCATGGCGCTCCTCGCCCTGGGAGTCGCCTTCATCACGCTGGCCCGGTAGGATTCGGCGACGCCGCCGCACGCGGCCCCTTTGCAAACCCCCATCCGAGGCTCCCTCCCCATGAAGCTCTACTACTCCTCCGCTTCCCCCTTCGTTCGCAAGGTCCTCGTCTGCGCGCACGAGTGCGGCGTCGCCGGCGACATCGAGCTCGCCACGACGAAGGTGCTCCCCAGCGAGCCGAACCGCGACTACGCCCGCGTGACGCCGCTCATGAAGCTGCCGGCGCTCGAGCGCGACGACGGCTTCGTGCTCTTCGACTCGATCGTGATCTGCGAGTACGTGGATTCGCTCTCGAAGGGGGCGCGCCTGTTCCCGGCCCAGGGCGACGCGCGCTGGCGGGCGCTGCGCCTGCACGCGCTCGCCGACGGCATCCTCGACGCGGCGGTGCTCGCGCGCTACGAGAACAACGTGCGGCCCCCGGAGCTGCGCTGGAAGACGTGGACCGACGGCCAGCTCCTGAAGGTGGACCAGGCGCTCGATTTCCTGGAGCGCAATCGCGGCGACCTCCAGGGCATCACCATCGGCACGATCGCCGTGGGGTGCGCCCTCGGCTACCTCGATTTCCGCTACGCCGACCGCAAGTGGCGCGAGGGACGCCCGAAGCTCGCGGCGTGGTTCGAGGAGATCGCGAAGAGGCCCTCGCTGCAGAAGACGGTGCCCCAGGGCTGAGCGCACGGCGGCGGTCCCGGGGATCGTCGAGGGCCTTCGGCCAGGTCCTCGGGCCGTGCCGCGCGGTGTCACCGGGTGAGCTACCCCCGTGCGAGAATGGGCCTGTAAACGGCAGCCCCATGGAAACCGCGCTCGGCATCGTCGTCCTCGTTCTCTCCGGCCTCGCCGCCGCGGCCGCGCTGGGGGCGCTCGCGCTCGCATCGCGGATCGCGCGGCGCGTCGGGAGCCTTCCCTCGGACCTCTCCGGGGAGTCGGAGGCCCGCCATCGCGCCATGATCACCGACCTGCACGGGGGGCTCGCCGCCTCGGCCGACCGCATCGCCTCGCGCCAGAGCGAGGAGGGCGACCGTCTGCGCCGAGCGCTCGCCGACGAGCTGGAGCGCAACCGCAACCAGCTCCAGGTCTTCGAGCGCACGCTCCAGGAGCGGGTGGACGCCCGTCTCGCGGACATCAGCGGCAAGGTGAACGAACGGCTCGAGGAGGGCTTCCGGAAGACGAATGAGACCTTCGTGAGCGTCATGACGCGCCTGCAGACGATCGACGACGCGCAGAGGAAGATCGAGACGCTCACGGGCAGCGTGGTGAGCCTGCAGCAGCTCCTGGGCAGCAAGAGCTCGCGCGGTGCGCTCGGCGAGCGGCAGCTCGAGGACATCGTGCGCAACATGCTTCCCGAGTCCGCCTACGAGTTCCAGTACACGTTCCGCTCCACGAACGCGCGCGCGGACTGCGTGCTGAAGCTTCCCGAGCCCACCGGGCTCATCGCGGTGGACTCCAAGTTCCCGCTCGAGAACTACGAGCGGCTCACGGCCGAGGGGCCCGAGCGCGCCTCGGCTGCGCTCTTCAAGGCCGACGTGCGCCGCCACGTGGACGCCATCGCCGGCAAGTACATCGTCCCCGGCGAGACGGGCGAGGGCGCGGTGATGTTCATCCCCGCCGAGGCGGTCTTCGCGGAGATCCACGCGAACCACCGCGACCTCTTCGAGTACGCCGTGCAGAAGCGGGTCTGGATGGTGTCCCCGACCACGCTCGCCGCGGTGCTCAACACCGCGCGCGCCGTGCTGAAGGACACCGAGACCCGCAGGCAGGTGCACATCATCAAGGACGAGCTCGGCAAGCTCGGCCGCGAGTTCGGCCGCTTCGACGAGCGCATGCGCCGCCTCGCGGAGCACATCCGCCAGGCGAACCGCGACGTCGACGAGGTGGCGATCACGAGCAAGAAGATCAGCGACAAGTTCGCCGCCATCGAGCGCGCGGAGCTCCCGGGCGAGGCGGGCCCCGAGGCCCTGGCGGCCCCGGGCCCGCAGCTCACGGTCGTGCCCAAGTCCGAATAGACGCCCCGGGGCGCCGGGCGCGGGGCTCCGGGCGCCGGGCCGATGCCGTATCATTTCCCCATGAAGGTGATCGGGATCGCCGGCTTCAGCGGCAGCGGCAAGACCACGCTCATCGAGAAGGTCATTCCCCTCCTCGTCGCGCAGGGGCTGCGCGTGTCGCTCGTGAAGCACGCCCACCACGAATTCGACGTCGACCAGCCGGGGAAGGACTCGTATCGCCACCGCGGCGCGGGGTGCACCGAGGTCCTCGTGAGCTCGTCGCGGCGCTGGGCGCTGATGCACGAGCTGCGCGGGGCTCCCGAGCCCACGCTCGCCGAGCAGCTCAAGCGCCTTTCGCCGTGCGACGTGGTGATCGTCGAGGGCTACAAGAGCGAGCCCATCCCGAAGGTCGAGGTCCACCGGCGCGACAGCGGGGCGCGCATGCTCCACCCCGAGGATCCCGACGTGATCGCGGTGGCCACCGACGAGCCGCTCGCCACGAAGCTGCCGCAGCTCGCCCTCGACGACGCGGACGGCGTGGCGCGTTTCATCGTCGAGCACCTGGGCCTGAACCGGGCCCGGCTCGTCCGCTAGCCTCCATGGTGACGCTCCTCTACTTCGCGAGCCTGCGCGAGCGCCTCGGGCGCTCGAGCGAGGAGGTCGCGCTTGCCCCCGGCGCGGCGACGGTGGGCGGCCTCGTGGAGCAGCTGCGGCTGCGCGGCGCCGGGTGGACCGAGGCGCTCGGACCGGGCTCGCCCTGGCGCGTCGCGGTGAATCAGCGCATGGCCGATCGGGCCACCCCCCTGAGGCCCGGCGACGAGGTGGCCTTCTTTCCCCCGGTCACGGGCGGCTGACCGTGGCGATCGTCCGCGTCCAGACGCAGGACTTCGACCCGGGGCGCGAGCTCGAGGCGCTCACGCGCGGCCGCGCCGACGTGGGCGCGGTCGCGAGCTTCGTGGGGCTGGTGCGCGCTGCGAACGACGGCCGTCCCATCCGGGGCATGACGCTCGAGCACTATCCCGGCATGACGGAGAAGGCGCTCGAGGACATCTGCCGCGAGGCGCACTCCCGCTGGAGCCTCCTCGGCACGCTCGTGATCCACCGGGTGGGCGACCTGCGGCCGGGCGAGCGCATCGTGCTGGTGGGCGTTTCGAGCGCGCATCGCGGCGAGGCGTTCGCCGCCTGCGAGTTCATCATGGACTATCTCAAGACTCGCGCGCCGTTCTGGAAGCGCGAGGACACGCCCCAGGGCCCGCGCTGGGTCGAGGCCCGCGCGAGCGACGACGACGCGGCGCAACGCTGGCAGGAGGCTCCCGGGGCGGGCTCCGTCCCTAGTCCCGGCAGAAGATCTCGCGCGTGAGCGCGATCATCCGGATCACCCGCGGGTCGGCGATCCGGTAGAAGACCTTGTTCGCCTCCTTGCGCGCTTCCAGCAGGCCGTGGCCGCGCAGGACCGCGAGGTGCTGGGAGACGTTGCTCTGCGTGGTCCCGACCGCCTCCACGATGTCGAGGACCGGGAGCTCCTCGTTGCCGAGGAGGCAGAGGATCTTGAGGCGCAGGGGATGGCCCATCGCCTGCATCGCCGCGCTCGCCACGCGGATGCTCTGGCTGCGGCCGATGAGTTCGAAGATGTCGGCGGGGGCGCTCTTTCGCGCGGTCGTCGGGGGCATGGCGGCACAATGTAAGGCAAAGCGGGCCGGTGCACTATATAAGGCCATGCAAATATTAGAATTGACTCATGTCGTTCTTCCCCCCTAAACTCGACTGGGGTTGCGTAGAAATCCTGATATTCCCAGTCGTTCCGCTTCATCCCAACAAGAATTCCCGGGCCAGAAAAGAACCGGCGGCCCTAGCCGTTGCAAGGAGGAGATGCATGAACAGCAGTCGCAGGAGGGTGCTGCGGGGCACCGGCGGCCTCGCGGTCCTGGGCCTCGCCGTGGCGGCGGGCCTGTTGAAGCCGGGGCTCGCCCGGGCGGCGGACTGGAACAAGGCCGCCTTCGAGACGAAGTCCTTCAAGGACGTGGTGAAGGCGCTGGGAGGCTCGGAGCCGGTCCCGAGCGGGGACATCGTGATCGAGTCCCCGGACATCGCCGAGAACGGCGCCGTCGTTCCCTTCACCATCACGAGCAAGCTGGCGAACACCCAGTCGATCGCGCTGCTGATCGAGAAGAACCCCAACATCCTCGCCGCGGAATTCGACATCCCCGAAGGGACCGATCCCTGGGTCAACACGCGCGTGAAGATGGGGCAGACCTCGCCGGTGATCGCGCTCGTGAAGGCGGGCGGCAAGTACTACTACGCGGCCAAGGAGGTGAAGGTGACCCTTGGCGGCTGCGGAGGCTGACATGGCCGATCCGATGAAGATCCGCGCCACGATGGCGGGCGACAAGGTCGAGGTGAAGGTGCTCATGGCCCACGAGATGGAGACCGGCCAGCGCAAGGATTCCAGCGGCAAGGTGATCCCGGCGTGGTTCATCCAGAACGTGACGGCCACCTGCAACGGCAAGACGGTGCTCTCGGCCGAGTGGGGGCCCGCGGTGTCCAAGAACCCGTTCCTCGCCTTCCGCTTCAAGGGCGGCAAGCCGGGCGACAAGGTCGTCATCTCCTGGGTCGACAACCACGGGGACAAGAGGACCGACGAGGCGACCATTTCCTGAAGAACGAAGGCGGCGCGACCGCCGGAGGAGGAGACCATGATTCAACGGATCATTCGCGGCGCCGCGGCAGCGGCGGTGCTCGCGTTCGCCGCGTCGGGCGCGGCGCTCGCGGACACACCGATCAAGGTCGTCTACCACGTGAACGAGGGCGTCGAGAAGGCGCCCCTCATCCTGCACAACATCGCGAACGAGCTCGACGCCGAGCCCAACACCAAGATCGTCGTGGTGGCGCACGGCAAGGGCATCGACTTCCTGCTCGACGGCGCGAAGGACAAGAACGGCAACCCGTTCGACGCGGAAGTGGACACGCTCGTGGCGAGGGGTGTGCAGTTCCGCGTGTGCAACAACACGCTGAAGTCGCGCCACATCGACCCGAAGCAGGTGATCATGGGGGCGAAGATCGTGCCCTCGGGTGTCGCGGAGATCGCGCGCCTCGAAGCGAAGGAAGGGTACGTCTACCTGAAGCCCTAGCCGTCGCAGGCGGCCCGGACGTCACGGAGGAGGATAGCCAGTGAACCCGATCCATCGGGCGGTATCGTCGTTGCTTGTGTCGTCGGCCCTCGCGGCGGGCGCCGTCTGGGCGCAGCAGCCGTCGAGCACGACGGAGGAGATCGAGAAGTATCGCGCGGCCGTGGGGGAGGAGAACCCCGCGGAGCTGTGGGAAGCGCGCGGCGAGGCGCTGTGGAAGGAGAAGCGGGGACCGAAGCAGGCCTCGCTCGAGCAGTGCGACATCGGCCTCGGGCCCGGCGTCGTGAAGGGCGCCTACACCGTGCTGCCGAAGTACTTCGCCGACACGGGCAAGGTCCAGGATCTCGAGTCGCGCCTCGTGACGTGCATGGACAGGCTCCAGGGCATCCCGCCGGCGGAGTCGGAGAAGAACCACTTCGGCAACGGCCCGAAGAAATCCGTGATGGAGGCGCTGGTCTCCTACATCACGTCCCAGTCGCGCGGCATGAAGATGAACGTCTCGCTCGGCCGCCCGGAGGAGCGGGAGGCCTACGAGATCGGCAAGCGGATGTTCTTCTACCGGGCGGGCCCGTACGACTTCGCGTGCGCCACCTGCCACTCGCACGACGGCCTGCGCATCCGCCTGCAGGACCTGCCGAACCTCACGAACCCGAAGGACGCGATGCGCGCCTACACCACGTGGCCCGGCTATCGCGTCTCGCAGGGCGAGGTGCGCACGATGCAGCACCGGCTGAACGACTGCTACCGGCAGCAGCGCTTCCCCGAGCCGGGCTACGCCTCGGACGCGATCACCGCGCTCACGATGTACCTCGCCGTGAACGCCAACGGCGGCGTCTACAACGCCCCCTCGGTCAAGCGCTGAAGGAGAGGAACGCATGAAGATCGACAAGCAGCGGGCCGTGCTGGGAACGGCGCTCGCGGTGGCGCTCGCCGCCGCCGGATGCGCGACCATGCAGCAGCAAGGACCCGACGACACGGAGAAGGCGGCCATCGCGCTCATGAAGAAGGACTTCAAGAGCCACGGCCAGGCCACGGTCGACCGCCTGAACCAGGACGACGTGCAGGCGCTGTGCACGGAGTACTCGGGCGATCGCGCGCTTCCGGCGGACGTGGCGAAGCGCATCGAGCAGGAGCAGCTCGCCACCGTGAAGTACCCCGCCGACGGCGACTACATGGGCGACTGGAAGAAGGGCGAGAAGATCGCGCAGACGGGCGTGGGCAAGCAGTGGAGCGACAAGCCGAACGCGCCGAGCGGCGGCAACTGCTACGCGTGCCACGAGCTCACGAAGCAGGAGCTCTCCTTCGGCACGGTCGGTCCGAGCCTGTACCACTTCGGCCGCGCGCGCGGCTTCACGGCGGAGACGCAGAAGTACGTCTACGGCAAGGTCTACAACCCGCAGGCGTTCGCCGCCTGCTCCAGCATGCCGCGCTTCGGGCACAGCGGCATCCTCACCGAGGAGCAGATCAAGGACGTGGTCGCGCTGCTGATGGATCCGCATTCGCCCGTGAACCAGTGAACGTCGCGTGAGAATCGCCGCGCTCGTGGCCGCGGCCCTGCCGGCGCTCGCAGGGGCGGCCGATCCCGCCACCTACACCGTCCGCCAGCTCACGCCGGAGACGGCGCTCAAGGCCGCGCAGGCCGCGATGGCGAGCTGCCGCGCCTCGGGCTACCAGGTCTCGGTCGCGGTCGTGGATCGCTCCGGCCTCACGCAGGTCCTGCTGCGCGACCGCTTCGCGGGTCCGCACACCATCGGGGTCGCGACCGACAAGGCCTGGACCGCGGCGTCCACGCGCACCGACACTTCCGAGCTGGAAAAGCTCACGCAACCGGGCAAGCCGCTCGCCGCCCTCCGCGACGTGCCGCACGTGACGGCCCTTGCCGGGGGCGTGAAGGTGGAGGCCGGGGGGGCGGTGCTGGGGGCGATCGGCGTCTCCGGTGCGCCGGGCGGGGAGGCCGACGAGGCCTGCGCGAAGGCGGGGCTGCACGCCGTCGCCGACGACCTGGAATTCTGATGGACCGCCGCGAGTTCCTCGAGGCGCTGGCCCTCGGCGCCGCGGCCGGGCTGCCGCTCGCCTCGCGCTCGGCGCTCGCTTCCGACGGCGACGCGCTCTACGACGTGCCGCGCTACGGCAACGTGAGCCTGCTGCACTTCACGGACTGCCACGCGCAGATGCTCCCCGAGTATTTCCGCGAGCCGGACGTGAACCTCGGCGTGGCCGGCGCCGCGGGCAAGCCTCCGCACCTCGTGGGCAAGGCGTTCCTCGAGGCGTACGGCATTCCGCCCGCCTCGCGCGAGGCGTACGCCTTCACCTACCTCGACTTCGCCCAGGCTGCGAAGACCTACGGCAAGCTCGGCGGCTTCGCGCACCTCGCGACGCTCGTGAAGCGCCTCAAGGCCTCGCGGCCCGGCGCGCTGCTGCTCGACGGAGGCGATACCTGGCAGGGCTCCGCCGTGTCCCTCTGGACGCGCGGCCAGGACATGGTCGAGGCGCAGAAGGCGCTCGGCGTGGACATCATGACCGGCCACTGGGAGTTCACCTACGGCCAGGACCGCGTGAAGCAGGTGGTCGACCACGATTTCAAGGGAAGCATCGAATTCCTGGCGCAGAACGTGGCGACGGCGGACTTCGGCGATCCCGTCTTCAAGGCGTACACCCTCCGCGAGATCAACGGCGTGCCGGTCGCGATCATCGGCCAGGCGTTCCCGTACACGCCCATCGCGAACCCGCGCTACATGGTTGCGGAGTGGACCTTCGGCATCAAGGAGGCGGAGCTGCAGAAGCGGGTGGACGAGGCGCGCTCGAAGGGCGCGAAGGTCGTGGTGCTCCTGTCGCACAACGGCATGGACGTGGACCTCAAGCTCGCCGCGCGCGTGAGGGGCATCGACGCGATCCTCGGCGGCCATACCCACGACGGCGTGCCGCGCCCGGTGGCGGTGAAGAACGCGGGGGGCACCACGCTCGTGACCAACGCGGGCTGCAACGGGAAGTTCCTCGCGGTGCTCGACTTCGACTACGGCGACGGGCGCATCCGCGGATGGCGCTACCGGCTGCTGCCGGTCTTCTCGAACCTGCTGCCCGCCGATCCGCGGATGCAGGCGCTGATCGAGAAGACGCGGGCGCCCCACGCGGCGAAGCTCGGCGAGAAGCTCGCGGTGACGGAGGGGCTCCTGTATCGGCGCGGCAATTTCAACGGCTCGGCGGACCAGATGATCCTCGATGCGATGCTCGCCGTGAAGGGGGCGCAGATCGCGTTCTCGCCGGGCTTCCGCTGGGGGACGACGCTGCTCCCGGGCGACGCGATCACCCTGGAAGACGTGATGAGCTGGTCGGCGATCACGTACCCCTACTCGACGCTCACCGACATCTCCGGCGAGATGATCAAGACGATCCTCGAGGACGTCTGCGACAACCTGTTCAACCCCGACCCCTACTACCAGCAGGGTGGCGACATGGTGCGCGTGGGTGGCCTCACGTACACCTGCACGCCGGGCGAGACGGTCGGCAAGCGCATCACGGACATGCGCCTCGGCGGCAGGCCCATCGAGGCGTCGAAGACCTACAAGGTCGCGGGCTGGGCGCCGGTCGCCGAGGGCGCGAAGGGCGAGCCGATCTGGGAGGTGATCGCGGCGTACCTGCGCGACCGCAAGACCGTGCCGCCGCCGACGCTCAACCTGCCGAAGCTCGTCGGCGTCGAGGGCAACCTCGGCATCGCCTGAGCCGGGACCGGCCGCGGGCCCTCACTTGAACTTGTAGTAGGCCTCGTTGAGGAACGCGACGATGTCGCGCTCGTCGTTCGGGGTGAGGTCGAGGTGCATCCCGTGGTTGCAGGCGGAAACCTGCGCCTTCAGCTCCGCGAGCGATCCGACCTTGCGGTCCTTGCGCTGATAGATCGTCGGAGCGCCTTCCAGCTTCTGGCGCGCATGGCAGGCATCGCAGCCCTTCGCTTCCACGAGCATTTTCCCCACCTTGGGATCGCCCGCGGCATGCGCCGGCAGCGCGGCGAGGAAGAGGAGGGCGAGGAGCGGGCGAAGCGACTTCATGACCGCATTCTAGCCCCGCCGGCGGTCGGGCGGGCGGGGGGCATCGGGGCCGCTTTCAGCGGCGCGCCGTGACTTTCCGGATCGCTTCCACGGTCCGCTCGACCACGAGGTCCGCGCCCAGGCGCCCGAGCTCCGCGCTCGAGCGACGGGGATCGCCGTGGACGCCGCCGGCCGCGGCGTCGCGCGCGGCCGCCTCGAGCTTCTCCCGCCGCACGAGCTCCGGATCGACCGCGAGCGTGAGGGAGGTGTCGGCGAGGCCCGCGTGGGTGCCGATCTCGGCATCCGTATAGCCCTTGCCCCTCAGGACCTGCGCGAAGCCGCGCGTCTCGGCCTCGTAGTATTCGTCCACGGCGTGGGCCCGCGCGCCCGTGCCGGCCCATTCGCGATCGAGGCGCTCGGCCACGCGTCGCAGCCCCGCGCGGTAGCCGCCGTGCTCGCCCAGGAAGACGACGTCGCGGAAGCCGTGCAGGCGGAAGCCCCTCGCGGCCGACTCGAGCGTCTTCTCGAACGCGTCCTCCGGGATCGTAATCGTGCCGGGGAAGCGCATGTGGCCGGTGGGCGGGTTCACGGCACCCTCGGGCACGTACGCGACCACGGGTGCGACGAGCGCGTCGCCGAGCGACTCGGCGATCCGTCCGGCGAAGTAGCGCGCGCGCGCGTTGTGCTTGCCGAGGGCCATGTGGGGCCCGTTCTGCTCGGTGCCCCCGACGGGAACGATGAGGGTGGTCCGGCCGGCGGCGATCGCGTCGCGCACCTCGGTCCAGGTGAGATCCTCGAGGTAGACGGACTTCGGCGGGCCGGCCCGCGACGGCGTGACGAAGAAGAGCAGGGCGAGCGCCAGCAGGAAAGCGCGGGTCACGAGGGGAATCCTACCAGAGCGTCCCCGCGGGGCGCGGGGTCGCGAGCGGCCTGACTACAGCATCTCGCAGGCGAAGCCCGACCGGATGAGGCGCGTGCGGATCCTCCAGGCGTCGTGGCGCAGGAGCAGGTGCGCGAGCCTGCGCGTGTCGCGGATGTCGTGGTCGCCGATCAGGATGCTCTTGCAGCAGCGCTCGCGCGCGTACGCGGCGATCGTCTCCTCCCAGCGGCCGACCTCGACGTCGTGCCGGTAGGGGACGCCGGCCGCGTCGAGCCCGTCCCTGAGCGGCCGCAGGAGCTTGAGCCCGTCCTCGCGAAGGACGCGCTTCACGTCGATGCCCCGCAGGAAGGCCATGGCGTGGCCCGTGGGCGCGGGGACCACCGCGAGCAGGTAGATGCGCACCGGCTCCTCCCGGTGCATGCGCGCGAGCTTCGCGGCGATCGAGCGGGGATCCTGGAGGCGGTTGGCCACCACGAGCACGTTGCGCACCGCCGGCGGGAAGAGCGCGACGTGCGCGGGCGCGAAGCGGGCGGCCATCGATCCTCCCCTCAGGGCGCGGGGGCCGTCTCGTGGCGCTTCGTGTGCGCGCGCCCGAGGAGCTTCCCGGTGGCGATCACGAACGCGGCGCCGAAGATCGGCGAGACCGTGTGCAGGATCGCCGCGTTCACGTCCACCCAGGCCTTGATCGCCGGGTCGGAGACCAGCATCTCGCCCGCGACCCAGCCGATGAGCGCCGCGCCGATCATCACGAAGATCGGGAAGCGCTCCATCACCTTCATGAGGATCGCGGCGCCGAAGAGGATCACCGGCACGGTGATCACGAGCCCCGCGACCAGCATCCAGAGGTGGCCGCTGGCCGCGCCCGCCATGGCCAGCACGTTGTCCAGGCTCATGATCATGTCGGCGATGATGATCGTGCGGACCGCCGCCCAGAGCGTCGTCTTCTCCGCGACGTCGCCGTCCCCGCCGCCTTCGTCGGCGCCGAGCAGCTTGATCCCGATCCAGAGCAGCATCGCGCTGCCGGCGATCTCGAGGTAGGGAAGGCTCAGGAGGTACACCACGAAGGCGGTGAGCAGCACCATGAGGACGACGACCCCGACGCTGCCCCAGATGAACGCGAGCTTCTGGTGCCTGGGGGAAAGCCGCCGGCAGGCGAGCGCGATCACGACCGCATTGTCGCCGCTGAGGACGACGTTGATGATCATGATCTGGGCGAGCGCGACCCAGGCGCCGGCCGCGCCGCCGGTGAACGTGGAGAGGTCAGGCATGGGGCCCCTTCGAACGGGTTGAGGTCCGGTATCGAAAAGGGGCGACGCTCGCTCGTGCCCCTCCGGTCCCTTTCAAAGCTAGCCCGTCGAGGCCTCTTGGAGCTGAAGTAGAGCTTACGCCAAGCTTGCGAGACCCTGTCGTGAAGCTGTCACACCTCCCAGGCCTATGGCCCCGCGACAGGGAGAATCCGATAACCGAGCACGAGCAGCCCCCAAGCCACGAGGGCAGCGCCGCCCGCACTCACCAGCCCGCGCGGCTGGCGGAGGAACTTCTCGAGCAGCACGAAGAGCGTGAGTCCCAGGATCCACCAGAGGTTCATCACCCCGAGGACGAACAGCAGCGCCATGATCAGCCAGCAGCAGCCCGCGCAGTACACCCCGTGGCGGACGCCGAGGACGAACGCGCCGTGGCCGCGCTGGGTCATGAGGAAGCTGAGCGGCGAGCGACAGCGCGCGAGGCATGCGAGCTTCAGTCCGCTGAACTGGTATGCCCCCGCCGCGACGAGCAGGACGCCGCTGAGATAGGGGCTGGAGCTGTCCATCATGGGCGACACGAGGCGCTCCTCGAGCAGCGCCCATTGCGCGGCGGTCGCGAGCACGCTGAAGGCGCTCCACACGGCGAGGTACCCCAGCGCGAAGGCGATGGTGTCGAGGGCGGCGCGGCCACTGCCGTGCTGCTGGGCGGTGGCCCGATGCACGAGCAGGAGCAGCGGCGTCGCGGACGGCAGCATCATCGCCGCCATCATCAGCATCCACATCGCGAGCACTAGCGCGAGGTCGGAGATGCCCCAGCCCGTCATGCGGGGCATGAGCAGCCAGTCGGCGGCGACGTCCATGTTCGCCATGCCCCAGGCCATGTAGCCCACGTAGGCCCAGCAGATCCCGGCGACGGCCACGAGGCCGCCGGCGAGCGCGAGCCCGCCCTTCCGGCCCGCCGCGTCCCTACGAGTGGTAGGCGAACGCGGAGTAGAAGCCATTCCTGCCGCTGATGTCGAGCGAGATTCCGTGGTCGTGGACGCTCAGCTTCTTCGAGGTGCCTACCACCGCGGGCTCGCCCGGCACCGCCGTGAACGGGTGGTTCTCGATGGTGACGTCCGCGCCGCCCTGGCCCTCGAGCGCCTCGATCTCCATCTCGGCCAGCTTCGGGATGCGCATGCGGCGCGTCTTGCCGGCCGCGGCGTACTCGATGCGCACCGGCTTCGCGCCCATCACCTCGCCGATCAGCGGGCCGAGCGCCGCCAGGTGGCCCCCGGCCTGTCCCGAGAAGATCGCGCCCAGGGCCTTCTGCTGCTCGGCGTTCGCGCTCTCGTCGAGGTAGAGGGCGACCTTCCACTTCGTCTTCATCATGTGCCCGGGCGAGTGCGCGAGCAGCGCCGCGTTGAGGCCGTCCAGCGCCACGCGGCCGAAGCTTCCCTTGTCGATGTGCCACGCGAGCAGGACGGTGCACTGTCCTTCGGTCGGTGCGCTCAGGAACACGCACGGGCAGGCCGCCGCGCAGTTACACGATTCGAAATAGGTGCCGCCGACTTTCCAGGCTTCAGCCATGATCGAGCCTCCGGCGAGGAAGAGCGTCGTACGTTAAGCTCGCCGACGCCGAAAGTCGAGCGCGACATGCGTTCGGCGGCAGCCGGCGCTTCGGGTGCCCTATACTCGTTTGGTCATGGTCGGCGTCGTGCATCGCTGGATGATCGGCATCCTCGCCGCGCTTGCGAGCGCCGCGGCGTGCGCCTCGCCCCTCGGGCCCGACGGCGTGCCGGGCCAGACGCACCCCGGCAGGTTCATCTGGTACGACCTCGCGACGGACGACCCGGCGGGCGCGCGCGCCTTCTACGGCGCGGTCTTCGGCTGGCGGTTCCGGCCCGTCGAGGGCGCGCGGGCTTCGTACACGCTGATCGAGGACGCCACGGGCAAGGTGGGCGGCATGTTCCGCCAGGCGAGGCCCGTGGACGCGCCCGTGGGCTCGCGCTGGCTGGGATTGATCTCGGTCCCGGATCCCGCGAAAACGGCGGACTACGTCCGCACGCACGGCGGGCAGTTGCTCGTCGCACCGGTCGACGTGCCCGGCCGCGGCACCCACGCCGTGTTCCGCGATCCGCAGGGCGCCGCCTTCGGCGTGCTCGCCGCGAGCGGCGGCGATCCGCCCGACGATCCGGTCGCGGACGGCGACGTCTTCTGGATGGACCTCTTCACGCCGGATCCGTCGGCGGCGGCGACGTTCTACTCGGGTCTCGCCGGTTACGACATGAGCGAGAGCGAAACCGCGTGGGGCCGCGAGCGCTGGATCCTCGCGACGCAGGGGATCGCCCGCGCAGGCATCGTGCCGCTGACCCGAAAGGAGTTCGCACCCGGCTGGCTGCCGTACATCCTCGTCGACGATGTGCCGGCCACCTTGAGGCGGGCGCGAGACGCCG
>DASPRQ010000096.1:0-60413 GCA_035624355.1 Usitatibacter sp. | reverse complement strand
CCTTGTCGTAGCGCTTGCCGCGGATGCGTTCCTCGATGCGGTCGCAGGCTCGCTCGAGGGCCGCGCCGTCGGCGAGGTCGACCTCGAAGCGCATCCCGCCCGGAACGGGGCCGTCCGGCGCCCGCGCGAGCGCCACGAGCTCGTTGTCGGGATCGCGGGCGATCGCTTCGGCAAGCGCGCGGCCCAGCCCCTGCGTGGTGCCGGTGACGACGTACAGGTTCATGGATCGCGGCCTCCCGGGTGCGGTTATGATGCGGCGGTGAGCATCTTATCCCCGCGCCCGAAGCCGCCCGACGGCGCGCTCGTCGTGACCGGCGCCGGCCGCGGCATCGGCGCGGCCACGGCGCGGCTCGCCGCCGCCGAAGGCTACGCGGTGTGCGTGAACTACCGGTCCAACCGCGCGGCCGCCGAGGCGGTGGTCGCTTCCATCGCCGCGGCGGGCGGCCGCTCGGTCGCGGTGGCCGCCGACGTGGCGAAGGAGGCCGACGTGATGCGGCTCTTCGACCAGGCCGGCTCCGCCCTCGGGCCGGTCTGCGGCCTCGTGAACAACGCCGGCATCCTCGAGCGCCACATGCGGGTCGACGAGATGGACGCCGCGCGCCTCGAGCGCGTGTTCGCGGCGAACGTCATCGGCGCGTTCCTCTGCGCGCGCGAGGCGGTGCGCCGGATGTCCACGCGCCACGGCGGCCGCGGCGGGGCGATCGTGAACGTGTCGTCGGTCGCCGCGACCCTGGGCTCGCCCGACGAGTATGTCGACTACGCGGCCTCGAAGGGCGCGATCGACACGCTCACCGTGGGCCTCGCCCGCGAGGTGGCCGAGGAAGGCATCCGCGTGAACGCCGTGCGGCCGGGCGTGATCTACACCGAGATCCACGCGAGCGGCGGCGAGCCCGAGCGGGTCGAGCGCGTCAAGGCGAGCGTGCCGATGAAGCGCGGCGGCCGCCCCGAGGAAGTGGCGCGCGCGATCCTCTGGCTGCTGTCGGAGGACTCGTCGTACTGCACGGGCACGTTCATCGACGTCTCGGGCGGGCGATGAGCGAGGCCGCTCGCGGCGGGATCGGGGATGACGTCCGGACGGCGCGCCGCGGCGCGGTGCTCGCGATCGAGTTCCACCGCCCGCAGAAGCGCAACGCGCTCACCTCCGAGATGTACGAGGCGCTCGGGGAGGCCGTGCGCGCGGGCGAGGCCGACGAGGCCGTGAAGGTCATCCTCTTCCACGGGCAGCGCGAGGCGTTCACCGCGGGCAACGACCTCGCCGATTTCCTCCGCCGCCCGCCCCAGGGCGAGGACACGCCGGTGTTCCGCTTCGTGCGGCGGGTGAGCGCGGCGGCCAAGCCCCTGGTCGCGGCGGTGAACGGGCCGGCCGTCGGGCTGGGCACGACGCTGCTGCTGCATTGCGACCTCGTGTACGCGGGCGAGGACGCGCGCTTCCAGCTGCCGTTCACGAAGCTCGGCCTCGTCCCGGAATTCGCCTCGAGCTACCTCCTGCCGCTCGTGGCCGGGTGGCAGCGCGCCGCGGAGCTGCTCCTGCTGGGCGAGCCGTTCGACGCGGCGCGCGCCTACGAAGCGGGATTCGTGACGCGGGTCGTGCCCCCGGACGAGGCGCTCGCGGTCGCGTGGCAGGCTGCCGAGAAGCTCGCCGCGCTGCCCGCCGCGTCGCTGCGCGCCACGAAGGCCCTCATGAAATCGGCGCACCGCGCGGCGATCGAGGCGCAGCTCGGCGCCGAAGGCGAGCACTTCCGCCGCATGCTCACGGGGCCCGCGGCACGCGAGGCCTTCGCGGCATTCATGGAAAAGCGCGCCCCGGATTTCTCGCGCTTGCCCGATCCCGACTGAGGGACCGCGGCGGGAGGCCTACGTCGCGGCCGCCTCGACCAGCTCGAAGCGCCCGCCCCCGGGTCCGGTGAAGACGAGGCGGTCGTCCTCGCGCCGACCGCGGCCCCCATCGGCGATCGCCGCGAGGAAGCGCTTCTCGGTGTCGCCCGCGGGCCCGATGCACAGGCGCTTCGTCGTGGCGAGCGGCCCCAGCACGACCTCGGCGCCCTCCATCTTCCATCCGCCCGACAGGAGGTTGCAGCCGGTGAAGCCGGAAAGCCGCCCGCCGCCCACGAACTCGAGTCGCGGCAAGGTGCGCGGGTCGGTCGATCCGCCTTGCGTCACGCCCATCCAGCGCGTGCCCGCGAGCGTGGGGGGAACGGCCGGCGCGTCCGGCGCCGCGGGCGGGAGCGCGCACGCGCCGATCGCCACCAGCATTCCGAGGGCGGCGGGAGCCATCCTCACTTCTTCTTCTCCTCGGCCGCGCGCAGCAGGAGCATCCCTCCGGATCCGCTCATGGTCATCACGTCGGCCGTGATCGTGTAGCCCGAGACGACCTGGAGCACGTCGATGATGTGGTCCTCGGCATCGCGCGTGGAACGGTCGCACGAGGCGCGGCGCTCGCGATCGATGCGGCCGATCGCGATCGCCTTGGCGCCCACGGCGTCCTGGATGTAGCGGGCCTCGAAGCGGCCGCAGCCGCCGAAGCCCTCCAGGCGCCCGTCGCCGAAGCGCACGTACGGCTGCTCGCCGGAACCGGCCTTCTGGGGCAGGAACTCCCAGCGTGTGCCGAAGAAGGGCTTCGGGGGCGGCTCGCGCGGCTGCGTGGCGCAGGCGGCGAGGAGCGCGGCCAGGGCGAGGGCGAGAAGGGCGCTGCGGGCGGTCGTCGGAGAGATCATGCGATGCGGAAGAGCATGGAAAGGGCCTCGTGCACCAGGTCCACCGGCCCGGGCGAGGCGAAGCCCCCGGCCGCGTCGCGATCGAGGCCGCGCAAGCGCTGGCCCTCGAGCAGCGCGTTGATCGCGGCCTCGGGATCCACCTTCGGCGCCTGGTGCGCCTTCGCGTCGAGATCCTCGAGGGCCTTGCGCACCGCGTCGGCGTCGAGGATGGCGATGGGCGAGTGGCAGTAAGGGCACTCGGCGTCGCGCTCGATGCTCACGGGAGCGCCGCAGTTCGAGCAGCGCACCTGGGCCACGGTCGCCTTGAGGCGCTCGATCTCGGGCGGGGTGAGGCTGCGCACGAACTGCTTCTCGCGCAGGAACTGCATGAACGTCGTGAAGCGCCCGTGGCCGGCCGGGCAGCGGTAGTAGACGAAGCGGTTGCTGCGCTCGATGTCGTGCGTGAGCTGCAGCTGCGCGCGGCACGTGACGCAGCGCGTGACCGCCCCGATGGCCCGCGCCTGGCGCGCGCCCTGCGTCTCGATCGTGCGGAAGAGCGCGAGCACGCCGCCCGCGGCGAGCGCCGGGCTCTCGAAGGCGTCGAACCAGATCGCCTGGCAGTCGAAGCACAGGTCCAGGTCGACCGTGCCGGCGGGCCTGCGGTCGTAGGCCTGCGTGCTCATGCCCGCGCCGCATCCCGGGCACGCGCGCGCTTTCGCAGCCGGGGAGGCGTCCGTCACGGTTTCTCGGCGACCGACTTGAGGTTCGCGAGGCCCTGCTCGAAATCGGGGCCCACGAGGCGGTCCATCGCCGCGGCGATGTAGTGCTTGAGCGGGTTCCCGCCGAGGTCGCCCTCCTGCGTCCACGTGACGCGCGTGCCGCCCGCGGCCGGCACGAGCACGAACGAGCCCGCCGTGCGCAGGTTGAAGCCCGCGAGGTACAGGGAATACTCGACCCGGCGGCCGGGGTCGACGCCGGTGATCTCCATGGAGCCGTCGCCCTCGCTGCGGCTCTCCCACGACCACCGCGCGCCCAGCCCGAACGGCGGGCCGCGGTAGGTGATGCGCATCTGCGGATCGCGCTTCGTCCACACGCCCCATTCGGCCCACTTGCGCGGCTCGACCACGAAGTCGAACACCCGGTCGGGCGGCGCGCCGATCTGCACCGAGCGCTCCACGCGGAACGACGACGGCAGGAACAGCCCCACGACGACGATCGCGAGCGCGACCGCCCCGATCGCGGCGAGCGTCCACTGCAGCACTTTCATCCGTATCGCGCCCCCCTTTCCGGGGCAAGCTTACCGCACGAGGCTAGAATGGGACAGGTGTGCAGCCGCTATTTCCTCGACGCCGACGGCAACGTGATCGCCTACACCTTCCGGGTGCCGGTCGACGAGCGCATCCGGCGGCGGTTCAACATCGCGCCGAGCCAGGAGGCGCCGGTGATCCGCGCCACGCGCGAGGGCGGCGGGCGCGAGGTGGCGATGCTTCGCTGGGGGCTCGTCCCGTTCTGGGCGAAGGACCCGTCGGTGGGCAGCCGCATGATCAACGCGCGCAGCGAGACGGTGTCCGAGAAGCCCGCCTTCCGCGAGGCGATGCGCAGCCGGCGCTGCGCGGTGCCCGCTTCCGGCTTCTACGAATGGACCGGCGAGCCGAGGCGCCGGGTCCCGCACGCGATCACGGTCGAGGAGCGTCCCGTCGTCGCCTTCGCCGGGCTCTGGGAGCGCTGGAAGGACCGCGAGGGCCGGCCGCTCGAGACCTACACCATCCTCACGACGCCGGCCAACCGGTTCGTCGGCGCGATGCACGACCGCATGCCCGCGATCCTCGCCGAGGATGACGTCGAGGCGTGGCTCGCGGGCTCGCCCGAGCAGGCCCGGAAGGCGATCCGTCCCTATCCCGACGAGGCGATGCGCGAGCGCGTCGTCTCGCGCGCCATCAACGATCCGCGCAACGAATCGGGCCGGATGCCCGAGGCCGACGGGGATCCGATGCGTCCCTAGTCCGCGCCCGCGAAGGCGTCCTCGCGCGTGCGCGCCGCCGGCAGCGCGCGCACGGCGCGGGGATGCTTCTCCACGAAGGCGCGCAGGATCCGGTAGATGTCGGGATCGAATTCGATCTCGGCGCGAGCCTCCAGGAGCGCGGCGAGCGCTTCCTCGTCGCGCGCCGTGCCGAGGTGGCGCCACCGGTCGAAGACGTGCGCCTCCTCGAAGCGCCCGTCGGGATGGCGCTCGGTCACCAGGATGCGGCCCGGCCACGGCCAGTCGGCGACGCGCCACGGAGCGAGCGCGGTGGCGAGGCGCAAGTGGTGCATCGCCGGCGTCTCCTCGCCGATGCAGGCGCCGCGGCAGCGCCGCACCTGGCGCGCGAAGCAGGGGCCGCCGCGCTTCTCCCAGCCGAGCTGGCGCCAGCACAGCCCGTGCTCGGCGGCGAGCGCCTCGAGGCGCTCGCGCGCGTGCCGTTTCGTCGCGAAGGGCCCGTAAAGCGTCTCGCAATCGCCCGGGCGCGCCTGGCGCGCGTCCCAGTCGATGTCCTTCGCGGCAAGCAGCTCCGGCGGCCGCTCGAGGTCCGGCAGCCGCACGAAGCACGCGTTCGCCTTGCGGCGCAGGCGCTGGTTGTGCAGCGGCAGCAGCTCCTTCACGAGGCGCGCCTCGGCGAGCAGCGCCCCGAGCTCCCCCGCCGTCTCGTCCACCTCGATGCGGCGGATCTCGCTCGAGATGCGCAGGTCGTTGGCGCAGCGGTGGTCGGCGGAGAAGTGCGAGCGGATGCGGGTGCGCAGGTCCACGCTCTTGCCGATGTAGATCGGCATCTCGTTCACGCCGTAGAAGCGGTACACGCCCGGTCCCTCGGGCAGCCCCTCGAGCGCGTCGGGCGCGAGCTGCGGGGGAAGGCTCGGGATCCGGAGCAGGCGCCGCACGGCGGCCTCGATCTCGCCCGCGTCGCGCTCGTGCTCGATCGCCTGCACGAAGCGCCAGATCGCCCGCGCGTCGCCGAGCGCGGAGTGCCGGCCGGTCCGGGAACGCGCGGCGCCGGAGGAAATGTCGGGTTCCCGGTCCCCATCCTCGCGCAGGCCGTGGCGCGCGATGACCGCGTCGAGCCCGTGGCTTGCCGCCTCGGGATAGAGCCTGCGCGACAGGCGCACCGTGCACAGCACGTTCGCGGTGAAGGACTCGCCGAGGCGGTGGAACTCGCTCTTGAGGAAGCCGTAGTCGAAGCGCGCGTTGTGGGCGACGAAGAGCCGCCCCTCGAGGCGGCTGCGCACCTCGTGCGCCACCTGGGCGAAGGTGGGAGCGCCGCGCACCATGGCGTTGGTGATGCCGGTGAGGGCCTGGATGTCCGCGGGGATGCCGCACTCGGGGTTCACGAGCGTGGACCACTCGTCGAGGAGCCGGCCCTCGGCCACTCGCACGATGCCGATCTCGGTGATGCGGTCGCCGGGGGGGCCGGTGCCCGTGGTCTCGAGGTCGACGAAGGCGACGGACGGCGCGAGCATGAATAGCGTTTCTCCGGGATCGATTCTAATTCAGGCGGGGGCGGCCGGATGGCGCCGGCCCCGCGGACCGCGATAAAATGGAAGACCTTTCGGAGATCCCATGGCCCGCAACCGCGCCAAGAGCCCGCCCCGCCTCACCCGCGACGCCGAGCGCCTCATCGCCCTCGCCAACGGCCTGAACGCCTCGGGCAGCCTCACCGAGGACCGCTTCTGGGAGACGCAGATGTCGTCGCTCGTGGCGAAGCTCCTCGACAACGGCAACGACGCGCCGATCGACAGCGCCCTCGACCACCTCTACCAGACGAACCTCGGCGCCTACGACACGCTGATCGAGCTGGTGGAGAACGAGAGCGAATCGGTGGTGGCGATGCAGGGCGACCGCGCGTGGCAGGGGTTGCTCGTCGCCGCGCCCATCGTCGCGTGGTCCAAGTACTCCATCGCCTCGGGCGGCATCCCGCGCGAGGCGGCGCAGACCCTGCGCGTGCAGCTGCAGGCCCACGTGCTCGCGCAGGAGGCGCGCGCGACGCTGGTGCCCTACCTCTACTCGATCGACCAGCTCCCGCGGCACTTCTCGGAGCTGCGGCGCCTCACCGCGAAGCTTGCCGAGGCGGCGATCGCCGGCGAAGCGCCGAAGCTCGAGCTCGCGCGGCTTCCGGAAACGGCCCACCTGCTCGCCGACACGCGCTTCGTCATCGCTTGCGCCGTCGTGCCCCGCGGACAGGCGCTCTTCCGCTGGCAGGAGGACGCCTCGGGGCATGCGGGGCGCGCGGGCAGCCTCGAGCAGTGGATCGCCCAGGCGCGGCCCACCATCGCGAAGCTGCTTCCGGGCTGCGTGTTCGAGTGCCTGCTTCCCGACGCGTACTACGTGAACTGCCGCGAGTCGGACCGCCGCGTGCGCCCGTTCGGCATCCGCGCCGCGGTGGCGTTCCTCGAGAACGCCCTCAAGGTCCGCCCCGCGGACCTGCAGGCGGTGGTCGGGGGCTTCGGCGAGGAGCGCGTGGACGAATACCGCATCGCGTTCTCGCCGCAGGGCGACACGGAGGTGGCCCACGGCGTGGTCTGGCCGCTTTACGGGCGCGAGGACGAGACCGCGCGGCCGGGCCCGATGGACGAGGTGGTCGCGCAGCTCACCGAGTGCGGCGTGACGGAGGTGAAGAAGCTCTCCGGCACCTTCACGCCCGAATACTGCGAGGACTGTGGCGCGCCGCTCTTCGCCAACGCGGAAGGGGAGATCGTGCACGCGGAGCTCCCCGAAGAGGCGGACACCCAGACGGCCCACTTCCACTAGGAAGCCGTCCGAGCCCGGGATTCGCCTAGGGGACAGGGCCGAAAAGGGACCTGACCCCATTTCGCTATGATGCGCGGCTATGGACGCGCTTTCCGAAGTCCTGCGCCTCGCGCGCTTCACGGCCGACGTGACGCTCGACGCGGCCGCGCGCGCCCCGTGGTGTGTGGCGGTGCCCGCGGCGCCCTCGGTCGCCCGCGCGCACCTGGTGCTCGAGGGGGAGTGCCTGCTGAAGGCGGGGCCGGCCGAGCCGCTGCGGCTCGCCGCGGGCACCCTCGCTTTCGTGCCCGGCGGCGAGGCGCACCTGCTCGCGAGCTCGCTCGACGCGGAGGCGGTATCGCTTTCCGCGCTCCAGCGCGCCCCGCTCGCCGGCGAGCTGCTGCCGGTGCGCGTGGGAGGCCAGGGCGTGGGCACGCGCTGGGTCTCGATCGCGGCCTCCTTCGAGCGGCACCTCGCGCAACCCCTCCTCGCCTGCCTGCCGCCGGTGCTCCAGGCGGACCTGCTCGGCGCGCCGCCACTCAACTGGCTCACGGGCGCCCTGGGGCTGCACCTCTCGGCGAGCGACGCGCCGCCCGTGGGCGGCTCGGCACGGCGCGAGCGGCTGGCCGAGCTCGTCATGATCGAGGCGCTGCGCCGCTACGTGCAGTCGCTCCCCGCGGGCGGCAAGGGGTGGATCGCGGGACTCAACGACCGCTTCGTCGGCCGGGCCCTCGCGCTCGTCCACGGGCGCCCCTCGGAGCCCTGGACGGTGGAGCGCCTCGGCCGCCAGGTGGGCCTGTCGAGGAGCGCTCTCGCGGAGCGCTTCAGCGACGTGATGGGCGAGCCGATCTTCGCGTTCCTCACGCGCTGGCGCCTGCAGCTCGCCGCGGAGTTCCTGCTCGCGACCCCCCGCCCCATCGAGTCCATCGCGCGCGAAGCGGGCTACGAATCGGCGAGCGCCTTCTCCCACGCCTTCCGCCGCGCGTTCCGCAAGCCGCCGTCGATCTGGCGCAAGCGGGCACGCCGGCGCCCCGCCTAGCGCATCGACACCCGGGGCCGGAACGGCCGCAGCCGCAGCATCTCCACGCCGCGCTCCAGGTCGCGCTCGAGGGTGGGCGAGTCCACGTCGGCCGCGTGGGCGTAGTACAGGACGTCGCCGTCGATCCCGACCAGCTGGAAGAAGTCGGTGCCGAGGGGGTGCGCACGGCTCGAGCGCGACGGCTTCACCACGCGGCGCACCGTGTTCCCGGGGCATTCCCACGCGTACACGCCGGGGTCGCCGCCCAGCGGGCTCACCGCGAACACGAGCACCTCGCCCACCCACGCCATCTCGCGCACGCCCCCGACGTCGCGCACGAGGTAGCCGTTCGCATAGAGGCGCGCTCGCAGCACGGCGCCGAGCGACGAGCGCGCGCGGGCGACCGGATCCTCGAGGACCTTCGCGAGGCAGGCGCGCGAGGGCGCGTAGAGCTCGGCGCCCGGTGCGGGCAGCGTGATGCGCTCGCCGTGGGCCGCGGCCACCGGTGCCGCGCCCAGGGCGAGCGCGATGCCCGCCGCGCGCCACGCCCGCCCGGCCGCGTGCGCCGCGCGCTTCGAAGGGGCCGATGGGCAGTCCACGGTCGCGGGCGCGCGCCGCTCAGCGCGTGATCGCGGGCGAGTACGTGAACGCGACGCGCTGGACCGACAGGCGCGCTTCGCCGTTGCCGGACGGGCCGCCGCCCCCTCCCGGCGCCCGCGGCGTGCTGCGGAAATCGCCGACCGTCACCTCGTGCAGCTCGAGGCGCGCGAGGACGGTCCTTCCATCGGAGGCGAGGAGTTCCAGCCGGCCCTTCGGCAGGCGATGCGGCCCCGGAACCGAGAGCCACTTCGCGAAGGAGGCGGCGCTCGTCCCGCGCATCGCGATCGCGAGCTGCGCGGGCGCGCCCGGCGCGACGGTGAAAGCGTCCACGTGCGCGATCTCGCGGCAATCGAGCGGCCCCAGGACGAGGCGGAAGCCCGAGGCGCGCCAGCGCGATTCGGGGCGGGGCGAGGCGGCCCGGGCCGGAGCCGCGGCACCGGGCGGCTCCTGGGCGAACGCGGCCCGCGCCTTGACCGCCATGAAAGCCGGGGCCCGGCTCGCCGCGTCGAGGGCGGGAAACGCGACCTCGCTCACGATCGCGTCGCGCACCTCGACGCGGGAGAGCACGACGCCGCGCTCGTCGCGCTCGGTGAGCGTGGCGGCGAGCGGCTCGCCCGCGCCGCCGAGCCCGCCGCGCACCCAGTCGTAGAACGGGGCGGGCAGCCCCGTCGCCGCCCGAACGACGATCCCCGGCCACGCGCGCGCCTTCGGCGTGCCGGGCGACGTGATCACCCGAACCGCCTCGACCCCCAGGAGCGGCCCGGACTTTCCGCCGACCTCGAGGCGATACTCGCGCTGCGCGGGCGCCTCGGGAGCGCGCGGCTGGCCCGCCGCCCGTGCGGCGCCCGGCGCGACGATCGAGGCGGCGAGAAGCGCGAGCGAGGCCACGCGCGCGATCGCCGGCTTCGCCGCTCCCATCGCACCGCTCCTCAGGGGCGCAGCGCCCGGTAGAGGAACGGAAGCGACACGTCCATCCGGTAGTCGATGTCCGAATGGTTGTCGTCGAACTCCTCGTACACGTGGGGGATGCGGCTCTGCGCGAGGCGCTTGGAGAGGATGCGCGCGCCGTACTGGATGTGATACTGGTCGCGCCAGCCGCAGTCGATGTAGATGCCCCGCAGGCTCGCGAGGCCCGCGCGGTGCTTCGCGACGAGATTCACCGGGTCGTTCGCCCGCCAGCGCTTCCAGCGCTCCGGCAGCACCTCGCCCGTCTCGAGGTTGAAGGGCAGCCGGAAGCCGTTGGGCGCGCGCGGATCCGGGTCGTAGGTGGCCGCCATGCACAGGTTCATGATGCAGTGGGCCTCGGCCATGCCGAGCTTGGGCTTGGCCCACACCGCCTCGAGGAAGCGGCGCACCCGCCCGTCGTCGCGCCCGCGGTCGGCGCCCTTCTCCATGCGGCGCACGTCGCAGGGGCCGTTGCGCGCCGGCCGCGCGCGGTACTTGGCGAGCTCGTTGAGGGTGTTGGGCCAGTCGTGCCAGTAGACGAAGTCGAAGTAGGCGTCGCCCGAGTGGTCGGCGACCGCCCCCCAGGTCTTCGGGTATTTCATGCCGTGGACGATCGCGCCGTAGCCGCCCGAGGACTTGCCGAAGCAGCCGCGGTGCTCGCGCGCGGCGAGCGTGCGGAACTCCCGGTCGACGAAGGGCACGATCTCCTTCGTGAGGTAGTCGGCGTAGTCGCCGATCGCCGAGGAGTTCACGTACTGGTTGCCCCCCAGCGCGGTGAAGCAATCCGGGAAGACGATGATCGCGGGCCCCATGCGCCGCTCGTGCACGAGGCGCGCCGCGCGCTCGGGCACGTTCTCGCTGAAGCCCTTCCACGCGACGTGCGCGAGCCCCGAGCCGGTGAAGCCCACCATGTCGTAGAGCACCGGGAAGCGCCGCCCCCGGCCCCGCGAGCCGCCCTCGTCGTACTGGGGCGGGAGCCACACCGCGAGCTTGCGCGCGTGGGGATCGCGCAAGGGGTTGTCTCGAAGGATGCGCGAATCGTGCTCGAGCACGACCACGCGGCCGGGTTTCCACTGCGCGCGCTTGAGGGCCATGGGGCGCAATGGTACATGGCCTGAAGGCGGGACTCGAAGAAAGGCGATCCAGGAAGCCAAAGGGCGCCGAAGCGCCCTTTCGCCACCGATCGGCGCCGCGCGCTACGCCGAGACGCGCCGCTTGTACTCGTGGGTGCGGGTATCGATCTCGATCCGGTCGCCGGTCGCGCAGAACGCCGGCACCTGCACCTCGAAGCCGGTCTTGAGCTTGGCGGGCTTGAGGACCTTGCCCGAGGTGTCGCCGCGCACGGCAGGCTCGGTGTAGATCACCTCGCGAACGATCGTCGTCGGCAGCTCGAAGGAGATCGCGCGCCCCTCGTAGAAGAGGGCCTCGCCGATCATGCCGTCTTCGAGGTAGTTCACCGCGTCGCCGAGGTTGTCCTTCTCGATGTCGATCTGGTTGTAGTCGCCGTCCATGAAGACGTACATCGGGTCGGCGAAGTAGGAGTAGGCGACCTCCTTCTTCTCGAGCACGAGGAGCTCGAACTTCTCGTCGGCCTTGTACACGGTCTCCGTGTTCGAGCCGGTGAGCAGGTTCTTGAGCTTGAGCTTCATGGTGGCGGCGTTGCGGCCGCCCTTGTTGTACTCGGCCTTGAGCACGACCATCGGGTCCTTGCCGACCATGATGACGTTGCCGCTGCGCAGTTCCTGAGCGATCTTCATGAATTCCGTCCGTTGAGCTTTCCTGGCGCCCGCAGCCCACATGGGTGCCCGCGCCGCATTATCAAGTGCCGCCCTGCCCGGGCGAGACAGGGCCCCTCCCATCAAACAGGCGCCTCTTGCCCGATGACGTTGAGCGGCGTCGGCCCCTGCATCGGGCCCTGGCGCGGCTTGCCTTCCGACCGTCCGCTCCAACGCCGTTCCCGCCGCCCCCACGCCCAAAAAAGCTTTTCATTTTAGCACGTTGTCGGCGAAATCCACCAGCTCCGCAGCCAGGTCCCGCCGACGGGCGAGCCGCTCGCACCACGCCGCCGCGTGCGCCGCGAGCGTCTCCCGACGGGCGATGAAGGCGGCCCAGGCCTCGCCAAGCCCGACACCGGCCGGCGCTCCCTCGGCGGGCGTGCCCTCGCGCCGGTTCCAGGCCTCCCACAGCCCGGTCACCGCCCCGGCGTGCGCCCGGTCGAGGTCCTCGGTGTAGCGGCGCAGGAACGCCGCGAGCTTCACCCAGTGCGCGCCGTCGTCCTGCGGGTAGATGTGCCAGACGAACGGCCGCGCAGCCCACTGAGCGCGCACGAAGGAGTCCTCCCCGCGCACGAAGTTCACGTCGCAGGCCCAGAGCAGCTCGTCGTAGCGGTCCTGGGGAAGGAACGGGATCCCGATCACCTCCACCTCCCTGCGCGAGCCGCCGTCGCGGCGGTTGCGCCGGATGGTGGGATGGGCGGGCTCGCGGCCCGCGAGCGCGGTGGCCGCGGCTCCCTCGGGGACCACGAGCCAGACGGGCCCCGGATAGGCCGCGAGGCTGAGGCGCAGCGAGTCGAAGGGCGCTCCCGCGTAGGCGAAGAGGCTCACCGTGAGGGCGTCGCGGGGCGGGGCGCGGCCCACGAGACGGCGCCAGAACTGCGCCTGCGCACCGGCATCGACCCGGAACGCGTCGCGCCGCTCGAGCAGCCCGCGCTCGCGCAGCAGCCCGCCCGTGCGCGGGGTGAATCCCGGGAAGAAGTAGTGCTTCACGAGCGGCAGGCGCGGGTTCGGCGACGGGAGGGCGTGGCTGCCCTCGACCCAGTCCTCGGCGCTCAGGTACTCGAGGTTGATCCAGCGCGGCCGCGGCGTGCGCCCCGCCATGGCGAGCACGTAGCGTTCCGGCGGATCGCAGCCGAAGGTCTCCACCACGACGTCGGCCACTTCGTCGAACGGGACCTGCGGATCGCGCGGCATCCGCGCCACCTCCACGCCCTCCAGCGACTGGATGTCGTACGCCGGCGCGATCTCGGGCCGGAGCTTGGCGAGCACCGTGAGGTCGTCGAGCCAGAGGCGCACGCGCTTGCCGTGGTCGACCGCGAGCTGGCGGGCGAGCCGCCATGCCACGCCCACGTCGCCGTAGTTGTCGACGACGCGGCAGAAGACGTCCCACGTTTCCGCCTCGCGAGCCATGGCGCGGATTCTATATAAGATGCGGCGATGCGCATCCTGGTCCTGGGCGGCACGGTCTTCCTCGGCCGCGCGTTCACCGACGCCGCGCTCGCGCGCGGCCACGACGTGACGCACCTGCATCGCGGGATCAGCTCGCCGCCCGATGCGCGCGTGGCCACCGTGATCGCCGATCGCGCCGCCGTGCCGTTCGCTCCCGCGGTCGCGGCGCAGCGATGGGACGCGGTCGTCGACACTTCGGGCTATCTCCCGCAGGTCGTCGCGCGCTCGTCGGCGGCGCTCGCCGGGGCCGCGCGCTATGTCTTCGTCTCGTCGATCTCCGCGTATGCGGGAGAGGGGTTCGGCGAGGAGGCCCCGCTCAAGGCGCCGCCCGACCCTCTGCCCGAGGCGTGGACGCCGCAGACCTACGGCGCTCTCAAGGCCGCCTGCGAGCTCGAGGTGCGCGCGGCCTTCGGCGACCGCGCCCTCGTCGTGCGGCCGGGCCTCATCGTCGGCCCCCACGACCCCACGGACCGCTTCACCTGGTGGCCGGCGCGCATCGCGCGCGGCGGCCGGGTCGCGGCGCCCGGGCGGCCGGAGCGGACGGTGCAATTCGTCGACGTGCGCGACCTCGCGGCGTGGATGGTCGCGGCGCTCGAGCGCGGCACGGGCGGGACTTGCAACGCGACGGGGCCCGCGGATCCGATCGCCATGGGGGCGCTGCTCGAGGGCTGCCGGGCGGCCGCCGCTTCCGACGTCGAGTTCGCGTGGCTCGACGAGGCGTTCCTGGCCGCGCAGGGCGTGAAGCCCTGGACCGAGATGCCGCTCTGGGTTCCCGAGTCGGAGCCCGGGACCCGCGGCTTCATGGGCGTTCCGATCGCGCGCGCGGTGGCCGCGGGCCTCGCCTTCCGGCCGCTCGCCGAGACGATCGCCGATACGCTGCGCTGGTCGGCCGCCCGCCCCGCGCCGCACTCCTGGAAGGCAGGACTCGCGCCCGAGCGCGAAGCCGGGCTGCTGCGTGCCTTCGACCGGCGCGCTACTCCGTCCAGCCCCCGCCCAGCGCGTTCATGAGGTCGACGGTGTACGAGAGGTAGTTCTGGCGGTTGCGGATGTACTCGAGCTGCGCGAGGTTGAGCGTGCGCTGCGCGTCGAGCACCTCGAGGAAGGGCGAATAGCCGCTTTCGTAGCGCAGGTTCGCGAGCCGCAGCGCGGAGCGCGCCTGCGCGAGGCGCGAGGCGAGCTCGCGGTCCTCCTGCGCCCCGAGGCGGATGTTGGACAGGGCGTCCGAGACGTCGCGGAACGCGTTCTCGACCGCGCGCTGGTAGACGGCCTCGGCCTGGCGCGCCTGCGCTTCGGCCTGCTGCGTGCGCGCCGCGTAGCGCCCGCCGTCGATGACGGGACCGAGGAGCCCCGCGCCGATCGACCACACCTTCGAGCCGGGATGGAGCAGCGAGTCGAGCTCCGCGCTCTGCAGGCCGGCCGAGCCCGTGAGCGAGAGGGTCGGGAACTGCGCGGCGCGCGCCACGCCGATGCGCTCGGTCGCCGCCTCGAGCTGCGCCTCGGCCTGGCGCACGTCGGGCCGGCGCTCGAGCAGCTGCGAGGGCAGGCCCGGCGGCGGAAGGGGCGGGACCGGAAGCTCGTGCAGCTCCTTCGCCGGCACCACGAGGTCGAGGTTCCCGGTGAGCACACCCAGTTCGTGCTGCACCATGGCGCGCTGGCGGGCGATCTCCTTCAGCTGCGCCGAGGAGACGTCGCGAAGGGTCCCCGCCTGGTAGACGTCGAGGTTCGAGCCGACGCCGCCCTCGAGGCGCTTGCGCGTGAGGTCGAGCGAGTCCTCGGCCGAGCGCAGGATCTCCTCCGAGGCCGTGTACTGGGAGTCGAGGGAGAGCGCGGCGAAGTAGGTGCGCGCGATCGTGGCGGCGAGCGTGAGCGCGACCGTGTCGCGCCCGTAGCGCGAGGCGAGCAGCTCGTCCTGGACCGAGCGCTCGCCCCGGCGCAGGCGCCCCCACACGTCGACCTCGAACGAGGTCGCGAGGCCCAGCGTGAACGTGTTGCCCGTGGCGTACTGGCCCGACACGGCCGCGCGCCCGCGCAGGGCCCCGGCCTGCGCGTCCACCTCGGGAACGAGGCGGATCGCGCGCGCCTCGCGCAGCGCCGCTTCCGCCTCCTCCACGCGCGCTGCGGCGAGCCGCACGTCGGCGTTGCGCCCGAGGCCGGAGCCCACGAGCTCGTCGAGCTTCGCGTCGTCGTAGAGCTTCCACCACTGCAACGGGACGGACGCCGCCGTGCCCTCGCCCGCTTCCGGGTAGGCGGCCGGCAGCGCCAGGTCCGGGCGCCGGTAGTCGGGGCCGACCATCGCGCAGCCCGCGAGCGCGAGGGCAGCCGCGAAGATGCCGCCGCGCCTCACGACGCGCCCTCCCCGCCGGCGGGCGGCGGCTCGCCCGGCCGAGGCTCCGCGGCCGGGGGCTCGGCGGCGCTTTCGCCCATCTTCCGACGGCGCGCGAAGACGGTGAAGAAGAGCGGCACGAAGATCGTCGCGATGAAGGTGGCGGCGAGCATGCCTCCCACCACGCCCGTGCCCATGGAGCGGCGCGCCGCCGAGCCCGCGCCGGTCGCGACCGACAGCGGCAGCACGCCGAAGACGAACGCGAGCGAGGTCATGACGATCGGACGGAAGCGCAGGCGCGCGGCCTGCAGAGCCGCCTCCTTCGCGCTCATCCCCGCGAGCAGCCCCTGCTGCGCGAATTCCACGATGAGGATCGCGTTCTTCGCCGCCAGCCCGATCAGCACGACGAGCCCGATCTGGAAGTAGATGTCGTCCTCCATCCCGCGCAGCGCCACGAGCCCCAGCGCCCCGAACACGGCGAAGGGCACGGCGAGCACCACGGCCGAAGGCAGCCTCCAGCGCTCGTAGAGCGCCGACAGGATGAGGTAGACCATGACGATCGCCAGGCCGAAGGCGAAGATCGAGGCCTTGCCGGCGCGCTTCTCCTGGAAGGCCTGGCCGCTCCACGCGAGGGTGTAGCCCGGCGGGAGCGTGCTCGCCGCGACGCGCTCCACCGCCTCGATCGCCTGTCCCGAGCTCACGCCGGGCCTGCCGTTGCCGAGGATCTTCGCGGCGATGAAGCCGTTGAACCGGTCGATCTGCTCGGCGCCGATCACGTCGTCGACGCGCAGCAGGGCCTTGAGCGGGATCATCGCCCCGGTGGTCGTCGAGCGCACGAAGATGTTCCCGATCTGGTCGGGGCGCGCGCGGTACGGCGCTTCCGACTGCACCTGCACGCGGTAGGTGCGCCCGGCGATGTTGAAGTCGTTCACGTAGAGCGACCCGAGGGTCGCCTGCAGAGCGGCGAACACGTCGGCCACGGGCACGCCGAGCGTGATGGCCTGCTCGCGATTCACTTCCACGCGCAGCTGCGGCACCGTGGGCCGGAAGAACGTGTTGATGCCCGTGAGCCGAGGATCGTTGCGCAGCGCCTCGGCGAGCGACTCGATCACGCGGCCCAGCGCCTTCGGGTCCGAGTTCTCCCGCGCCTGCACGTAGAACTCGAACCCGCCCGCGCTTCCGAGCCCGCGGATCGCCGGCGGGTTGAAGACGATCGCCAGGCCGTCGGGGAAGGTGCGGCCCTCGCGCGAGAGGTCGGCCGCGATCTGGCTCGCCGTGCGCGTGCGCTCGTCCCAGTCCCTGAGCAGGATGAACGAGGTCCCCGCGTTGGGCTTGTTGGCCCCGCCGATGTAGTCGCGCCCCGCGGCCACGAACGCGTGGGCGATCGCCGGGTCCTTGGCGAGGATCCGCTGGAAGCTCGCGCCGGTGCGCTGCGTGCGCTGGAGCGACGCCCCGTCGGGCAGGAGGATCGAGCTGATGAGGTAGCCCTGGTCCTCGGGCGGCACGAAGCTGCGCGGCACGAACGCCAGGAGCGCGACCGCGGCGAGCAGCACCGCGAGGAAGAGGAGCGCTGCGACGATGCGGCGCGCGAGCGCCGCGTTCACGCCCCGCAGGAAAGTGCCCGTCACCTTCGCGAACCCCACGTTGAAGGGGTGGAAGAGGCGCGCCTCGTGGTGCCCCCGGCGCAGGATGAGCGAGCACATCGCCGGGGTGAGCGTGAGCGCCGTGAGGCCCGAGATCACCACCGCGACGGCCACGGTCACCGCGAACTGCTTGTAGAGCTGGCCCGCGATGCCGCCGAGGAACGCGACCGGGATGAACACCGAGCAGAGCACGAGCACGATGGCGATGAGCGCCCCGGAGACCTCGCGCATCGCCTCGACCGCGGCCTCGTGCGGGGCCATGCCCTGCTCGCGCATGAGGCGCTCGACGTTCTCCAGCACGACGATCGCGTCGTCCACGACGATGCCGATCGCGAGCACCATCGCGAAAAGCGTGAGCGTGTTGATCGAGAAGCCGAGGATGTAGAGCCCCGCGAACGTGCCGATGATGGACACGGGGACGGCGAGCATCGGGATGATGGTCGCGCGCCAGCTCTGGAGGAAGACGAACACCACGAGCAGCACGAGCACGGCGGCCTCGAAGATCGTCTTCTGCACCTCGTGGATGGAGCTCTTCACGACGAGCGTCGTGTCGAAGGGAACGAGGTACTCCATGTCCTTCGGGAACGCGCGCTTCATCTCCTCGAGCCGCGTCTTGATCGTGCGGGCGGTGTCGAGGGCGTTGGCCCCCGTCTGGAGGAAGATCGCCATGCCCACCGAGGGCTTGCCGTCGACCGTCGCGGGCGTGTCGTAGGTCTGGGCGCCCAGCTCCACGGTCGCGACGTCCCTGATGCGCAGCGTCCCCTGGGGCGCGTCGGAGCGCACGACGATGTTCTCGAACTCGTCGACGCGCGCCAGGCGCCCGCGCACCGTCACGGTGTACGTGAGCTCCTGGCCCCGGGGCGCGGGCTCGGCGCCGACCTTGCCGGCGGCGTACTGGGCGTTCTGCGCGAGGATCGCGTTGGCGACGTCGGTGGGAGTGACGCCGAGCTGCGCCATCTTGTCCGGGTGCAGCCACACGCGCATCGAGGAGCCGGAGCCGAAGAGCAGCACGTCGCCCACGCCGGGAATGCGCTTCAGCTCGTCGATCATGTTCACCGCGGCGTAGTCGGCGAGCGCGGTGGTCGTCTGCGTCCCGTTGGGCGAGTACAGCCCGATCACGAGGAGGATGTCGTTCGAGCGCTTCTGCACGATCACGCCGTTGCGCCGCACGTCGTCGGGCAGGCGGGGGAGCGCGGTCTGCACGCGGTTGTTGAGCTGGAAGGTCGCCCGGTCGATGTCGGTCCCGACCTCGAACGTCGCGGTGATCGTGAGGTTGCCGTCGGAGCCCGCGCTCGACTGGAAGTAGATCATGCCCTCGGCGCCGGACAGCTGCTCCTCGATGGGCGCGGCCACGGTCTGGGCGATGGTCTCGGCGCTCGCGCCCGGGTAGCTCGTCGTGATCGTCACCGTGGGCGGCGAGATCTCGGGATACTGCGCGATCGGCAGCGAGAACCCGGCGATGAGCCCCGCGAGCGTGATGACGATCGCGATGACGCTCGCGAAGATCGGCCGCTCGATGAAGAAGCGCGAGAACCTCCCCATGGACGGCCTACCGGCCCGGCGCGGACGGGGCGGGCGCGGCCGGCGCGGCCCCCGCGGGATGCGGCCGGACCGTCTCCCCGGGGCGGAGCTTCACGAGGTTGTCGACGATCACCTCGTCGGCCTCCTCGAGGCCGCCCGTCACGATCACGTCCTGGCCGATCCAGTTCGCGGTCCGGACCGGCTTGGGCGCCACCTTGCCGTCCGGCCCCACGGTCATCACGAGGCGCGCCTGGTCCGTCTGGAGCACCGCGGCCTGCGGGATGAGCATCGCGCGTTGCGCGCCGGCGAGCACCCGCACCTTCACGAACTGCCCCGGCAGCCAGCGCGCCCGGGGGTTCGGGAACTCCGCGCGCAGCTGCACGGCGCCCATCTTCGGGTCCACCGTCGTGCTCGCGAAGTTGAGCCGGCCGTGGTCGGCGAGGATCGAGCCGTCCTCGGCGACGATCTGCACCCGCGCCTCGCGCTGCGAGGCACGCACGCGGGCGTAGTCGCTCTCGGCGAGCGGAAACAGCACCCAGATCGGGTCCACCTGCGTGAGGGTCGTGAGGAGCGCCGAGTCGGAGTTCGCCGTGACGAGGCTGCCCTCGGAGCGCAGGGCGAGCCCCGTGATGCCGGCGATGGGCGCGGTCACGCGCGTGTAGGACAGGTCGAGCTCGGCCTCCTTGAGCTTCGCCTCCGCGGAGGCGATCGAGGCCTCCGACTGGCGCAGCGTCGCGAGCGCCGTGTCGAGGTCGCGCTGCGAGATCGCCTTCTCGCGGGCCAGCGGCTCGAAGCGCCGGGCGTCGGTCTGCGCGAGCTCGCGCTTCGCGCGCTCGAGCTGCAGCGCGGCCTTCGCGTCCTCGACCGCGAGCTGGTACGGAACGGGGTCGATCAGGAACAGCACGGCGCCCGCCTTCACCGCGGCGCCCTCGTCGTAGAGGCGCTTCTCGAGGATGCCGTTCACGCGCCCGCGAATCTCCACCTGGCGCGATCCCGCGGCCTGGCCGACGGCGTCGACGGAGACCGGGACCTGCTCGAAGTGCGCGCGCACCACCGCGACGGCGAGCGGGGGCGGGGCCGCGCCCGGGGCCGACGCGTGCCGGCCACACGCCGCCGCGAGCAGCAGCCCGGCGAGCGCGAGCGTTCGGGATACGGGGAGGCGTCGGGAGCTCATCGGCGGGTCCTGCGGGGGGATCCCCGGGATCGAGCGGGCGATTATACAATCGTGGCTGTATCCAAATCATCGCGGCGGCCCGCGCCATGCGACACTCCAGGGAGGAATCGCTGCGGACCCGGCGGCGGATCGTGCTCGCCGCGCGGCGCGTCTTCGCCCTTCGCGGCGTCTCGCGCACGACCATGGAGCAGATCGCCGCGGCCGCCGGCGTCACACGCGGCGCCGTCTACGGGCACTTCGCCGACAAGGCGGCCCTCTTCCAGTGCATGCGCGAGCAGGTGAAGCTGCCGCTCGTGGACGTGATCGACAGCGCGCTGCTCGACTCGCGCGACGATCCGCTTGCGGCCGTCGAGCGGTTCCTGCTCGCCGTGTTCGACGCGCTGCGCGACGACGCCGCCACCCGCGAGACGCTGCGCATCCTCAACTTCAAGTGCGAGTACGTGGGCGAGATCGGGCGCGACATGCAGCGCCAGGCGAGGCGCGCCGCGGAGCTCTCCTCGAGGCTCGAGCGCGCCTACCGCCGCGCGGCGCGCTCGGGGCGCCTGCGCCGGGGCGTGACGCCGCGGCTCGCGGCGCTCGAGACGACCGCGTTGCTCGTGGGGATGGTGCGCCTGTGGCTGCTCGAAGGCCCGGTCCGGCGGCTGCGCGACCGCGCGACCGCGCTCGCCCGAGCGCACGTGGCGTCGCTGCGGGCCGAATGAGCAAGATAGAAAAAAAAAACGGTGTGCCCAGGGGGTTCGACCGGGGCACACCGAACCTAGTGACCGTCCTGTGAAAGACAGCGCTATGGAGCGTACACGCGCTGCCTTGCAAACGTCTGAACGTTCGCCTCGGCTCTTCGCGTGCAGGCACGATTGGAGGAAAAAGACCCGGCGGAGGGAGCCGCCGGGCCAAGCCACGCGCCGGCGAGGCCGGCGCCAGGAGCTGATGCGTCCCCATCGTAAGCGGGGCGCCGGGCCGTCGTCCCCACCCGCGCCGGTAGGATCGGAGCCCGCCCCGTCGGGCCCCGTCGGGATTCCTCCGATATTCAGGGACATGCACCGGTCGCCCCGCAGGGCGCCGCCGCGCGAAGCCCGAATGCGCGTATAATCCGGCTCGCAGTGAACAGGTTCTGTAAGCAGTAACTCCTGGTACCGTCGCCTCCGCGACGCTCTAACTTCAGTTCCCGCCTTGCGTTCCTCATCGCTGGCCCCGTCCCTGGGGGCTCCAGGGTCCTAATTGGAAAGGAAACGCAATGAGCACGGGTACCGTGAAGTGGTTCAACGACGCGAAGGGCTTCGGCTTCATCAAGCCCGACGGCGGCGGCGAGGACCTCTTCGCCCATTTCTCCGAGATCCAGGGGAACGGCTTCAAGACGCTCAAGGAGAACCAGAAAGTCGAGTTCGAGGTGAAGGATGGCCCGAAGGGCAAGCAGGCCGTGCAGATCCGGCCCATCGCCTGACGAGCACCCACCCCGGCATCGAACGGCAGCCTAGCGGCTGCCGTTTTTCTTTGGAGCGCATCGATGACACGACTCGCCGGCACGCCCCTTTCGGTCCTCGACCTCGTCACCTATCCCGAGGGCGGCGACCTCCCCGAGGCCTTCCGCGCCTCGCGCAGCCTCGCGCGCCACGTCGAGCGCCTGGGATACCTGCGCTACTGGATCGCCGAGCACCACAACCTCGAGGGGATCGCGAGCAGCGCGACCGTGGTGCTCATGGGCTACATCGCGGGCCACACGACGCGCATCCGCGTGGGCTCCGGGGGCATCATGCTGCCGAACCACGCGCCCTACGTCGTCGCCGAGCAGATCGGCACGCTCGAGTCGATCTATCCGGGGCGCATCGACCTGGGGCTGGGGCGCGCGCCGGGCACCGATCCGCTCACGCTGCGCGCGCTGCGGCGCCACTCGACGGGGGCCGAGTTCGACCGCGACGTGGCCGAGCTCGCGTCCTACTTCGATCCGCCGCAGCCGGGCCAGGCGGTGAAGGCGATTCCCGGCGCGGGCATCGAGGTCCCGATCTGGATCCTCGGCTCGAGCCTGTACAGCGCGCACCTCGCCGCGCGGATCGGGCGGCCTTACGCGTTCGCCTCGCATTTCGCTCCGGGCGACCTGCTCGAGGCGCTCCAAATCTATCGCGCGGAATTCCGGCCCTCGCGGGCGCTCGCCGCGCCGCGTGTGATGGTCGGCGTTCCCGTGGTCGGCGCCGACAGCGACGCCGAGGCCGAGCGGCTCGCCACCACCCTGTACCTGCGCTCGCTCGGCATCCTGCGCGGGCAGCGTGCGGGCCTCAAGCCCCCGGTCGATTCCATGGAGGGGCTGTGGTCCCCGGGCGAGCAGCTGGCGGTCGCGGAGCGGATGGCGCTCATGGTGGTGGGCGGACCGGAGCGCGTGCGCGAGGGCCTCGCGCGGATCGTCGAGGCGACCGCGGCCGACGAGCTGATCGTCGTTTCCGAGACCTGGGACCGCGCCGCGCGGCTTCGCTCCTACGAGATCGTCGCCGAGGCGGCAGGGCTCGCGCCGGGCTGAAGCCGCGCTATGCTGGGCCCTCCATTCCCGGCGAAGGAGCCGACCCATGAGCGAGCACGTCTACAAGGCCCTGGAGCTCACCGGCTCCTCGACGAAGGGCAGCGACGACGCAGTGCGCAACGCGATCGCGAAGGCCGCGAAGACCATGCGCAACATGCACTGGTTCCAGGTGACGGAGACGCGCGGCCACGTCGAGGGCGGCAAGGTCGCGCACTGGCAGGTGACCGTGAAGATCGGCTTCACCCTCGAGGACTAGCCAGCCGCCTCAGGCACCCGGGCCCGAGCTCGGCGAGCGACCTCGCGCCGAGCAGCGCCATGTCGCGGTCGATCTCGGAGGCGAGGATGGCGGTCGCGTGGCGCACGCCGGCCTCTCCCGCGACCGCGGCGGCGTAGTTGAACGGCCGGCCGATCCAGGCGAAGTCGGCGCCGAGCGCGATCGCCTTGAGCACGTCGGTCCCGCGGCGCAGCCCCCCGTCCACCATCACGGCCATGGCCCCCTTGGCCGCGGCGATCTCGGGCAGCACGCGCAGCGCCGAGACCGCGCCGTCGAGCTGCCGGCCGCCGTGGTTCGAGACGATGACGCCGTCCGCGCCGCTCTCGCGGGCGAGGCGCGCGTCCTCCGGGTGCAGGATGCCCTTCACCACGAGGCGCCCCATCCACCGGCGGCGGATTCGCTCGAGGTGTCCCCAGTCGAGGTGGTCGCGCTGCGTGAAATCGCGCTCGACGTGGCGCGAGAGGATCGGCGCGCCTCGCTCCGCGAACGAGTTCTCGAAGTGCGGCATGCCATGGCGGGCGATCGTGCGCAGCGCGTTGCCGAAGAGCCAGCGCGGGTGCGTGAGGCCGTCCCACGCGAGGCGCAGGCTCGGCCGGAGCGGCGTCGAGAAGCCGGCGCGGACGTTGTTCTCGCGGCTGGAGAGCACCGCCACGTCCACCGTGACCACGAGCGTGCCCAAGCCGGCCCCCGCGACACGGTCGAGGAGCGGGACGATGCGCCGGTCGTCGCCCGGCAGGTAGGCCTGGAACCATGCCGCCGGATTCTCGCGCGCGACCTCCTCCAGGCGGATGAGCGAGGAGCCGCTCATGATCATCGCGATGTCGTCGCGCGCCGCGGCGCGCGCGAGCACGAGGTCGCCGCGGTAGGCCGAGAGCGCCGCCACGCCCATGGGCGCGATGCCGAAGGGCTGCGCGTACCGGCGGCCGAAGAGCGTGGCGGCGGCGGAGCGCTTCGAGACGTCCACCAGGATCCGGTGCACGAAGCCCCACTCGTCGAGCGCGGCGCGGTTGTCGCGCCAGGCCGCGTTGGTCTCGACGGCGCCCGAGACGTAGGCGAACACCGGGCGCGGCAGCCGGCGGCGGGCGGCGCGCTCGAAGTCGTCGAGCGAGAGGATGCGGCGCAGGGACCGGGTCAAGGCGCGGGCTCTTGCGGTGCGATGGCGACCCGTACTATACCGGCATGCCCGCCCCGCCCTCCCTCCGGCGCGAGCGACTCAGTCGAGCGGCGTGGAGGCGAACTCCGGCAGCGCCTCGGCGCGCGCCGAGTACGCGGCGAGCGCGGGATAGTCCGCGGCGGGGACCTCGGCCGCGTCGTAGAACTGGCCGAAGCGCCAGGCGCACGCCACGGCGACGTCGGAGGCGCCGATGCGCCCGCCCTGCAGCCACGGCCGCGCGCGCTGCGCGGCGCGCTCGAGCTCGGCGAAGGCCGCATTCGCCTGGGAGGCCACTCGCTCGAGCCATGGCAGGTGGCGCTTCTCGGGCGGGCGATTGTCGCGCTCGTAGAGGATCTGCACGCACTTCTCGCACGCCGCCATCGCGAGCCCCACGAGCCGCAGCGCCTCGCGGCGCGCGCCGGGCTCCTGCGGCATGAGGCGGCGCCCGGGCTCCACGAGGGACTCGACGTGGTCGAGGATGAGCGTGGAATCCATGAGGACGGCGCCGTCGTCGCACACGAGCGTGGGCGCCTTCACCACGGGATTCACCGCGCGGAACTCGTCGTAGGTGCGGAAGACCGAGAGCGGCCGGTGGTCGAAAGCCACGCCCATGAGCTTGAGCGAGACCGCGACGCGGCGCACGTAGGGGGAGTCGAGCATGCCGATCAGGACCATGGGTGCGGGGGCGCCGGGCCGCTCAGGCGCGCCGGCCGACGAGCGTGAGGAACTCCTCGCGCGTGGCGAGGTGCTCGCGGAACACCCCGAGCACCGAGGAGGTCACCATCACCGAGTTCTGCTTCTCGACCCCGCGCATCATCATGCACAGGTGCTTCGCCTCGATCATCACGCCCACGCCCTTGGCGTCGATGGAGTCCATCACGACCTGCGAGATCTGCTCGGTGAGCCGCTCCTGGAGCTGCAGGCGCCGCGCGTACATGTCCACCAGGCGCGCGAGCTTGCTCACGCCGAAGACCTTCCCGTTGGGGATGTAGCCGATGTGGCAGCGGCCGAAGAAGGGCAGCATGTGGTGCTCGCACAGGCTGTAGACCTCGATGTCCTTCACGATGACCATGCTGCTCGTGTCCTGCGTGAAGAGCGCGTCGTTGATCACGCGCTTCAGGTCGCTGCGGTAGCCGTAGGTGAGGAAGGAGAGCGCCTTCGCCACGCGCTCGGGAGTCTTCGCGAGCCCCTCGCGCTGCGGGTCCTCGCCCAGCTCGACGAGCAGCTGGCGCACGAGCGGCTCGATCCTGCGGATGTCGGGTTCCATGAAGGTCTTCCTCGGGGGGTTCGGGGGCTCACTCCGCGGGCGCGGGGGCGGCCCCGGGCACGCGCCGGGTGACCGGCCCCTTGCCGGAGTAGCGGTCGAGATACAGGTAGATCACCGGCGTGATGAAGAGGGTGATCACCTGCGAGAGCAGCAGCCCGCCCACGACGGCGAGGCCGAGCGGCTGGCGCAGCTCCGCGCCGGTGCCGAAGCCCAGGGCGATCGGCAGCGCGCCCATCGCCGCCGCGAAGGTGGTCATGAGGATCGGGCGGAAGCGCAGCAGGCACGCCGTACGGATCGCCTCCGCGCTCGACATGCCCCGCTCGCGCTGCGCCGCGAGCGCGAAGTCGATCATCATGATCGCATTCTTCTTCACGATGCCGATCAGCATGAGGATGCCGATGGTCGCGATGATCGACAGGTCGAAGCCGAAGAGCCAGAGCGTGACGAGGGCCCCCATGGCGGCCGAGGGCAGGCCCGCCAGGATGGTGAGCGGGTGGACGTAGCTCTCGTAGAGGACGCCCAGCAGCACGTAGATCACGAGCAGCGCCGTCACGATGAGCCACACCTGGCTCGACTGCGAGGCCTGGAACGCCGCCGCGTCCCCGCCCCAGCTCGTGAGGATCGAGGGCGGCATGCGGATCTCGCGGCGCAAGCCCTCGATGCGGCCGGCCGCCTCGCCGAGCGAGCGCCCCGGGGCGAGGTTGAAGGAGACGGTGACCGACTGCAGCTGCCCCGTGTGGTTGATCGCGACCGGCCCCACCTCGCGCTCGACCGTCGCGATGCTGGAGAGCGGCACCAGCGCGCCGCCCGTGCCGCGCACGTAGATCTTGCGGAACGCCGACTCGTCGCTGCGGTCGCCGTCGACCGCGCGCAGGATCACCTCGTAGGAGTCCACGGGCGTGTAGATCGTGGATACCTGCCGCTCGCCGAAGGCGGTGTAGAGCGCCGTGCGGATGTCCTGGATGCTCACCCCGAGGGCGCTCGCCTTGTCGCGGTCGATGTGCAGCTGCGCCTGCAGGCCCCGGAGCTGCGCGTCGCTCGTCACGTCGCGGAACAGAGGGTCCGGGCGCATGAGCGCCAGGAGCCGCTGCGAGTTCTCGACGAGGTCGGAGGCCTCGACGCTGCGCATCACGTACTGGAAGCGGCTCTTCGAGACCCGCCCGCCGATGCGCAGGTTCTGGATCGGGTTGAAGTACACGTTGACCCCGGGGACGGCGCGCACCTCGCGGCGCAGGTTCTCGAGCACCTGCTGCATCCCGGGGCGCTCGCCGCGCGGCTTGAGGTTCACGAACATGCGGCCGTTGCTGGTCTGGTCCGCCGACATGATGTCCTGTGCCACGGCGGGGTCGGCGCGCACGATCCGGTCGACGCGCCGCATGATCCCGGTCATCGCCGGGAACGAGATGTCCTCGACCGCCTCGACGTTCACCGAGATCTGGCCGATGTCCTCGTCGGGAAAGTAGCCCTTCGGCATCAGGACGACGAGCGCGATCGTCCCGGCGAGGGTCGCGGCGGCGACCATCACCACCGCGAGGCGGTGCGCGAGGCACACGTCGAGCAGCCGCTCGTAGCCGCGCAGCATCCACTGGAAGAAGCGCTCGAACCACCCCGTCCAGCGCAGGATCGGGTCGTCGGAGCGCTCCTGGCGGATGTAGCGGCTCGCGAGCATCGGCACGAGCGTGAGCGACACGGCGGCGGAGACCAGGATCGCGAGCGACACCACGATCGCGAACTCGTGGAAGAGGCCGCCGATCACACCCGGCATGAAGAAGATCGGGATGAACACCGCCACCAGCGAGAGCGAGATCGACATGATCGTGAAGCCCATCTCGCGCGAGCCCACGATCGCCGCCCGGAAGGGGTCCATGCCCCCCTCGATGTGGCGCACGATGTTCTCGAGCATCACGATCGCGTCGTCGACCACGAGGCCCACGGCGAGCGTGATGCCGAGCAGCGACACGTTGTCGATCGAGAGGTCCAGGGCGCGCATGAGCGCGAGGGTGCCGATGAGCGAGATCGGCAGCGACAGCGCCGGGATGAGGGTCGCCGACGGGCGGCGCAGGAAGAGGTAGATCACGAGCAGGACCAGCGCCGCCGTGATGGAGAGCGTCACCTGCACGTCGTGGATCGCCGCGCGGATGGAAAGCGACCGGTCGAGCTGGATCTTGAGGTCCACCGACTTCGGCATCTGGGCGACGATCTTCGGCAGCGTCGCCTTGATCGCGTCGTTGGTCGCGACGATGTTGGCCCCCGGCTGGCGCTGGATGAACAGCGTGATCGAGGGCTCCCCGTCCGCCCAGCTCGCGGTCTTCACCGACTCCACGCTGTCCTCGACGTCGGCCACGTCCTCGAGGCGCACCGCGCTCCCGTTGGGCAGCGTCGCGACGATGAGCGGGCGGAAATCGGCCGCGCGGGTGAGCTGGCGGTTGGCCTGGATGACGAGCGACTGGCGGGCACCGTCGAGCGTGCCCACCGGCGAGTTCGCGTTGGCCGCGCCGAGCGAGCGCGCGAGGTCGTCCAGCGTGAGGTTGCGCGCGGCGAGCGCGTCGGGCCGCGCGTTCACGCGCACGGCGAAGCGCTTCTCGCCCGCCACGTTGATCTGCGCAACGCCCGGCAGCGTGGACAGGGTCGGCGAGATGAGGTTCTCCGCGTAGCCGTCGAGCTCCGAGAGCGCCATCGTCGGCGAGGAGAGCGTCACGAAGATGATCGAGAACTCGCCGGGGTTCACCTTGCGGTACGAGGGCGGCGTCGTCATCTCCGGGGGGAGGTTGCGCGAGGCGCGGAAGAGCGCGGCCTGCACGTCGCCCGCCGCCTTGTCGATGTCGCGGTCCTGCGCGAACTCGAGGGTGATCTGCGTCTCGCCCTGCACCGAGGTCGAGCTGATCACGTCGAGGCTGGAGATCGTGGAGAACTGCTTCTCGAGGGGGGTGGCGACGGAGGCGGCCATCGTCTCGGGGCTCGCGCCCGGCAGGTCCGCGGTCACCTGGATCGTGGGCGTGTCGAACTGGGGGAGCGCCGCGATGGGGATGCCGCCGTAGGCGAGCAAGCCCGCCACCACGGCCGAAGCCGACAGCAGCCCGGTCATCACCGGGCGTCGGATGAACGGCTCGGAGACGTTCACGCGGTTCGCCTCACGCGGGCTTGCCGCCGCGCGCCTTGTCCGCCTTGCGCTCCTCGCCCTTGGCGCTTTCCTCGGCGGCGCCGGAGGCCGGCCGCTCGGCCTCGGCGACGAGGCTGCCCGGGCGCAGGTTCTGGGCGCCCTCCACCACGACGCGCGCCCCCGGGGCGATCCCGTCCACCACCGCGAAGCCGCGCTCCACGTAGGCGAGCTTCACGTCGCGCTGCGCGACCCGGTGGTCGGGGCCCACGACGAAGACGAAGCGGTCGTGCGGTCCGGTCTGGACGGCCTGCGCGGGGACCACGGTGGCGCCGCGGATCGTGCGCGGCGAGACCTGCACGGTGACGAACATGCCGGGCCACAGGCGCGCGCCCGGGTTGTCGAACTGGGCCTTGATGCGGATGGTGCCGGTGGTCGTGTCCACCGCGTTGTCCACGAAGACGATGCGGCCCGTGAGCCTGTCGCGCGGCGCCACGAGCGCCGTGGCGCTCACGGGCCCGGCGGCGAGCGCCCGCTGCAGCCCCGCCAGCTCCCGCTCGGGAAGGGTGAAGGCGATCGCGATCGGGTCGACCTGGGTGATCGTCACCATCGCGGGCGTGCCCGCGGGGCTCGCGTTCGAGGTCGGCTGCACGAGGCTGCCCGAGCGCACGTTGATCACGCCCGTGCGCCCCGCGAAGGGCGCCCGGATCCGGGTGTAGGCGAGCGCCACGCGCGCGGCCTCCACCGCGGCGCGGTCGATCGCGAGCTGGCCCGTGAGCGTGTCGACCTGGTTGCGCGCCGCGTCGAGGGCCGCCTGCGAGATGAACTTCTGGTTGAAGAGCTCGACCTGCCGCTCGAGGTTGCGCTGCGCCGTCGAGAAATCCGACCGGTCCTTCTCGACCTGCGCCTCCGCCTTGCGCAGGTTCGCCTCCTCGGTGCCCGAGTCGAGCGTGAAGAGGAGCTCCCCCGCGCGCACGCTCTGGCCTTCGCGGATGTGGACCTCCTTCACCGTGCTCGTGATCTGCGAGCGCAGGTCCACGCTCTGCAGCGCGGTCGCCGTGCCGTTGGCTTCGAGAAGCACCGGCACGTCGCGCGATTCGGCCGTGGCGACGACCACCGCCAGGGGCGCCTGCGCGCCGCGGGCGCGCTCCGGCGTCTTCGCGGCGAGCCGCCAGCCCAGCACCCCGGCCGCGGCGAGGACGACGACGGCCGCCACCAGCCACTTGCGGCCGGGCGGTCGGAGACGGGAGGCGGGGCTCTCGGTCATGGGGCGATCCGCCATGATACCGCGGGGCCCCGCGGGCTTCAGTTGCGGCGCGCGAGGCCCATCAGGGGCTTCTCGAAGTAGCGCCAGGAAAGCGCCGCGAGGGCGACCGTCGCCGCGAGCACGGCGACGAGCGAGCGCACGCCCGTCATCCCTTCGGCGTGGATCGCCCACTGGATGGCGAACAGGTGCCAGAGGTAGATCCCGTAGCTCACCTCGCCCAGCCCGTCGACCGGGCGCAGCCAGCGCAGGGCGATGGCCTGGGGCAGCTCCACGGCCGCCGCGACCACGCACAGCAGGAACGCGGCGAACGCCGTGCGCCAGAAGATCACCATGGCCGGGAAGTCCCAGTAGGTCGCGCGCGGCCAGAAGGCGCTCATCGCGAGGTAGCCGGTGGCGAGCGCGCCGGCGAGCCAGAGCGAGGCGCGCGCCGCGGAAGGCGGCGGGCCGTCGAGCACCGCCTTCGCGAGGAAGATGCCGGCGCCGAACTCGTCCAGGACGCCGGGCAGCTGGGTGACGTACCTGAAGAGCTCCCACGTGTCGTCGTACCCGTGCAGCACCACCATGCACGCGCGCCACGCCCAGGAGACGACCGTGCCGTAGAGCCAGATGCGCCAGCCGGGCGTGCGGTCGATCCAGCCGATCGCGAGCGCGATCGCGACGTAGAACTGCATCTCGATCGCGAGCGTCCAGTTCACCCCGTCGATCGCGCTGTGGGTGTCGCGCCAGAAGGTGTGGATGAAAGCGAGGTGGGTGAACAGCTGCCAGGCCCATTCGCGCGCGGGCTGGCCGAAGAATCCCTGCCACTCGAGCGCGATCCAGGCCGCCATGGTGAGCACGTACAGCGGCACGATGCGCGTGAGGCGCCGCAGCCAGTACTCCCGCTGGAAGCGCGCCGGATCCCTGCGGCGCAGGAGCACCGCGCTGTAGGCGATCACGAACCCGCTGATCACGAAGAAGAGGTCGACGCCGATCCAGCCGATGCGGAAGACCACCAGCGGCCCCTGCACGGGGAACGCGCTCCAGTGCCCGTGCTCGATCACGTGATAGACGACCACCGCCAGCGCGGCGAACGCGCGCAGCAGGTTCACGTTGTCGAAGCGGACCGGCGCCGGGCGCCGCCCGTCAGTCACCGGTCGACGTCGCCGCCCGCGCGGCCGCGGTCCCCGCGCCGCGCCGGCCGAGGCTTGCCGCCAGCCGCGCGAGCCCGCGATACGCGAACCGCACGAGCAGGAGCGCGAGGAGCGCCTCGGCCACCGTCGCCGCGAAGGCGAGGGCGGGGTTCATGCGCCCGGCGCGGCGGCGGAACTTGGAGAAAGCGCGCTCGCGGGCGATCTCGATGGAGTCGTAGAAGGTCGGCACCACGAGCAGCGTGAGGAGCGTCGAGGTGATCGTGCCCCCGATGATCGCCACGGCCATGGGGCGGTAGAACTCGCCGCCCTCGCCCACGCCGATCGCCACGGGCGTCATGCCCGCGATGAGCGCGAAGGTCGTCATCAGGATGGGCCTCAGCCGGACGCGCCCCGCGTGCATCAGCGCCTCCTCGCGCGCCACGCCCTGCGCCTCCTCCTTGCGCGCGCAGTCGAGGAGCAGGATCGCGTTCTTGGCGACCAGCCCCATCAGCATGATGATGCCGATGAAGCTCATGAGGTTGAGCGTGCCGCGCGTGGCGAGGAGCGCGAGCACCACGCCGATCAGCGACAGCGGCAGCGACAGCATCACCGGCAGGGGCGCCGTGAACGAGCCGAACTGCATCACGAGCACGAGGTACATCAGCACGACGCCCATCACGAGCGCGGTGAACATCTCGCTGAAGACCTCCTTCTGGTCGCGCGAGGCGCTGCCGAGCTCGATGCCGTAGCCCTCGGGGAAGTCGATCCGCTTCGCGAGCTTCACCGCGTCGGCGGTCACCTCGCCCGCCGAGCGGCCGTGGACGTTCGCCGAGACCGCGATCATGCGCTTGCCGTCCGAGTGCTGGATCTGGGCCGGGCCCTTGCCCATGGTGATGTCGGCGATCTGGTCGAGGGGCACCATCGTGCTGCCGTCGCCGCCGCCCACCGCGATCGGCAGGTGCTCGATGTTGGAGGCGTCGACGCGGTCGTCCGGGTGCAGGCGCACGGAGACGTCGCGCGACTCCCCCGTGGGATCGATCCAGTCGCCCACCTCGACCCCGGCGAAGGCCACGCGCAGGGCCTGGGCGGCGTCGTTCACGGAGATGCCGAGCGCGTTGGCGAGCCCCCGGTCGAGCTCGATGCGCAGCTCGTCCATGGGCTCCTGCTCCGACAGGCCCACGTCCACCGCCCCGGGAATGCGCTTCATCCTCTCCATGTACGCGGTCGTGATCGCCATGAGGCGGGCCGAGTCCGGGCCCGAGAACTGGATCTGCACGGGCTTGCGCGCGCCGTTGTTGAGGTCGTCGAGCACGGTGTACTCGGCCCCCACCACGCGCGCGACGAGCGTGCGCAGCTCGGCGGCGATCTCCACGGCGCTGCGCCGGCGCTCGTAGCTCTTGCCGAGGTCGACGTACACGCGGCCGCCGCCCGGGCGCACGATGCTGTTGGTCGCCTTGGTCTCGGGGATCGTGCGCGCGAGCTCCGCGGCCTGCTCCACCTTGAGCTTCGCGTACTCGAGGCTCGCCGAGGAAGGCGTGCGCACGTCCACCGCGATGGTCCCCCAGTCCGTGACCGGCAGGAACTCCGTGCCGCCCACCTTCGCCTGCAGGACGATGGCGGAGACGAAGGCCGTCACCGCGATCGCCGCCATCCACTTGCGGTGGTGCAGCGCCCAGGCGATCACGTCGCCGTAGCGGTCGGCCTGGCGGTCGAACCAGCCGTTGAAGCGCGCGAGCGCGAGCCGCCAGCCGCGCTTCTCCTGCTCGCGGTAGCCGACCGGATCCCCCCAGTACGCGGAGAGCATCGGGTCGAGCGTGAAGGAGATGAACAGGCTCACCAGCACCGAGGTCGCCACCGTGAGCGCGAAGGGCCGGAACCACTCGCCCGCTCCGCCGCCCATGAACGCGACGGGAATGAACACCGCGATGATCGAGAAGGTGGTCGCGGCCACCGCGAGCCCGATCTCGGCGGTGCCCGCGCGCGCCGCGCTCACGCGATCGGCCCCGCGCTCCATGTGGCGCACGATGTTCTCGCGCACCACGATGGCGTCGTCGATGAGCACCCCGATCGCGAGCGAGAGCCCCAGCAGCGTCATGAAGTTGAGCGTGAAGCCGCAGGCCCACACCGCGATGAAGGCGGCGATCGCCGAGGTGGGAAGGGCGAGCGCCGTGATGAGCGTCGAGCGCCACGAGTTGAGGAAGACGTACACCACGAAGACCGTGAGCATCGCGCCGAAGATCAGCGCGTCGATCACGTTGTGGAGGCTGTTCTCGGCGTCCCGGCCGCCGTCCTGGGTCACCTCGAGCCTCGTCCCCTTGGGCAGCGTCTTGTTGAGCTCCGCCACCATGTCGCGCACCTTGTTCGCGACGGTGACGGTGCTCGCGTCGCGCGAGCGCGTGATGGAGATGTTCACGTTGGGGTGGCCGTTGCGCAGGCTGTAGCCCGCGGGCTCGGCGAACGCGTCCTCGACCTCGGCCACCTGTCCCAGGCGCACGACCTGGTTGTCGGTGCGCTTCACGACGACGTCGTCGAACTCCCGCGGCGAGGTGATCCTTCCGATCAGGCGGATGCTCTCCTCGTCCAGCGGCCCCTTCACGCGCCCCACGGGCGCGGTCGTGTTCTGGCCGCGCAGCGCGTTCACCACGTCGGTCACGGAGACGTTGTACTCGCGCAGCCTCTCCGCGCGCAGCAGCACCGAGAGCTCGCGCGTGAGCGAGCCGTTCACGCTCACCACCGACACGCCGTCGATCGAGCGGAAGCGGTCCGCGAGCACGTCCTCGGCGAGGTGCGAGATCTGCGCGTGGCTCTGGCTGCTGGACGAGAGCCCCAGCTGCATGATGGGCTCGCTCGACGGGTCGATGCGCTCCAGGATCGGCTCGCGCATCTCCACCGGGAGCTTGTAGCGCACCGAGGCGATCGCGTTGCGGATCTCGTCGGAGGCCTCCACCATGTTCTTCTTGAAGTTGAACTGGATCACGATCTGCGCCTCGCCGTCCGAGGAGGTCGAGCGCAGCTGGTAGACCTGCGGGATGCTCTGCAGCGCCTTCTCGACCCGGTCGACGATCTCGCGCTCGACCGTCTCGGGAGAGGCACCCGGGTAGGGGATGCTCACGACGATCACCGGCATCTGCACGTCCGGGATCTGGTTCACGCGCAGGTTCTTCAGGGCGAGCAGCCCCAGGCACATGAGCGCGATGACGATCACCACCGTCGAGACCGGGCGGCGGATGCTGAAGTCGGAGAGGATCATGGCCTAGCCCGGCGAGCCGGAGGAGGAGGCCATGGAGGCTGCTGCCGGAGCGCCGGAGCGCTGCACCGCCAGCCCGTCCTTGAGCGTCGCGCCCGGGTAGCGGATCACCTGGTCGCCCTCGGCGAGCCCCGAGGCGACCGCGTAGTCCCCGGTGCGGGGGTCGCGCGGGCCCAGGGTGAGCGGGACCTTGTGAAGGCGGTTCCCCGCGACCCGGAAGGCCGAGGCCCGGTCGCCGTCGCGCACGATGGCGCTCGCGGGGATCGTGAGGCTCGGCCGGCTGTCGGTGACGAGCTTGCCTTCCGCGTAGAGGCCCGCGAGGCGCGGCTGCTTTTCGCCCACGAAGTCCACGAGGACCTCGACCTGGCGGGTCGCGGGGTTGGCCGCGGGGTTCACGCGGCGCACGCGCCCCTGGAATTCGTCGTTGCCGTAGCCGTTCACGCGGAAGCGGACGGCCTGGCCGGGGTGCACCTCGCCCACGTGGTCGGCCGCGACCAGCGCCTCGAAGCGCATGCTCGTCGGGTCGATCACCTTGAGCAGCTCCTTGCCGATCTGGGCCGTATCGCCGGGAGAGACCTTGCGGTCCGTCACCACGCCGTCGAAGGGCGCGCGCACCTCGGTGCGCTGCATCTGCTGGCGGGCGCCCACCACGCGCGCGCGGGCCCCCGCCATGTCGCTCTGGGCGTTGTTGCGCCGGATCTCGGCGTCCTCGACCTGCTGCGCCGAGGCCATGCCGGAGCCGCGCAGCGTCCTCATGCGCTCGTACTGGCGCTGGGACTGCTCGTAGGCCTGGTCCGCGGCGCGGCTCGCCGCTTCCGCCGAGCCGAGGGCGTCGCGGATCGCCGTGTCGTCGAGGCGCACGAGGAGGTCCCCCTTGCGAACCGCGTCGCCGTTCTCCCTGAGCACGGCGAGCACGATGGCGGGAACCTCGGCGCGCAGATCCGCCCTGCGCTCGGGCTGGATGGAGCCGGTGATGGCGGGACCGGAGGTGAGCGCGCTGTTGCGGACGGTGTGCAGGTCCTCGGGCGCGATCAGCACGGGAGCCGCGAGGCGGGCCTCGGAAGCGGCCGGGCCCTTGCAGGCGGCCAGCAGCGCCAGGACCCCCAGGAGGGGAAGGAGACGGAGCGTCATCGGTCTCTCTTGTTCTCTTTTGGATGCAAGAGGTTAGGCATGTCCCGGATCGGCGGGTAGCCGAATGGGACGAACTGCAGGATTCGGGGGGTGAATTGTAGTGGATCGCGCCTTTCCGCGCCGTGACGGGGTGTCACCTAGTAGCGGGCATGGCCCGGGGTGCGCGGAAAGGGGATCACGTCGCGCACGTTTCCGAGCCCCGTCACGTAGGCGAGCGTACGCTCGAAGCCCAGGCCGAAGCCGGCGTGGGGCACGGTGCCGTAGCGGCGCAGGTCCCGGTACCAGCCGTAGGCGTGGGGATCGAGGCCGGCCTCGGCGATGCGCCGGTCGAGCACCTCGAGGCGCTCCTCGCGCTGCGAGCCCCCGACGATCTCCCCGATCCCGGGCGCGAGCACGTCCATGGCCGCCACGGTGCGCCCGTCGTCGTTCAGGCGCATGTAGAAGGCCTTGATCTCCTTCGGGTAGTTCATGAGGATCACGGGGCCCCCGACGTGCTCCTCGGCGAGGAAGCGCTCGTGCTCGCTCTGCAGGTCCGTGCCCCACTTCACCGGGTACTCGAACTTCCGCCGCGACTTCTCGAGCGCGGCGATCGCATCGGTGTAGTCCATCCGCACGAACGGCTTGTCGACGATGGCCTGGAGCTTGGCGATGATCCCCTTCTCGATGCGCTCCTCGAAGAACGCCATGTCGTCGGCGCGTTCGGCGAGCACCGCGGCGAACACGCGCTTGAGCAGCCGCTCGGCGAGCGACGCGTCGTCGGAGAGGTCCGCGAAGGCGATCTCCGGCTCGATCATCCAGAACTCGGCGAGGTGGCGGCTCGTGTTCGAGTTCTCGGCGCGGAACGTGGGCCCGAAGGTGTACACCTTCGAAAGCGCCATGCAGTAGGTCTCGACGTTGAGCTGGCCCGACACGGTGAGGAACGCCTCGCGCCCGAAGAAGTCCCGGGCGAAGTCGACCTCGCCCTGCGGCGTGCGCGGCAGGTTGGCCAGATCGAGCGTCGAGACGCGGAAGAGCTCGCCCGCGCCCTCGGCGTCGGAGGCGGTGATGATGGGCGTGTTCACCCAAACGAAGCCCTCGTCGCTGAAGAAGCGGTGGATGGCCATCGCGAGCGCGTGCCGCACGCGCGCGGCCGCCCCGATCACGTTGGTGCGGGGCCGCAGGTGCGCCACCTCGCGCAGGAACTCGAGCGTGTGCGGCTTGGGCTGGATCGGGTAGGTGTCGGGGTCGTCCACCCAGCCCACCACCCTCAGCTCGGAAGCCTGCATCTCGAAGGGCTGGCCCTTCGCGGGCGAGGGCACGACGGCGCCCGTGGCCTCGACCGCGCAGCCGGCGGTGAGCTTCTGCACCTCGGAGGCGTAGTTGGCGAGCGCCGCCGGCGCGACCACCTGCAGGGGATGGAAGCAGGAGCCGTCGCTCACGTGCACGAACGACAGTCCCGCCTTCGAATCGCGCCGCGTGCGCACCCAGCCGCGCACCGTGACGGGGCCGCCCGAAGGCGCTTCACCGGCGAGGATGGCGCGGACCGAGAGCGCGCCCGTCATCGCAGCGCGGCGATGACCATCGCGGTCGCGACCGTCACTTTCCTGGCGTAGGCGATGTCGAGGAACTCGTTGGGGCCGTGCGCGTTGGAGCGCGGGCCCAGCACCCCGGTCACGAGGATCTGGGCCTGCGGAAACTTCGCTCCCAGCATCCCCATGAAGGGTATCGTGCCGCCCTCGCCCATGAACGCCGCGGGCTTGCCGAAGAGCGCGCGGGAGGTCCCGTCGAGCGCCTCGGAAAGCCAGGGGGCGAACGCGGGGGCGTTCCAGCCGCTCGCCGCCGCCTCGTAATCGAAGCGCACCACGGCCGAATGGGGCGGGTCCGCCTCGAGCGTCGCCTTCATGGTGCGCGCGGCCGATTCCGCCTCCACCGTCGGCGGCAGTCGCATCGAGAGCCTGAGCGCCGTGCGCGGGCGCTGCACGTTGCCCGCCGACTCGAGCGCGGGCAGGCCCTCGGCGCCGGTCACGGCGAGCGCCGCGCGCCACGTGCGGTTGAGGACGAGCTCCACGGGATCGCGCGTCACGGGCTGCGCGAAGATGCGCGCGGTGCCTGGGTCGCCGCAGCAGCTCGCCCAGGGAAAGCGCTGCCAGAGCGTCTCGCCGAGGATCGCGGCGGCCTCACGCGCCTGCGCGAGCCGCTCCAGCGGGATCGCACACGCGAACTGCGCGGGCTTCACGGCGCCGGTGCGCGAATCGTCGAGGCGATCGAGGAGCTGGCGCGCAACGCGAAACGACGAGGGCACGACGCCGCCCGCGTCGCCCGAGTGCACGCCTTCGGTGAGCACGTCCACGGTGAGGGTGCCGTTCACGAGCCCGCGCAGCGACGTGGTCACCCAGAGCTGCTCGTAATTGCCCGCGCCCGAGTCGAGCGCGACCACCAGGCCCACGCGGCCCATGCGCGGGGCGAGCGCGTCGAGGTACGCGGGCAGGTCGTAGCTCCCGCTCTCCTCGCAGGTCTCGACGAGGCCCAGGCACCGCGGCCGCGGCACGCCCTGCGCGTCGAGGGCGGCGATCGCCGAGAGCGCCGCGAAGATCGCGTAGCCGTCGTCGGCCCCGCCGCGCCCGTACAGCCGCCCCTCCTCGATCACCGGCGTCCAGGGGCCCAGGCCCGCCCTCCACCCGGTCATCTCGGGCTGCTTGTCGAGGTGCCCGTAGAGAAGCACGGTCGCGTCGCTCGCGCCGTGCGTGGCCGGAGCGTCGAAGAGGATCACGGGCGTGCGTCCCTCGAGGCGCGCCACCTCGACCTTCAGCCCCGCCACGGGCTGGCGAAGCGCCCAGTCCCGCGCCTGGGCGACCGCTGCCTCGATGTGGCCGTTCTCGCGCCAGCGGGGGTCGAAGTGCGGCGACTTCGCGGGGATGCGCACGTACTGCAGGAGCTCGCCGACGATGTCCTCGTCCCATTGGCGGGCGATGCGACGCTCGAGCTGCGCGGCGTCGGGCAGCGGGGAAAGCGGCTGGCGGGCGGTCATGACCGGTCTCCGGCGGGAATGCGATCGAATGATTGTATCCTCCGGGCATGGACGGGCTGCCCTGGCTCAGGATCCTCTTCGTCTCCTACCTGGTCTGGGTGATCCTCGCCGTGCTCGGCCTGCTGATCGGCCGCCGCTCGCCCACCGCCACCCTCGCGTGGATCTTCGCCTTCATGGCCTTTCCCGTGGTCTCGGGCCTGTACTACATGGTCTTCGGGCCGCGGCGCATGCACCGCAGGCGGCGGCGCTACGGCGTGGCGCGCTCGCTCGCGGGCCAGGTGTCGGAGCACCTGCGCAACTCCTGCGCCCCTTACAGGCCCCACCTCGCGGCGGACGCTTCGCGGCTCGCCGCGGTGGGCCGGCGCCTGGGCCAGGGCGGGCCGACGCTGGCCGCGGCCGCGCACCTCTTCGACCACGGGGACGAGATGCTCGAGGCGCTGGCCGAGGCGATCGCCAACGCGCGCCACCACGCGCATCTCGAGTACTACATCTGGGAGCCCGACGCCGTCGGCACGCGGTTCCGGGACGCGCTCGTCGCCGCGGCGAAGCGCGGGGCGGAGGTGCGCGTGCTCACCGATGCGGTGGGCTCTTCCGCGCTCAAGGAGGCGTTCTGGCGGCCGCTCCTCGAGGCGGGAGGCGAAACGCGGGTCTTCAACCCGGTGCGCCTGTCGGTCGCGAGCCTCAACTTCGCCAACTTCCGCACCCACCGCAAGATCGCGGTGATCGACGGCACCGTGGCCTTCCTCGGCGGCGTGAACCTCCACGATCCCGCGAGCGCGCGCCGCTCCGGGCGCGAGGCGTGGCGCGACGAGCACGTGCGCATCGACGGCGAGCCGGTGCGAAAGATCCAGCGGCTGTTCCTCGAGAACTGGACCTATGCCGGGGGCAACTTCCGCATGACGCCGCGCAGCGTCCCCGCCTACTTCCCCCCGGCCTCGCCCTGCGAGCCGGGCATTTCGGTGCAGATCCTCGCCTCGGGCCCCGACGACGAAAACGCCCCGCTGCTCACCTTCCTCCTCGCCGCGCTGGCCACCGCGCGCTCGCGGGTGTGGATCGAGACCCCGTATCTCGTCCCCGACGAAACGCTCGAGTCCGCGCTGCGCGTGGCCCACCTGCGCGGCGTGGACGTGCAGCTCATCGTGCCGAAGGAAGGGGACTCGCGCCTGGTGATGGCCGCCTCCAACACCTACTGCCAGTCCCTCGCCAAGGCGGGCATCGTGGTCTTCGAGTACGGCCCTTCGATGCTGCACGCGAAGACCGTCGTCGTGGACGAGACCGTCGCCCTGGTGGGCACCGCGAACCTCGACAACCGCAGCTTCCGCCTGAACTTCGAGATCGCCGCCGCGCTTTACGACGCGCGCCTGATCGCTTCTCTCGCCGCGCGCTTCGAGCGCGACCGCGCCACGAGCCAGCCCTTCCCGCTGCGCAAGCGCAATCCCCGCTTCACGGTCCTGCTGGAGTCGCTCGCGCGCCTCGCCTCGCCCGTGCTGTGAGCCGACCGCGGGGGCTAGCGCGCCGTCGCGGGCGCGGGCCGGCGGGTGGGCCGCGGATACGCCGCGGGCGAGACGTTGCCGTCCCGGTCGTAGGCCTCGACCCCGAAGAGATAGTCGTCCTTCGACACGCCCGTGAGCGTGGCGCGCGTCACGTTGCCGACGTCCTTCGCGTGCTGCCAGTCGGCGGCGGTGGTCTCGCGCCAGACGATGCGGTAGCCGGCGAGGTCGGGCTCGGGGTCCGGCGCCCAGGCGAGCGTCGTGTCGTGCTCGAGGCGCAGCGCCTCGATCTCCACGTCGCGCGGCGGGGCGGGCGCGAGCGCGAGCGAGGCGAGCGCGGCGGCGTTCACGCGCGCCACCTGCGCCACGTACCCGAAGTCCATGAACTGCGGCAGGTCGCCGTACTGCACGCCGTTCTCCACGCGCACGTCCTGGTGCTGGTGGCGCCAGTCCTCCACCGGCTCGGTGAAGCGGACGGCCGGATAGCCCTCCTGCAGGAACGGGAAATGGTCGCCGCCGCGCAGGTACCGGTCGAGGCGCCAGACGACCTGCACGTGCAGCCCCGGAACGTAGAGCGCCGCCGCCGAGGCGATGGCGCGCGCGAGCTGGCGCGTGGGCAGGTCGTTCTCGCCGCCGGTGCGCAGGGCCGCGAGCACGTCGTCGGGCAGCTCCTTCACGGCCGGGACCCCGCGCGCGAAGAGACGCACCCGCCCTTGGTCGACGAGCCCCTCCTCGCTCCTCGTCGCGCCCACGATGTCGTTGGTGATCATGCCTTCGATGTCGAGCCCTTTCGCGCGCGCGTCCTTCGCCCACGCCGTCGAGCCATAGAGGCCCTGCTCCTCCCCGGAAACGGCGAGGAAGACGAGGGTGGCGTCGAAGCGGTGGCGCGCCATGACGCAGGCGAGCTCCATGGAAACCGCCGTTCCCGAGCCGTCGTCGTCGGCGCCCGGCGCGTCGCTCACGCCGTCCACCGGATTCGACGGGATCGAGTCGTAGTGCCCGCTCACGACGTAGATGCGCCCGCGGCTCTGCTCCTGTTCGCCGGGGAGCGTGGCCACCACGTTCACGAACGTCGTGGGACGCGGCACCCGCGGTCCCGATTCCACGCGGTGCTCGTCGAAGGCGACCTGCAGCCTCCCGCCCGAGTCCCTCGCGCACTCGTCCAGCCGCCCCTTGATCCAGCGCCGCGCCGCGCCGATGCCGCGCGTCGCCGAGTCCACCTCGGAGAAGGAGTTGCGCGTGCCGAAGGCGGCGAGCGTGCGGACCGTCGCCTCGATGCGCGCGGGATCGATCTCGGAAACGATGCGCCGGATCTCGGGGTTGGGATCGCCCGGGGCGGCGAGGGCGAGCGCGGGAACGGCGAGGACGGCGGCGGCGAGGGCGGCGCGCATCTTCATGCCGCGCAGTATGGTGACTCGCGGCGCGTTCGTCCATCCGCGGGCCGCTAGGGATCGGCGGCGATGAGCCGCCAGAGACGCACGTGGGCGACGAGCGCCTCGGGGATCTCCTCCAGCAACGGCCAGTAGCGCGTGGTGAACTGCGCATTGGTCCCGTCGGGCTGGACGAGGGTGCGCAGCGCGCGCACGATGCCGCCCGCGCCGCCGCCCGCCGCCGCCTCGGATTCCGACCATTCGTCGAGCTGCGCGATGAGCGCCGAGAGAGCGCGCAGCCACTCGAAGTCGGGGTGGCGGACGACGAGCTGGAGAAGCTCCGAGGGGCCCTCCACGCGCCCGTGCTCGCGCTCGTAGCGGATCTGCTGCGCGCGCAGGAGCGCCTTGTGCAGCTCGAGGAGCGAGCGCCGCAGCTGCCTGAGGTCGGATGCCATGAAGCCTACCGCTCGTACGTTCCGACGAGCTCCGCGTGCGCGATGACGTGGCCGCGCATCGCCTTCTCGACCGCGGCCTTGTCGGCGCGGCCGAGGTCGCCGAGCAGCGTGTCGAGCGCGTAGAGCTTGAAGAAGTAGCGGTGGCGGCCGATCGGCGGGCAAGGACCGCCGTAGCCCTTGCGCTTCCAGTCGTTCAGCCCCTGGCGCGTGCCGCGCGGCAGCGCGCCCGGCGCCACGCCCTCGTCGAGCACGCCGGTGCCCGGCGGCAGGTCGTAGAGCACCCAGTGCACCCAGGTCATCTTCGGGGCCTTCGGATCCGGCGCGTCGGGATCGTCGACGACGAGCACCAGGCTCTTCGCGGCGGGCGGAACTTCGGTCCACACGAGCGGGGGCGAGAGGTCCTTCCCGTCGCAGGTGTGGACGCGCGGAATGGGTCCCTGGTCTTCGAACGCGCTCGAGGTGATCTTCATCGCGGCCTCCGTGGACGATCCGGACAGCTTACCGTCCCGATCTCGCGTCCGCGAAGGCCCCTCAGTCGGCGGGGCCGAGCGTGAAGTGGATGGTGGTGCCCTGGTCCACCTGGGCCTCGGCCCAGATCTCGCCGCCGTGGCGCTCCACGATGCGCTTGGCGGACGTGAGGCCGATGCCGTGGCCCTCGAAGTCCGTGCTGTCGTGCAGGCGCACGAACGGCGCGAAGAGCTTGTCGGCGCGCGCCATGTCGAACCCCACGCCGTTGTCGCTCACGTAGAAGACGAGCCTGCCGCCCGACCGGCGGGCGCCCACCTCGATGCGCGGATCGTCGCGCCGCCGGGTGTACTTCCAGGCGTTGCCCATGAGGTTGTCGAGGATGATCGAGACGAGCGACTCGTCGGCCCACGCCTCCAGCCCCTCGGCGACGTCGATCGCCACGTGGCGCTCGGGATCGCGCGAGCGCAGGCGCGCGGCGACGCGGTGCGCGACCTCGGTCACGTCGATGTGCTTGCGCGCCATGTGGATCCGGCCGATGCGGGACAGCCCGAGCAGGCCGTCGATGATGGTTTCCATGCGGTTCACGTGGGCTCCGATCCTTGCCAGGAGGCGGCGGGTTTCGCCGTTGACGAACGCGCCGTGCAGTTGCGAGAAGATCCGGGTGAGGCCGTCGATCGCCCGCAACGGGGCACGCAGGTCGCGCGAGACCGAGGCCATGAACGCTTCGAGGTCGCGCGCGGAGCCCTCGAGCTGGCGCCGCGCGTCGTCGCGCTCCCCGGCGCAGCGCAGGAACTCGACGTCCAGGGCGTCCATGCGGTGGATGATGTAGCGCAGCCTGCCGTCGGGCAGATGCACGGGAGTGTTCAGCGCGTCCGGCCGGCCCGTGGCGGCCACGCGCTCGAGCGCCGAGCGCAGGCTCCCCGCGCCGAGCGGGCGCCGGCCCTCGGAGCGCTCCGGAAAGGCCTCGAAGAACGGCCGGCCGACGACGGCCTCGCGCACGGAACGCGTGGCGCGCAGGTAGGCGTCGGTCGCGGCGACGATGCGCAAGTCCGGCGAAGGCTCGAGGACGACGAGGAGCGACGGTCCGCTGCGGAAAAGCAACTCGAAATCGGGCGCGGGATCCTCGACGGCCACGAGCCTGCGCTCGCGGCGGGGCGGCGCGGGAAGCGCCTCGGGGATCGGGCTCAATGCGCTCAAGTGGGCTATCCTCTCTGGGTGGTTAGCTTGCGTTAATTGACTTGCGGTGTCAATTAACGTTTGCAATACTACGCCGCGTCCCCGCTCCGGGGACCGGACCCCAACCCCCAATCAACCTACTGGAGAGGAAAAGCGATGAACCAGACCAGGACGGCGCAGGAGCTTTCGAACGACTTTGCGCGCGAGATCGAGGACATCCGGACCGCGGCTGCCACCGCGGATAGCCAGCTGCGCATCCTGCGCGACCTCGAGCTCGGATGGGTCGCCGGCGGCGACGGTCAGCCGGTGTGGCTCTGACCGGAAGCGCGAGGGCGGTGGCCTAGCGGCCGGCCGCCGCCCGCTCGCGCGCCGTGGACGACTCCCTTGCGGAAACCCTCGCCGGACGAGGCAGCGAGGCCTCGCGCGCGAGGGGACGCACGCCCATGGCCTCGAGCTGCTGCCGGGCCGATTCCGCCTCGGCCCAGACGCAGTCGGCGGTCGCGCGGGCGCGCTCGCCATCCCGGCGGGCGCGATACGCGTGGAACAGGGCGACCATGGCCTCCTGCTTCACCGGGGAGGCCCTGCCGCTCTCGCTCGCCAGCTCGTGGAGCGCCGCCAACCCCGCTTCGCCATCGCCTTCCACCGAATCGCGCAGCGCCCGCAGCAAGCTCGCCTCGCGCGCGCTGATGCCCGCGGCGCCCTTGCGCTTGAGGGCGAGGTGCGAGGCGACGCGCTCGCCGGCCGCCGTGTAGCCCCCCAGCAGCAGCAGGGCCGCAAGGATCACGGCATCCGATGGGGCGTCGACGACCATCCGCTCGGCGGCACCGTCGTCGTGGAGCATCTTCCCGTAGCCGAAGTCGCCCTTGAGGAGGGCGCGCCAGAGCAGGCGCGACTGCGCGCGGCGCGGCACGAGCTTCTCGTCGAGCGAGGCGCCCTTCAGCCGCAGCCCCGCCTCCCACACGTGCCCGTAGGGGCCGATGAAGCCGCTCATGGCGCCGAGGGCCGTGTAGAGGTCCTCCGCGAGCGCCATCTCGCCGAAAGAGGCGGTCGATGCGTCGGGGCCGGCGAGCGACGGCGCGACGGAAGGCAGAGACGGCGCTGGCCGCGCCTCCGCGGGCCGCGCGCGGTTGAGGTACCAGATCACCGCCTCGGTCTTGTTGCCCACGCCGATGGCACGGTAGAGGTTGTGGAGATACACGCGGGTGGTGCCCTCGCTGTAGCCCATCTTGCGCGCGACGACCCGCGCCGAAGCGCCCTCGGCGAGCAGCTCCAGCATGCGCTGCCCCTTCGCGTCGATGCCCGTGCCTTTCATACGAACCCCCGATCTTCCTGCAATGCGTTGACGAGCTCCTGGAACCCTTCCATCCCGGAGGCGGACGCGAGGTCCACCCCGAGGTCCTCCGTTTCCGACCGCACGAGCCGGTCGAAGGTCGCGACCAGCTCGGGATCGAACTGCCCTCCCGCCTCGCGGCGCAGCTCCGCGAGCGCCCGGTCCATGGGCGTCGCGGCGCACGAGTCCAGGCCGAAGACCATGGCGTCGTATGCGTCGGCGATCGCGCACACGCGCGCCGCGAAGGGAATGAAGCGGCCGCCCACGCGCTCCGGGTAGCCGCAGCCGTCCCAGCGGGCGTGGTGGTAGCGCACGATCTCCCGCGCGAGGAAGACCCGCGGATGGCGATCGTCGCTCAGCATCTCGGCGCCCGCGTCGACGTGACGCCGGACGATCGCGCGCTCCGCGCCCGTGAGCGGCGTCTTCTTCGCGAGGATCTCCTCCGGCACGGAGAGCATGCCGATGTCGTGGACCTCCGCGGCGAGCCCGATTTCCAGCGCGCGCAGCGGGTCGACCCCGCTCGCGATCGCGAGCGCCTTCGAAAGGGCCCCGACCCGCTTGCCGTGCCAGCCGGTCCTGTCGATGCGCATCGCGGCGCTCACGGCGAGGCGGTCGAGCACCGCCCAGCCTTCGGGCTGACGCGCCGGCGCGACTTTCGAAACGAGGCGCGCCCGCGCCTGCTCGCGCGCGTGATCCAGGGAGATCCACTCGGGTCCGCCCAGCGTGGCGAGCTCGACGTGCCCGCGCGCCCGCTCGACGGCGGACCGGTAGACGTGCTCCGACAGCTCGCCGAGACGCAGGAGGGCGCGCTCGGAGTTTCCCGCTTCCTCCTCCGCGCGGGCGAGGCTAGCGAGCGTATCGCGAAGCGCCGCGGGCACTTCCCGCGCCCGGGTGAGCGCCGCCTCGAGACGGGTCAGCGCGACGTCCGTGCGCCCTGCCGCGAGCTCGTAGGCCGACCTCGCCAGGGCGGCGGCGATGGCCGCGCGCGGCGTGCCGATCGCCTTCCCGAGCGCCGCGGCCTCGGAGACGTACGGCTCGGCCTCCGGGATTCGCCCGAGCGCCACCAGCAGCCGCACGAGGTTCCTGCGCAACCGCAGCGGACCCATGGCATCGGCGGCGCGCAGTTGAGCGGTCTCCTCGCTCTTGGCCCGCTCGGCTGACGACAGGCCTTCCCGATGGGCTCCCGTTTCGAGCTGGCTCTGCGCGAGGTTGATGCAGGCCGCGTAGCGAACGTAGAGCGGACCGGCCCCGGTCCCCACCAGATCGATCGCCCGCTGGTAGCACCGCCCCGCCATCTCGTAGTTGCCGGCGATGCCCATCGCGAGGCCGATGTTGTTCCAGATTCCGCTCGATTCGAAGCGGTCGCCGCCCGCGACCCTCAGGGCTTTGACGTAGTGCTCGACCGCCTCCACGACGTCGCCCGTGTCCGCCGCGAGCAGGCCGCAGACGTTGCACGCGCGGCGCTCGAGGACGGGGTCGTTCGCCATCGACGCCTGGAAGAGCACCGCGCGCGCGAGGGGAAGCGCGTCGCCCGACCGCGCGTTTCCGTAGAGCTCCCGGCAGAAGTCGATGGCGTAGCGCGCAGCCGTCGCAAGCTCGCCCGGGGGCAGCGGCTCGCGCAGGCGTTCGACGACCGGCGAGAGCAATGCAGCGAGCTCCGCCCTCCCCAGATCGGCGAGGCGGAGCTGGATTTCCCGCAAAGGCTCCAGGGCAGGAGGCGGGTCGCGAACGGCTGCTGCAGCGGTCATCCGAACGCTTAATTCTCGTTAACGGCCCGGATTGTACCCATCCTTCCGCCGGGAGGCTAGCCACCCCGCCGGAAGCATGGAAAGCAGCACCCCGTCCCTCAGGACGGCGTGGTGGTAGATCGCGGCCGCCGCGTGGAACCCCGCGAGCCAGAGGATCGCGTCGCCGAGCCAGCCGTGGACGGTCGCCAGGGCGTGCCCCAGGTCGTGGGACGGGCCGATCCAAGGGTCGATGCGCACGCCCGCGAGGAGCGTGAGGGGATGGCCTTCGAGCCAGGCCCCCGCGACGGAAGTGAGCGGCAGCGCGAAAAGCAGCGCGTAGAGCAGTGCCTGCACCGCCTTCGCGGCGAGCTCCATCGAGCGGGGCACGGACGGAGGCCCGGGGCGGACGTCGACGAGCCTCCAAAGCACCCTCGCCACACTCAGGGCGAGGATCGCGAAGCCCAGCGTCTCGTGCAGCTGGCGGTCGAAATCCTTCGCAGCCGAATAGACGCGCTGCTCGGAGCCGCCCGGCCCGTAGGAAAACGCGACCACCACCAGCACGGCCGTGGTCCAATGCAGGACCTGGGCGAGCACGCCGTAGCGCTCGGGCCGGGAAGGCTCGCTCATTCGGTGTCCTTCGAAGGATGCGGGGCTCCCGCCATGGTAGCAATCCGGCCGAACGGCCCCATCTGGGGACCATGGCCGCCGCCTTCCCAGGACGCCTCGTCGCGATCCTCGCCCTCCTCCACGCCTACATCGGGGTGCGCCTGTTGGCGCCTTTCGGGCCCGACGTGCGCTGGGCCGGGGCGGCCGCCCTGGCCGCCTCCCTCTGGCTCCTGCCCAAGGGCTTCCGGATGGCCCGCCGCCTGGGACCCCGGAAGCTCCTCCTGCGCTGGGGTACCGTGGGCTTCTTTTCCTGGCTGCTGCTGCTCACCCTCGCCCGGGACGCGGGCCTCGTGGTGGCCGGCCTCCTCCTCGAGCCGTCCGCGCATGCGGCGTGGACGCGCGGCTCGGCGATCGGCGCAATCGCGACGACCGCGGTCGTCACGATCGTGGGATATCTCATGGCGCGGCGCGTGGCCTCGGTGGTCGACGTCGAGGTTCCCGTGGCCGGGCTCGCTCCCCAGCTCGAGGGCTTCACGATCGCGCAGATCAGCGACCTGCACGTGGGCCCCACGATCCGGCGGCGCTTCGTCGAGAAGGTCGTCGAGCGCGTGAACCGGCTCGAGGCCGACATGGTGGCGATCACGGGCGACCTCGTGGACGGAAGCGTGACGGAGCTCGCCGTGCACACCCAGCCGCTCGCGGCGCTGCGGTCGCGCCACGGCACCTATGTCGTGACGGGCAACCACGAGTACTACTCGGGCGTGCACGGTTGGGTGCGGGAGCTGCGCCGCCTGGGCACGCGCGTGCTCCTCAACGAGCACGTCGTGATCGACCACGACGGGGCGGCGCTCGCGGTGGCGGGCGTGACCGACTACGCGGCGCACCACTTCGATCCCGCGCACGAGAGCGATCCCGTGGCGGCGGCCGAGGGCGCGCCGCCCGGGGCGCTCAAGCTCCTCCTCGCCCACCAGCCCCGCTCCGCGCCGCTCGCCGCCCGGGCGGGCTTCGACCTGCAGCTCTCCGGCCACACCCACGGCGGGCAATTCTGGCCGTGGAACCTGCTCGTGCGCCTGCAGCAGCCGTTCACCGCCGGCCTCAACCGCCTCGGGCGCATGTGGGTCTACATCAACCGGGGCACGGGCTATTGGGGCCCGCCCATGCGCTTCGGGATCCCTTCGGAGATCACGCTCATCCGCCTCGTGAGCGAGTGACCGCGTCCCGGGTGTAGACTGCCCCCGCGTGCCTTTCCAAGGAGGCCCCATGAATCCCAGGATCCCCGCAGCGATCGCGGCCGCCTGCCTCGTCGCGTTGTGCGCTTCCGCGCGCCTCGCGCAGGCCGCCGAAGCCCCGAAGGGAACGAAGGCCGAGCCCGCGAAATCCGCCCCGCCGAAAGCGGCCCCCGCGAAGGCGAGCGAGGCCCTTCCCGGCGCCGAGCCCGCCGCTCCGAAGCTGCGCATGGCCAAGGCGCACGCCCGGATCCCCGGTCGCGACCGCGACATGCGGCATTGCCTCGACCTCGCGACCGACGAGGAAGTCATCCGCTGCACGGAGGGGAAGTAGCCTTCCAGGCGGCGAGCGCCTCGGAGCGCAGCTCCTCCGCGCGGCCTTCGTAGCGCGGCGAGAAGTGGAAGGGCACGATCGAGCGCGCGCCGACGGCGCGGGCGATGGTGCCCGCCTGGCGCGCGGTGAGGTGGTTCTTGCGCGCGGCCTGGTCCGCGTCGCGGTCGAGGAAGACGCTCTCGATGTAGAGCACGTCCACGCCCGCGAGGAGCTCCCCGAGCGCTCGCACGTTCGCCTCCGTGAAGCGCAGGTCGGTCGCGTATCCGATGCGCCGCCCCGCCACCACGTCGAGGACGACGGGACGAAGCTCGCCCACGGTGCGCACGGCCCGGTGCTCGCCGTCGCGGTCGCGCCAGCGCACCTCGATCGGCGCGGCGTCGGGCGCCCCCGCGAGCACCGCCTGCTTCAGCGCCCGCAGCCACGCGCCCGGCGTGAAGCCCAGCCCCGCCACGCGATCCCGGTCGACCCTCACGTGCGCCTTCTCCTCGATCGCGAACGAAAGGCACGGGATGTCGTGGTCCACGAGCCGGCCGCGCACGCGGAAGGCCGCCTCGTCGTGCAGGACGTCTCCCGAGGGCTCGAAGGCCCCGCCTTCCTCGCGCTCGAAGCGCCGGCGGCTGGAGAACGAGGCGCGCCGTCCGTGACCGTCGAGGCCCACCTCGAGCGCCTCGATCACCAGCTCCACCTCGTAGCGATGGACCACGTTCCAGGTGTAGGCGCGCAACTTGTGCTCGACCTGGTCCACGAACCCGGGACCGCCGAGGAAGGCGAGCCGCTCCTTCCGCCCGAGCACCACCGCGAGCAGGCGGTCGAAGCCCGAGAAGTGGTCCATGTGGGTGTGGGTCACGAACACGTGCGTGAGGCGCATGAGGCTGCGCGGCGCGAGCGCGCCGATGTCGCCGACGTCCACGAGCAGCGCGCGGCGCTCGTCGCGAAAATCGACATAGAGCCCCGGATCGCCGAAGGCGTCGTTCACGAGGCGAGGCTCGAACAGGTGGCTCGTCATGCGGCGCGGGTCCTCCGGCGCAGCCCCGAGTTTCGCACTGCGCAAGCGAAAGGGCACGTCGCCGTGCCCTTTCCCGGGGAGCGAGGCTAGGCCCCGCGAGAGCTCATCGCCGGCGCGGCCGCTCGCTCTTCAGCTTCTCGCGCTGCTCGGGCGTGAGGACCGCCTCGATGCGCTTGCCCGTCTCGACGGCCGACTGGAACATCTGCCGGCGCAGGGACGCCATCGCGTCGTAGGCCTTCATCACGTCGGCCTCGCTCTGCTCGGGAGCGCCTGCGCGCCGGGCGCGGGCCTGCTTCCAGGCGAGCTCGTGCATCTCGCCCATGAGCTTCCAGCGCTTCTGCCATTGCTCGTTGTGGATCTCGTCGATCTTGTCGCGCTGCGCGTCGGTGAGATCGAGGCTCGCAAGAGCGCGGGCGTAGCCGCGACCCGCGCCGCCACTCAATCCATGCCCATATCCCTGGCCGTAGCCCCGCATGGCGCCCGGGCCCCACCCCGGCCCGTGACCGCCGGCACCCCAGCAATCGCCCGGCGCGCCTCCCGCCCTGGGGCCGCCGCCGCGCGGACCCGGACCGCCGCCGGGTCCGCCCCACATGCCGCGACCGTAGCCCGGTCCACCCCACTGGCCGGGACCGTCAGCGGGACCCGGCTCCGTCACCGCCGAGCCGCTGTCCGCTCCGGGCTCCGCGCCCGCGGGCGCCGACGGCGACTGGGCCCACGCGGCGGCCGCAAGCGACGTGGCCGCGATCGCCGCCGTGATCCATGTGCGTTTCATGTCCGCTCCTTTCGAATGAGTGCTTCCATGATCGCCCCGGGGCCCTGCGGCGCGTTGACCGAGGTCAAGCGCCGGGACGCGCGGATGTATCGCGACGTTTCGGGAGCCGCCGTGGAAACGTCTCGAAACAAAGTCCCTAGCGCCGGAAGATCCAGAGGAGGATCGACAGGATCGCCGAGACGATGATGCAGGTGACGATGGGGAAGTAGAAGCCGCCGCCCTGGGTCTCGATGCGGATGTCGCCGGGAAGGCGCCCGAAGGGCAGCTTCGCGAGCCAGGGCCAGAAAAGCCCCGCCGCGATGAGGAGGGCGCCGACGATGATGAGCGCGCGTTGCATCGGCGTTCAGGCCGCCTTCGCCTCGATCCGGCCGAGCGCCTCGCGGATCGCCCCGGCATCGCGCGGACGCACCAGGCGCTCGGCCTCCACGCCGTCGCGCAGGAACACCAGCGTCGGCCAGAGCTTCACGCGGAAGGAGCGGCCGAGCGGGCGGCCCTTCCCGTCGTGGATCCTCAGGTGCCGCACGCCGGGATGGGCGTCGATCGCGGCGGCGACGAGCGGCTGCGCGGCCCGGCAATGGCCGCACCACGGGCTTCCGAACTCGATCAGCGCAGGGCCGGGCATCGCATCCACCTGCGCGCGCGAGGGCTCGGTCGCCTCGTAGCCGGTCTTCACGAGCGCTCCGCCAGCAGGAGCATGAGCTCGTTGCTGCGCTTGACGAACCGCGCGGGATCCTCGAGCTGGCCGCCCTCGGCGAGGAGCGCCTGGTCGAAGAGCAGCCCCGCCCAGTCGGCGAGGCGCTCGTCGCCGGGCTCGAGGCGGCGCAGGATCGGGTGCGCCACGTTCACCTCGAGGATCGGCTTGGAGGCGGGAACCTGCTGGCCCGCCGCACGCAGGATCCGCGCGAGGTGGGTGCCCATCTCGTGCTCGTCGACGACCAGGCACGAGGGCGATTCCGTGAGTCGCGTCGAGACGCGCACGTCCTTCACCCGGTCGCCCAGCGCGGACCTGAGCTTCTCGAGGAGCGCCCGGTGGCCGCTCGCGTCCTGCTCGCGCTTCCTGCGGTCGGCCTCGGCCGTGGCCGCCCCGAGGTCGAGCTCGCCCCGCGCCACCGAGGTGAGCGGCTTCTCGCCGTAGGAGACCAGGTTCGCGACCAGCCACTCGTCGATGCGCTCGCCGAGGAGCAGCACCTCGATGCCGCGGGCGCGGAACACTTCCAGGTGGGGGCTCGCGCGCGCGGCGCGGAAGCCGTCCGCGGTCACGTACCAGATGCGGTCCTGGCCCTCCTTCATGCGCTTCACGTAGTCGTCGAGCGACACGCGCTGCCCCTCCGCGTCGTCGAACGTGCTCGAGAAGCGCAGCAGCTTCGCGAGGCGGTCCTGGTTGGCGCGGTCCTCGGCGATGCCCTCCTTGAGCACGCGCCCGAACTCGTCCCAGAAGGTCGCGTACTTCCCGGGCTGGTTCGCCGCGAGGTCCTCGAGCAGCCCCAGCACGCGCTTCACGCAGCCCGCGCGGATCGCCTCGATGTCGCGGCTCTGCTGCAGGATCTCGCGCGAGATGTTGAGGGGCAGGTCGTTGGAATCGACGATCCCGCGCACGAAGCGCAGGTACGCCGGCAGGAGCTGCTCGGCGTCGTCCATGATGAAGACGCGCCGCACGTAGAGCTTGAGGCCGCGGCGCCGCTCGCGGTCCCAGAGGTCGAAGGGCGCGTGCGAGGGAACGTAGAGGAGCTGGGTGTACTCCTGCCGCCCCTCGACGCGGTTGTGCGTCCAGGCGAGCGGCGACTCCATGTCGTGCGCCACGTGCTTGTAGAACTCGGCGTACTGCTCGTCGGTGATCTCGGAGCGCGGGCGCGACCACAGCGCGCTCGCCTGGTTGATCGTCCCTTCCTCGCCGGTGAGGCGGTACTCGTTCTTCTCGCGGTCCCACTCGCGCTTCGCCATGACGATGGGGATCGCGATGTGGTCGGAATAGCGGCGGATCATCTGCTCGATGCGGAAGTGGTCCAGGAGGTCCCCCTCGCCCTCGCGCAGGTGCAGGATCACGTCCGTGCCGCGGCGCTCCTTCACGGCCGGCTCGACGGTGTACTCGCCGGTGCCCTGTGCCATGTCGCATTCCCAGCGCACGGCCTCGTCGGCGGCGAGCCCCGCGCGGCGCGTGACGAGCGTCACGCGGTCGGCCACGATGAACGACGAGTAGAAGCCCACGCCGAACTGCCCGATGAGGTGCGCGTCCTTCGCCTGGTCCCCGGTGAGCGACCCGAAGAACTCGCGGGTGCCCGAGCGGGCGATGGTCCCGATGTTGCTCACGACCTCGTCGCGCGACATGCCGATGCCGTTGTCGGAAACCGTGAGGGTCTGCGCGGCCGCATCGATCGAGACGCGGATCTTCAGGTCCGGGTCGGACTCGTAGAGCGCGTTGTTCCCGAGCGCCTCGAAGCGCAGCTTGTCCACCGCGTCCGAGGCGTTCGAGACGAGCTCCCGCAGGAAGATCTCCCTGTTGCTGTACAGGGAGTGGATCATGAGGTCGAGCAGCTGCTTCACCTCGGCCTGGAAGCCGAGCGTTTCCTTCGTCGTGTCGGACATGTTCCGGTGCGCTGTGACGCGGAGGAGTCTCTCGACTGAATTCTAACGCCGGCTCACCCCGCGCGGATCACCGCGATGCGCTCCGTGCCGCTCTCGCCGGCCCAGACCTCGCCGGGGCGGCCGTTGATCTGGCGCACGTTCGCGCCGGCCTCGGGAAAGCCGAAGCGCTCGAACGTTTCGGCCGCCGGGTCGAAGCGGAAGAGGGCGTTGTGGGTCCATTCGCTCACCCACACCTGGTCGCGCTCGTCGACGTAGACCGCATAGACGTGCGTGTGGCCGCCGGGCACGGGCCACGTGCGCCACGACTTCGAGCCCGGGTCGTACATGGAAAGGTTCCCGGCGTTCCATTCGCTCACCCAGATCCGTCCGCGGCTGTCGCTCCAGACCCGGCGCGCGCCCTGGTCCTTCGTCGGCGGCTCGACGATCGCGGAGGCTCCGGTGCGCCGGTCGATGCGCGCGATGAACGAGCCGGCGAGCGAGGCGTACCACACGTCGCCGCCCGGCGTGGCGGTGATGCCGTACGGCCCACGGCCGCGCGGCGCGTCCCAGACGCTCACCCGCCCCGTCTTCACCTTCACGCGGCCGATCACGCCGCTCTGGCCCGTGAACCACAGGTCCCCGTCGCCGTCGAAGACGCAGGTGTTGAGGTTCGCGTAGGGCGCGCCCCCCGGCAGCGGGAACTTGCGGATGCCGCGCTCGGGCCACGAGACCCGCACGATCGCCTGCCCGCCGCCGTCGGTGATCCACGCGGCCTTGTCGGGCCCCTGGATCACGCCGTGGGGCGCGGAATCCGCGCCGAGCGCGAGGAGCTGCACGCGAGCGCTCGCCGGATCGAACCAGCCGAGGTGGCCGCTCGCCTGCGCGGTGAACCACACGCCGCCATCGGGAGCCGGGGCGACGTCGTGGATGCCCGTGCGCGCTGGCGTCGCGAGCGCCCAGTCGCGCAGGCGCAGGGCCTGCGCGCGAGTGCGAAGCGGGAACGCGGCCCCCAGGGCGGCCGCACCCAGGGCGCCCAGCGCGCGGCGGCGGGACACGGAGATCATCGCGGCACTCCCTCGACCGAAAGGCCGACCCCGGCCATCTTAGCCCGCCCGCGGCGGGCCGGCGGTCAGCGCGCCGCGGCGCCTGCGGGCGAAAGCGCCGCCTCGAGCGCCTGGTCCACGGTTTCCAGCCACACGAACGAGAGCTGCTCGCGCGCGTCCGCCGGGATGTCCTCGAGGTCGCGCTGGTTGCGCTCCGGAAGCATCACGGTACGGATCCCGGCGCGCAGCGCCGCGAGCACCTTCTCCTTCACCCCGCCGATCGGCAGCACGAGGCCGCGCAGGCTGATCTCGCCCGTCATGGCGACGTCGCTCCGTACGGGACGCCCGGTGAGGAGCGAGGCGAGCGCGGTGAACATCGCCACGCCCGCGCTCGGGCCGTCCTTGGGGGTCGCCCCCGCCGGCACGTGCACGTGGATGTCGGACTTCTCGAGCAGCTCCGGCGCGATGCCGAGGGATTGCGAGCGCGCCTTCACGAGGGTGAGCGCCGCCTGGGCGCTCTCCTTCATCACGTCGCCCAGCTGGCCGGTGAGGGTGAGCTTGCCCGAGCCGGGCATGCGCGCGGCCTCGATGAAGAGGATATCGCCGCCCACCGGCGTCCACGCGAGCCCCGTGGCCACGCCCGGGACGCCGCCGCGCATGGCGACCTCCGCCTCGAAGCGGCGGGGCCCGAGGATGCCGGCGAGCTCGCCGGGGCCGACCTTCATCGTCGCGACGTCGCCCTCGGCGATGCGCATCGCCACGTAGCGGAAGACGTTGCCGATCTCGCGCTCGAGGTTGCGCACGCCCGCCTCGCGCGTGTAGCCGTCGACGATGGCCGCGAGCGCCTCGTCGGTGATCTCGCACTGTTCCGGCTTCAGGCCCGCGGACTCTAGCTGGCGCGCGACCAGGTAGCGGCGCGCGATCTGCAGCTTCTCCTGCGCCGTGTAGCCGGGAAGCTGGATCACCTCCATGCGGTCGCGCAGCGGCCCCGGGATCGTGTCGAGCACGTTCGCGGTGCAGACGAACATCACGCGCGACAGGTCGAACGGCACCGCGAGGTAGTTGTCGCGGAAGGTCGCGTTCTGCTCGGGGTCGAGCACCTCGAGCAGCGCCGAGGACGGGTCGCCCTGGAAGCCGCCCATGCCGAGCTTGTCGATCTCGTCGAGCATCATCACGGTGTTGTGCGTGCCGGCCTTGCGCAGCGCCTGGATGACGTTGCCGGGCAGCGCCCCCACGTAGGTGCGCCGGTGCCCGCGGATCTCCGCCTCGTCGTGCACGCCGCCCAGCGACACGCGCTGGAACTTGCGCCCGGTGGCCCTGGCGATGCTCTGCCCCAGCGAGGTCTTGCCGACGCCGGGAGGGCCCACGAAGCACAGGATCGGGCTCTTGCCCGCGGGGTTGAGCTTCCTCACCGCGAGGTACTCGAGGATGCGGCGCTTGATCTTCTCGAGGCCGTAGTGGTCCGCGTCGAGGATCGCGCGCGCCTCGGCGATGTCGATGGGCGGCCGGGGCTCCTCCTTCCACGGCAGCTCGATCAGCCACTCGAGGTAGGTGCGGATCATCGAGCGCTCGGCGGCCGCCTCGGGCATGCGCTCGAGTCGCTTGAGCTCCTTGCGCGCCTGCTTGTCGACCTCCTCGGGCATCTTCGCCTCGTCGATCGCCTTGGCGAGCTCGGCCGCCTCGGCCGCGCCCTCCTCCTCCTCGCCCTCGCCGAGCTCCTTCTGGATCGAGCGCAGCTGCTCGCGCAGCAGGTGCTTGCGGTTGGCTTCCCCGATCGACTCGCGCGTGCGCTCCTCGATCTCCTTCGAGACCTTGAGCGCCTCGATGCGGCGCGAGAGCCGGTCGAGCAGGCGGTCGAGGCGCGTCCGGAGGTCGAACGTCTCGAGCAGCTGCTGCTTCTCCTCGGCGGGGATGTCCATCATGCCCGCGATGTAGTCGGCGAGCTGCGAGGCGCCCTCGACCGCCTGGAACGCGGCGACCATCTCCTCGGGCACCTGCGGCAGGAGCTGGAGGATCTCGGCGGCGCGCTGGCGCAGCGCGTGGGCCCGGCCCTCGACGTCGGGCTCGAGCTTCTCGGGTTCCTCGACCGCGACCACGCGCGCCACCTCGTACGGCCAGCCCTCGAGGAACTGGAGCACGCGGAAGCGCTTGACGCCCTTGCAGATCGCGTAGTGCGTCCCGTCGGGCGCGGTGATGTAGCGCAGGAGGCTCGCGCTCGTGCCGACCCAGTGCATCTCGTCGGGCTTGGGCTCGTCGATGTCGGGCCGGGTCTGCAGGAGGATGCCGATCGGGCGCTCGGCGCGCGCGGCTTCCTGGGCGGCCGCGCGCGAGCGCTCGCGCCCCACGGCGAGCGGCACGACCATGCCCGGGAAGAGCACGACGTTGCGCACCGGCAGGATGATCATGGCGTCGGCGGGCAGCGGGCGCGCCGTCGCCTCGGCGCGGGACTTGTCCTCGGGAGCGGGCGCGGCCTCGGGGCGCGCGGCGCCCTCGGTCGATTGCGGGTGCGGTTCGTTCGAAGTCGATGCGTTCATGGCATTCCTAGTCCAGCCTGCGCAGGCGCAGGATCAGGCAACCGCGGGTGAGCTCCCTCGACACCGCCTCGAGTCGCCCCGAAGGCAGCGCGATGCGGCGCTCGAAAGAGCCGTAGGGGATCTCGAGCTGGCGCACGGACACGCGCGCGGCGGCGAAAGGCAGCGGACGCTGCGCGCGAACGACGAGCGCGCCGGGCTCGGCCGCGACCTCCACGTTCTCCGGCGCGACGCCGGGCAGGGCCACGACGACCAGCACCTCGTCGGCGCTCTCGAAGACGTCGGCGGGCGGCTCCCACACGGCCGGGGCGCGTGTCGAGGCGGAGAGCCGGAAGAACCGGCGATGCATGCGCTCGGCCTGCTCGATGAGGTCGCAGGCCTCGGCCCACATCCATTCGGCGGGATGGGTCCTACGCGACATGGGCGTCGATCCATTGCATGAGCTGCGGAAGGCCCAGCGCCCCGGAGGTGCGGCCCACTTCCCGCCCGTTGCGGAACGCGATCAGGGTCGGGATGCTGCGGATGCCGTAGCGGCCCGCGATGTCGGGCTCGGCCTCGGTGTCCACCTTCGCGAGGCGCACGCGCGGAGCGAGGCGCGCCGCGGCCTGCTCGAACGCGGGCGCCATCGCGCGGCAGGGGCCGCACCACGGAGCCCAGAAATCCACGACCAGCGGCAGCTCGGTCGCGCCGACCTGGCGGTCGAAGGTGCGCTTCGTGAGCGCGACGGGATGGCCTTCGAGGAGCGGGCGCTTGCAGCGGCCGCAGGTCGCGCCGTCTCCAAGGCGGTCGCGCGCCACGCGGTTGGTCGTGTCGCAATGGGGGCAGACGACGTGCAGGGTCTCGCTCATGGGATCCTCGCCGGAGGAAGCCGGCTCGCTATCCCGACAATGAGGCCGGATCGGGGCGTTTCAAGCCGCCCGGGTGGGAGTGGGCCCCCGGGACTCGCGCCGTTTCTCCGCCGTGGCCGAGCGGCCCAGGCGCTCGCCCATCTCGAGCGAGGCCCGGGTGAGGGCGGCGTCGAGCGCGGCCTGCGAGGCGCCGTGGTAGCGCCGCCCGGCGGGGGACTCGGCGAAGGCCACGTAACGCTCGAGGTCCTCGTCGGAGAGCGCGCGGTAGTTGTAGGCATATGCCCGAATCGCCTGGTCCGCGTACTCCCGCTCGAGCTGCGGGCGCCGGGCCTCGAACTCGCGGCGCAGCGAATCGAGCAGCTCGGCGCCCGGGAGCTTGCCCGTGACCGCGGCGCCGTACAGGATGGCGGCGGACATGTCGATCACGATCCGCGCCGCCGCCTCGCCGGCGCGCGCCGACTCGGCGAGGCGCCTGCATTTGTCGAGCCGCTCGGGCGAAAGCTTCGCGAGCACCGCGGGCGATTCCTCCTCGAAGCGGCGGGCGGCCCCCGAGGCGCCGCTCTCCTCCTCCAGGCGCGTGATGCGCTGCCCGAGATCCGACGAGAGCCACGCGAGCGCGGCGTCCTCGTCCTCGACGCTCAGGGCCGCGGCCATCTCCCGGGCGACCGAGGTGCGCAGGCGGTCCGGCGCGAACGCGAATCCGATGGCGGCGACGACGCGGGCGAATTCCTCGTCGGTAAGCGCCGCGCGGCCGCTCCCCGCCTGCGCCTGCCTGCGATAGTCGGCCACGCCTTCCTTCACCTGGGCCTGGAACTGGCCGACCTGCACCCAGAGCCCGGACTTGTGCATGAGCTCTTCGATGCGCCGGCCGTGCGCGGACGGGTCGGCCGCCGCGGCGGTGAGCGACGCGCAGGCGAGCGAAAGCAGCAGCCAGCGGGCAATTCGCCGCATCGGACCGGTCCCGGACATGACGAGGACCAAGGTAGCACGGAAGGAGCCGGGCGCGCGAAGCGCTACGCGGGCGCGGCGCGGCCGATCGGGTGCCGCGTCCAGAACGGAGCGACTGCAACCGCCACGCACGCGAGCGAGAAGACGAAGCTCGCGCGGTATCCGCCCGTGAGGTCGTAGAGCACGCCGGATGTCCAGGAGCCGAGCGCCGCCCCGACCGACATGCCGGCGTAGATCGTCCCGTAGACCGTGGCGAACCCGGGACCGCGGAAGATGCGCGCCGTGAGGCTCGCGACGATCGGCCCGCGCGCGCCCTGCGAGATGCCGAAGAGGAGCACGAAGGGCACCACGAGCCAGCGCGCCGGGTGGTAGGAAAGCAGCACGAGGAAGCCGATGCCGAGCGCGGTCGAGACGAAGCTCGCGGTGGCCGTCGCGCGGAATCCGACGCGGTCCGAGGACCACCCCGAGGCGGTCATCCCGAGCACCGAGAGCAGCCCCGCCGCGCCGAACGCGGTCGCGGCCTCGATGGGGCGCAGCCCGACCTGCACGAGGTAGGCCACGATCTGCGCGAGCATCGCGTACATCGCGATCGCGGTGAAGGAGAAGACCTGCACGAGCTGCCAGTAGGCGCGCGTGCGCATGGCCGCGCCCACGCGCCAGGCCGGCGGATCCTCCTCGTGGGCGGCACCCCTGCGGGCGCCCGGCAGCTCCCCGGCGATCCGTCGCCAGGGCAGCAGGAGGAGGACCGGGACCAGCGCGAGCAGCGCCGTCCCCATGAGGCGATAGGTGTCGCGCCACCCGTGGGCGTCGATGAGGTGCTGGGCGAGCGGGACGATGAGGAGCGTCCCGGTCCCGAAGCCCGCGTAGGCGATGCCCATCGCGGTGCTGATGCGGCTGCGGAACCACCGGCTGATGAGCATCGAGGCGGGGACCATGCCGAGCATCGACACCCCCATGCCGTTCAGGATCCCGATGCAGGCCTGGAACTGCCACAGGTGCGAGAGGTGGCCGGCGGTGAGGCATCCGGCGCCGAGGAGGAGCATCCCCGCCGGATAGAGGAAGCGCGGGCCGTAGCGGTCGAGCAGCATGCCGGTGAGCGGCGAGACGAGGCCCGTGAGCACGAGGTAGATCGAGTAGACGCTCGAGACCTGCGCGCGGCTCCATCCGAAATCCGACGACAGCGGGAGCAGGAACACGATGAACGTGTCGCCCGTCCCGCGGCCGAGCATGTTGCAGGCGAAGCAGAGGAGGAGGACGAGCGCCGCGACCGCGGCCTCAGGCATTCGCGTAGCCCGAGACGAACGGCTTGGCTTCCCCCGTGGCGAGGTCGAAGACGTGGCGCCGCACCTTGCCGATGTCGGCGCCGTAGGAATGGATGCTGATGGAGACGCGGTCGTCGAAGGCGTTGCTCACGCGGTGGATGTCGCCGATCGCGGGCGAGACCGCGTCCACGTCGCCCGGACGAAGTCGGACCTCGCCGCCTTCGGGCACGATGCCCGCGCCCTCGCGCCGGAAGCGCGCGCAGGTCTCGCCGCCGCGCAGCATCCCGATCACGCCCCAGACCGTGTGGTCGTGGACCGGCGTCTTCTGGCCCGGCCCCCACACGAAGCTCACCACGCAGAAGCGGTCGCGCGGATCGCGGTAGAGCAGGTACTGCTGGTAGTACTTCGGGTGCGGCTTCGCCATCTCCTCCGGCAGCCAGTCGTCCGCGGCGACCAGGCGCTTCATCGCCTCGCGGCAGCCGTCGACGATGCGCGGCTCGCGCTCGCCGGCGTCCGCGAGGGACGTCATGGTCGCGACGAATTGCTGCAGGCGGGCGGGGAGCGGCAAGGCAGGTCGCCGGCGGAATCGGAAAGCTCCAGAAGCTACGCCATTCGCCCGGGGGGCACAAGCGCGGGGCCCGGCGGCGCGGGTTCGCTCCCCGCCACCTTCCGTTCGCGCCGCCGCGGCCGCGCTTCGTCGGCGGCCCCGGTGAACGGCGGCTCCCGCGTTGCTATCCTTGCGGCCATGAAATCGTTCTTCTTCGTCCTGCGCCACGCCTTCCGCTGGGGCGCGGCCGCCCTCGTCGCGGCGATGACGCTGCACGGGATCGTCGGCCGCGGGCTGGACTGGCTGCTCAACATCGTGGTGCTGGCGGCGATCCTCTTCGCCGTGGTGCGCGCCTTCTCCCACGTGCAGCGCGTGCGCCTCATCGCCGACCGCGTGGACGGGGCGACGCTCGCCAATCGCCACCGCCGGCAGATCGAGGTGCCCTTTCCCGCGGGCGAGGCCTTCGAGATGGTCGAGGCCGCGGTGCGCGAGCTGCCCTACGTCGAGAACGTGGAGAGCGCGCGAGACAGCCTGCAGGTGCGCGCGCGGGTCCGGCGCGAGAACCCCTACCTGCGCGCCCTCGGGGCGCGGGCGAAGGAGCGCGAGGGCCGCCGGCGACGCAACCTCGTGCTCGCCACCGTGAAGCCCGCCGGCAACGCGAGCTCCCTCACGCTCGTCTGCGAGCCCGAGGGCGGCGCCTGGATCGACTGGTTCGTCGTGGACGACGGCACCAACCTCGAGAACGCCGAAGCGA
>DASPRQ010000007.1:0-19014 GCA_035624355.1 Usitatibacter sp. | reverse complement strand
GGCCCTCGCGCCGCCCGGAGGCGGTGGCTTCGTAACACATTGTTCTGGAAGGCGTTTTTTCGCTTCCTGGCGCGCCGTGGAGCGATCCGCCGGCCCCGTTGTCCATCGTTTGATCGTTACCTTGGGGTAGGCTAAAATAGCGCGCTTTTGGGGATGGTCTTCGGACCTTCCCGAGGGAGCCCCGGCCAGGGGCCATCCCGGCCAGTCGAGAGGAACAATGGCGAGCAAAGCGAAGATCCTGACCGAGGCGGAAGTCCTCAAGATGCCGAAGTCGGAATACATGAATGCGGCGCAGCTCAGGTTCTTCCGCGAGCGGCTCATCGAGCTGCAGCGGCAGCTGCGCGAGAACGCGGGCGCGACGACGGAGCACCTGCGCGAGCTTTCGTTCGCGCCGGACCCCGCCGACCGCGCGACCCTCGAGGAGGAGCACGCCCTGGAGCTGCGCACGCGCGACCGCGAGCGCAAGCTTCTCAAGAAGATCGACGGGGCGCTCGCGCGCATCGACGACGGCACCTACGGATTCTGCGAGGAGACCGGCGAGCCCATCGGCATCCAGCGCCTGCTCGCCCGCCCCACCGCCACGCTCAGCATCGAGGCGCAGGAACGCCGCGAGCTCAAGCAGAAGCTCTACGGCGAATAGCGCCGCCGCGCGCGTCCCGGGGAAAATCCCGGCACGGCGCACAGGGGTTTCGCGCGCCTTCTCCGCCCCGGGGCTTATAATCGGGCAGATCGCAGGAACCGCGCATGCTCGAGCCCGAACCCGAAGCTCCGTTCACCCGCCGCGAGTTCGTCGTGACGACGCTCGCCGCCGGATTCTCGCTCGCCGTGGAGCCGGTCGCCGCGCAGACGCAGATCGTCACCGGGGCCGAGGGGCTCGCCGCGGGCGACGTGAAGGTGCCCGTGAAGGACGGCGAGATCCCCGCCTACCGCGCGATGCCCGAAGGCGGGCGCAACCTTCCGACCGTGCTCGTCGTGCAGGAGATCTTCGGCGTGCACGAGCACATCAAGGACATCGCGCGGCGCTTCGCCAGGCTGGGCTACCTCGCGGTCGCGCCGGAGCTGTACGCGCGCCAGGGCGACGTCTCGAAGCTCGCGAGCATCGACGAGATCCGGCCGGTCGTGGCGCGTGTGCCCGACGGCCAGGTCCTCGGCGACCTCGACGCGGCCGCGCGCTGGGCCGCGCAGCACGGCGGGGATCCGGGCCGGCTCGGCATCACCGGCTTCTGCTGGGGCGGGCGCATCGTGTGGCTGTACGCCGCGCACAATCCGACGCTCAAGGCGGCGGTCGCATGGTACGGTCGCGTGGAGGGCCCCGTGACCGGGCTGCAGCCGAAGAATCCCATCGAGCTCGTCGCCGAGCTCAAGGCCCCGGTGCTGGGCCTTTACGGCGGGGCGGACGCGGGCATCCCGAACGAAGGCGTCGAGCGCATGCGCGCCGCCCTCGAGGCCGCGGGCAAGCCCTGCGAGATCCACACCTACCCGGACGCTCCGCACGCCTTCTTCGCAGACTACCGGCCGTCGTATCGCCGCGAGGCGGCCGAGGACGGGTGGAAGCGGCTCCTCGCGTGGTTCCGGAAGCACGGCGTCGCCTAGGCGAGGGTCGACTCCCGGCGAGAGGCGGGCCGCCCGTGTGAACACGCAACCTACGCGAACCCCCGGGGACGCGTCGCGCGAGCTGCATCGGATCCTCGAGCAGAAGAGCCTCGCCACGGTCTTCCAGCCGATCTTCGGCTTCCGCGAAGGGCGCATGACGGGCTACGAGGCGCTCGTGCGCGGGCCGCGCGGCTCCCTCGTGCATACGCCCGCCGAGCTTTTCGCCGCCGCCCAGGAAGAAGGGCTGGGCACGGAGCTCAACCTCCTGTGCGTCGAGCAGATGCTGCGCGCGTTCGCCGCGAGCGGCCTGGACGGCAGCCTCTTCCTCAACGTCTCCCCGCAGCTCATCGTGCAGGGCACCCACGACCAGGAGCGCGCGGCCCGGTTCATGGAGCGCGTGGGCGTGGATGCCGCGCGTGTGGTGATCGAGCTCACCGAGGACTACCCCACGGCGGACTTCCGCCAGGTGCACGAGTCGCTCATGCTCTACCGCTCGCTCGGCTTCCGCATCGCGATCGACGACCTCGGCGAGGGATTCGCGAGCCTGCGGCTGTGGTCGGAGCTGCGCCCCGAGTACGTGAAGGCCGACAAGCACTTCGTGACCGGCATCGCCGACGACCCGGTGAAGGTCCAGTTCCTGCGCGCGATCCAGCACATCGCCGACAACTGCGGGTCGCTCGTGATCGCCGAGGGCATCGAGAACGCCGCCGACTTCCGCGTGGTGAAGGACATCGGCATCGCGTGCGGCCAGGGGTGGTTCATCGGGCGCCCCGCCGAGGAGCCCGCAGCGGAGCTGCCGCCCGAAGCGCGGCGCGCGCAGGAGGACGAGCGCGTGCCGGTGGTGCCCACGCCGCGGCTGCGCGCGGGCACCGAGCCGCAGGCCCACGACTTCGTGCGCGCCGTGGAGCCGGCGCCCGCGCACGCGCCGCTCGCGCGCCTGCTCGAGCGCTTCGCGGCGCAGCCCTCGCTCGCGGCGATCCCGGTGGCGGGCGCCGAGGGGATCGTGGGGGTCGTCTCGCGCGCGTGGCTCGACCTCGCCGCGGCGGGCCCGCAACGCGAGGCCCTCGCCTCGCGCCCGTGCGTCGAGTTCTCCGACCGGGCGCCGATCCGCGTGGAGGCAGGCCTCGACCTCGCGGAGCTCACCGCGATCCTGGTGGAGTCGGACCCGCGCCGCTTCGCCGACGGATTCGTGATCGTCTCGCGCGACCGCTACCTCGGCATGGGCGCGAGCCGCGACGTGATGCGCTCGCTGCAGAGCTCGCGCGTGCTCGCCGCCCGCTACACCAATCCGCTCACGCTGCTGCCGGGGCAGGTCCCGATCAACGAGCACCTCGAGCGGCTGCTCGCGCGCCGCGTGCCGTTCACGGCGTGGTTCGTCGAGGTGGACCAGATGCGGGGATTGAACGACACGGGTGGCTTCGCGCAGGGAGACGCGCTGATCCACGCGACCGCCCGGCTGCTCGAGCTGGCGTGCGAGCCCGGCGTGGATTTCGCGGGCCACGTGGCGGGCGGGCGCTTCGTGGTGCTCGCGCAAAGCGGCGACTGGATGCAGCGCGCAGAAAGCGTCCTCGAGCGGTTTCCCGCGGTGGTGCGCGAGCACGTGCCGGAGGAGGCGCGCTCCCGCGGCCATTTCGTCGTGAAATTCCGCGACGGCCGCCAGATCGTGCGGGGGCTGCCGAAGCTCGTCATCGGCATCGTGCGCGTGGCCCCGGGGCAGTTCGAGTCGCGCCACGAGGTGGTCGCCGCGGCCAACCGCGCCGCCGAGGCGGCGCAAGCGCGCCCCGTGAGCGCGATCCACGTCGACGAGCGCGGGGCGAGCCCGCAGTCCGTACTCTTCGGCGCGCCGTGGAGCGCCTAGGCCCCGCGGCGCCGCCAGACCTGCCAGCGCTCCTTGCCCGCGAACACCGGGATCGAATCCCCGACGTCCCCGTCCTCGGTAAGCTCGAACGCGCCGCCGAGGAGCGCGTCGAGCTCGGCCTGCCCGTGGAGCGGAAAGGGAGGTCCGCGATCGCCCTCGTCGAAATAGAAGAAGCCGGCGAGCGCTCCGCCGGGCCGCACGAGCTCGGCCACGCGCCGCGCCCACGCCTCCCACAGGCGCCTCGGGAGCGCGCACAGGAACGCGCGCTCGTACACCACGTCGAAGGGCGCCTCGGGGATCGGGGCGAAGAAGTCCCCGTGGCGCAGGTGCCGCGCGCGGGGCCCCAGGGCTGCGCACGCCGCGGCGAGCGCCTGGCGGCTGAAGTCGATGCCGAGCACGTCCCAGCCGCTCTCGGCGAGGAACGCGACGTCGGCCGCGCTGCCGCAGCCGGGCACGAGCACCCGGCGCGGCGAGCCGGAAGCGGCGACGAACGCGCGCAATCGCTCCGGCGCCTTCCCCGCGTCCCAGGGGACGAAGCGCGCCTCGTAGCGCAGGTCCCAGAAGTCGGCCTCGGCGGGATCCCGGCGCGGGAATGTCGGGTTTTCCACGGACGAATGGTAGCGCCGAAACGCTATACTTTCGGGCGCACCTCGCTTCCGCCCAGATGAAGCACCTCCCGCTCCTCGCCGCCGCGTGCCTCGCGGCGGCGGCCTGCAATCCCGCTGCCGACGGCCCGCGACGCGCGATGGCGCTCACCGAGTGCCGCCTGCCCGGCATCGAGCTCGCCGCGCAATGCGGGACCCACGAGGTGTGGGAGAACCGGGCGACCCGCACCGGGCGCCGGATCGGGATCCACGTGGCGATCGTCCCGGCGCGCGCGCGCGCGCACGAGCCCGACCCGGTCGTCGTGTTCGCGGGAGGGCCGGGGCAGGGCGCCGTGGCGCTCGCTTCCCAGGTGATGCCGCTCTTCGCGCGCCTGAACGACACGCGCGACATCGTCTTCATCGACCAGCGCGGCACGGGCGATTCCCATCCGCTCGACTGCGAGGAGGACGAGGACGAGCCGCTGGAGTCGCTGTTCGAGGACACGCTTCCCCAGGCGCTGGTCGAGCGTTGCCTCGCCCACCTCGACGCCGATCCGCGCCAGTACGTGACCTCCATCGCGGTGGAGGACATCGACGAGGTGCGCGCCGCGCTGGGCTACGGCAAGCTGAACCTGTGGGGCGGCTCCTACGGCACGCGCGTGGAGCTCGAATACCTGCGCCGCCATGGCGAGCACGTGCGCACCCTGGTGCTCGACGGTGTGGCCCCGGCCACCATGAAGCTGCCGCTGTCCTTCGTGAAGGACGGCGAGGCCGCCCTCGGCAAGCTCGTGGACGGGTGCGAGGCCGAGGCGCTCTGCCGCCTCACCTATCCCGACCTGCGCCGGACCATCGAATCGCTGCGCGACCGGCTTGCGCGCCGCCCGGTGCGCGCTTCGATCCAGGACCCGCGCACCGGCGAGCGCGAGACGATCGAGGTGACGGAGAACGTCTTCCTGTCCGGGCTCTTCCGCCCGCTGTACGACGCGGAGCTCGCGAGCCTGCTGCCCTTCGGCGTCGCCTCGGCGGCGAACGGCGACTTCAACCCGCTGCTCGCGCAGAACCTCGAGCTCACGGACGACATCTCGGAGAACCTCTCGCTCGGCATGCACCTCTCGGTGATCTGCTCGGAGGACGTGCCCCTCATCACGCCCGCGGACCTCGAGAAGGCCCGCAGCGCCTTCTTCGGCGGCGCGCTCGTCGACGACTTCGTGCGCGCGTGCAAGGTCTGGCCGCGCGGGCGCGTGCCGGCGGACTACTACACGCCGGTGAGCTCGGACGTCCCGGCGCTCGTGCTCTCGGGCGGCATCGATCCGGCCACCCCGCCGCGCCACGCCGAGAGCGTGATCGCGACGCTGCCGAACGCGCGGCAGTTCGTCGCGCCGTATCTGGGACACGGCGTGAGCCTGCACGGCTGCGCTCCGCGGCTCATCGAGCGATTCATCCGCGCTGCGAGCGCCGAGGGCCTCGACGGCGGGTGCCTGCGGCGCATCCCGCGGCCTCTCTTCGTGCTGCCGCTGGGGTCCCCGTCTTGATCGTCGCCGAGGACCTCGCCAAGCGCTTCGGGGACGTGGAGGCCGTGCGCGGCGTGTCGTTCGAGGCGACCGACGGGCGCATCACGGCGCTCCTCGGCCCCAACGGCGCGGGCAAGACCACCACGCTTCGCATGATCTCGACGCTGGTGGAGCCCACGCGGGGCCGGGCGCTGGTCGACGGCATCGACGGACGCGCCGACCCGCTCGCCGTGCGCGCGCGCATCGGGATCCTCTCCGACGCGCGGGGCCTGTACGCGCGGCTCACGGCCCGGGAGAACATCGCCTATTACGGCGCGCTGCGCTCCATGGGGGGCGAGGCGATCGAGGCCTCGATCGCGCGGCTCGCGGACCTGCTCGACATGCGCGCGCTCCTCGACCGGCGCACCGACGGGTTCTCGCAGGGCGAGCGCATGAAGGTCGCCATCGCGCGCGCTCTGGTGCACGACCCGCCCAACGTGATCCTCGACGAGCCGACCGGCGGGCTCGACGTGATGACCACGAGGAGCCTGCGCGAGGCGATCCGGCGCTTGCGCGGGGACGGCAAGTGCGTTCTTTTCTCGAGTCACGTGATGCAGGAAGTCTCGGCGCTCTGCGACGAGATCGTGATCGTCGCCCGGGGCGCCGTGGTCGCGCGCGGAGCGCCCGGGGAGCTCGTGGCGGCCAGCGGGCGCACGAGCCTGGAGGACGCGTTCGTGGCGCTCGCGGGCGAGGTGCTCGCGTGAGGCGCGCCGCGCTCGTCGTCTACGGCAAGGAGCTGCGCGATGCGCTGCGCGACCGGCGCACCGCGGTCATGATCCTCGTCGCCTCCATCCTCATGGGGCCCCTCGTGATGGTGCTCATGGTCCACTTCGTCTCGGGCCTCGAAGACAAGGCGGCGGCCCGCAAGGTGCGGATCCGCGGCGAGCAGAACGCCCCGGCGCTGGTCAACTTCCTGCAGCGCAACGACGTCGAGATCGAGACGGCGCCGCCCGACTACGAGGCGCGCGTGCGCGCCGGGACGCTCGACGCGGTCATCGTCGTGCCCGACGATTTCCAGGAGCGCTGGCTCTCGGGCGACGAGGCGACCCTGGAGCTCGTCTTCGACGACTCCCGCGCGGACTCGGGCCCCGCCACCCGCCAGGTCGAGCGGCTGCTCGACGCGTTCAACCAGGAGGCGGGGACGCTGCGCATGATCGCCCGCGGCGTGAGCCCCGACCTGGGCGATCCCCTGAAGGTCGAGCGCGTGAACATGGCGACGCCCCGGCAGAGGGGCGCCTTCCTGCTCTTCCTCATCCCGATGTTCACGCTGCTCTCCCCGCTGCTCGGCGGCATGACCCTCGCGATCGACTCGACGGCGGGGGAGCGCGAGCGCGGCTCGCTCGAGCCGCTCCTCGCGAGCCCGGTGCCCGCCGGGCTCATCGTGCTCGGCAAGTGGCTCGCGGCCTGGACCTTCGCGTGCGGCGTGGCGCTGCTCACGCTTTCCGGCTTCGCGGCGGCCGCGGCCCTCTACGGGGGCACGAAGCTCGCCGTGCTCATGACCTTCGGCGCGCCCGAGGCGGCGCGGTTCCTCGCGATGGTCGTGCCGTTCGCCGCGATGACCTCGGCGCTGCAGATGCTCATCTGCACGTACGGCCGCTCCTATCGCGAAGCGCAAACCTACGTGAGCTACCTCGCCACCGCGGTGTCCTTCGTGCCGGCGGCGGTGATGTTCTCCGGCCTGAAGGACGCGGCGTGGCAGCTCGCCGTGCCGGTGCTCGGCCAGCAGGTCGTGCTCGCGCGCCTGCTGCGCGGCGACGCGCTCACGGTGGCCGACTGGGCCGTGCCTTCGGCGATCGCGCTCGTGCTCGCCGCCGCGTGCGTGTGGCTCGTCGCGCGCCTGCTGCGCGAGGAGCGCATCGTGTTCGGCCGGCCATGAACGACGGCGCCCGCGCGGCGATCGACCTCGAGCGCCTCTTCGCTGCCGACGGGCCGCTCGCCCGTGCGGAGCCGGGCTTCCGCACGCGGCCCCAGCAGGTCGAGTTCGCCCGCGCGGTGCTCGAGGCGATCGACGCGCGCGGCGTGCTCATCGCGGAGGCGGGCACCGGAACCGGCAAGACCTTCGCCTACCTCGTGCCGGCGCTGCTCGCCGGCGGCCGGGTGATCGTCTCCACGGGCACCAAGACGCTCCAGGACCAGCTCTTCCACCGCGACCTGCCGCGCGTGCGGGAGGCCCTCGGCGTTCCCGTGGACGTGGCGCTGCTCAAGGGGCGCGCCAACTACGTCTGCCTGCACCACCTGGAGGCCAACTCGCGGCAGGGCACCTTCGCCGCGCGCGAGGAGATCGCGCACCTGCAACGCATCCGCAGCTTCGCGGCGCGCACGATGAGCGGCGACCGCAGCGACTGCGCCGACGTACCCGAAGGCTCCGGCGCCTGGGCGCACGCCACCTCCACCCGCGAGAACTGCCTCGGCTCCGCGTGCGGCCACTACCAGGACTGCTTCGTGATGAAGGCGCGCAAGCGCGCGGCCGAGGCGGACGTCGTGGTCGTGAACCACCATCTCTTCTTCGCCGACGTGGCGCTGCGCGACGGGGGCGCGGCGGACCTGCTGCCCGAGGCGGACACCGTGGTCCTCGACGAGGCACACCACCTGCCGGACCTCGCGCGCCTGTTCTTCGGCCAGTCGCTCGCCACCGGCGAGATCCTCGAGCTCGCGCGCGACGCTCGGCTCGCGCAAGCGCAGCACGCGCGGGAGGGGACGGAGGTGGCCGACGCGGCCGCGGACGTGGAGCGCGGGGCCCGGGACCTGCGCCTCGCGCTGGGAGCGGCCAGCGGCCGCGTCGGGCTCGCCGCGCTGGCGGAGCGCGCCGCGTTCGACGGCACGCTGGATGCGCTCGCCACGCGGCTCGCGACGCTCGCCCGCTCGCTCCAGGCGCAGGAGGAGCGCGCCGAGGAGATCCGCAACTGCCGCGCCCGCTGCGACGACCTCCTCGCGCGCGTCGGCGAGTGGCGCACGGCCGACGAGGGGGGCGCGCAGGACGACGGCGGCGAGGCCGCGCCCGCGGACGTCGTGCGCTGGCTCGAGGTCCACCCGCAATCGGCCACGCTCTACATGACGCCTCTCGACGCGGGCCGCGTCTTCCGCTCCGCCATGCAGGGCGAGGCGCGCGCCTGGATCTTCACCTCCGCGACCCTCTCGGTGAACGGCGATTTCTCCCACTACCAGCGCGAGATGGGCCTCGAGGAGGCGCGCACGCTCACGTGGGCCAGCCCGTACGACTTCGAGCGCCAGGCGCTGCTCTACGTGCCCCCCGGGCTGCCCGATCCCAACTCCGAGGGGCACGGCGACGCCGTGATCGACGCCGCGTGGCCCGTGGTGCGCGCAAGCGGGGGCCACGCGTTCCTGCTCTTCACGAGCCTCAGGGCGATGGGCCGGGGCCACGAGCGCCTCGCGGAGAAGCTGCGCTCGGCGGGGCTCGAATGGCCCCTGCTGCTGCAGGGCAGCGGCTCGAAGAGCGAGCTGCTCGAGCGCTTCCGGCGCTCGCCCCACGCGATCCTCGTCGCCTCCCAGTCCTTCTGGGAAGGCGTGGACGTGAAGGGAGAGCAGCTTTCCGTGGTGGTGATCGACCGCCTTCCGTTCAACCCGCCCGACGAGCCGGTCCTCGCGGCGTGCATCGAGCGGATCAATCGCCTCGGCGGGAACGCGTTCATGCAGTACCAGCTGCCGCGCGCGGTGATCGCGCTCAAGCAGGGCGCGGGGCGGCTGATCCGGGACGAAACCGACCGCGGGGCGCTGGTGATCTGCGACCCGCGGCTCGTCGACAAGCCCTACGGCAGGCGCATCTGGCGCGCGCTCCCGCCGTTCCGGCGCACGCGCTCGCTGGCCGAAGTGGAGGCGTTCTTCGGCGCGGGCGCTACCGCGGTCACCTCGTCGGCTCGATGAACTTCCACCCCTCGGGGCACGTGGTGACCTTCGGGTAGTAGGCCTTCGCCGAGGCGCAGTAGTTCATGTAGAGCGGCCCTTCCGTCGGCGCTCCCGGCCCGGGCGCGACTTCCGTCGTCGGCGGAGGAGGCTCGTTGGAATAGTAGGCCGAGGGGTCCGTGGGATACGGGTAGCCGTAGTAATACGGATAGCCGTAGTACGGGTAGTAGGGGTAGTAGTACGGATAGCCGTACCAGTAATAGGGGACGCCGAAATAGAAGCCCCAGCCCGGTCCCCAGTAGTAGTGCCCGCCACCGCCATAGTGATAGTGGCCGCCGCCTCCGTGCCAGTGCCCGCCGCCCGACCAATGCCCGCCGGAAGGGCCATGGCCGCCGCCACCGCCGCCTCCTTGGTGCTGGGCGAAGGCCCCGGCGGAAACCGCGAGGCTGCCGGCGGCAAACGCCGCCACGACGAGAGTCTTCAGGGGTTTCATGGAATGCTCCTTCGATCCGTCCCTTTCGGGGACATCATCGGTGGATAGAACGTTCGACGACCGTTTCCGGATGACATTCGCCCCCCCCCGGGCGCCGCCCCTTCCACAACATTATCCGCCCGGCCGCGCATCGTTCCTTGCCCCCGGGCAAGGGTCGTTCACACGGCGAGCGGCAGGCTCACGCGGGCTTCCAGGCCGCCGCCGGCGCGCGCCAGCAGGTCGAGCGTTCCGCCGTGGAGCATGGCCACCCGATCTGCGATCGCGAGCCCGAGGCCCGCGCCCGAGGAGCCGCTGCGCGCCTCGTCGCGGCGCGTGAAGGGCTGCTTCAGCCGCTCCACGAGCCCGGCCGGAATTCCGGGGCCGCGGTCGAGGACCGAGAGCGTCGCGCGGCCTTCGCCCCGCGTGACGCGAACCCGGATCTCGCCCCCGGCGTGGCGCGCCGCGTTGGCGATGAGGTTGTCGACGAGGCGGCGCATGGCGAGCGGGCGCAGCATCATCAGGGGCACCTCGTCCAGCTCGCAGCGCACGTCCGCGCCGCCGCGCGCGGCGCGCTCCGCGCAGGAGCGGGCGAGCTCCGCCAGATCGATGGGCGCGAGCGGCTCGGCCGCCTCGCTGCGCGTGAAATCGATGAACTGGTCGATGATCGCGTTCATGTCGTCGAGGTCCTGCACCATGCCGCCCTGCGTGCCGCCCTCGACCTTGTCGCCCAGCATCTCCACCTCCAGGCGCAGCCGCGCGAGGGGCGTGCGCAGGTCGTGGGAGATGCCCGCGAGGAAGGTGGCGCGCTCGCGCTGGCTCTTCTGCAGGTCGTCCTTCATCTGGTTGAAGGCGCGCGCGACGGCACGGATCTCCGACGGTCCCGTTTCGGACACCGGCGCGGGGTCGCCGCCCTTGCCGAGCTTCTCCGCGGCGCGCGCGAGCTCGCCCAGCGGCCGGTTGAGTCGGAAGACGAGGAAAAAGGTCGCGGCGATGGCGATGGCCAGTCCCGCCGCGCCCCAGGCGAAGAGGGCCGTGAGGGGATCGCGCTCGATGCGCCCGGGGGGGAACGCCACCCAGAACCCGTGCTCGCCCGCGGGCAGCCGTATCCACAGGACCGGCGGGCGGAGACGTGATCGCGGAGGTTCGCCGCCGGGACCCTCGCCGCCGCGCACGTAGACCTCCGCGTCGGGCCCGAAGATCTCGCGGATGCGCTCGCGGAAGAACCTCAGCGGAGGCCGGTCCGCGGCGGGGCGCATGTGCTCGTCGCCTCGTACCGGCAGGATGCGGATGCCCTCCTTCTCCGCGATCGAGGCGATGAAGCGCTGCTGCTGCTCGGGGTCCATGGTGGCGAGCGCCGCGCTGATCGTCTTCAGGTGGCTCACGAACTGGCCGACGCGCATCTCGTGGCGCGGCTCGGTCACGTACTCGTGCAGCAGCCATAGGGCGGCGACCTGCGAAAGGACCAGCGCCGCGATCATCACCACGAGGGTGCGCCAGCGAAGCGAGGCGGGGAAGAACGTCACCTCTGCGGCGCCCCGTCGGGGATGAACACGTAGCCGAAGCCCCACACGGTCTGGATGAAGCGCGGGGACTGCGGGTCCTCGGCGAGGAGCTTGCGAAGGCGCGAGACCTGCACGTCGATCGAGCGGTCGTAGCTCTCGTGCTCGCGGCCTCGCGCGAGCTCCATCAGCTTGTCGCGCGACATCGGCACGCGGGGGTGGAGCGCGAGCGCCTTCAGCAGCGCGAACTCGCCCGTGGTGAGCGGGATCGCCTCGCCGTCGCGCGCGAGCGAGCGGTTCGCGAGGTTGAGCGCGAAGGGCCCGAACTCGACCACCTTCTCCTCCTGCGTGGGCGCGCCGGGCGCCTCGGGCGGGGCCTGGCGGCGCAGCACCGCATGGATGCGCGCGACGAGCTCGCGCGGGTTGAAGGGCTTCGCGACGTAGTCGTCGGCGCCCATCTCCAGCCCGACGATGCGGTCGACGTCGTCGCCCTTGGCCGTGAGCATGATGACGGCGACGGAGTTGTCCGCCGCGCGCAGCCTCCGGCACACCGCGAGCCCGTCCTCGCCGGGGAGCATCAGGTCGAGGACGATGAGGTCGTAGCGCACGCGCGCCAGGTTGCGGTCCATGGCTGCAGCGTCGGGCACCGTGTCCACCGCGAAGCCCTGCTCGGTGAGGTAGCGCTTGAGCAGGTCGCGCAGCCTCAGGTCGTCGTCGACCACGAGGATCTTCTGGCGTTGCGCGTTCATGGAACGATGCTAGCGGGCACGGTGCCCCTTCACCGGACGAGATGTAAGGGAATGTTAACAGCGGCGCCGCCCCGCGCCCGCCGATTACATCTGCTTACCAGGCGCCGTCTCCCGCGCGCGCGTTCGGGCGTTGATCGGTCTTACGCTCGCGGCATCCGCCCGAGCTCAACCTCGGACGCACCCGATCGAAAGGAGCATTCCATGAAATACGTCGCGATCCTCACCGCACTGGGCCTCGGCTCGGCGGCCATGCTCGCGCTCGCCGATCCGGCCCTGGGACCGTTCGGCCCCGCCGGGGACCCGACGGCCCCGGGCCACCACGGGCAGCGCCTGCGCGCCGCGGACACCAACGGCGACGGCATGATCAGCCGCGACGAGGCCGCGGCCCTGCCCCGGCTCGCGCGGCACTTCGACGAGATCGACGCGAACCACGACGGCCAGATCACGCGCGAGGAGCTGCGCGCGTACTTCAAGCAGGCGCGGGCGTCGCGCTGGAAGAAGATCGACACCGACGGCGACGGCCGCATCAGCCTCGCCGAGGCGCAGGCGAACGCGCCGCGCCTCGCGCAGCGCTTCGGGCAGCTCGACACCAACGGAGACGGCTTCCTCACTCCCGAGGAGCTGCGCGCGGCGCACCGCCGCCCCGGCGCCTCGCTTTGAGGCCGCAGCGGCCCGCGGCGGCTTCCGTCGCCGGCGCGGGCCGTGCCATCCTGGGAGGAGCGCCATGAGAATCCCGATCGCCATCCTCGCCCTGCTCGCGCCGCTCGCCGCCGGCGCGGTTCCCATCGGCTACGACGGGGCGCGCCACCTCCTCGACCGCGCGGGCTTCGGCGCGACCGATGCCGAGATCCGCGAATACGCCGCGCTCGACCGCCGCGAGGCCGTCGACCGGCTCCTCGCCGGAGCGCGCACCGAGGCCCTGACGCCGCCGCCGGCGTTCGTCCACGAGCCCTTCGTGCCCGTGCGCGAGCTGCGGGCCATGGCCAAGAACGATCCCAAGGCCTTCCGAGGCGAGATCGTGCGCCAGGGCCTGGAGCTTCGCGCGTGGTGGATCGGCGAGATGCTCGCCACGCCGAGCCCGCTCACCGAGCGCATGACGCTCTTCTGGCACAACCACTTCGCCACCAGCCAGCAGAAGGTGAAGCTCGCGCAGCTCATGTACCGGCAGAACGTGCTGCTGCGGCGCGAGGCGCTAGGCAACTTCGGCGCGCTGCTGCACGGGGTGGCGAAGGACCCGGCGATGCTGATCTACCTCGACAACGCGCGCAGCCGCCGCGAGGCGCCCAACGAGAACTTCGCGCGCGAGGTGATGGAGCTGTTCACCCTCGGCGTCGGCCACTACGGCGAGCGCGACGTGAAGGAGGCGGCGCGCGCGTTCACCGGCTTCAGCCTCGATCCCGACACCGGCGCCTACCGCTACCGGCCCTTCTTCCACGACCCGGGCGAGAAGACCGTGCTCGGCGTGAGCGGCCGCCTCGACGGCGACCAGGTGATCGACATCCTCCTCGCGCGCCCCGAGACCGCCCGCTTCGTCGCCGCCAAGCTGTGGCGCGAGTTCGTCTCGCCGACGCCGGACGAGGCCGTGGTCGAGCGCTGGGCGGCCGTCTTCCGCGGCGCCCACTACGAGGTGAAGCCCCTGCTGCGCGCGATCTTCCTGTCCGACGCGTTCTGGGACCCCGCCAACCGGGCGAGCCTCGTGAAGTCGCCCGTCGACCTGGTCGTGGGCACGCTGCGCACGTTCGACGTCCATCCCGCGGACCTGCGCCCGGCGGCGGTGGCCTGCGCGGCGTTCGGCCAGAACCTCTTCGCCCCGCCCAATGTGAAGGGCTGGCCCGGCGGCGACGCATGGATCGACACGGCCACGCTGCTCGGCCGCAAGGAGTTCGTCGATCGCGTCTTCCGCGGCTCGGCCTTCATGGAAAGCTTGTCCGCGCCGGACGACGGCGGCATGCGGCAGGCCGGCATGCAAGCGCAGGCTGCGCCGGGGCCCGGGGCGCGGCTGGAGCGCCTCATGGAGGTCGGGATGGGCTCGTACACCTTCAACGCGGCGCGCTGGTCGAGGTCTCTCGGAGCGACGCGGGACCCCGCCGAGCTCGATCGCCTCGTGCTCGCGGCCGACCCCGCGGATCCGGTGCCGGCGGGTCTCGACGCGGCCGCGCGCGTCCGCGCGCTCGCCTCCGACCCCGTCTACCAGCTCAAGTGAGGAGGGACATGGACCGACGCGATTTCCTCCGCTTCTCCGCCCTGGTTCCGTTCGCCGTCGGCGTGAGCGGCCTCGCCCGCGCCGCGAGCGCCTGGGCCGAGCGCCGCCTGCTCGTGCTCGTGGAGCTCAAGGGCGGCAACGACGGCCTCAATACGGTCGTCCCGTATGCCGATCCGCGCTATGCCGAGCTGCGGCCGCGCCTCGCCATCCCGCGCGACCAGGTGCTGCGGATCTCGGAGCAGGCGGGGCTGCATCCCTCCCTCGCCGCGCTGCACCCGGCCTGGGAGGCGGGGCAGCTCGCCGTCGTGCAGGGCGTGGGCTATCCCGATCCCAACCTCTCCCATTTCCGCTCCATCGAGATCTGGGACACGGCCTCGAGGAGCAACGAGTACCTCGACGAGGGATGGCTTGCCCGCGCCTTCGAGCGCTCTCCTTGTCCCGCCTCGTACGCGGCCGACGGCGTGGTCGTGGGCACGGGCGGCATGGGGCCGCTCGCCGGGCGCTCGGCGCGCTCGATCGCGCTCGCGAGCCCCGAGCAGTTCGTTCGCAACGCGCGCCTCGCGCGCCCGGAGCCGGCCCGCGCGGGCCGCAACGCGGCGCTCGCGCACATCCTGCGCGTGGAAAACGAGGTGCTCGCCTCGGCCGAGCGCCTGCACGCGGGTCGCGCCTTCGCCACGCAGTTCCCGCAAGGGCCGTTCGGCTACGCGGCGGGCACGGCCGCGCAGCTCGCGGCCAATCCTGCGGGGATCGCCGTGGTGCGCCTGTCCCTCGGCAGCTTCGACACCCACGCCAACCAGCAGGGCGTGCATGCCAACCTGCTGCGGCAGCTGGGCGAGGGGCTCGCGTCGCTGCGCTCCGCGCTCGTCGAGATCGGGCGCTGGGATTCGACCCTCGTCGCGACCTACGCGGAGTTCGGCCGGCGCCCGCGGGAGAACGACAGCGGCGGCACGGACCACGGCACGGCGAGCGCCCATTTCGTGCTCGGCGGCGCCGTGCGCGGCGGGCTCTACGGCGCGCCGCCCGCTCTGGACCGGCTCGACGGCAACGGCAATCCCCCGCACGCCGTCGACTTCCGCGCCTACTACGCCACGGTCCTCGAGCGCTGGTGGAACATCGATTCGCGCGACGTGCTGGGCGGACGATTCAGGCCCCTCGAGCTCGTGAAGACCTGATGCCGGAAGCCAATCCCAGAAACGACATTAAGTATAAACGACAAGTCATTGATAAATCTCTAGTAACGCGAGGAGCGACGCTTCGCTATAATGCCCGGGTGAACCTCCTCGCCGTCGAGACATCCACCGAGCTGTGCTCGGTCGCGCTGCTGCGGGACCGTGAGCTCTTCGTCGAGGAGGCCATGGCCGACAACCGCCATTCGGAGATGGTCGTCCCCATGATCCGCAAGGTGCTCGAGCGCGCCCACCTCGAGGCGGCGGCCATGGACGCGTTCGCGTTCGGCCAGGGCCCGGGGTCCTTCACCGGGATCCGCATCGCCTGCGGGATCGTGCAGGGGCTCGCCTTCGCCTCGCAGCGCCCGGTGGTGCCGGTTCCCTCGCTGCTCGCGCTCGCGGAGCAGTCGAACGAGCGGCGCGTCGTCGCCGCGCTCGACGCACGCATGAACGAGGCCTACGTCGCCGCGTACGCGCGCAACGGCGACGACTGGGACGAGGTGGTCGCTCCCCGTCTCGTCGATGCGGGGTCGCTTCCGCCGCTGCCCGGACGGGCGTGGGCCGCGACGGGCAGCGGCTTCGAGCGCCTGCCGTGGCTGCGGGAGGCCTACCGCCACGTGGTCCAGATGCGCTTCGCCGGCGACCTTCCGCGGGCCGGAGCGGTCGCCCGGCTCGCGGCGCGGCGCTTCGCGCGCGGGGGCTCGATGGCCGCCGAGGAAGCGGGGCCACTATACTTGCGCGACAAGGTGGCCCTCACGGCCGAGGAGCGAGGGGCGAGACGGTGAGCGCGGTCCCGATTCCCCAGATCCATTACCGGCGCATGCGCGCGGCGGACCTCGCGGAAGTGGCGCGCCTGGAGAAGTCGCTCTACGAGTTTCCCTGGAGCCTCGGCAACTTCCGCGACTCGGTCACCGCGGGCTACGAGTGCTGGGTCGTCGCCCACGGCGAATCCGTGATCGGCTATTCCGTGCTCATGGTCGCGCTCGACGAGGCGCACCTGCTCAATTTCGCCGTCGCCTCGGAGTGGCAGAACCAGGGCATCGGGCGCGCGTTCCTCGGGCACATGATCCAGGTGGCGCGCGAGGCCGGGGCCCAGATCATCTACCTCGAGGTGCGTCCCTCGAACGAGGTGGCGCGCCATCTGTACCGCAGGCTGGGCTTCCAGCAGATCGCGATCCGTCCCGAGTACTATCCCGCGGCCCGGGGCCGCGAGGACGCGCTGTTCCTCGGGCTCACGCTGTGAGGGACCGGCGCACGCTCGCCGCCCTCGAGCTCGGCCCGGTCGCGCGCCTCTACGGCCTGATCGAGGCGCCGCGGGAGCCGGAAGCGTGGCGGGAAACCGCCGCTCCCGGGCGGGCGCCGGCGGCCGTGCCGGCTTCCGCAGGCGCCGCCATGGGCTGGGAGGAGCTGCGTGCGGCCGTGCGCGCGTGCACGGCCTGCGTCCTCTGTCGCCAGCGCAAGCAGGCGGTGTTCGGGGTGGGCGACGAGTCGGCGCGCTGGCTCTTCGTGGGCGAGGGCCCGGGCGCCGACGAGGACGAGCAGGGCGAGCCGTTCGTCGGACAGGCCGGACGGCTCCTCGACGGCATGCTCGCGGCGATCGGCCTCGCGCGCGGCCGCGACGTGTATATCGCGAACGTGGTGAAGTGCCGGCCGCCGAGCAATCGCACGCCGACCGCGGAAGAGGCGGCGGCCTGCGCGCCCTTCCTCGACCGGCAGATCGAACTCGTCCAGCCGAAGCTCATCGTGGCGCTCGGGAAGACGGCCGCCATCCGGCTGCTCGGCACCGAGGCGAGCCTCGCGAGCCTGCGGGGACGCGTGCACCGCTATCGCGGCACGCCCGTGGTGGTCACCTACCATCCCGCCTACCTCCTGCGCAGCCTCCCGGAGAAGGCCAAGGCGTGGGAGGACCTCCTCTTCGCGCGCCGCGCGTTGCGCGAGGCGGCTTGAAAACGGCCTCACCCGCCCCACATCATCGGGCCGGCGATCCTCGCCGGAGTCCAGGAGACCACGACATGCGCAGATTCCTGTGGGTCCTGCCGCTTCTCGCGGCGCTCACGCTCTCGGGTTGCGGATACAACGAGTTCCAGACGCGCGACGAGCAGGTGAAGGCGGCCTGGGCCGAGGTGCTGAACCAGTACAAGCGGCGCGCCGACCTCATCCCGAACCTCGTGGCGACGGTGCAGGGCTACGCGAGCCAGGAGAAGAGCGTGCTGCTCGGCGTCACCGAGGCGCGCGCGAAGGTGGGCTCGGTGCAGCTCACGCCCGACGCGCTGAACGACCCGCAGGCGATGAAGCGCTTCGCCGACGCGCAGGGCGAGCTCACCGGCGCGCTCTCGCGCCTGCTGGTCGTCGCGGAGAACTACCCGCAGCTCAAGAGCGACGCCAACTTCCGCGAGCTCCAGGCGCAGCTCGAGGGCACCGAGAACCGCATCACGACGGCGCGCAACCGCTTCATCAAGGCGACGCGGGACTACAACATCCTCGTGCGCCAGTTCCCGACCAACCTCACCGCGATGATGTTCGGCTACAAGGAGAAGGAGTCCTTCGCGGTGGAGAACGAGAAGGCCATCGCCGAGCCGCCGAAGGTGCAATTCCCGCCGGCGGCCGCGCCGGCGCCGGCTCCGGCGAAATAGATGCCCGGGCGCGCGAACGCCCGCGCCGCCGGGTTCTTCCGCCCTGCGTTCGCGGCCGTGCTGCTGTTCCTCGCCGCGCTGCTGGGGCACGCGGGCTCCACCGCGGCGGAGCCCGGCGAGCCGATCCCCGTGCCGAAGCTCACCGCGCACGTGATCGACCAGACCGGGACCCTCGGCGCGGCGGAGCGCGACGCCCTCGAGGCGAAGCTCGCGGCGTTCGAGCGCGAGCGCGGCTCGCAGGTCGTGGTGCTCATCGTCCCGTCCCTCGGCTCCGAGCCCATCGAGGACTTCGCCACGCGCGTGACCGACGAATGGCGGCTGGGGCGCAAGGGCGTGGACGACGGGGTGCTGCTCGTGATCGCCAAGCAGGAGCACCGCATCCGCATCCATACCGGGCGCGGCGTCCAGGGGACGCTCACCGATTTCCTGTCCGAGGAAATCGTGTCCGATGTCATCGCCCCACGCTTTCGCCAGGGCGACTTCGCGGGCGGCATCGACGCCGGCGTGGACGCCATCGTGAAGGCGGTCAAGGGCGAGGACCTTCCGCTGCCGGCGGCGCGGCCGCACGAGCGCAAGGCGGACTTCGCGTCGTCCTACGCGAACTTCGTGTTCCTCGCGTTCTTCCTCGTGCCGATCGTCGCCCTCGTGCTGCGGGGGCTCCTCGGGCGCCTCTTCGGCGCGGGCCTCACGGGAGCGATCACGGGGGTGGCCGCGTGGCTCGTGTTCGGCAGCCTCGCCCTCGGGGTCATCGTGGCTCTCCTCGCGTTCGTCTTCACGATCTTCAGCGGAGCGGGGCTCGTGCGCGGCATCGGACGGGGCCCGTGGGGTGGCTGGGGAGGGGGCGGT
>DASPRQ010000043.1:0-31615 GCA_035624355.1 Usitatibacter sp. | reverse complement strand
CGCGGTCGCGCGGCCCGCAGGATGGAAATCGATGTCGGCGCACACGCGGTGGAAGCGCTCGAACATCGCCTCGACGCTCTCGCCCCCCAGGTTGAAGATGCCGTAACGGTAGCTGCCCAGCCACTTCATCTCGCGCCGCAGGTCCGCCCCGCGCTTGGGATAGAGCATCGTGCGGACACCGGGGTGCCGCGCGCGCAGCCGCGCGAGCTCGCCGGCCGACGGCCAGCGCCCGAGGCCCGCGCCCTCCAGGTCGCGCAGGACGAAGCTCGCCGCGTGGCGGTCGCGGCCCCGGCGGAAAGCCACGCGCGGCTCCTCGCCGCAATCGAGCTCGAGCAGCGCTTCGAACAGGCTGTAGCCGTCGACGCGCTCGAACAGGTCGTAGAACTGCCCCGCGGCGCGCGGGTTCATCTCGATCACGCGCGGCTCGCCCGTGCGCGGGTCGATGCGCATCTCGACGTTGAACATGCCGTGGCCGAGGCCGATCCCCCGCACGAGGCGTTCGGCGAGCGCATCCACGCGCGCGAGCTGGGCGGGCGGCAGCGACGACGGGTACTGGAAGCGCTGGAAATGGTCGGTGCCCGGGTACATGATCGAGTCGACCGTGCCGAGCAGGGTCACCCGGCCGTCGCGGACGTATCCGTTCGCGGTCACCTGCGCCCCGCGCAGGATCTCCTCGCAGACCATGCTGAACGGATCCTCGGCGAAGGCGGAATGGGCGCGCATCACGTCGGCGAACGGCCGCACGAGCCGCTCGATGATCGCGCCTTCGAACGTTCCGAAGTGCGTGTGGCGGCGCAGCTGCGCGAACGAGTCCACGCGCCGCGCGAGCACCGAGAAGGCCGCCTTCGCGGGCTTCACGTAGAACGGAAACTCGAGCGGCACCTCGTCGGGGCGCTCGTAGCCGCGGCGCAGCAGCCCGAAGCGGGCGTTCGCCTCCGGCGCGATCCGCTCGAAGGCTCGGCGCGCGTAGTACTTGTGCTGCGCCGTGAGGATCGCCTCGAGGCTCGCGTGAGGCAGGCCGAGGCGCTGCGCCACGAGCGCGGCGAGGAAGGGCCCGAACTGCTCGTCGGAGGTGGTGACCGCGTCGAGGCCGATGCCCGCGTAGCGGCGCGCCAGCCGGTCGACGAAGCCGAGCGCCTCGAAGGTGAAGAGGCGCGCGTTGTCCGGGAAGCGGAAAAGGTCGAAGCCCTCGAAGTGGAACTCGTAGCGGCCGCGATAGCGCGGATCGCCCGCCGCCTCGAGGTCCCACTCGTCGGGAAAGAGGACGAGGACGCGGCGGGTCACGGGGCGCGCCTCACGCGAGCGCGTCCGCGCGGATGTTGCGCGCCCAGTCGTCGGCGTAGCGCGCCTCCCGCTCGCTCATGGCGCTCGAGACGCCGCCCGCGCCCGGCACGAGCTTCATCGTGCGCTCGCCGAGGTCGTACTTGTGCACCGTCGCCACGTGGGCCGCGAGGCGCCCGGACAGGAAGCTGTAGCACGCGTTGGTGAGCGTGGGCGAGGAATTGGGCGCCCGGCCGGCGAGCAGCGCCACGATCGCCGCGGCGCACACCTTCGCCTGCGCATTGGCCATGTGCGCCGACTTCGCCATCACGGGCGCGGGCAGGAGCGAATCGCCGAGGACGTGGGCCCCCTTCGCCGCGACCGACTCGTAGGTGAGCCAGTCCACCTCGCACCAGCGCCGGTTCGCCGTCACGAAGGGCCCCGCGACCTCGCCCGCCGTCATGGGCGGCAGGATGTTGAGCACGTCGCCCCGCACGTCCTCGACCTCGAGCTTCAGGGTGCGCGTGGCGGGATCCACGTCCACCGCCTTGCTGTTCGGCCGGTAGTCCACCATGCCCGGGTAGAGCTCGTCCCACGCGCCGTGGAAGAGTGCGGCTTCCGAGGTCACGTCCTCGTTCGCGTCCACGACGAGGACCTTCGCGCGGGGCTTCGCGCGCCGGAAGTAGGCGGCCGCCTGGCAGGCGCGCTCGTACGGGGCCGGCGGGCAGCGGTAGGGCGTCTCGGGGATGGAGATCACGAAGACGCCGCCGTCGGGCATCGCCTCGAGCTGGCGGCGCAGCTCCACCGTCTGGGGCCCGGCCTTCCAGGCGTGGGGGAAACGCCGCCGGACGGCCAAGTCCGTCATGGCGGGCAGCCGCTCCCACAGGAAATCGATCCCGGGCGCGACGATCACGCGGTCGAACGCCAGGCGCGAACCCCCCGCCAGGCGCACCTCGCGGCGCGCCATGTCGATCGCCGTCGCGGAATCGCGCACCAGCTGCACGCCGTGATGCCGCGCGAGCGTCGCGTAGGGCGCGGTGATGTCGGCCATCGTCCGGAAGCCGCCGATCACGAGATTCGACATCGGGCAGGAGACGAACGCCTCCCGGGGCTCGACGAGGGCGACCGCGAGCGAAGGATCCAGCAGGCGCAGGTACTTGGCCGCGGTGGCACCCCCGTAGCCGCCGCCGACCACCACCACGCGGGCGCGGGAACGCGCGGCCGGCCCGGCGGCGCAGCCCGCGAGCCCCGCGGCAAGCGCCCCCGCCCCCTTCAGCCATCGCCTGCGCCCCGCGTCCATGGTCGTTGCCGGATTAACGGGGAAGGCGCGAGAAATAATCCGCGAGCGCGTCGATTTCCGCGTCGCTGTAGCCCCGGGCGATCTGGCCCATCACCGTGGACGGCTCGCGCCCCGCCTTGAGCGCCGCGAGGCGCTCGCGAAGCTCCGCGCGTGCTCGCCCGGCGAGCGGCGGCACGGCGGAACCGGGCACGGGCCGTCCGTCGGTGCCGTGGCACGGGGCGCAGTTCGCGGCGAGGGCGCGCACGCCTTCCGGAGAGAGGTTCGGAGCGGCGAACCGGGGCGGGGCGATGGTCTGCGCGATGGCGGGAACAGCTCCGGCCAGGGCGAGCGCGACGGCGGCTCGGGCGGCGCGCAGTTCGATGGACGATTCCTCGAGCAGGGGCGAAGTGGGGCGCCTCCAAGGATAACCCAAAGGCCCGCTCCGCCCAAACGCCGCGATCCATGCGAAGACGCCCGCGCACGCGCGGGCGTCCCCGGGGGGAAAGTGCGCTTCCCGTCAGGTGGACTCGACCGGCTCCGCGGGCTGGGCCGACTGCGCGATGTCGAGCACCACCTCGCCCTTGTCGTCCACGTCGATCGTGACCCGCCCGCCGCTCGCGAGCCGCCCGAACAGCAGCTCGTCGGCGAGGGCCCGGCGGATCGTGTCCTGGATGAGGCGCGCCATGGGGCGTGCGCCCATCTGCGGGTCGAAGCCGTTCTTCGCGAGGAACTTCTTGAGGTTCTCCGTGAAGATCGCCTCGACCTTCTTCTCGCCGAGCTGCGCCTCGAGCTGCATGAGGAACTTGTCCACCACGCGCAGGATGATCTCCTCGTCGAGCGCGTTGAAGGAGATGATCGCGTCCAGGCGGTTGCGGAACTCCGGCGTGAACATGCGCCGGATCTCGGCCATCTCGTCGCCGGCGGCCTTCGTGCTCGCGAAGCCGATGTTGCTCTTCGAGAGCATCTCGGCGCCCGCGTTGGTGGTCATGACGATCACCACGTTGCGGAAGTCCGCCTTGCGGCCGTTGTTGTCCGTGAGCGTCCCGTGGTCCATCACCTGCAGCAGGATGTTGAAGATGTCCGGGTGCGCCTTCTCGATCTCGTCCATGAGCAGCACCGAGTACGGATGCTTCGTGATCGCCTCGGTGAGGAGCCCCCCCTGGTCGAAGCCGACGTAGCCCGGGGGCGCGCCGATGAGCCGCGAGACCGCGTGGCGCTCCATGTACTCCGACATGTCGAAGCGGATGAGCTCCACGCCCATGATGAAAGCGAGCTGCCGCGCCACCTCGGTCTTGCCCACGCCCGTGGGACCCGAGAAGAGGAAGCATCCGACCGGCTTCTGCGGGTTGCCCAGGCCGCTGCGCGCCATCTTGATGGCCGCGGAGAGCGCGTCGATCGCCTGGTCCTGGCCGAACACCGTGGCCTTCAGGTCGCGGTCGAGATTCTTGAGGGCGCTGCGGTCGTCGTTCGAGACGCTCCTCGCCGGCACGCGCGCGATCTTGGAGACGATCTCCTCGATCTCGGGCTTGCCGATCACCTTCTTCTGCTTGGACTTGGGCAGGATGCGCTGCAGCGCCCCGGCCTCGTCGATCACGTCGATCGCCTTGTCGGGGAGGTGGCGGTCGTTGATGTAGCGCGCCGACAGCTCCGCGGCGGTGGTGAGCGCGTTGGCCGTGTACTTGACGCCGTGGTGCGACTCGAAGCGCGACTTGAGGCCGCGCAGGATCTCCACCGTCTCGGGGATCGAAGGCTCGTTCACGTCCACCTTCTGGAAGCGCCGGGAGAGCGCGTGGTCCTTCTCGAAGATGCCGCGGTACTCGTTGTACGTCGTCGCCCCGATGCACTTGAGCGAGCCCGAGGAGAGGGCCGGCTTCAGCAGGTTCGACGCGTCGAGCGTCCCGCCCGAGGCGCTCCCCGCCCCGATCAGGGTGTGGATCTCGTCGATGAAGAGGATGGCGTTCGGGTTGTCCACGAGCTGCTTGAGCACCGCCTTCAGGCGCTGCTCGAAGTCGCCGCGGTACTTGGTGCCCGCGAGCAGCGCGCCCATGTCGAGCGCGTAGACCTGGGCCTTCGACAGGATCTCGGGGACCTGCCCGTCGATCACGCGCTTGGCGAGCCCCTCGGCGATCGCGGTCTTGCCCACGCCCGCCTCGCCCACGAGGAGCGGGTTGTTCTTGCGGCGGCGGCAGAGGATCTGCACCACGCGCTCGAGCTCCGCCTCGCGGCCGATCAGCGGGTCGATCTTGCCCTCCACGGCGAGCTGGTTCAGGTTCTGGGTGAAGCTCTCGAGCGCCCCGCCGCCCTGGGCCTCGGGCGCCTCGGTCTCGGCCTCGCTCTCCTCGCGGGCGCCGCTGCCGGGCGCCTGCGGGCTCTTGGTGATGCCGTGGGAGATGTAGTTCACCACGTCCAGGCGCGACACGCCCTGCTGGTGGAGGAAGTAGACCGCGTGCGAGTCCTTCTCGCCGTAGATCGCGACGAGGACGTTCGCCCCCGTGACCTCCTTCTTGCCGGACGACTGCACGTGCAGGATGGCGCGCTGGATCACGCGCTGGAACCCCAGGGTGGGCTGCGTGTCGACCTCGCCGGTGCCCGCGACCGTCGGCGTGTGCTGCATCACGAAGTCCGACAGCGCCTTCTTCAGCTCGTCGATCTTCGCGGCGCACGCCTTCAGCACCTCGGAGGCCGACGGGTTGTCGCAGAGCGCGAGCAGCAGGTGCTCCACGGTGATGAACTCGTGGCGCTTCTGCCGCGCCTCCACGAAGGCCATGTGCAGACTGACTTCCAGCTCCTGGGCGATCATGTTTCCTCCATCGCGCACTGCAGCGGATGCTGGTGTTGGCGCGAATATTCGGTTACCTGCTCCACCTTGCTCGAGGCGACGTCCCTCGGGTAGATCCCGCAGACCCCACGGCCCTCCGTGTGGACTTTGAGCATGATCTGGGTGGCCCGTTCCCGCGGCAGGGCGAAGAAGAGCTGCAGGACCTCGACCACGAATTCCATCGGCGTGTAATCGTCGTTGTACATCACGACCTGGTACATCGGCGGCGGCTTGACCTGGGTCTCGCTCGGCTTGAGGAGCGTGGAACCGGCGGGTTTCTCGGCCATGGCGCGGATGGGAGGACGCTCAACGCGGTGAATCTCCGGATCCCTCTGGAGTGGAACGTATCACGTCTAATATGGACAAGCGGGAGGGGATTTTCAAGACCCTTCAAGCGCTTGGCGGCGCCGTTCGTCGGCGCCGGGGCCCGCGCCGCGCGCCGCGCGGCGCGCCCTGCGATCGGCCCGGGCCCGCTATTGACACTCCCGGGGACCCCGCGTAAAAAGCGGCTTGGAGTTTGGTTTCAAGCATTTCGCATCGCCTTTTGACGTGCGGGGAGCCTGGATCCGAACGATGTGCGGGACTCCACCCGTTTAACAAGAGGCAAGCAATCGCATGGCAACCGGAACTGTGAAGTGGTTCAATGACGCGAAGGGTTACGGGTTCATCACGCCCGACGACGGCAGCGAAGACCTCTTCGCGCATTTCTCCGCGATCCAGATGCAGGGCTTCAAGACCCTCAAGGAAGGCCAGAAGGTCTCCTTCGACGTGACGCAGGGCCCCAAGGGCAAGCAGGCGTCCAACATCCAGGCGGCTTAGGGAGCACCATTCCGGAAGGCCCCCGCGGCCGGGTGCCGCGGGGGCCTTTTCTATTCCTGGCGCCGCGTCACTTCAGGCGGCGCTTGAGCGTCGCCTCCACGGCGTCCATGAATTCCTCGGTGGTGAGGAAGGGATGGTCGGGGCGGATGAGGATCGCGAGGTCCTTGGTCATGCGTCCCGATTCCACCGTCTCGACGCACGCGCGCTCGAGCGTCTGCGCGAATCCCACCACGTCGGGCGTGCCGTCCATCTTGCCGCGGTAGACGAGCCCGCGCGTCCACGCGTAGATGGAGGCGATCGGGTTCGTCGAGGTGGGCTTGCCCTGCTGGTGCAGGCGGTAGTGGCGCGTGACCGTCCCGTGCGCGGCCTCGGCCTCCACGGTCCGGCCGTCGGGCGTGGTGAGCACCGAGGTCATGAGCCCGAGCGACCCGTAGCCCTGCGCGACCGTGTCCGACTGCACGTCGCCGTCGTAGTTCTTGCAGGCCCAGAGGTAGCCGCCGTTCCACTTGAGGTTGGAGGCCACCATGTCGTCGATCAGGCGATGCTCGTAGGTGAGCCCCGCGGACTCGAAGCGCGCGCGGAACTCGGCCTCGTAGATCTCCTGGAAGAGGTTCTTGAAGCGCCCGTCGTAGACCTTGAGGATCGTGTTCTTGCTGGACAGGTACACCGGGAAGCCGCGGTCGAGCGCGTAGTTGAAGCAGGCGCGCGCGAATCCCCGGATCGACTCGTCCAGGTTGTACATCGCCATCGCGATCCCCGCGCCGGGCGCCTGGAACACCTCCTTCTCGACGCTCGCCCCGCCCCCCTTGGGCGTGAAGGTCATCCTGAGCGTCCCGGGGCCGTCGAACCGGATCTCGGTCGCCCGGTACTGGTCGCCGAAGCCGTGGCGCGCCACGATGACCGGCTTGTTCCAGTGGGGGATGATGCGCGGCACGTTCGAGCAGATGATGGGCTCGCGGAAGATGGTCCCGTCGAGGATGTTGCGGATCGTCCCGTTGGGGCTCTTCCACATCTGCTTGAGGCCGAACTCCTTCACGCGCGCCTCGTCGGGCGTGATCGTCGCGCACTTGACCGCCACGCCGTACTTCTTCGTCGCGAGGGCCGCGTCCACCGTGACCTGGTCGTCGGTCGCGTCGCGGTTCTCGATGCCGAGGTCGAAGTACTTGAGGTCGAGGTCGACGTAGGGAAGGATGAGCTGCTCGCGGATGCGCCGCCAGATGATGCGCGTCATCTCGTCGCCGTCCATCTCGACGATGGGATGGGTGACCTTGATCTTGTTCATGGGACTCCTGCCGGGCCTCTTTGTTGATCACGCGAACCCGAAATTATAGCAAACGCCCCTCCGTGTCCCGCCTGATCGTCTTCAACAAGCCCTTCGGCGTGCTCTGCCAGTTCAGCCCCTCGGCGGGACGGCGCACGCTCGCCGATTTCATCGCCGTGCCCGGCGTCTACCCGGCCGGGCGCCTGGACGCCGACAGCGAGGGGCTGGTCGCGCTCACCGACGACGGGCCCCTGCAGGCCGCGATCGCCGACCCCCGCCGCAAGCTCGTGAAGGGATACTGGGTGCAGGTGGAGGGCACGCCCGCGCCCTCGGACCTCGAATCGTTCCGGCGCGGCCTCGAGCTCGCCGACGGCCGAACGCGCCCCGCCATGGTGCGCGTGATCGGCGAGCCCGCGGGCCTGTGGCCGCGCGACCCGCCCATCCGCGTGCGCAAGACGATTCCCACGGCCTGGCTCGAAGTGGGCCTGCGCGAAGGGCGCAATCGCCAGGTGCGCCGGATGACCGCACGCATCGGGCTGCCGACGCTGCGCCTGGTGCGCTTCCGCGTCGGCCCCTGGACGCTCGAGGGGCTCGAGCCCGGCCGCTGGCGGGACGCGACGCCGCCGTCTCCCGGCGCCCTGCGGTGAGCGACCGCGTCGCCGGGGTGTCAACCTCCGTATAATGCGCGGCGTTGATGTCGGCGACGAAGCCGGATGACGGCGCAGTCGAGCATCGACGAAGTTCCGATTCACCCACTCCAGACCAAGGAAAATCCCACGATGAAGAAGTTGTCTGCCCTGATCGCCGTTCTCTTCGCCTCCGCATCGATCGCGTCCTTCGCGGAGGGCGCGCCGGCCCAGTCGGCCGAGCCTGCCAAGGCGGAACCGGCGAAGGTCGAGCCCCAGAAAGCGGAGACGAAGGCCGAGGCGAAGCCCAAGTCGAAGAAGACGACCCACACGAAGACGCACCACGCCACCAAGAGCACCAAGAAGCCCGCCAAGGAGGCCGGGAAGCCGGCCGCGACGACCGAGGCGGCGGCGGAGCCCAAGAAGGACGAGCCGAAGAAGGACGAAATGACGAAGTGATCGCCGCCTTCGGCGGGTTCGAGGCGGAGCTCCGGCTCCGCCTTTTCATTTCCGGCTCCGGATAGAATTTCCCGTCGGCACCCCCATGTTGATCCCGTGAAGATCGTCGTCGGCCTCTCCGGAGGCGTGGATTCCGCCGTTTCGGCGCTGCTGCTCAAGCGCGCCGGCCACGACGTGGTCGGCCTCTTCATGAAGAACTGGGAGGACGACGACGATGACGAGTACTGCTCCACGCGCGAGGACCTGGTGGACGCGGTCTGCGCCGCCGAGGCGATCGGCATCGAGGTCGAGGCGGTGAACTTCGCCGCCGAGTACCGCGAGCGCGTCTTCGCGAGCTTCCTCGCCGAGTACCGCGCGGGGCGCACGCCCAATCCCGACGTGCTGTGCAACGCCGAGATCAAGTTCAAGGCGTTCCTCGACCACGCCGTGGCGCTCGGCGCCGAGCGCATCGCCACCGGGCACTACGCGCGCGTGGAGGAGCGCGACGGCGTCTTCGCGCTCCTCAAGGGCCTCGACCCGGCCAAGGACCAGAGCTACTTCCTCCACCGCCTGACCCAGGCGCAGCTCGCGCGCACGCTCTTTCCCGTGGGCCACCTGCGCAAGACGGAGGTGCGGCGCATCGCGCGCGAGGCGGGCCTGCCGAACCACGCCAAGCGCGATTCCACGGGCATCTGCTTCATCGGCGAGCGCCCGTTCCGCGAGTTCCTCGCCCGCTACCTGCCGCGCGAGCCGGGGCCCATCACCACGCCCGAGGGCGAGCTCCTGGGCGAGCACGAGGGGCTCATGTACTACACGCTCGGGCAGCGCCAGGGCCTCGGCATCGGCGGGCGCCGCGCCGGCACCGCCGAGCCCTGGTACGTCGCCCGCAAGGAGCTCGCGAGCAACACGCTCGTCGTGGTGCAGGGCCACGGCCATCCGCTGCTCTCGAAGCGCCGCCTGCACGCGGCCGACACGAGCTGGATCGCGGGCGCGGCGCCCTCGCCCGGGGTCTTCGCCGCGAAGACCCGCTATCGCCAGGCGGACGCCGCCTGCGAGCTGCGCCTCGCGGGCGCCTCCGGGTTCGACCTCGATTTCGACGCGCCGCAATGGGCGGTCACGCCCGGGCAGTCCGCCGTCCTCTACCGGGGCGACGTCTGCCTCGGCGGGGGCGTGATCGCCTGAGTCGCGGTGGCGCGGGGCGGCCTGCGGCCGCGTGCTAAGATTTCGCCCTCCCAATGTCCTCGGCCCTCACCGCCCTCTCGCCCCTCGACGGGCGCTACGCGGCCAAGACGCGCGCGCTCCAGGACCATTTCAGCGAATTCGCGCTGATGCGCGAGCGGGTGACGGTGGAGGTCGAGTGGCTCCTCGCCCTCGCCGAGGATCCCGGCTTCGAGGCCCTCGGGCCGTTCTCGCCCGCCACGGTGCAGGAGCTGCGCGCCGCCGCGATCGGCTTCTCGGTCGGCGACGCGGCGCGCATCAAGGAGATCGAGGCCGTCACGAACCACGACGTGAAGGCCGTGGAGTACTGGCTGCGCGAGCGCTTCGCGGGCAACCGCGAGGTCGCCGCGGCCGCCGAGCTCATCCACTTCGCCTGCACGTCGGAGGACGTCAACAACCTCGCCCACGCCCGCATGGTGCGCGGCGGGATCGACCGCGTGCTGCTGCCGGCGATCGACCGGATCGGGGAGCGCCTGCGCACGCTCGCGCGCGACCATGCCGGCCTCGCGATGCTCTCGCGCACGCACGGCCAGCCCGCCACGCCCACCACGCTCGGCAAGGAGATGGCCACCTTCGCCCATCGCCTCGCCCGCGCCCGCGCGCGCCTCGCCTCCGTGCGCATGCTGGGCAAGGCGAACGGCGCGACGGGCAACTTCAATGCCCACGCCGCCGCCGCCCCGTCGATGGACTGGCCGCGCTTCGCCCGGCGCTTCGTCGAGGGGTTGGGCGCGGAGTACAACCCGCTCACGACCCAGATCGAGCCCCACGACGCGCTCGCCGAGGCCTTCGACGCGATCGCGCGGCTCAACACGATCCTCGTCGACCTCGACCGCGACCTGTGGGGCTACATCTCGCTCGGCTATTTCCGCCAGAAGGTGAAGGAGCAGGAGGTGGGCTCCTCCACCATGCCCCACAAGGTGAACCCCATCGATTTCGAGAACTCCGAGGGCAACCTCGGCCTCGCCAACGCGCTGCTGCGCCACCTCGCCGAGAAGCTGCCGGTATCGCGCTGGCAGCGCGACCTCACCGACTCGACCGTGCTGCGCAACATGGGTGTGGCCTTCGGCTACTGCCTCGTCGCCTACGACTCCTGCGTGCGCGGGCTCGAGAAGCTCGAGGCGGACCCGCGCCGCATCGCCGCCGACCTGGCCGATTGCTGGGACGTGCTCGCCGAGGCCGTGCAGACGGTGATGCGCGCGCACGGCATCCCGGGCTCCTACGAGAAGCTGAAGGAGCTCACCCGCGGCAAGGGCGGCATCACCCGCGACGAGCTGCACGCCTTCATCCGCACCCTGCCGCTTCCGCCCGAGGCGCGCGAGCGTCTCCTCGCGCTCACCCCCGCGACCTACACGGGGCTCGCCGAGCGCCTCGCCCGCGAGGGCTGAAGGCGCCGTCAGTCCTCGGGCGTGGCGAGCGCGATCCCGAGGCGCGCGCGCCGCACGAGCCAGGGACTCGGGCGATAACGCGGATCGCCGTAGAAGCGCAGCAGCCCCTCGAGCAGCGCGAGCACGCGCGCCCCGCCCAGCGCATCGCCCATGGCCAGCGGGCCCGTCGGATATCCCAGGCCCAGCGTCACGGCGCGGTCGATGTCCGCGGGTGTGGCGATGCGCTGCTGCGCGATGTCGCAGGCCACGTTCACGATCTGGGCGACCACCCGCGGCGCGATGAAGCCCGGGCCGTCGCGGATCGGGGTGACGGGAACGCCGTCCGCGGCGAAGAGCCCGTGCGCGGCCTCGCGCACGGCGCTCTCCGTGACGGGCGTGCGCATCAGCGTGCGGCGCTTCGCGAGGCCGAACCACGCGTCGATCGCCACGCAGCGGCGCGCATCGAGGCCTTCGTCGAGCGCCGCCGCGGTCGCGTCGCGGTCCCACGGCGTGAGCACGCAGATCGCGTCGCGCGGCGGGCGATCGCCCTCGTCGACGGTCGCGCCCAGCCGCGCGGCGAGCGCGGCGATCTCGGCGCCGCGCCGCGGGTCGACGCGGCTCACCCAGACCTTCACCGGCCGCGGCGCCGGCGCTTTTTCGGCGGGCGGCGGCTGGCGCACGCCGTCCACGTAGCGATAGAAGCCTTGGCCGGTCTTGCGCCCGAGCAGCCCACCGAGGCGCCGCTGCAGCAGCAGGGGCGAGGGGCGGAAGCGCGGCTCCTCGTAGAACTGGTGGTAGATCGACTCCATCACCGGCTGGGAGACGTCGAGGCCCGTGAGGTCCAGCAGCTCGAAGGGACCCATGCGGAAGCCGGCCGCCTCCCGCAGCACGTCGTCGACCGCGTCGAACTCCGCGATGCCCTCGGAGAGCAGCCGCAGCGCCTCGGTGCCGAAGGCGCGGCCCGCGTGGTTCACGAGGAACCCGGGCGTGTCCTTCGCGCGCACCGGCTCGTGGCCGAAGGCGCGGGCGAGCTCGACGAGGCGCTCCGCGCTGCGCGCCTCGGTGCTCGCGCCCTGGATCACCTCGACCACCTTCATGAGGGGAACGGGGCTGAAGAAGTGCAGGCCCGCGACGCGCCCGGGCCGCTCGCAGGCGGCCGCGATGGCGGTCACCGACAGCGAGGACGTGTTGGTGGCGAGGATGCACTCGGGCCCCACGATGGGCTCGAGCGCGCGGAAGAGAGCGCGCTTCGCCTCGAGGTCCTCGACGATGGCCTCGATCACGATCGCGCACGGCGCGAGCTCCGCGAGGCTCGCCACGGGCTTCAGGCGCGCGAGGGCCGCCTCCGCCGCGCCGGCGCTCGCCTTTCCCTTCTGCGCGAGGCGCGTGAGCTGCGCGCCGATCGACTGCCGCGCCGCCTCGGCGGCTCCCGCGCGCGCGTCGTAGAGCAGCGCTTCGAACCCCGCCTGGGAGGCCACCTGCGCGATGCCCTGCCCCATGAGGCCGGTCCCCGCGATGCCGAGCGGGGCGGGCCGCGCGCCTTGCATCCTGCGGGCTCCCGAAGCGAAAGGATCCGCGCATGATACGCGAGGCCCTAGGCCGGGGGCCGCGCGGGCGCGCCGCCGCGCCGCTATGCGGGCGGGGCGGCTCCCTCGGGCAACGCGGCGACGTCGCCGGATATCTCCCCGCCTTCCTGGACGAGCATCCGGCCGTAGCGGATCTTGCCGCCCACGCGCCCGCTCGAGTGGACCACGAGCTTCTTGCGCGCCGTCATCTCGCCCTGGAAGCGGCCGCGGATCTCGGCCACGTCCACGTCCACCTTGCCCTCGAACGCGCCGTGCTCGGCGATCTGGATCGTGCGGCTCACCATCGTCGCTTCGACGCGACCTTCGACGACGAGCGTGTCGCAATCGTGGATCTCGACGCCCTTGAGCTTGATGTTCGTCCCCACGATGAGCCTGCTCCCGGCCGCTTCCTCGCCGCGCGGCGCGGCCTCGCCGGGCGCGACGCTCGCCGGCGCGCGCGGCGGCACGGCCGCGGCGGGACCCGGCGAGGGAGCGCCGCTCGCCGGGTTCGGGAGCGGCCCTGACGGCCGTACATCGCGCGCGCGGTTGAACAGACTCTCGCCGTATTTCATTTCCGGTTCTCCCTCGTGAAGGACCCGGGATGCGAAACACGATCCATGCCATCGGGCGGCGGCGCCCCGCGACGCCCCTGCGGGACGCCGACGCGGAGCGCCTCTCGATGCGCGCGCGGCCACCTCGCGTCGCCGCGCGGCAACGCCCCGCGCGCGCTCGCGCGCAACGCCTTGAATCGATTGCATCGGGACTGTCGCCGCGCGCCGACCCGCGCGGAGCCTCTCAGATGACCTCGAGGCGGCGCTTGCGGCCGGGCGGCGGGAACGCCGAATCGAGCGCCGCGATCGCCTCGGCATCGAGCGCGAGCTCCCGCGCCCGCGCGTTGTCGCGCACGTGCCGCTCGCTCGCCGCCTTGGGGATCGCGCACACGCCGGGCCGGCGCAGCAGCCACGCGAGGGCGACTTGCGCGGGCGTGGCCCCGAGGCGTTTCGCCACGGCGCGCAGCGCGCGATGCGAGGCGAGCGATCCCTCGTCGAGCGGCGAGTACGCCATCACGTCCACCCCGTGGCGCCCGCACCAGGGCAGCAGGTCGAACTCCACCCCGCGGCGCGCGAGGTTGTAGAGCACCTGGTCCGCGGCCACGTGCGCGCCCGCGGGAAGCGCGCTCAGCTCATCGAGATCGGCCACGTCGAAGTTCGACACGCCCCAGCGGCGGATCTTGCCGGCGACCACGAGCCGCTCGAGCGTCTCGACCGTATCGCCGAGGGGCACGCTGCCGCGCCAGTGGAGCAGGTAGAGGTCGATCGCGTCGATCGCCAGCCGCCCGAGCGAGCCCTCGCAAGCGGCCACCAGCGCGCGGCGCGCGGCGTGATGCGGATAGAACTTGCTCACCACGACCACGCCGTCGCGGCGTCCGCGCAGCGCCTCGCCCACCACGCGCTCGGCCCCGCCCTCGCCGTACATCTCGGCCGTGTCGATGAGGCCCATGCCGAGGTCGAGGCCCAGGCGCAGGGCCGCGACCTCCGCGGCCCGCTCCCGGGCGCGCTCGCCCATGTGCCACGTGCCCATCCCGAGGGCCGGGAGCATCGGGCCCGCGCCTCGCTCAGACCGCCTGCGCTTCCGACCCGTACTGCGGGTTCAGCCGCTCCAGGCCCGAGGCCATCTTGTTGAGCGCGTTCACGTAGGCCTTCGCGGAGGCCACCACGATGTCGGTGTCCGAGCCCATGCCGTTCACCACGCGCCCGTCCCGGGCGAGGCGCACGGTGACCTCGCCCTGCGAGTCGGTCCCCTCGGTCACGTTGTTCACCGAGTACAGGAGCAGCTCCGTGCCGCTCTGCGCGATGCTCTCGATCGCCTTGAACGTGGCGTCCACCGGCCCGCCGCCGCGCGCTTCCGCCCGCGCCTCGCGGCCCGCGTCGCTCACCACCACCCGGGCGAAGGGCTGCTCGCCGGTCTCCGAGTGCGCGGTGAGGGAGACGAGCTTCCAGCGCTCCGCCTCGGGCGTCACCGTCTCGTCGGACATGAGCGCCTGGATGTCCTCGTCGAAGATCTCGCGCTTCTTGTCGGCGAGCTCCTTGAAGCGCGCGAAGGCGGCGTTCAGCTGTTCCTCCGAGGCGAGCGCGATGCCGAGCTCCTGCAGGCGCGCCTTGAAGGCGCTGCGGCCCGAGAGCTTGCCCAGGGTGATGCGGTTGGCGCCCCAGCCCACGTCGGAGGCGCGCATGATCTCGTAGGTCTCGCGGTGCTTGAGCACGCCGTCCTGGTGGATGCCCGACTCGTGCGCGAACGCGTTGGCCCCCACGACCGCCTTGTTCGGCTGCACCGGGTAGCCCGTGATCGTGGACACGAGCTTGCTCGCCGGCACGATCTGCTGCGTGTCGATGCGCGTCGAGACGTCGAAGACGTCCGAGCGCGTCCTCACCGCCATCACGATCTCCTCGAGCGCCGCGTTGCCCGCGCGCTCGCCCAGGCCGTTCACCGTGCATTCGACTTGCCGCGCCCCGGCCATCACGGCGGCGAGCGAGTTGGCCACCGCCATGCCGAGGTCGTTGTGGCAGTGCGTCGACCACACCGCCTTGCCGGAGTTGGGCACGCGCTCGATGAGCGTGCGGAAGAGGCCGCCCCACAGGCCCGGGACGCTGTAGCCCACCGTGTCCGGCACGTTGACCGTGCGCGCCCCCGCGGCGATCGCCGCCTCGAAGATGCGGCACAGGAAGTCCACGTCGGAGCGCACCGCGTCCTCGGCCGAGAACTCGACGTCGTCGGTGTACTGGCGGGCGAGCTTCACCGCGCGCACCGCGGCCTCGAGCACCGCCTCGGGCTCCATGCGCAGCTTGTGCTTCATGTGGATGGGGCTGGTCGCGATGAAGGTGTGGATGCGGCCGGAGGCCGCGCCCTTGATCGCCTCGCCCGCGCGCTTCACGTCGTTGTCGTTGGCGCGCGCGAGCGAGCACACCGTGGAATCGCGCACGGCGGCGGCCACCGCTCGGATCGCCTCGAAGTCCCCGGGGCTCGAGGCGGCGAAGCCCGCCTCGATCACGTCCACGCGCAGGCGCTCGAGCTGCCGTGCGATGCGCACCTTGTCGTCGCGCGTCATGGCCGCGCCCGGGCTCTGCTCGCCGTCGCGCATGGTGGTGTCGAAAATGATGAGCTGGTCCTTCATGGGGTCTCTCCGTCGAAATCGGATGGATTCACCCGCCCCTGCTGCGGGGACGGCCGGATGCTGCGCGAAATGGGGGATGGAGTATTTAGCGCGCGAGGCGCAGCAGCAGGCCCAGCGCGAGCGCGCCGGCCGCCGGAAGGCGAAGCGAGAGGGATTCGCCGAAGGGATGCATACCCGGACTATAGCGGCTCGGCCGGGGACTTGGCAACTCGCCCGGAAGCCCCGCGGCCCCCGGCCCTCAGGGCTGGCGGGGCGCGAGCTCCTTGCCCGACTTCCCGCCGTAGCGCAGCAGGAGCGCCGAGATGTCGTGCGCGCCGTGCTCCTCGGCCACGTCGAGCGGCGTCATGCCCGAGAGGTCGTGGGTGTTCGGGTCGGCGCCCTCGGCGAGCAGCACCTCGACCGCCTCGTGGAAGCCCATCTCGCAGGCGAGCGCGAGGGCCGTGGCGCCCCGGTCGTCGCGCAGCTCGAGGGAGGCGCCCCGCGCGACGAGCAGCTCGATCGCCGGCAGGTTGGTCTCCTCGATCGCCACCATGAGCAGCGTCCGGCCCCCCGGGCCCACGACGGTGTCCACGGGCGTGGACGAGAGCATGCGCGCGAGCCCCGACACGTCGCCCTCGTCGATCGCGTCGCGGATGTCGCGGTATTGCTTCTGGGTCGCCTCCATGCGCACGCGCTGCACGGCCCACCCCGCGTAGCCCGAGACCCCGTAGAGCAGCGCGATGCCCCACAGGACGTGGGAAGGCTTGATCGAGATGAGGAGCAACGTCACGACGATCACCAGCGTCACCCAGAACGGCATCTGGCGGCGCAGGTTGATGTCCTTGCCGCTGTAGAACTTCACGTTCGTGACCATCGTGATGCCGGCATAGACCGTGACGCCCGCGGCGAGCCAGCGGACCTGCTCGCCCTCGATCTGGTGCGCGTTGAGCACCCAGATCATCCCGGCCACGAGGGCCGCCGCCGCGGGGCTGGGAATGCCCGTGAACCAGCGCTTGTCGGCCACCGCGAGCTGCGTGTTGAAGCGCGCGAGCCGCAGCGCCGCCCCGGCGCAGTAGACGAAGGCCGCGATCCAGCCGATGCGCCCCATCCCGCGCAGCGCCCACTCGTACATGAGCAGCGCCGGCGCCGCGCCGAAGGACACCATGTCGGCGAGACTGTCGTACTCGGCGCCGAAGGCCGACTGCGTGCGCGTGAGGCGCGCCACGCGCCCGTCGAGGCCGTCGAGCACCATCGCGACGAACACCGCGACCGCCGCCTGCTCGAAGTTGCGGTTCATGCCCTGCACGATCGCGAAGAAGCCCGCGAAGAGGGCGAGCGTCGTGAAGAGGTTGGGCAGCAGGTAGACGCCGCGCTTGCGCGCGCGCTCGAACACCGGCTTCGCGCGACGCTCGATCGGGGCGGCCATGGGGGCCGGCGGCTAGCGCTCGCGCGCCGGCGCGGCGAGCACGGCGAGCACCGTGGAGGCCGCCTTCACCCGGTCGCCGATCGCCACCCGGGGACGCGAGTCGGGCGGCACGTAGACGTCCAGGCGCGAGCCGAAGCGGATGAAGCCGTAGCGCTCGCCGCGCGCGAGCCGCTCGCCCGCCTTCGCGTAGCAGAGGATGCGCCGCGCGACGAGCCCCGCGACCTGCACGCAGGTCACGTCCGCGCCGTCGTCGGTGCGCAGGTGCAGGGCGTTGCGCTCGTTCTCCGAGGAGGCCTTGTCGAGCGAGGCGTTCACGTACGCGCCGGGCGAATAGGTGACCGACCGCACGAGGCCGTCGACCGGCGAGCGGTTCGAGTGGACGTTGAAGACGTTCATGAAGACGCTCAGCTTGAGCGCGTCGCGCCCGAGGTACGGGTCGCGGCCGCGGCCCACCGCGACCACGCGCCCGTCGGCCGGGCAGAGCACGAGCCCCTCGCCCGGCGGGATCTCGCGCGGCGGGTCGCGGAAGAACTGCAGCACGAAGAGCGCGAGGAGCCACAGCGGAGCCGACCACCAGCCGAAGAAGCCGGTCGCCACGGCCGCCACGATCGCCACGATGGCGAGGTGCGGCCAGCCTTCCTTCGCGATGATCGGGTGCGGGTAGTCGCGCATCGCACCGGCGTCAGTTCTTGCTCGTGTCCACCAGCTTGTTCTTGCGGATCCACGGCATCATGGCGCGCAACTTCTCGCCCACCTTCTCGATGTCGTGCTCGGCGAGGAGCCGCCGGCGGGCGTTGAGCACCGGCGCGCCCGCGCGGTTCTCGAGGATGAACTCGCGCGCGTACTCGCCGCTCTGGATGCGCGCGAGGCACTCCTTCATCGCGCGGCGCGTGGGCTCGCCGATCACCTTGGGCCCGGTCAGGTACTCCCCGAACTCGGCGTTGTTCGAGATCGAGTAGTTCATGTTCGCGATGCCGCCCTCGTAGATCAGGTCCACGATGAGCTTGGTCTCGTGCAGGCACTCGAAGTAGGCCATCTCGGGCGCGTAGCCGGCCTCGACGAGGGTTTCGTAGCCCGCCTTGATGAGCTCGACGATCCCGCCGCACAGCACGGTCTGCTCGCCGAAGAGGTCGGTCTCGGTCTCCTCGCGGAAGTTGGTCTCGATCACGCCGCCGCGGGTCGCGCCGATGGCCGCGGCGTAGGAGAGCGCCAGGTCCTTCGCCTTGCCCGATGCGTTCTGGTGGACGGCGATGAGCGAGGGCACGCCGCCGCCCTGCACGTAGGTCGAGCGCACCAGGTGCCCCGGCCCCTTGGGCGCGATCATGATGACGTCGAGGTCCGCGCGCGGCTGGATCTGGCGGAAGTGGATGTTGAAGCCGTGGGCGAAGGCGAGCGCCGCGCCCTTCTTGATGTTGGGCTCGACGCTCTCCTTCCACACCGCCGGGTGGTTCTCGTCGGGCAGCAGGATCATCGCGATGTCGGCGCCCTTCACGGCCTCCCCCACCTCCTTCACGGGGATCTTCGCCTTCTGGGCCTTGTCCCAGGAGGCGCCGCCGCGGCGCAGCCCCACGGTGACCTTGACGCCGGAATCCTTCAGGTTCTGGGCGTGCGCGTGCCCCTGCGAGCCGTAGCCGATGATGGTGACCTTCTTGCCCTTCACGAGCGAGAGGTCCGCGTCCTTGTCGTAGTAGACCTTCATGTCGGTATCCCCAGGGTTGCGTTGTTCTCCCGCCCGTGGCCGGGCGGCGCGTTCAGGCCTTGAGCACCCACTCCCCGCGCCCGATGCCGGAGACGCCCGAGCGCACGGTCTCCAGGATCGCGCCCCGGTCGAGGGCGTCGAGGAAGGCGTCGAGCTTCTCGGTGGTGCCGGTGAGCTCGATCGTGTAGGCCTTGTCGGTGACGTCGATGATGCGCCCGCGGAAGATGTCGGCGGTGCGCTTCACCTCCTCGCGGTCCTTGCCCGCCGCGCGCACCTTCACGAGCATGAGCTCCCGCTCGATGTGCTTGCCCTCGGAGAGGTCGACCACCTTCACCACGTCGACCAGCTTGTTGAGCTGCTTGGTGATCTGCTCGACGATCTCGTCGGAGCCCGTGGTGACGATCGTCATGCGCGACAGGGTCGCGTCCTCGGTGGGGGCGACGGTGAGCGTCTCGATGTTGTAGCCGCGCGCCGAGAACAGGCCCGCCACGCGCGACAGCGCGCCGGCCTCGTTCTCGACGAGGATGGAGAGGATGTGGCGCATGGCTTACAGCTCTTCGGAAAGGATCATCTCCGACATGCCCTTGCCGCCGGGCACCATCGGAAAGACGTTCTCGGTCTGGTCGGTGACGAAGTCCATGAACACGAGGCGGTCCTTCATCGCGAACGCCTCCCTGAGGGCTCCCCCGACGTCCGCGGGCTTCTCGATGCGCATGCCGACGTGCCCGTAGGCCTCGGCGAGCTTCACGAAGTCCGGCAGCGAATCCATGTACGACTCGCTGTAGCGGTTGCCGTGGAAGAATTCCTGCCACTGCCGCACCATGCCCATGTACCGGTTGTTGAGGTTCACGACCTTCACCGGCAGGTGGTACTGCTTGCAGGTGGACAGCTCCTGGATGCACATCTGGATCGACGACTCCCCCGTGACGCAGGCGACCTGCGCGTCCGGGAAGGCGAGCTTCACGCCCATCGCATAGGGAAGGCCCACGCCCATCGTCCCCAGGCCGCCGGAGTTGATCCAGCGGCGGGGCTTGTCGAACTTGTAGAACTGCGCGGCCCACATCTGGTGCTGGCCCACGTCGGAGGTCACGAACGCGTCGCCCTTCGTCACCTCGTAGAGCTTCTCGATCACGTACTGGGGCTTGATGAGCGGCGAATTGCGGTCGTACTTGAGGCAGTCCTTCGCGCGCCAGGCGTCGATCTGCTTCCACCACGCCGCGAGCGCCTGCGCGTCCGGGCGCTGGCTCGAGGCCCTGAGCTGGCCGAGCAGGTCCGCGAGGACCTCCTTCACGCCGCCCACGATCGGCACGTCCACCCGCACGCGCTTGGAGATGGAGGAAGGATCCACGTCGATGTGGATGATCTTGCGCGCGGGGTTGCCCGCGGCGAAGTGCGCGGGGTTGCCGATCACGCGGTCGTCGAAGCGCGCGCCCACCGCGAGCAGCACGTCGCAGTTCTGCATCGCGTTGTTGGCCTCGAAGGTGCCGTGCATGCCGAGCATGCCCACGAACTGGCGGTCGGTTCCCGGGTAGGCGCCCAGCCCCATCAGCGTGTTCGTCACCGGGTAGCCGAGCAGCCGCACGAGCTCGGTCACCTCCGCCGAGGCCTCGCCCAGGATCGCGCCGCCGCCCACGTAGATCATCGGCCGCTTCGCCTCGATGAGGAGGCCGAGCGCCTTCTTGATCTGGCCGCCGTGGCCGCGCGTCACGGGGCTGTACGAGCGCATGTGGATCTTTTCCGGGTAGTGGAAGCGCGTGCTCGTGTTGGAGACGTCCTTGGGAATGTCCACGAGCACGGGCCCCGGCCGGCCGGTGGTCGCGATGTGGAAAGCCTTCTTCAGGGTGATCGCGAGCTGGCTCACGTCCTTCACGAGGAAGTTGTGCTTCACCGTGGGACGGGTGATGCCGACGGTGTCGCATTCCTGGAAGGCGTCCTCGCCGATCGCCTTGGTGGGCACCTGGCCCGTGATCACGACGAGCGGAACGGAATCCATGTAGGCCGTCGCGATGCCCGTCACGGCGTTGGTCACGCCGGGGCCGCTCGTGACCAGGGCGACGCCGGGCTTGCCCGTCGCGCGCGCGTAGCCGTCGGCCGCATGGAGGGCGCCCTGCTCGTGGCGCACGAGGATGTGCTTGAGCGAGCCCTTCTGGCGGGCGAGCGCGTCGTAGATGTAGAGGACCGCCCCGCCCGGGTACCCGAAGATGAACTCGACCCCCTCGGCCTGCAGGCAGCGGATCACGATTTCGGCGCCCGTGAGGGTTTCGCCGGTTTCCGCGAGCGGGGGCAGATGCAGTTCCATGAGCTAAGACCTTGTAAAACGAGCGGTTTCGAAGGGGGAACCAGAGACATTAGCGGCTGGCCCCCGATTGGTCAAGCCGGAATGGCGGCCCGAAGGCGGCGCCTGCGCCACGGGTCCGCGTGCCGCCCTTTGCTACCATTCGGCCGAATCCCGGGCCCCCGGTCCGCCCACGGAGCATGTCCTGGCCAGCCCCAAGGAATTGTCCGATTTCCTCGTTGCCGTGGAGCGCCGCGCCTTCAAGCAGTGCGTGCTCTCCGTGCAGGACGAGGAGGCGGCCCTCGACATCGTCCAGGACGCGATGATGCGCCTCGCGGAGAAGTACTCGAACCGTCCCGCTCCCGAGCTGCCGCTGCTCTTCCAGCGCATCCTGCAGAACGCGATCCGCGACCACTTCCGGCGCACCCGGGTGCGCTCCACCTGGACCACGCTGCTGTCCAGCCTCGGGTTCGGCGGCGACGACGAGGACGCCGATCCCCTCGAGACGCTGGAGGTGGAGGTGACCTCGAGCGTTCCCGCCACGCCCGCCGAGCGTCTCGAGCAGTCCCAGGTGATGGCCGCGATCGAGGAGGCGGTGCGCGCCCTGCCGGAGCGTCAACGCCAGGCGTTCATGCTGCGTTACTGGGAAGAGCTCGACGTCGGCGAGACCGCCAGAATCATGCGATGCTCGGAGGGCAGCGTGAAGACGCATTGCTCCCGGGCAACGCATGCTTTGGCGAAAATCCTGAGATCAAAAGGGATAACGCTATGAACGAAAAGGAGTTTGCGCATCGGCTGAAGCCGTGGCTCGACCGTTCGGCCGCGGACGTGGGAGAGCTTCAGGCGACCCGGCTCAAGGCGGCGCGGCTGCGGGCCCTCGAGGCGGCGCAGGAGCCCGTGCGGTTGCTCGGCCTCGTCACCGTGAGCGCGGGCACGGCGCGGACGTTGCGCTACTCGGTCGTGCAGCCGACGCTCCTCTGGCTGCCCCTGGCGGCGCTGCTCGCGGCCCTCGCCTTCCAGTCCCTCCGGGCTCCGGACCCGGGCGAGATCGACGCCCAGCTCCTCACCCAGGACCTGCCCCTGAACGCCTATCTCGACCGGGACTTCCGCGCGTGGTTGCACGAACCGCAGGGCTGATCGCGGCCCTCGTCCTGCTCGTGCTCGCGCCGGGAACCCACGCCCGCGACCTCAAGACGCCGCAGACCCCCTGGTACAACCTCTCGTCGGAGCAGCAGCGCGTCCTCGCGCCCGTCGCCTCGGAATGGGATCGCATGCCGGGTTACCAGCAGCAGCGTCTCCTCGGCGCGGCGCGCCGCTACCCGGACATGGACCCGACCCACCAGCAGCGCTTCGAGCAGCGCATCCGCGAGTGGGCGTCGATGACGCCCGACCAGCGCAAGGCGGCCCGCGAGACCTTCGAAGGCCTGCGCAGGCTCCCGCCCGAGAAGCAGTACGAGCTGCGCGAGCGGTGGCTGCGGCGCCACCCGAACGAGGGGCGCTACCCGCGGTGAGCGGCGAGGCTGCGCGCCGCGCGCCGGGACTGGGCCGACGCCTGGCGAGCGCCCTCTACGACCTCCTGCTCGCCGTCGCGCTCGCGATCGTCGCGACCATCCCCTTCCTGCTCGCTTTCGGCGACTCCACGCACGGCTGGCGCCGCCATATCCTGCAGGCCTGGGTGTTTGCCGTGCTCGGGGCGTACTACGCCTGGTTCTGGTCGCACGGAGGGCAGACGCTGCCCATGAAGACCTGGCGCATCCGCCTGGTGCGCTCCGAGGATGGAGGACCCGTGAACCCGGGGCGCGCGGCGCATCGCTACGTGCTGGCGGCGCTCGGGCTCGCTGCGGCCGGGCTCGGGTTCGCGTGGGCGCTCTTCGACCGCGACAACCAGTTCCTGCACGACCGCCTCTCGGGGACCGCCCTCGTGGACGCGCGCTAGCGCCGCTCGGCCGCAACGAGGCCGGCGGCCGCCACCCCCAGGACGGCCGCGAACGGAGCGCCGGCCGACACGAGCGGCGGCCAGTCGTTGAGCAGCCCGATGTGGGAGAAGAGGCGGCCTCCGAAATGGAACAGCAGGCCGAAGAGGATCCCCATCACGATCTTGGCGCCGATCCCGCCCGCGCGCCCGGACTGCAGCGCGAACGGGATCGCCATGACCATGAGCGCGATCGCCACCAGCGGATAGAGCAGCTTGTTCCAGAGCGCGATCTCGTAGCGCGTGGCCTTCTGCCGGTTCTCGCGCAGGTGCTCGATGTAGGCGAGCAGGTTCGCCGCCGACATCTCCTCGGGCACGATCTTCAGCACGGCGAGGATGTCCGGCGTGAGCACCGAGTTCCAGGTCGCCCTGGGCACCTTCTCGAGCACCGCCCGGTCCCCATCGAAGCGCGTGAGCTCCACGTCGGACAGCTCCCAGCGGTTGGGCCCCTCGTAGGTGCCCTTGGCGGCGCGGCTGATCGCGGTCAGGCGGAAGGCCGGGTCGAACTCGTAGATCTTGAGGTTGAGCAGCGTGGTGTCGGCCGTCACGTCCTGGATGTTCACGAAGCTGCGCTCGTCCTTCACCCAGAAGCCGGAGCGGAACTCGCGCGCCACGATGGATTGCGTCGCCTTGAGCCGCAGGTCCTTCGCCGCCTCCTCCGCGTAGGGCGCGACGAACTCGCCCATCGCGACCGTGGCGAGCGCGATCGCCACGCCGGCGGCCGCGACGTGCAGGCCGAGCTGCGCGAGCGACAGGCCCGAGGCGCGCATCACGGTGATCTCGGAATGCTCCGACATGCGCGCGAGGGCGAAGAGCGTGCCGATGAGGCCGGCGGCGGGCAGCAGCACGTACGCGTGCGAGGCGAGCGACAGCGCCACGTAGGCGAGCATCGCGGGCAGCCGGTAATTGCCCTTGCCGAGGTCGCCGAGCTCCCGGATGAGGTCGAAGAAGCCGAACAGGGCGAGCAGCGCGACCAGCACGAAGAGGCTCGCGAGGAGGATCTCGCGGCCGAAGTAGCGCAACAGCATCGTCCCATTGTCCGCGTCCCGGCCCCAAAAGACAAAGGCCCCGCCGGGCGGGCCCGGCCCCGCGCGCATTCGGCGGCTCGCGGCGGCACGGCCGCCCGCGGGGCTGGTAAGCTGCTGGATCGTCCCATGAACGCCGTCCTGTCCTCCTCCGCCGTCGCCGTGCAGGCCGCCGTCGCGCCGCGCGAGGCCGCCGGCATCCTCGGCGACCGCTGGCCCGGCATCCAGATCTACTATCCGCCCGTCAAGTACGCGCCCTCGCTCGGCATCTACGAGGACCTCGAGCAGGCCGCCCAGCGCTTCCGCAAGCACGGCTGGAACACCACGGCGCACACGCTGCTCTTCGACCTCGAGGACGGCTGCCGGCAGAAGGAGATGAGCCGCGAGCTCCTGCGCCGGGAGCTTCCCCTCCTGCCGCGCCGCAAGGGCGTCCAGGTCGCCGTGCGCATCAATCCCTTCCGCACCGAGGAGTACGAGCTGGACCTGAAGCTCGTGCGCGACCTCGCCGCGATCTTCGACGTGGTGATCCTCGCCAAGGCGGGGGAAGCCTACGGCGCGGCCGAGATCCGCGACCTCTCGGCGGTGCTGGTGGGCCTCGACGGCCACATCGGCATCCAGCCGATCATCGAGCACCCCAAGTCGCTCAAGATCGCGCCGGAGATCATGCAGTACCCGACCGTGAAGCACGTCGTGTTCGGCATCCACGACTTCTCCAAGGCGATGGGCATCCAGATCACGCCGCGCCACTGGACCGAGGAGCTCAAGTTCTACCTCCACGACCTGCTGTTCGAGGCGCGCATCGCGGGCAAGGGCGTGATCGGCGGCGTGGAGACCCTGATCGGGCAGTCGGCGATGCCCGAGCAGATCGTCGAGCCCGACGACGTGCGCCGCTGGCTCGACCTGCACGGCGACGAGGAATCGCGCGTGGTGTACCGGCACGCCTGCGAGGAAGCCTCGATGGGGCTTTCGGGCAAGCAGGTGATCCATCCGTCGCACATCCACCCCTGCAAGGTGGCGTTCACGCCCTCGCCCTCGGAGATCCGCACGAAGATCCGCATCCTCCAGGCGGCGATCGAGGCCGACGCGCTGCTCGGCGGCGCGATCAAGTTCGAAGGCGAGATGCTCGACCCGCCCATGTTCGGCAAGGCGCTGCAGACGCTGCTGCGCGCCCACGCGCTGCATGCCCTGTCCGAGGCCGACACCGCGTTCGCGATCGAGGTGCTGCGCAAGCTCCCGGCCCAGGTGGTGCGCGAGAACTGGCCGTACGGCGTGATCCTCTGAGCGCAGGCCCGCGTCCCGCCCGCGCATGAAGGCGACCGCCCCGCCCGACGAGGCCGCGATCCGCAGGGCGCTGCAGGCCGGCATGCAGCACCACGACGCCGGGCGCCTCGCGCAGGCCGAGGCGATCTACCACGAGGTCCTCGCCGCGGCCCCGGGCCGTCCGGAAGCGCTCGCCCTCCTCGGCGCGATCGCGAGCGCCGGCGCGAGATACGACGAGGCCATCGACCTCCTCGGCCGGGCGATCCGCGCGAACCCGGCGGTTCCCAACTTCCACCACCAGCTCGCGCTCGCGCTCGAGGCCCGCGGCCGCCGCGACGAGGCGCTCGCAGCCCACCGGAGCGCGGTGCAGCGCGGCGACCGCAGCGCCTTCCGGGCCGCCTTCGCCCGCTGCCTCGCGGGTGCCGACCGGGCTCCCGGCGACGCGGGCTTCCGCGATCTCGTCGCGCGCGCTCTCTCCGAGGCCTGGGCGCGGCCCGCGGACCTCGCGCGCGCGAGCATCGGGCTCGTCCGCGCGGACCCGGCGCTCGAGGGGCCGATCGCAACGGCGCTCCGCGCGTGGCCCGCGCGTCCGAGCGCGCGCGAGCTCTTCGGCGACTCGGGGCTCGCGAATCTCTCCCGCAACCGCCTGCTCCTCGCGCTGCTCGAGAACGCGCAGGCGTGCGACTGGGGCCTCGAGCGGTTCCTCACCCTCGCGCGGCACGCCCTCGTCGAGCTCGCCCTCGGCGACGCGCCCGGCGCGCAGGACGGCATCCCGTTCTTCTGCGCGCTCGCGCGCCAGTGCTTCCTCGACGACTACGTTTTCGCGGCCACCGGCGACGAGGCCGAGGGCGCGCGCTCGCTCCGGGAACGCCTCTCGGCCGCCGCGCGAGCCGGCGCGGACGTGCCCGCGCTGTGGCTCGCGGCCGTCGGGAGCCACGTCCCGCTCGGATCGGTGCCTTCGGTCGAGGCGCTCCCCGAGCGTCCGTGGCCGGCGTCCGTCCGGGACCTGCTCGTGCAGCAGGTCGTGGAGCCCCGCGCGGAACGCGAAGATCGCGCGAGCATCCCGCAACTCACCGAAGTGCGCGACGGCGTCTCGCGTCGCGTGCGACGCCAGTACGAGCAGAATCCCTATCCCCGATGGGTCCGCGTCCCGGCCGCGGAGCCGCGCTCGCTCGAGGCGCACCTTCGCGCGGCCTTTCCGCGCGCTCCGGCACCTCCCCGCGGCACCGGCGGCGCCATCGACGTCCTCGTGGCCGGCTGCGGCACCGGCCAGGAGTCCGCCGAGCTGGCACAGGCGTTTCCCGGTTGCCGCGTGCTCGCGATCGACCTGAGCCTCGCGAGCCTCGCCTATGCGCGAAGGAAGAGCCGCGAGATGGGGCTCGCCAACGTCGATTACGCCCAGGCGGACATCATGGCGCTGGAGCCGGCGGGCCGCGCGTTCGACGTGATCTCGTCGGTGGGCGTGCTGCACCACCTTCGCGATCCCGTGGCGGGCTGGCGCCGCCTGCTTGCGCTGCTGCGCCCCGGCGGCTGGATGCAAGTGGGCCTCTACAGCGAAGCAGGCCGCAAGGACCTCGCGGCGGCGCGCGAGCTCATCGCGCGGCGCGGCTACGGTCCCGATCCCGACGGGATCCGCCGCTGCCGCCAGGAGCTGCTCGCCTCCGCGGAATTCGCGCGGCTCGCGTCCTTGCGCGACCTGTACGGCATGAACGAGTGCCGCGACCTGCTCTTCCACGCCGAGGAGCATCGCTTCACGCTGCCGCAGGTGAAGGCGACGATCGCCGCGCTCGGGCTCGATCTCGTGGGTCTCGTGGCGGATGCGGGCGTGCTGAGGGCTTACCGGGAGCGTTTCGGGCCCGACGCCCCGGAAGGGGACCTGGATCGCTGGCATGCTTTCGAGGGCGATTTCCCGGACACGTTCGCCGGCATGTACCTCTTCTGGGTGCGGCGCCGTGACGGGGCGTGAGCGCGCCCCGGGCGGGCAGCCCGGGGCGGCCGATTACAATACTCGCGATGGCCGATAACCCATTGCCGGGCGGCGCGCGCCCGCTCGATGGCATCACGGTGGTTTCGCTCGAGCACGCGATCGCCGCTCCTTTCTGCACCCGGCAGCTCGCGGACCTGGGGGCCCGCGTGATCAAGGTGGAGCGCTCCGGCGAGGGGGATTTCGCCCGGCACTACGACGGCCGCGTGGCCGGGCTCTCCTCGCACTTCGTGTGGGTGAACCGCTCCAAGGAGAGCCTCGCGATCGACCTGAAGAGCGCGGCCGCGCGCGAGGTGATGCAGCGCCTGCTCGGACGCGCCGATGTCTTCGTGCAGAACCTGGCGCCGGGCGCGGCCGCGCGGCTCGGGCTCTCGGCCGAGGCGCTGCACGCGCGCCACCCGCGGCTCGTCGTCTGCGACATCTCCGGCTACGGCAACGACGGGCCGTACCGCGACCGCAAGGCCTACGACCTGCTGATCCAGGCCGAGGCGGGATTCCTGTCGGTGACCGGCACGGCCGCGGAGCCCGCGAAGGCGGGCGCCTCCATCGCGGACATCGCCGCGGCGATGTACGCGTACTCGAGCATCCTCTCGGCGCTGCTGCTGCGCGGCCGCACCGGCCGCGGCTCCCACATCGACGTGTCGATGCTGGAGTCGCTCGCCGAATGGATGGGCTATCCCTTGTATTACGCGTACGGCGGCGCCGAGCCGCCGCCGCGGCTGGGCGCGGCGCATGCCACGATCTATCCCTACGGGCCCTTCGTCGCCGGCGACGGGCGCACCGTCGTGCTCGGGCTGCAGAACGAGCGCGAATGGCAGGCGTTCTGCGAAGGGGTGCTCGGCGACCCCTCGCTCGCGAAGGACCCGCGCTTCGAGAGCAACGCCCGGCGCAACGCGCACCGCGAGGAGCTGCGCGCGATCCTCGACGCGCGCTTCGCTTCGCTCACGAGCGGCGAGCTGCGCGAGCGGCTCGACCGCGCGCAGATCGCCAACGCGGACGTGAACACCATGCACGACGTCTGGCGCCATCCTCAGCTCGCCGCCCGCGGCAGGTGGACCGAGGTGGGCTCCCCGGCCGGCGCGCTGCCCGCCCTGAAGCCCCCCGGCGCGAGCGACCAGTTCGAATACCGCATGGACGCCATTCCCCGCGTGGGCGAGCACAACGCGGCGATCCTCCGCGAGCTGGGCTTCGACGACGCGTTCATCGAAGCGGTGGCGCGTCCCGCCGCTTCCCGCCGGCCGGAGTCGCCTCCCTGAGGCCGGCGCCCAGCCGCAGCCCGGCAGGGTAAAATTGCAGGTCGTGAAATCCCCGCCGGGGAGCGCGCGAGGCCGCGGGCCTCGCTCGCCCCGCCCCGCCTCCCATCCGCCATGACCGTGATCCGCGAGCAGGACTTCATCCAGTCGGTCGCCGACGCCTTCCAGTTCATCAGCTACTACCATCCCGAGGACTACATCCGCGAGCTCTGGGCCGCCTACCAGCGGGAGGAATCGCCCGCCGCGAAGGACGCGATGGCGCAGATCCTCGTCAACTCGCGCATGGCCGCCGAGGGCCACCGGCCGATGTGCCAGGACACGGGCATCGCCATCGCCTTCGTGCGCGCGGGAATGGACGTGCGCTGGGACACGAAGCTCTCGCTCGCGGAGCTCGTGAACGAGGGCGTGCGCCGCGCCTACACCGATCCCGACAATCCGCTGCGCGCCTCGATGCTCGCCGATCCCGACGGCAAGCGGAAGAGCACCGGCGACAACACGCCGGCGGTCACCCACGTCGAGCTCGTCCCCGGCGACAGGGTGGAGGTCATCGTCGCGGCGAAAGGGGGAGGCTCGGAGAACAAGTCCAAGTTCGCGATGCTGCTGCCCTCGGACTCGATCGTGGACTGGGTGCTCTCGGTCGTGCCCACCATGGGCGCGGACTGGTGCCCGCCCGGGATGCTCTCGCTCGGCATCGGCGGCTCGCCCGAGAAGGCGATGCTCATGGCCAAGTGGGCCATGATGGAGCCGATGGACATCCACCGGCTCAAGGCGCGCGGCCCCTCGAGCCGCGCCGAGGAGCTGCGCCTCGAGCTCTACGAGAAGGTGAACGCGCTCGGCATCGGCGCGCAGGGGCTCGGCGGCCTTTCCACGGTCCTCGACGTGAAGGTAGTGGACTATCCCACGCACGCCGCCTCCAAGCCCGTGGCGCTCCTGCCCAACTGCGCGGCCACGCGCCACGCGCACTTCGTGCTCGACGGCAGCGGGCCGGCGCGCCTCGAGGCGCCGTCGCTCGACGCGTGGCCGAAGGTCGGCCTCGACCTGTCGACGAGCCGGCGCGTGAACCTCGACACGCTCGGCCGGGCCGAGATCGCGACCTTCAAGGCGGGCGATCGCCTGCTCCTTTCCGGCAAGCTCCTCACCGGGCGCGACGCGGCGCACAAGCGGCTCGTGGATCTGCTCGCAAGGGGCGAGAAGCTGCCCGTCGACCTGCGCGGGCGCTTCATCTACTACACGGGCCCCGTGGACGCCGTGCGCGACGAGGTGGTCGGCCCCGCCGGGCCCACGACCAGCTCGCGCATGGACAAGTTCGTCGAGCCGCTGCTCGCCTCAGCGGGCCTCATCGGCATGGTGGGCAAGAGCGAGCGCGGGCCGGCGGCGGTCGAGTCGATCCGCAAGCACGGCGCGGTGTACTGCATCGCCGTGGGCGGCGCGGCCTACCTCGTCTCCAAGGCGATCCGCGGCTCGCGCGTGCTCGCCTTCGCGGACCTCGGCATGGAGGCGATCCGCGAGTTCGACGTGAAGGACATGCCGGTGACGGTCGCGGTGGACGCGGCGGGCAACGCCGTGCACCGCAGCGGCCCCGCGCAGTGGAGGGCGCGCATCGGCAAGATCCCCGTCACGGTGGCCTAGGGAGGACCGGCGCATGGCCAGGGCCGCGGTGCACACGAGCGGCTCGGCGGACGCGCTTTGGCTCGCGCGCGAGTCGAGGGCCCGCCCGCGGCTGCTGATCGTGACGGCCTCGGCGCACGACGCGGAGCGCCTGCGCGAGGAGATCGCGTGGTTCGATCCGAAGCTCGCGGTGCACCGCCTGCCCGACTGGGAGATCCTGCCCTACGACCAGTTCTCGCCGCACCCGGACCTCGTCTCCGAGCGGCTCGCGACGCTGTGGCAGTTCGCCAACGGGGCGTTCGACGCGGGCATCGTCCCGGTCACGACGGCGCTGCAGCGCCTGCCGCCGCGCGCGTACCTCGCCGCGCGTACCTTCCAGCTGCGGGCGCTCGCCCGCCTCGATCTCGAAGGGCTCAAGGCGCAGCTCGCGCTCGCCGGCTACGCGCACGTGCAGCAGGTGATGGCGCCGGGCGAGTTCTGCGTGCGCGGGGGCCTCGTCGACCTCTACCCCACGGGCAGCGCCGTTCCATACCGCATCGACCTGATGGGCGACCGGATCGAGACGATCCGCACCTTCGACGTCGACACGCAGCGCTCGATCTATCCCGTTTCCGAGGTGCGCATGCTGCCCGCCCGCGAGTTTCCCCTCGACGAGGAGGGGCGCGCCCGCTTCCGCGAGTCGTTCCGCGAGCGCTTCGAGGGCGATCCGACCCGCAGCCGGATCTACAAGGACGTCTCGGGCGGCATCGCGCCGGCGGGCGTGGAGGGGTACCTCCCCCTCTTCTTCGACGCCACCGCGACGCTCTTCGACTACGTGCCCGGCGAGGCCACGTGGGTCTTGCACGGCGACGTGGCGGCGGCGGCCGAGGCGTTCTGGAAGGACCTGAAATCGCGTCACGAGCTGCTGCGCGGCGACCGCGACCGGCCGCTGCTCGAGCCGCGCGAGCTCTATTCGCCCGCGGAGGACTTCTTCGTCGCGCTGCAGGGGCGCCCACGCCTCGACGTGCGGCCCGCGGGCGAAGGGCCCGCCGACGGGTCCGCACCCCTGCCCCCGATCGAGGTCGACCGCCGCTCCGTCGAGCCCCTCGCACGCCTCGCCGCGTTCGCCGCGGGCCGCGAGGGGCGCGTGCTGATCGTGGCCGAGAGCCCGGGGCGGCGCGAGACGCTGTCGCAGCTCTTCGCCGAGCACGACTTCCACCCCGCGCTGGTGGACGACTGGGAGCGCTTCGCGGCCTCGAACCATCCGCTCGCCATGGCCTACGGCCCGCTCGCCGCGGGATTCGCGCTGCCCTCCGAGGCGATCGCGGTCGTCAC
>DASPRQ010000092.1:0-3596 GCA_035624355.1 Usitatibacter sp. | reverse complement strand
GCGCTCGTCGACGGCGCGCTGCTCGCGCTCGAAGGCGAGGGGAAGGTCCTGCGCGGCCGCTTCACGCCCGGAGCGGAAACCCTGGAATGGTGCGACCGCAGGCTTCTCGCGCGCATCCACCGCTATACGCTCAACCGCCTGCGCGCTGAGATCGAGCCGGTGAGCGCCGCGGACTTCCTGCGCTTCCTCGCGCACTGGCAGCACGTGGCGGGCGAGGACGAGGTGCGCGGCGCCGAGGGCCTCGCCGCGGTCGTCGAGCAGCTCGAGGGATTCGAGGTCGCGGCCGCCGCGTGGGAGCGCGACGTGCTGCCGGCGCGGGTCGCCGACTACGGCGCCGAGCAGCTCGATCGGCTGTGCTACAGCGGGCGCGTGATGTGGGGACGCGTCACGCCGGGCACGAAGGCGCCGCTCAAGACCTCGCCCATCGCGCTGCTGCTGCGCGAGCACGCGTCGCTCTGGGGATCCGCCCCGCGCGAGGCCGATTCCCCGGGCTCCGAAGCCGCCGCCGTCCGCGACGCGCTCGCGAAGCGCGGCGCCTCGTTCTTCCACGAGCTCGTGTCCGCCACGGGCCTGCTGCCTGCGTTCGTCGAGCGCGCGCTCGCGGAGCTCGCCGGCGCCGGCATCTCGACCGCGGACAGCTTCGCGGGCTTGCGCGCCCTCCTCGCCCGCCAGGACAAGCGCCGCGATCTCGTCGAGGCCGCGGGACGCTGGTCGCTGCTCGGCTTCGAGAAGGCCGAAGGTCGCGTCGAGGCGGTCGCGCGCACCCTCCTCAAGCGCTACGGCGTGGTCTTCCGCGTGCTGCTCCAGCGCGAGACGAACCTCCCGCCGTGGCGCGAGCTGGTCCAGGTCTACCGCCGCCTGGAGGCGCGCGGCGAGATCCGCGGCGGCCGTTTCGTCGCGGGATTCGGCGGCGAGCAGTTCGCCGCGCCGGACGCCGTCGGGCGGCTGCGGGCCGTGCGCAAGATGGAAGAGGCGGGCGAGATGCTGGTGCTTTCAGCCGCCGATCCGCTGAACCTCGTCGGCATCCTCACGCCCGAAGCGCGCGTGGCGGCGATCCCCACGAACCGCGTGCTGCTCCGGGACGGGCTGCCGATCGCGGCGCTCGAAGGCGGGGAGGTGCGGCGCCTCGCGGACACGGAGCTCACCGACGGCGAGCTGCGCGCCCTGCTCGCGCGCCGTTCGCTGCGCCAGACGCTCCTGCAGCACCTGCGCGCGCCCACGGCGCGCGAGGCCAAGGCGCTCGCGAACCGCGTCGTGCACTAGGGTCGCTGCCGCCCCATCGGGCGAAGCCTCACCGCGCCCGCCACTCGCGGCGCAGCAGCCCGTAGATCGCCGAATCGGAGGCCTCGCCCGCGACGATCCAGCGCTCGCGAAGCAGCCCTTCGCGCGAGAATCCCAGGCGCTCGAGCACCCGCGCCGAGGCGGCGTTGCGCGGATCGATGTCGGCTTCGAGGCGATTGAGGCCCAGCGGACCGAACGCGTAGCCGACGAGCGCCGGAAGGGCCTCGGCCATGTAGCCGCGGGACCAGTGCTCGCGGGCGAGGGTGTACCCGATCTCCGCGCGAGCGCTCTCCGCATGGATGTGGAAGAGCAGGCATACGCCGAGGAAGGCGCCGTCGCCGATGCGCTCGATGGCGAGCTGGAGGCCGTGCCCCTCCTCGCGTCCCGCCTGCGCCCTGGCGAGCAGGGCCTCGGCCTCGCCGAGCCCGGTCATCGGCGGCCGGCTCAGGTAGCGCGAGGTTTCCGGGTCCGCGTAGGTCGTGTAGAGCGCCGGCGCATCGCGGGCCTCGAGCGGGCGCAGGCGCACCCGCTCCAGCTCCGGCGCGAATCCGTCACCCAGCATGGTGTCCTCCGTCGAATGGAGCGCGCATTATCGCGCACAGCCGGATACGCCTCGCGCGAAAATCCCGCGATCGCGGCCGCGAGGCGGGTAGAATTGCGGTGTCGCCCGGTGCCCGTCCCGGGGGCGACGCGCCCGATTCCTTCCTTCGCCCGCAAGATGCCCATCCACGAATCCCGCAAGCCGCAAGGCGGCCGCGCCGCCCTCGTCATCGCCATCATCCTCGTCGCAGGGGCCGCCGCCCTTGCCGGCGCCGCCTACCACTTCCGCTCGCGCCTCGAATCCGAGCCGCCGCGCATCGCGCTGTCGCCCGACACCGACATGCTCGGGCCGGTGCCCTTCCAGGTCGAGGTGACCGACGGCGGCGCGGGCCTCCGATCCGTGACCGCCAGGCTCACCCAGGGCGGCGCGGAGCAGGTCATCGCCTCCGAGCACTACGCGAAGCCGGTGCCCGGCAAGAAGTTCGCCGTCGCGTTGACGAGGGACTCCCCCATCAAGGAAGGCCCCGCCGTGCTCCACGTCACCGCGCGCGACGCCTCCCTCTGGCACTGGCTCGCCGGCAACGAGACCGTGCTCGAGAAGAACCTCACGATCGACCTCACGCCGCCCACCCTCGAGCTCGTCGGCGACGACCGCTACGTGAGCTTCGGCGGCGTCGGCGCGATCGCCTACAAGTCGTCCCCCGACACGGTCACCACCGGCGTGAAGATCGGGCTGGATTTCTTTCCCGGCTTCAAGGGCGTGGTGAAGGGCCATCCGGACGTCTACTTCGCCCTCTTCGCGCACCCCTACAACGTCCCGCCGAACGTGCGCGCCGTGCTCGTCGCGGCCGACAGGGCCCACAACGTGGCGGAGATGCCGCTCTCCTACGAGCTCAAGAACGTGAAGTACAAGGAGAGCACCATCGCCGTCTCCGACGCCTTCTTCCAGAACAAGGTGCTGCCGCTCCTGCACGACGCCTCCAGGCGCGACGGCTCCGTGAAGGAAGTCTTCGTCGCGGTCGACCAGGGTGTGCGCAAGGAGAACGAGGACAAGATCGCCGAGGTCACGAAGAAGACGACCCCTTCGATCCTCTGGAAGGACGCCTTCGTCCAGCTCAGCAACTCCAAGGTCGAGGCGAACTTCGCGGACAAGCGCACGTACACGTACAAGGGCGAGCCGATCGACACCGCGTACCACCTCGGCTACGACCTCTCGGTCACCAAGCACTACCCCATCGAGGCGTCGAACAGCGGCGTCGTTGCCTTCACCGGCGACCTGGGCCTGTACGGCAACGCGATCATCATCGACCACGGCCTCGGGCTCTTCACGCTCTACGGCCACTGCAGCCAGATCGACGTGAAGCCGGGCGACCGCATCGAGAAGCGCCAGATCATCGGCAAGACCGGCGAGACGGGCTTCGCCGGCGGCGACCACCTGCACTTCGGCGTCTACCTCGACGGCGTGCCCGTGCTGCCCGTGGAATGGTGGGACCAGCACTGGATCGACGGGCACATCACGCCGATGCTCGAAGGAAGGAGCGGCGAGCCGATCGCGCGCGAGCAGCCGGCCGCGCACAAGGCGCAGCACAAGGCAGCGCACAAGCGGCGGAGCTGAGGCGGCGCGCCGGGCGTCGTCCTCGCGCCGGATCAGCGCGACGTGAAGAGGCCGGCCTGGTAGTCCTGGATCGCGCGCCGGATCTCGGCTTCGGCGTTCATCACGAAGGGGCCGTATTGCGCGATCGGCTCACGAAGGGGCCTGCCGGCGATGAGCAGCG
>DASPRQ010000005.1:0-20417 GCA_035624355.1 Usitatibacter sp. | reverse complement strand
CCCGGCCACCGGGGCGCGGGCGGTGCCGATCTACCAGACCGCCTCCTTCGTCTTCCCGGATACCGACACCGCCGCGGCGCTCTTCGACATGGAGACGCCCGGCCACGTGTACTCCCGCATCTCGAATCCCACCGTCGCGGTGTTCGAGGAGCGCATGGCGGCGCTCGAGGACGGCGTGGGCGCCGTCGCCACGGCGAGCGGCCAGGCGGCGCTGCACCTCGCGATCGCCACCCTCCTGGGCGAAGGCGGGCACGTGGTCGCCTCCGCGAGCCTGTACGGCGGATCCCACAACCTCCTCGCCTACACGCTCCCCCGCTTCGGGATCCGCACCACGTTCGTCCCGGCCCGCGACGTCGAGGCCTGGGCGCGGGCGATCACGCCCGACACGCGGCTCCTCTTCGGCGAGAGCGTGGGCAACCCCTCGGTGGACGTGCTGGACATCCCCGCCCTCGGGCGGCTCGCCGAGGAGCGCCGCGTGCCGCTGCTCGTGGACGCGACGGTGACCACCCCGACCCTCGGACGCCCGTTCGAGCAGGGCGCGCACCTCGTGATGCACTCGGCGACCAAGTTCCTCTCGGGCCACGGCATCGTGATCGGCGGGGTGCTGGTGGACGGCGGGCGCTTCGACTGGGCCGCGGACAAGCGCTTCCCCACGCTCACGGAGCCCTACGAGGGCTTCCACGGCATGGTCTTCGCCGAGGAGTCGACCACGTCGGCCTTCCTGCTCCGCGCGCGGCGCGAGGGCCTGCGCGACTTCGGCGCGTGCATGGCGCCGGCGACGGCGTTCCACATCCTCCAGGGGCTGGAGACGCTGCCGCTGCGCATGGCGCGCCACGTCGAGAGCACGGCGCGCGTCGTGCGCTTCCTCGCGGGGCACGAGGCCGTCGAGCGCGTGCACCATCCGGACCTCGAGTCGCACCCCGACCACGCCCTCGCCCGGCGCCTCTACCCGCGCGGCGCGAGCGCGATCCTCTCCTTCGAGCTCGCGGGCGGGCGCGAGGCGGGGCGGCGCTTCATCGAGTCGCTCGCGCTCTTCTCGCACCTCGCCAACATCGGCGACGCGAAGTCGCTCGTGATCCATCCGGCGAGCACGACCCACTTCCGCATGGACGACGCCGCGCTCGCCGCCGCCGGGATCACGCCGGGCACGGTGCGCCTGTCGATCGGCCTCGAGCACCCCGACGACCTCCTCGAGGACCTCGCGCGGGCGCTGCGCGCGGCGCGCAAGTAGGCGGCCGGCGCGCCATGCACTTCATCGTCGAGGGATACCCGGCCTACGCGTACACGGGCGGGGTGGAATTCGACGCGTCGCGGCCGGCCCTCGTCTTCGTCCACGGCGCGGCGTTCGACCACAGCGTGTGGCAGTGGCAGGCGCGCTACTTCGCGCACCACGGCCGCGCGGTCGTCGCATCCGACCTGCCCGCCCACGGGCGCAGCCCGGGCACGCCGCGCACGAGCGTCGAGGCGCTGGCCGGCTGGCTCATCGCGCTGCTCGATGCCGCGGGCCTCGAGCGCGTCGCGCTCGCCGGCCACAGCATGGGCTCCCTCGTGGCGCTCGAGGCGGCGCTCTCGCATCCGGAGCGCGTCACGCGGCTCGCCCTCGTCGGAGCCTCGGTCCCCATGGCCGTGGGAGAGGCCTTCCTCGCGGCGGCGCGCGACGACTCGCCCGCGGCGCTCGACATGGAAGCGGTGTGGGGGCACGCGCGCCTCGCGACCCTCGCGGCGAGCGCCGCGCCGGGAATGTCCCTCGTCGCGACGAGCCGGCAGCTCAACGCCCGGGCGCGCAGCGGCCTGCTCGCCGCCGACCTCGCCGCCTGCCGGGACTATCGCCCGGCGCCGGAGGCCCTCGCGCGGCTCGCCGTTCCCACGCTCGTCGTGGCGGGCCGGCGCGACCAGATGACGCCGTGGAAGGCGGGCCAGGCGGTCGCCGACCGCATCCCGGGAGCGCGCCTCGTCACCCTCGACGCGGGCCACTCGATGATGACCGAGGCGCCGCGCGAGCTGACGGCGGCGCTGCGCGACCTGCTCGGGCCGGCGCCGTAGCGGCGCGCGGAGGCTCAGCCCGGGGCGACCGCCTCGGCGGCCTGCTCGTGCCTGCGCCCTTCCTCCTGCTGCAGGCGCCACATCTCGGCGAAGCGGCCCGAAGCGGCGAGGAGTCCCCGGAAGGTCCCGCGCTCGACGATGCGGCCGTGGTCGAGCACCAGGATCTCGTCGGCGTCCACGATCGTGGACAGGCGGTGCGCGATGACGAGCGTGGTGTGGTCGCGCGCGATCTCGGCGAGCTCGGCCTGGATCGCCTTCTCGGTGCGCGAGTCGAGCGCGGAGGTGGCTTCGTCGAACACCAGCACGGGCGGATTCTTGAGGAGCGTGCGCGCGATCGACACGCGCTGCTTCTCGCCGCCCGAGAGCTTGAGCCCGCGCTCGCCGACCATGGTCTCCCACCCGGCGGGCAGCGACGCGATGAAGTCGGCGATGTGCGCCACGCGCGCGGCGTCCTCTATTTCGACGCGGGTCGCCCCGGGCCGGCCGTAGGCGATGTTGTAGTAGATCGTGTCGTTGAAGAGCACCGTGTCCTGCGGCACGACGCCGATCGCCGAGCGCACGCTCGCCTGGGTCACGTCGCGCAGGTCCTGGCCGTCGATGGTGATGCGGCCCGCACCCACGTCGTAGAAGCGGAAGAGCAGCCGCGCGAGGGTGGACTTCCCGGAGCCGCTCGGCCCCACGACGGCCACCTTGCGCCCCGCGGGCACCTCGAAGCTCACGTCCTCGAGGATGGGGCGCTTGCCGTCGTAGCTGAAGTCCACGTGCTCGAAGCGGATCGCCCCGCCGCGCGCCTCGAGCGGGCGCGCCCCCGGGCGGTCCTCGACCTCGCGGTTCACCGAGAGCAGCCGGAACATCCTCTCCATGTCGGTGAGGGCCTGCTTGATCTCGCGGTACATCACGCCGAGGAAGTTGAGGGGGATGTAGAGCTGGATGAGCAGCGCGTTCACCATCACCAGGTCGCCGAGCGTGAGGCGCCCCGCGACGATGCCCTCGGCCGCGCGCCACATGAGCAGCGACACCGCCGCGGCGATCACCAGCGCCTGCACGGCGTTCAGCAGCCCGAGCGAGGTCTCGCTCTTCACCACCGCCGTCTCGTAGCGCTTCAGGCTCTCGTCGTAGCGCCCCGCCTCGTACCCCTCGTTGCCGAAGTACTTGACGGTCTCGTAGTTGAGGAGCGAGTCGATCGCGCGGGTGTTCGCCTTCGAGTCCATCTCGTTCATCTGGCGCCGGTGGCTCGTGCGCCATTCCGAGATGGTGAAGGTGAGCCCGACGTACGCGACGAGCGCCGTCACGGTGATCACGCCGAACCACACGTCGAAGCGCCACACGAGGAAGCCGGTGACGAGCCCGATCTCGAGCAGGGTCGGCAGCACGCTGAACACCATGAACGAGAGCAGCGTCGAGATGCCGCGCGTGCCCCGCTCGATGTCGCGCGTGAGGCCTCCCGTCTGGCGCTCGAGGTGGAAGCGCAGCGACAGGCCGTGCAGGTGGTGGAACACCTCGAGCGCGATGCGCCGCAGCGCGCGCTGGGTCACCTTCACGAACACGATGTCGCGCAGCTCGTTGAAGAGCGTGCTCGACAGGCGCAGCAGCGCGTAGGCCGCGAGGAGGGTCACCGGCACCGCGATCATCTGGCGGGGCCCCGAGAGGCCGTCCACGATGCGCTTCATCACGATGGGCACCGTGATGTTGGCGAGCTTCGCGGTGACGAGGAAGACGAGCGCGAGCGCGACCCGGCCGCGGAACTCCCACAGGTAGGGCAGCAGGCGGCGCATCACGCCGAGATCCCCGTCGCGGGCGCCCGTCGCGATGCTCTTCGCGGGGGAGGGGCCGGCGAGGGTCGAGGTGCCGGAGGAAGGACTCATCACTCCCGGTATGTTAGCAGCCGCGCGGCACCGTCCGCTCCGGCGCGACGGATCGTTGACGCGCCGCAAACCCCGCCCGCGGCGCGCGCGCACGATGGATCGATCACGAAGGAGCGCGCACGATGAAATGCAGGCTGTGGGAGTGCGGGGTGACGATCGCCGCCGCGGCGTGGCTCGCCGCTTCCCCGTTCGTCCTGGGCTTCGCCTCCTTCGGGCACGCGGGCGCATGGTACGCGGGGGTCATCGCCCTGCTGCTCTTCGCCTCCGCGACCGAGGCCATCGAGCTGCCCGACCCGCTCGACGACTGGGTCGAGATCGTCCTGGGGCTCGCGATGATGGGCGCGCCGTGGATCCTGGGCGTCGACGAGCCGGTGGCCGCCTCCTTCAGCTTCCTCGCCACCGGCCTCGTGGTCGCGATCTGCGGCCTCGCGTCGCTGCACAGCGACACGGGCGGGGCGGGGCCACGCCGGCGCGCCGCCCCGGGCTGAACGACGCGGTCAGCGCCGGCGGGCCGGACGCTCCGCGCCCTCCTGCGCGAGCCCGCGGCGCTGCAGGGCCTCGCGCAGCAGGTATTCGACCTGGCCGTTCACCGAGCGCAGCTCCGCCTGGGCGAGGCGCTCGAGCGCGGCCCACAGGGCCGGATCGATGCGCAGCAGGTAGGCCTTGCGCTCCGCCATCGGGCCGTCAGGTGTAGAGCGTCCCGGTGTTGACCACCGGCTGCGTGTCGCGCTCCGCGCACAGCACCACCATGAGGTTGGAGACCATGGTCGCGCGGCGCTCGTCGTCGAGCTCGATCACCTTGCGCTCCGACAGGCTCCTGAGCGCCATCTCCACCATGGACACCGCCCCGCTCACGATCTTGGCGCGCGCGGCGATCACCGCCTCGGCCTGCTGGCGGCGCAGCATCGCGCCCGCGATCTCCGGCGCATAGGCGAGATGGGTGAGCTTCGCCTCCTCGACCTTCACGCCCGCCTGCTGCACGCGCGCCTGCAGCTCCTCGCGCAGCGCCTCGGCGACCGTGTCGGCGCCGCCGCGCAGCGTCACCGCGGCCGCCGCGTGCTCCTCGCCTTCGTCGTAGTCGTAGCGCGTGGCGACGTGGCGCAGCGCCGACTCGCTCTGCACGCGCACGAACTGCTCGAAGTCCTCCACGTCGAAGATCGCCTGCGCGGTGTCCTCGACCCGCCACACCACGACCGCCGCGATCTCGACCGGGTTGCCGCGCTTGTCGTTCACCTTGAGCGTCTCGACGCTGTGGTTGCGGGCGCGCACGCTCACGCGCCGGCGGCCGTTCCAGGGCAGCGTCCAGCGCAGGCCCGGCGCGCGCTCGGTGCCGAGGTACGCGCCGAAGAGCGTGATCACCCCCGCCTCGTTGGGCTGCAGCATGAAGAAGCCCGGCGCGATGAATGCGATCGCGAGGGCCACCCCGACGACGAGGATGGGGCTGCGCACCACGGCCACCGCCGCCGCCTCGAACGCGACGAGCGCGATCAGCGTGAGCAGCATCGCGATGCCGTTCGCCGTCGCCGCGCCCTTCTCGAACGTGCCTTCCCTGCGGTATTGCGCCATGGCGACCCCCGCCGTCTGCTATTGATGTGATATCACACTAATAGCAAAGCGGCGGGCCGTCAAGGCCCCCCCGGGACGGGTCAGTCGGCCGCTTCGGGCGCCGCCTTGAAGGCCTGGCCGCCGCCGTAGCTCGCCAGCGGCGTGAGCGTCCCGCCCCTGCTCACCTTCACCGCGCAGTACTTGAGCTCGGAGATCTTGCCGAAGGGGTCGAGCGCCGGATTGGTGAGGAGGTTGGCCGCCGCCTCGTAGAAGGCGAAGGGAATGAAGACCGTCTCGCGCGGCGTGCCCTCGTCGGCGCGCGCCGTGAGGGCGATCCTGCCGCGCCGCGAGGCCACCGTGATCACGTCGCCCGCCCGCGCGCCGATCGCGACGAGGTCGAGCGGGTGGAGCGAGGCCACCGCCCCGGGCTCGATCACGTCGAGCACCGAGGCGCGACGCGTCATCGCGCCCGTGTGCCAGTGCTCGAGCTGGCGCCCCGTGATGAGCACGAAGGGATACTCGGCGTCGGGGCGCTCGTTCGCGGGCATGATGTCCGCCGGAACGAACTTGCCGCGCCCGTCCTTCGTGGGGAAGCTCTCGGTGAAGACGACGGGCTGGCCCGGGTCGTCTTCCGTGCGGCACGGATACGTCACCGCGGACTGGTTCTCGAGGCGCTCCCACGAGATGCCGTGGATCGAGTTCATGGCGTTGCGCATCTCCTCGTAGACCCGCGCGACGCCGGACTCCGGTCCCTCGTAGTTCCAGCCGCATCCGAGGCGGTTCGCGACCTGCTGGATGATCCACAGGTCCTGGCGCGCATCGCCCGGCATGTCGAGCGCGCGGCGGCCGAGCTGCACGATGCGGTCGGTGTTCGTGACCGTGCCGGTCTTCTCCGGCCATGCGGAGGCGGGCAGCACGACGTCGGCGAGATACGCGGTCTCCGTGAGGAAGATGTCCTGCACGACGAGGTGCTCGAGCTTCGCGATGCCCTCGCGCGCGTGGTGCGCATTCGGGTCCGACATCGCGGGGTTCTCGCCCTCGACATACATGCCCTTGATGCGGCCCTCGTACGCGGCGTCCATGATCTCCACCACCGTGAGCCCGGCCTTGTGGTCGAGCGTGCGCCCCCAGAACCTCTCGAAGCGCTCGATCGCCTTCGGATCGTCCACACGCTGGTAGTCCGGGTACATCATCGGGATGAGGCCCGCGTCGGAGGCGCCCTGCACGTTGTTCTGGCCGCGCAGCGGGTGCAGGCCCGTGCCGGGGCGGCCGATCTGCCCGGTCATGAGCGCGAGCGCGATGAGGCAGCGCGCGTTGTCGGTTCCGTGCACGTGCTGCGAGATGCCCATGCCCCACAGGATCATGGAGCCCTTCGAGGTCGCGTAGGCGCGCGCCACCTCGCGGATCGTCTCCGCGGGGATGCCGCAGATCGACGCCATGAGCTCGGGGCTGAATCCCTTCGCGTTCTCCTTCAACGCCTCGAAGTTGGAGGTGCGCGTGCGGATGAACTCCTGGTCCGCGAGCCCTTCCTCGAGGATCGTGTAGATCATCGCGTTGAGGAGCGCCACGTCGGTGTCGGCCTTGAACTGCAGGAACCGCCACGCGTGCCGCGCGATCTCCGTGCGGCGCGGATCCATGACGACGAGCCTCGCGCCGCGCTCGACGGCGTTCTTCATGAAGGTCGCCGCGACCGGGTGGTTCGAGGTCGGGTTCGAGCCGATGACGACGAGGAGCTCGGCCTTCGCGACGTCCGAGACCTGGTTCGACACGGCGCCCGAACCGATCCCTTCCAGCAGCGCCGCGACCGACGATGCGTGGCACAAGCGCGTGCAGTGGTCGACGTTGTTGGTGCCGAAGCCCGTGCGCACGAGCTTCTGGAAGAGGTAGGCCTCCTCGTTCGAGCCCTTGGCGCTGCCGAAGCCGGCGAGCGCCTGCGGACCGTCGCGGTCGCGGATCTTCTTCAATCCACCCGCGGCGAGGTCGAGCGCCTCTTCCCACGTCGCTTCGCGGAAGACGTCCTTCCAGGCGAGCGGATCGATGGTGAAGTCCGCGGCCTTGGGAACGCCGGGCTTGCGCACGAGGGGCTTCGCGAGGCGGTGCGGGTGCTTCACGTAGTCGAATCCGAAGCGCCCCTTCACGCACAGACGAGCGTGGTTCGCGGGGCCGTCGCGCCCTTCGACGCGCACGATCCGGTTGTCCTTCACGTGGTAGGTGAGCTGGCAGCCCACGCCGCAGTACGGGCAGACGGAATCGACCTTCCTGTCCGCCACGACCTGGTAGGCGTTCTTCGCGGGGGCGAGCGCTCCCGTCGGGCAGGCCTGCACGCATTCGCCGCACGCGACGCACGTGGATTCTCCCATCGGGTCGTCGAAGTCGAAGACGATCTTCGAATCGTGGCCGCGGAAGGCATACCCGATCACGTCGTTCACCTGCACCTCGCGGCACGCGCGCACGCAGCGCGTGCACTGGATGCAGGCGTCGAGGTTCACGCTCATCGCGGGATGCGACGGATCGCACGTGGGCTGGTCGCGCATCGGGAAGCGCGGGTGCGTGACGCCGAGCCTGCCGCTCCACTCGAAGAGCTCGTTCGCGCCGGGCTTCAAGTCCGTCTTCGGCACGTCGGAGAGGAGGAGCTCCAGCACCATCTTCTGCGAGTGCACGGCGCGCGGCGAGTCGCTCGCGACTTCCATGCCCTTCGCCGGATAGCGGCAGCACGAGGGAGCCAGCACGCGCTCGCCCTTGATCTCGACCATGCACGCGCGGCAGTTGCCGTCGGGCCGCATGCCCTCCTTGTAGCAGAGGTGCGGGATGTCGGTGCCGTGGCGCTTCGCGGCCTCGATGATCGTCTCGCCCGCGAAGGCGGAGATGGTCTCGCCGTTCAGCTTGAATTCGATGGTCTCGGTCTTGTCGACCGGCTCGTTCATCTTCATCGGCGCGTCCTCAGATCTCGTCCGGGAAGTGCTTCGCCACGCAGCGGATCGGGTTCGGGGCCGCCTGCCCGAGGCCGCAGATCGAGGCATCGGCCATCGCGACCGAGAGCTCCTCGAGGAGCTCCCGGTTCCACTTCTTCGCTTCCATGAGCTGCGCCGCCTTCGCGGTGCCCACGCGGCAGGGCGTGCACTGGCCGCACGACTCGTGCTCGAAGAACTGCATCAGGTTCAACGCCGCGTCGCGCGCCTTGTCCTTGTCCGACAGGATGATCACCGCGGCCGAACCGATGAAGCATCCGTAGGGCTGCAGCGTGTCGAAGTCGAGCGGGATGTCGCCCATGGAGGCGGGAAGGATGCCGCCCGAGGCTCCGCCCGGCAGGTACGCGTAGAACGCGTGCCCGTCCTGCATGCCGCCGCAGCATTCGTCGATGAGCTCCTTCACCGTGATGCCGGCGGGAGCCACGTGCACGCCGGTCTTCTTCACGCGGCCCGACACCGAGAACGCCCGCAAGCCCTTGCGGCCGTGGCGGCCGTGGCGCGTGAACCACTCGGCGCCCATGGCGACGAGGTCGCGCACCAGGAAGAGCGTCTCCATGTTGTGCTCGAGCGTCGGGCGGTCGAAGAGCCCGACCTGCGCGACGTAGGGCGGACGAAGCCGCGGCATGCCGCGCTTGCCTTCGATCGACTCGATCATCGCGGACTCCTCGCCGCAGATGTAGGCGCCCGCGCCGCGGCGAAGATGGATGTCGGGGAGTTTGGCGGGGGGGTCCGCCTTCAGCGCCGCGAGCTCGCGCTCGAGCATCGCGCGACACGCGTGGTACTCGTCGCGGATGTAGATGTAGATCCCCTCGATCCCGACCGCCCACGCGGCGATGAGCATCCCCTCGAGGAAGCGGTGCGGGCTGTGCTCGAGAAAGAGGCGGTCCTTGAAAGTGCCCGGCTCGCCTTCGTCGATGTTCACCGCCATGAGGCGTGGGCTCGGCTCCGCGCGCACGATGCGCCACTTGCGGCCCGCGGGGAACCCGGCGCCGCCCAAACCGCGCAGGCCCGAATCCTCCATCGTCTTGAGCACCGACTCGACGTCGCGCTCGCCATTCACGCACTCGAGCCAGGTCGTGTAGCCGCCGCGGGCGCGGTAGTCGGCGTATCGCAGCGTCTCGACCTCGGGCGCCTCGACCTTCCCCGCGGCCACGCACTGCGCGACGCTTTCCGCCGTCGCGTGCCCGAAGGCGTTGCGGCCCACGCACACGGCGGGGGCCTCGGCGCACCGCCCGATGCAGGGCGCGGCGACCGCGCGCGCGCCGGGCCCGAGGATCTTCGGAAGCCTCTCGAGGAGGTCCCCCGCTCCGGCCATCGCGCACGAAAGCGTTTCGCACACGCGCACCGTGACCCGGGGCGGCGCCTCGCCGCCTTCCTTCACCACGTCGAAGTGGTGGTAGAACGTCGCCACCTCGTAGACCTCCGCCTGCGCGAGCTTCATCGCCTCGGCGAGCGCGTTGAGGTGCGCCGCGGCGAGATGCCCGAAGCGGTCCTGGATGCGATGCAGGTTCTCGATCAGGTACTGCGCGTCGAGGGGCGCGCCTTCGAGCAGCCGCGCGATCTCCTCCCGGGCGGCGGGGTCGACGGGGCGCCCCTTAGGCAAGGAACGCGGGCGCCGGATCTTGGAGAGGGGAATCGCGACGGTATCGGCCATGGCGTGAAGGTCCGTGTCGGCGCGCCCCGGCGGGGCGCGTCACGTTCCGGCGAGACCGGCATAGCTGCGAGTCGGCCTGGGGCCGCCGGCACGCGGCGCCGGAAGCCGGATCATCGAGACACTGGATACTAGCTTAGCGAATTCGGCGCTTCCCGGCGCTTGACGGGGGTCAAGGCCCTCCGGCCGCCCTCGTCGCCGCTTTGCTCATTTCCGCGGGCCACGTAACATCGGCGCATCGAGAGCCCCGGAAAGCCCGCCACGGGGCCGCATCGCACGGAGGACGGCCCCTGAAGGTCACGATCAAGCCCCACTGGGTCCTCGACGGCCATTCGGAGCTCGATCCGCTGATGCCGCGGCTCATCCAGCTCCTCGGCGCGATCGAGGAGCAGGGCAACCTCATGCGCGCGGCCCGCAAGCTCGGCATCTCGTACCGCCATGCCTGGGGGATGATCCGCGACGGCGCCCGCGCGCTCGGGGCGCCGCTCCTCGTGATGAGCCGCGGGCGCGGCGCGACGCTGAGCCCCCTCGGCGAGCAGCTGCTGTGGGCGGAACGGCGCGTGGCCGCGCGCCTCGCGCCCATCTTCCGCAACCTCGAGTCCGAGCTCGACATGGAGATCGACCGGGCGCTGCGCGACCCCGCGATGGTCTTCCGCATGCGCGTGAGCCACGGATTCGCGGTCGAGCTGCTGCGCGACCTGCTCGTCGAGGACCGCGTGCCCGTGGACCTCAAGTACTGCGGAAGCATGGAGGCGCTCGCCGCGCTCGCCGCGGGCGAGTGCGAGATGGCCGGGTTCCACACGCCCGCGGGGGCGCTGCAGGCGGAGGCGCTGCCGTTCTGCGGGAGATGGCTCACCCCGGGGAGCCAGACGCTCATCGTGCTGTGCAGCCGGCGCCAGGGGCTCATGACCGCCGCGGGCAATCCCCTGGGGCTCGCGGGCCTCGCCGACCTCGCGCGCCCGGGCCTGAGGTTCGTGAACCGCCAGTTCGGCTCCGGCACGCGCATCCTCCTCGACCTGCTGCTCGCGCGCGAGGGGGTCGAAAGCGCGGCGATCGCCGGCTACGAGACGGGCGAGTTCACGCACTCGGCGGTGGCGGCGTTCATCGCGAGCGGCATGGCCGACGCCGGCTTCGGCGTGGAGGCGGCGGCCTGCAAGTTCGGCCTCGAGTTCCTGCCGCTCGTGAGCGAGCGCTACTTCCTCGTCTGCCACGACGACTCGCTCGCCTCGCCGTTCGTGACGCGCGTGCTGGAGACGCTCACCAGCCACCGCTTCCGCGTCGCCGCGGGACAGATCCCGGGAACCGACGCGACGCTCGCCGGGACGGTGCTCGCCATCGGCGAAGCCTTCCCGGAGCTCGCGGCGGCCGATGCGGGCGCCCCGGCGAAGGCCGAAGGCCGCCGCAAGCCCGCGACGCGCACGACGCAGTGAGGGGCCGGCGCGGCGAACCCGCGCGATAGGCCTACAGGACCGTCTTCAGGAGCTTGCCCATCTCCGCGGGATTGCGCGTCACCTTGATGCCGCACTCCTCCATCACGGCGAGCTTCTCCTGCGCCGTGCCCTTGCCCCCGGAGATGATCGCGCCGGCGTGGCCCATGCGCTTGCCCGGAGGGGCCGTGACGCCCGCGATGAAGCCGACGACGGGCTTCTTCATGTTGTCCTTCACCCAGCGCGCGGCCGTCTCCTCGTCCGACCCGCCGATCTCGCCGATCATGATGACGGCCTCGGTCGCCGGGTCGTCGTTGAACATCTTCATCACGTCGATGTGCTTCAGGCCGTTCACGGGGTCGCCGCCGATGCCCACCGCGGAGGACTGGCCGAGGCCGAGCGCGGTGACCTGCCCCACGGCCTCGTAGGTGAGGGTGCCGGAACGGGAGACGATGCCGATCTTCCCCTTGCGGTGGATGTGGCCCGGCATGATGCCGATCTTGATCTCGTCGGGCGTGATGAGGCCCGGGCAGTTGGGCCCGATGAGGCGCGTCTTCCTCCCCTGCATCCGATAGCGCGTGCGGATCATGTCGCGCACCGGGATCCCCTCGGTGATGCAGATCACGAGGTCGAGCTCCGCCTCCACCGCCTCGTCGATCGCGGCGGCGGCGTACGGCGGCGGCACGTAGATCACGGAGACCGTCGCTCCCGTGGCGGCCTTCGCCTCCTTCACCGTGTCGTAGATCGGGATGCCCTCGAAGTCCTGGCCGCCCTTGCCGGGCGTGACACCCGCCACGAAGCAGCTCTTCCCGTTCGCGTAGTCGCGGCACATCTTCGTGTGGAACTGGCCGGTCTTGCCGGTGATGCCCTGGGTGATGACCTTCGTGTTGCGGTCGATGAGGATGGACATTTCGACGCTCCTGTCGCTTACGCGGCGACGGGCACGCCCCGGGCGGCGGCCACGACCTTCTTCGCGGCCTCCCCCATGTCGGCGGCGGAGATGATGGGCAGGCCCGAATCGGCGAGGATCTTCTTGCCCAGGTCGACGTTGGTGCCCTCGAGGCGGACCACCAGGGGCACCTTGAGCGCGACCTGGCGGGCCGCGGCCACGACCCCGGTGGCGATCACGTCGCACTTCATGATGCCGCCGAAGATGTTGACGAGGATCGCGGCGAGCCTCGGGTTCCTCAGCATGATCTTGAACGCTTCGGTCACCTTCTCGGTGGTGGCCCCCCCGCCCACGTCGAGGAAGTTCGCCGGGTTGCCGCCGAAGAGCTTGATCGTGTCCATGGTCGCCATGGCGAGCCCGGCGCCGTTCACCAGGCAGCCGATGTCGCCGTCGAGCTGGATGTAGCTGAGGTCGTACTTCGAGGCCTCGACCTCCGCGGGGTCCTCCTCGTCGAGGTCGCGCAGGGCGACGATCTCCGGGTGGCGGAAGAGCGCGTTGTCGTCGAAGTTGAGCTTCGCGTCGAGCGCCACCACGCGAGCGTCGCCGGTCACGATGAGGGGGTTCACCTCCACGAGCGAGCAGTCGCACTCGTCGAAGCACCGGTAGAGCGCCTTGAAGAGATCGCGCGCCTTGGGGACGAGCTCGGCCGGCACGCCGATCCTTCTCGCGATGTCCTCGGCTTCGCCGTCCTCGAGGCCCTTCATCGGGTCGATCGCGACCTTGTGGATCTTCTCCGGCGTCTTCGCGGCGACTTCCTCGATGTCCATGCCGCCCTCGCTCGAAGCCATGAGCACCACGCGCTGCAGGACCCGGTCCACCACGAGCGCGGCGTAGAGCTCCTTGCGGATGTCGGCGCCCTCCTCGATCAGCAGCCGGCGCACCACGCGCCCCGCGGGCCCCGTCTGGTGCGTGACGAGCGTCATGCCGAGCATCTTCGCCGCGAGGTCGCGCACCTCGTCGAGCGAGCGCGCGAGCTTGACGCCCCCGCCCTTGCCACGGCCGCCCGCGTGGATCTGGGCCTTCACCACCCAGACATCGTTCGATCGAGCCGACGGCGCTTCGCGACCCCGGCCGCCCAGGCTCTTCGCGGCGGCGACCGCCTCCTCGACGGTGAACGCGGGGATGCCGCGCGGCGTCGCGACGCCGTATTTCCGGAACAGCTCCTTGCCCTGGTACTCGTGGATGTTCATGGCGGGTCGATCGGAAGGAAGGGAATGCCGGCGAACCGTGCGATTCTAGCAGCCGGCCCCGGGCGAGGGCTCTTGACCTCGGACAGGTCCGCGCCCGCCGGGCCTAGTGGTGGTCGCCCTCGCCCGCGGGCTCGATGGGCTCGCTCCCCCGGTACCAGCGCGGGTAGTAGCGGGCGACCGCGGGAGCCGTGGACTCGAGCGCGTGGCAGCGATCGAGCTGGAAGGGGCGGCGGTCCGGGTCCTGGAGCCGCTGCCCGGCCATCGTCTGGAAGACGCCGGTCGCGAGCGCGGCGGCGAGCTCGGTCACGTGGGTGCATCCGCGGACCCCGCCGAAGAGCTCCTTCACGCGCTTCAGGTACCCCGGCCCGATCGTGAGCCCCACGAGCCGGCGGTAGGCCGGAGCGATCGCGCCGCAATGCTCCACGTACGGCACCGCGTCCATCCCGGCCTCGGCGTCCACGATGGTGAGCTGGCGGTCCACGGTGATGCGCAGCCACATCGAGTGGATCGGCTCGCCCGCGCGCCGCACGCCCGCGGCGAGGCGGAAGTCGTGGGGCTTCGTGTCGAGGAGGTGGCCCTCGATGTCGTACAGGCCGTCGGAGCGCTTGTAGCCGCGGATCTCGATCGTGCGCGTGTGCAGCGGCTCCCGCGCCGCCTTCGCCTCAGGCGCGGGCATCCGATGGCGCCGCCGCCCCGCCCTTGCGCCCCTGCCGGATCGCCTCGGCGAACTCGGCCCCGGTCTGGAAGCGCTTCTCGAAGTCCTTGGCGAGCGCGCGGTCGACGACCGCGTCGACCCAGGCCGGAAGCGAGGCGTTGAGCTGGCGGATCGGGGGATGGGGGTTGTTGGCGATGGCGAACATGAGCTGCGTCATCGACTCGCCCTCGAACGGCAGGCGCCCCGTGAGCAGCTGGAAGAGCGTGACGCCCAGCGAGAAGAGGTCGCTGCGGCCGTCGATCTTGCGGCCGGCGAGCTGCTCGGGCGACATGTACGAGGGCGTGCCGAGCACCATGCCGGTCTTGGTCTTCGACGAGTCCGTGATGCGCGCGATGCCGAAGTCGGTCACCTTGACGGTATCCGACTCGGGCTCGTACATGATGTTCGCGGGCTTGATGTCGCGGTGCACGATGCCCATGGAGTGCGCGTAGCCCAGCGCTTCGGCCACCCGCTCCACGATCGACAGGGCCCTGTCCGGCGGGAGCAGGTTGGGCTGCTTCGTGTAGGGCATGAGGTCCTTGCCCTTGAGGAACTCCATGGCGATGTAGCACAGGTCGTGCTCCTCGCCCGCGTCGTAGATCGTGACGATGTTGGGGTGGGTGAGCCGCCCCGCGGTCTCGGCCTCGCGGAAGAAGCGCTCCTTCGCCTCGACGAGCTCCTCGGCCTCGAACTCGTCGGAGAGCGCCATGGTCTTGATCGCCACCACGCGGCCGATCTTGGGATCCTTGCCGCCGTAGACCACGCCCATGGCGCCCTTGCCCAGCTCCTTCTCGACCTGGTAGCGCCCGAGCATGGGCTTCTCGGCGCCGGCCCCGCCCTGGAGGATCATCGTGCCCGCGTTGGTGCGCGCGCCCGCGGTTCCGCCCAGGATGATCGTCTCGGAGAGCTTCTTCGCCCGGTCGAGCCGCTCCTGGATGTCGCGGAACTTGGCGTCGTAGGTCGCCATGTAGCGGAAGACGCTCTCGGCCTTGTTGAACTGGCGGCGGCGCTCGAAGTCGAGGGCGAGGTTGTAGAGGTTCTCCATCACGTCGGGGCCGAGCGGGGCCTTGCGGAACTTGTCGAAGGCCATGTCGAGCTGGCCCTGCTGCTGGAAGGCGAGGCCGAGCATGCGGTTGGACTCCGCGCTCTCGACGTCGGCCTTCTCCTTGCCGCGCTCGGTGACGAGGTAGCGCTTGGTGGTGAGCAGCGCGTGGCCCACGAGCAGGAGCGTCGCCGGGAGCATGAGCTGCAGCCATAGCCCCGCGCCCGTCATGAGCGCGAGCTGGGCGGCGAAGAGCGCGACGAGGATCACGATCGACACCACCGCCCCCATCCCCGCCTTCAGGCGCGGCAGCAGGAGGATGAGGTAGAGCGCCACCAGGATGTAGGCGCCGAAGGCGGCGAGCGGGCCCCACGAGGGCGTCACGAAGAAGTGCTCCTGCAGGATCGACGACACCGAGTGCGCGAGGGTCGTGACCGGGTTCATCTGCGCCGAGATGGGCGTGACCTGGTTCGTGCCCACGCCGGTGGCCGTCGCGCCGATCAGCACGATCTTGTCCGCGTACTTGGAGGCCGGGATCTTCCCGCTGTAGACGTCGAAGAACGAGTCGATGGGGAAGGCGGGCCGCCCGTCGCGGTCCTTGTAGAAGTACGTGTACATCTCGCCCAGGTCGTCGGTGCGGATGGTCTTGCCGCCGAGGCTCACGCTCTGGCCGATGCTCGCCGTGATGTCCTTCGGCCCCAGGTTGAGGCTCCGGGCGGCGATGAGCAGCGCGAGCGACGGGTACTGCTGGCCGTAGTAGTCGATCACGAGCGGCTCGTAGCGCACCGCGCCGTCCTCGTCGACGCTGCTGTTGAGGTGCCCGATGCCGGCGGCCGCGGCGCCGATCGACTCGATCGGGACGAGGGGCTCGGTGCCGTACATGAAGGAGCCGCCCCCGGCCGCCGCCGCCCCGATGGTGTTCCTCGCGACGTACTCGGGCAGCGGCTTGTCGGGACGGCCGGGCGGCGGGACGTAGGAAAGCTGCTCGAAGGCGAGGGGCAGCACCACGTTGCCCGCCTTCTTCACGCTCGCGGCGAGCCGCGCGTCGGTGTTGAGCGCGGCCGATGCCTCGTTGAGGATGCGCCCGATCTCCGCCACCTCCGGCGGGGCCGTGGAAACCTGGGCGGCCGGGGTGGCGCCGCCGATGGGGGCCACGCCCTGGATGTCCGGCGAAGGCGCGGGCGGCGGCCACGACTTGTTGTACACGTCGAGCGCCTTGTCGACGTAGGCGAGCGCCGGGTCCTTCTGGGGCTCGAAGAAGAAGACGGTGTCGCCGATCACCTTCGCGTGCGCGGCGGCGAGCTCGTCGATCAGCTTCGCGAGGACGTCCCGCGACCAGGGCCAGCGCCCGATGTTGGCGATCGACTGCTCGTCGATGGCGATGACCGCGATGCGGTCGCTGGGCACCTTCGACGTCATGCGCACGCCGAGGTCGTACGCCCAGCGCTCGAGCCCCGGGATGAAGCCTCCGACGCGCGCGAAGCCGAAGAGCACGACGGCGATGACGAGGGCCGAGAACCAGTCGGTCTTCCAGAACGCGGTCTTCATGCCTTCTCCCTGGGTCCCGGCTCCCCCGCTCCCGACGGGGTCCCGGAACGCCGATGCGGTGGCGCCATCTTACATGGGCCCCGCCCCGGCTTCACGCGCCGAGGTCGACCTCCGATCCGATCCCCTGCGCACGGGCCCGCCGCACGAGCTCGGCCGCGACGGCCAGGTCCTGGATCGCCATGCCCTGGGATTCGAAGAGCGTGATCTGCTCGCGCGCCGTGCGCCCGGGGCGGATGCCGGCGATCACCTCGCCCAACTCCGCGAGAGCCCCGGCGTGCAGCCGCCCCTTCTCGAGCGCCGGCAGCAGGTCGCCCGCCTCCTTGAGCGCCGTCGGTCGCGAGTCGACGACCACCGTGTGCGCACGGCGCACGGTGGTCTCGTCGATCTCGCGGCGCAGGAGCGAGTTGGAGCCGGCCGCGTTCACGTGGGCGCCGGGCGCGAGCCATTCGCCGTCGAACACGGGCGTGGCCGAGGTGGTGATGGTGACCACGATGTCGCTCGCCCTCACCGCCTCCTCGGCGGAGGCGGCGGGCACCACGTCGAGGGAAAGCCGCTCGCGCATCGCCGCGCAGAACTTCCCGAGCTTCTCCGCCGTGCGCGAGTACACCTTCACGCGCTCGAGGCGCCGCACCGCGGCGAGCGCCTCGAGCTGTCCCTGCGCCTGCCAGCCCGCGCCGAACAGGCCCACCACGCGCGCATCCTCGCGCGCGAGCCACTTCGCCGCGACCCCGCCGGCCGCGCCCGTGCGCGTCATGCCGAGGAGGTTCGCCTCGACGACGGCGTCGAGCCGGCCGCTTTCGGCGTCGAAGAGGTACACGAGGAAGCGCACGCCCTCGCGGCTCGAGGTGTAGGCCTTGTAGCCGAAGACGCCGGCCGAGGGCACCGCGCCCTGCAGGATGTGCAGCGCCGCCTTGGGCAGCCGCGTGCGCTCGCGCGGCACGTCGATCGCCTGTCCCGTCGAGTATTCGCGGTGCGCCCTCTCGACGAGCTCGAGGGTCATGGGCATCGTGATCAGGCGCTCGACGTCGGCTTCGCGCAGGAGGAGGGCCATGGGGGGACGGTTCGCGACGGAAGGCAGTCGCGAATTCTAGCAAACGGCCCGGCCCCTCCCGCTACGGGAAGGCCGGCACCGTGGGCTCGTTGCCGCGGTCCTCCGCCTCGGGATGGGTGCGGGCGATCACCGCGCGCACCTCCTCGTAGCGTCCGGCGGGCACGTCGAGCATGAGCAGCACGTGCCCCTCGGCGAGCTCCTTCTCGAACGCGCGCAGCCGCGAGTTGGGCACCTGCAGGCCCACCATCGTCGCGATCCACACGCCGACGAGGGCGCCGACCAGGGTGGCGACCAGCATGGCGACCAGCTTGATCGTCACGCCCTGGGGCGGGAAGTCCACCAGCAGCGCCCCGGCCAGGGCGCCGAGGACGCCCCCGAGCACGAGGCCCACGAAGGCGCCGTGGACGGCGTCGGTCTTCTGCAGGTAGCTCGCTTCGTTCAGCTCGCCGAGATCCGTGCCGCGGCGGGCGAGGAAGTGCATGTGGCGGTCCTCCACGCGCGCGAGCAGCAGGTCGTTCGCCAGCTTGCGCGCGCTCGCCACGTCGGGAAGGGTGACGTACATCCTGAGTCTCATGAGACCCTCCTTTTCGGCGGTTCGAAAGGAGCGGTGTCGAGAGTCGGCAGCGGCCCTGGGCATCGCCAAAACCAGCCCTCAGGCTAGCCCTGGCGCGCGGGCGATTCAAGGGGCCCCGCAGGGACCGCGCGGCGCTTACGGGACGAAGACGGTCGACCCTGTGGTCTTGCGCCCCTCGAGGTCGCGGTGGGCCTGCGCCGCGTCCCGCAGCGCGTAGCTCTGGCGCGCGCCCACCTTGACCTTGCCCGCGAGCACCATGTCGAACAGCTCCTTCGAGGCGGCGAGCAGCTCCTCGCGCTTGCCGACGTAGCTCATGAGCGTGGGGCGCGTCACGTACAGCGACCCCTTGGCCGAGAGGATGCCGAGGTCCGTGGGCCCCACGGCCCCCGAGGCGTTGCCGAAGCTCACCATGAGGCCCCGGGGCTGGAGGCAGTCGAGGGACTTCATGAAGGTGTCCTTGCCCACGGAGTCGTAGACGATCGGCACCTTCTTCCCGCCGGTGATCTCGTTCACCCGCGCGACGAAGTCCTCCTTCGTGTAGACCACCGTGTGGGCGCAGCCGTTGTCGCGCGCGAGCTTCGCCTTCTCCTCGGAGCTCACCGTGCCGATGAGGTTCACGCCGAGCGCCCGGGCCCACTGGCAGGCGATGAGGCCCACGCCCCCCGCGGCCGCGTGCCACAGGACGGTGTCGCCGGGCTTCGGCACGACGTACAGGCGGCGCAGCAGGTACTGCACCGTGAGGCCCTGCAGCATCATGCAGGCGGCCTGCTCGAAGCTGATGCCCTCGGGCACCTTCACGCAGCGCTCCGCGGGGTGGATCTTCACCTCGGCGTAGGCGCCGATGGGCCCGTTGCAGTAGGCCACGCGGTCGCCGGGCTTGAACTCGGCCACGCCCGCGCCGACCGCCTCCACCACGCCCGAGGCTTCCAGCCCGATGCCCGAGGGCAGCGGCACGGGATAGAGGCCCGTGCGGTGGTACGTATCGATGTAGTTGAGCCCTACCGCCTTGTGGGCGATGCGGAGCTCCCCGGGCCCGGGGTCGCCGACCTTCACCTCCTCCCACTGGAGGACTTCGGGACCGCCGGTCTTGTGGAAACGGATCGCGTGCGCCATGGATATCTCCGTGCGGATGCGGTTACGGGCCGAGGACGGCACCCGGGGCCACTCCGGCCGCCTTCGCCCATTCGGCGGGGGAGAGCTTCTTGCCTTCCTCGGGCCTCACCTTCGAGATCTCGATCTGCCCGCCCTGCGCGGTGACGCGCATCGACTCCGCGCCGATCTCGGTGATCTCGCCGATCTTGCCCTTCACCGCGCCGAAGGTGCGCACGAGGTGCTTCCTCGAGCCGAAGAGCTGCAGCTTCTTCCCGCCGATCGTGGTCCACGCGCCGGGCGCGGGATCGGAGCCGCGGATGACGTTGTGGATGAAGTCCGCGTGGTTGTGCCAGCTCACCTTCGCCTCGCCCGCGCGGAACCACCCCTCGTAGGAGGCCTGCGACTCGTCCTGCACCGTCTCCCGGTGCTTTCCGGCCACCACGAGGTCGGCGGCTTCGAGCATCGCCTTCACCCCCATGGGGAAGAGGCGGTCGAAGTACACGGTGCCGAGCGTGTCGTCCTCCGAGATCGGCGTCTCCTTCTGCAGGATCACCGGCCCCTCGTCGAGCCCGTCGGTGGGACGGAAGATGGTGAGGCCCGTCTTCCTCTCGCCCCTCGCGATCGGCCAGCTGATCGAGGAGGGCCCGCGGTACTTCGGGAGCAGCGAAGGGTGGTACTGGATCGTGCCGTGCCGCGGGATGCTCACGAACTCCTGCGGGGCGAACTGCAGCACGAACGCCATGATGCCGATGTCGGCGCCGAGGTCCTTCATCGCCT
>DASPRQ010000002.1:0-10820 GCA_035624355.1 Usitatibacter sp. | reverse complement strand
CCTACAACGAGAAGGCGGCCCGGCGCTCGTGGGACGAGATGACGCATTTCTTCAGGGTGCGGCTCGGGCGGTGAGGCAGTCCTCGCGCGCGCTCCAGTAGCGGCACGCGGCGCGCTGGCCGGCGACGGCGGGCTCGGCTCCCGTCCGCGCCGGCAGCACGACGCGCAGGGCCCCTTCCGCATCGGTGCGGCGAAGCTCGACGCCGCGCGCGGCATAGCGCGCGACCACCGCGGGGCTCGGGTGATGGAAGCGGTTGCGGTAGCCGACGGAGAGGATCGCGATGGCCGGGTCGACCGCCTCGACGAGCGCGGGCGTCGAGGAGGTCCTCGAGCCGTGGTGCGGCACGAGGAGCACGTCCGAGGCGAGGGCCGCGCGATCCCGGGCGAGCATCTCCGCCTCGGCGCGGGCCTCGACGTCGGCCGAGAGCAGCATCGAGCGCGACCGCGTCGAGACCTTGAGCACGCAGCCGCGATCGTTCTCCTTGCGCGGGCCCCGCGCGCCGTAGATCTCGGCGCCCGGATGCAGCACGCGGAATTCGACGCCGTCCCACTCCCAGTCCTCGCCCGCCGCACAGCGCAGCGACGGCGCGACGAGCCCGTGCAGCCGGTGCTCCTCGGGCAGCGACGAAAGCATCCAGCCCGGCGAGCGCTCCGCCGCCACGGAGGCCGCGCCGCCCGAGTGGTCGTCGTCGGCGTGGGAGATCACGAGGGCGTCGAGGCGCTGCACGCCCTCGCCCCGCAGGAACGGCACGACGATGCGGTTGCCCGTGTCCGCGTCGCCGTTCCAGCTCGGGCCGGCGTCGTAAGCCAGCGCGTGCGCGGCGGTGCGCACGACCACCGCGAGCCCGTTGCCGACGTCGAGCACGTCGATCCACGCCTCTCCGGGCGCAGGGCGCGGCGCGGGCAGCACGAGGAGCGGAAGCATCCACACGAGGCCGCAGCTTCGCATCGGCACGCCCCGCGGGGCGAGCAGCCACAGGGCGCCGGCCGCGGCGCACGCCAGGGCCCATGGCGGCGGCGCCGCCCGCTCCACTGTCGCCCACGGCAGCGCCGCGAGCCACTCGAGGGGCACCATGACGCCGAGCATGAGCCCGTGGGCCGCATGCAGGAGGAATGGCAGCGGGAGAAACGCCCCCGCTAGCGCAAGGGGCACCACCCCCAGGCTCACCAGCGGGATCGCGAAGGCGTTGGCCAGCGGCGCGACGAGCGAGGCCTGCTGGAAGAGCGCGAAGAGCATCGGGAGCATGACCACCGTCACGGCGAGCTGCTCGACGAACGCGGCCCGCACCCTGCCCGGCCGTCCCGTGCGCAACGCCGCCGCGTAGAAGATCGAGGCGACCGCGCCGAAGGACAGCCAGAAGCCCGGCGCGAGCACGGCCCAGGGGTCGGCCGCGACCACGACGAGCGCGGCGAGCGCGAGCACCCGCGAAGGCGAGCCGTGGCGGTCGGCGAGCACGCAGGCGGCTACCGCCGAGAGCATGAGGAGCGTGCGTTGCGCGGGAACGGCGCAGCCGGTCATGAGCGTGTAGGCGAGCGCCGCGGCCACGCCCGCGAGCGCCGCCGCCTTGCGCGCGGGCCAGCGCACGGCGAGCCCCGGCACGCGCACCCAGACGAAATGGGCGATGGCGAACCCGAGCCCCGCGAGCATGGTGATGTGCAGGCCGGAGATGCTCATCAGGTGGCCCACGCCGGTGCGCCAGAAGGTTCGCCAGTCGGCCTCCGCGATGGCGTCCTGGTCGCCGATGGCGAGCGCCACCAGCACGCCGGCGAGCCTCGCCTCACCGAGCTCCGCCTGCATGCGGCCGCGCACCTCGCCGCGCCAGCGGTCCAGGGTGTAGGGCCAGCCTTCCGCGCGGGCCGCGGGAAGGCGCTCGCCGGCACGCACGTAGCCGGTCGCGCGGATGCCGCGCTCGAGGGCCCAGGGCTCGAAATCGAACGCGTGGGGATTCGCGAGGCCGCGCGGCCGCTTCAACCGCACCGTGAAGCGCCATCCCTCGCCGGGCACGAGCGCCGGGGGCGGCTCGATTCCGGACTCCGACACCCGTGCGAACCACGAGAGGGAGATCCGCGAGGGAGCGGCCGCCTCGCGCCCGTCGACCTGCCCGCCCGCCGCGCCGCGATCGACCTCGAAGAGGAAGCGCGTCGCCGATGCCCCGACCTGCGGGAGGCCCGCCACGAGCCCCTGCACGACGACGTCGCGGCCTTCCAGCGCGACGGGCAGGCGATCCTCGAGCACGCGCTGCGCGCGCCACGCGGCATGGCCGAACCCCGCGAGCGCGCCGCAAGCGACGAGGAGGACGCCGCGGGCCGCGACGCGGCGCCGCGGCACGAGCGCGCAGGCGAGCCCCGCGGCCACGCCGAGCAGCGCGTACGGCAGCTCGGGAAGCGAGCGCTGGTTCTGCAGCAGGAAGGTGCCGGCGACGAAGGCGAGCGCGAAGACACGCATCTTCTCCTAACGCGGCGCGGCGACCTGCGCCGACGGGGCCTCCCGCCTACAATGCCGGCATGGTTCCCGACTACTGGCCGCGGGCGAAGGCGCACCTCGCGCGCCGCGACAAGGTCCTGCGCAAGCTCATCCGCGACTTCCCCGACGCCGACATCGTGAGCCGCGGCGACGCGTTCCAGACGCTGTGCCGCTCCATCGTCGGACAGCAGATCTCGGTGAAGGCGGCCCAGTCGATCTGGGCGCGCTTCGCGGGGGCCGCCGGCGCCGTCGACCCGGCGAGCGTCACGGGGCTCACCGAGGAGGCCCTGCGCGCCTGCGGGCTCTCGGGGCAGAAAGCGCGCTACGTGAGGGACCTCGCCACGCACTTCGACACGGGCGCCGTGCGCCCGCGGCGCTGGGCGCGCATGGACGACGAGGCGATCATCGAGGACCTCGTGCGCGTGAAGGGCATCGGCCGCTGGACGGTCGAGATGTTCCTCATCTTCCACCTGAAGCGCCCCGACGTGCTGCCCGTGGGCGACCTGGGCCTGAAGCGCGCGATGGAGCGCGCCTACAACGGCGGCGAGCCCCTCAGCCGGGACGAGATGCGCGCCATCGCCGGGCCGTGGTCGCCGTGGAGCTCGGTCGCGACCTGGTACCTCTGGCGCTCCCTCGATCCCGTGAGCTTCTGAGCGCCCGCCGGGAGCCCGCGCCCTTCCCCGTCAGGCGAGGCGACCGTCGACGATGCGCAGCGTGCGCCGCATGCGCGCCGCGAGGTCCGGATCGTGGGTGACCATCACGAACGCGGCGTCGTGGCGGCGGTTGAGCTCGACGATGAGGTCGAAGACGCGCGCGGCGGTCTCCCGGTCGAGGTTGCCCGTGGGCTCGTCGGCGAGCACGCAGGCGGGATCGGTCACCAGCGCGCGCGCGACCGCCACGCGCTGGCGCTCGCCGCCGGAAAGCTCCCCGGGACGGTGCGCGATGCGATGCCCCAGGCCCACCTCGTCGAGCATCGCCGCGGCACGCTCGTGGGCCTCGGCGTCCGCCACGCGGCGGATCACGAGCGGCATCGCGACGTTCTCGAGCGCCGAGAACTCCGGCAGCAGGTGGTGGAACTGGTAGACGAAGCCCAGCGCGCGGTTGCGAAGCCGCCCCTGCTCCGCGGGCCCGAGCGCGAACACGTCCTCGCCGAGGAGCGTGACCCGCCCCGCGGTGGGCCGGTCGAGGCCGCCCAGCAGGTGCAGCAGCGTGCTCTTGCCCGAGCCGGAGGCGCCCACGATCGCGATCGACTCGCCGCGGCCGATCTCGAGGTCCACGCCCTTCAGCACCGGCACGGCGACCTCGCCCAGCCCGAAGGTCTTCACGAGCCCGGCGCACTCGAGCACGGCCTCATTCATAGCGCAGCGCTTCCGCGGGGTTGACGCGCGAGGCCCGCCAGCTCGGGTAGATCGTCGCGACGAAGGCGAGCACGAGGGAGACCGCCGCCACCGCGCCCACGTCGCTCCAGTGCAGGTCCGAGGGCAGCTCGCTGATGTAGTACACCTCGCTCGAGAGGATGTGGAAGTGGAAGAGGCGCTCGATGAAGGGCACCACCACGGCGATGTTGAGCGCGAGCAGCACCCCGACCGCGACCCCCGCCAGCGTCCCGACGACGCCGATGATCGCGCCCTGCACCACGAAGATCTTCATGATGCTCGCGGGAGCCGCGCCGAGCGTGCGCAGGATCGCGATGTCCGGGTGCTTGTCGGTCACGACCATCACGAGCGTGGAGACGAGGTTGAACGCGGCCACCGCGATGATGAGCGTGAGGATCACGAACATCATGCGCTTCTCGATCTGGATCGCGCGGAAGTAGTTCACGTTCTGGCGCGTCCAGTCGGTGACGAAGAGGTTGTCGGGCAGGCGCTCCGCGAGGCTCCGGGCCACGATCGGGGCGCGGTCGACGTCGCGCACCCGCACGCGCACCCCGCTCACGTTCGCGCCCATGCGGTAGAGGGCCTGCGCGTCGGCGAGGTCGATGAGCGCGAGCGCGTTGTCGAGCTCGTTGTGGTCGAGGCGGAAGACGCCGACCACGGTGAATTGCCTGAGCCGCGGCAGCACTCCCGCCGGCGTGACCTGCCCCTCGGGCGCGATGAGCGTCACGCGGTCGCCCACGCCGAGCTCCAGTCCGTTGGCGATCCCCACGCCGATCACGACCCCGAAGCCGCCGGGCTTCAGGTCCTCGAGGTGCCCGGCGAGCATGTGCCGCCCGAAGTCGGCCACCGTCTCCTCGAGCGCGGGGATCACGCCGCGCACGTACACGCCGCGCACCGCCGCACCGGTGGACAGCAGCCCCTGCCCCATCACGTAGGGCGCGGCGTCGGTCACCTCGGGGTGCTCCTTCACCTTCCTGACGAGGTCCTCCCAGCCGGCGATGCCGTGCTCCCCGCCGAGGATCTGGATGTGGGCCGCCGCCCCGAGGATGCGCGCCCGGATCTCCTTCTCGAAGCCGTTCATGACCGACATCACGGTGATGAGCGCCGCGATCCCCAGCGCGATGCCCACCATGGAGATCCCGGAGATGAAGGAGATGAAGTGGGTGCGGCGCTTGGCGCGGGTGTAGCGCAGGCCGACGTAGAGCTCGAAGGGTCGCAAGGGGAAAGGGGGATAATTGGGTATCCGGCCGCGGCGCGCCGCACCGGACCCCGATTATCGCCCATGCCGCTGGACCTGCTGGTTCCCGACCTCCTCGCCCCGCCCGATGCCCCCGCCGCGATGCGGGACCTGCGCCTGCCCGGCCTCGAGAAGTGGCTCGCCCGCGCCGACCTCGAGCGCTCCGAGGAGGCGGGGGCGACGCGCTGGCTCGCGCGCCGCTTCGCTCTGCCCTCGCCGCCGCCGGTGGCCGCCGTGGCGCTCGCGGGCGAGGGCGATCGCGCCGAAGGCGCCTGGATGCGCGCCGACCCGGTGCACCTGCGCATCGACGGCGACGCGCTGGTGCTGCACGACGCGGCCGTGCTGGGCCTCACGCGCGAGGAGGCCGAGCCGCTCGTCGCCGCGCTGCAATCGCTCTTCGACGAGGACCGCTTGCGCTTTCGCGCGCCGTCGCCCGAGCGCTGGTACGTCGAGGTGCCGGAGGTGGAGCTCCCGACCACCGTGCCGCTCGAGGAAGCGCGCGGGCGCGATCCCTTCGGCCTGCTCCCCACGGGCAGCGGGCGCATCAACTGGCGCTCCGCGATCACGGAGGCGCAGATGGTGCTCGCGGCCCACGACGTGAACGCGCGGCGCGAGGCGGCGGGCGCCCCGTTGGTGAACAGCGTCTGGTTCTGGGGCGAGGGACCCACGCCCGCGAGCGTGGATCGCCCTTACGCCGCCGTGCACGCGAGGGAAGCCTTCGCGCGCGGGCTCGCGGCGCTTTCCGGAGCTGCCGCGCCGCCCGTCCCGAAGAGCGTCGCGGAACTCGCGGCGCCCGGGACGGCCTCTGCGGTGCTGGTCGTGCTCGACGAGCTCGCCGCCCCGTGGAGCCGCGTGGACGCCGCGGGCTGGCGGGCGGCGGCCGAGGGCCTCGACCGCGCGTGGTTCCGCGACCTGGGGGAAGCCATCGAGCGCTTCGGCACGGTGCGCATCGTGCTGCCGCGTGCGACCGACACGCTCGTCGCGGTGCTCTCGGGCCGGGCGCGCCGGCGATGGCTGCGCCGGTCGAGGCCCCTCGCCACCCATGGCTGAGATCGTCGAGCGCTCCGTCGACGAGGCGGGGAGCGCGCGGCTCCTCGCCGCGGGCTGCGATCCCCGGCTTGCCCGCATCTTCGCGGCGCGCGGGCTCACCTCCCCCGAGGAGCTCGACCGCACGCTGGGCCGCCTCGCGCCGCCCGCCTCCCTCGCCCGCGCCGAGGACGCCGCGCGCCTCCTCGCCGACGCGATCGCGAAGGGCGAGCGGGTGCGGGTCGTCGCCGACTACGACGCCGACGGGGCCACGGCGTGCGCGCTCGCGGTCCGGGCGCTGCGCGCCTTCGGAGCGCGCGTGGATTACCTCGTGCCCAACCGGTTCGAGCACGGCTACGGCCTCACCCCCGAGATCGCACGCGCGGCGGCGCAGGGCGCGCCCGACCTGCTCGTCACCGTGGACAACGGCATCGCCGCGGTGGAGGGCGTGGCCGAGGCGACCCGCCTGGGCATGCGCGTGCTCGTGACCGACCACCATCTTCCGGGAAGGGAGACGCCGGCCGCCGCCTGCATCGTGAACCCGAACCAGGCGGGCTGCGGCTTCCCGAGCAAGCACCTCGCGGGCGTGGGCGTGATCTTCTACGTGATGACGGCGCTGCGCGCGGAGCTGCGGCGCCGCGGCGCCTTCGCCTCCCGCGCGGAGCCCAACCTCGCCGCGCTGCTCGACCTCGTGGCGCTCGGCACCATCGCCGACGTGGCCCGGCTCGACGCGAACAACCGCATCCTCGTCGCGCAGGGGCTCGAGCGCATCCGATCGGGCAAGGCGAGCGCGGGAGTGGCCGCATTGCTGGAAGTGGCCGGACGACCCGCGCGCCAGGCGAGCGCCTACGACCTCGGCTTCGCCGCGGGGCCGCGCCTCAACGCGGCCGGGCGCCTCCAGGACATGTCGCTCGGGATCGAGTGCCTCCTCGCGGACGACCCGGGACAGGCCCTGGAGCTCGCGCGACGCCTCGACACCCTCAACCGCGAGCGGCGCCAGATCGAGGAGCGGATGCAGGAGTCGGCGCTCGCCATGATCGCCGCCGTGGACGCGGGAGGGGCGTACACGCTCGCGATCCACCGCGACGAGTGGCACGCGGGCGTGGTGGGCCTGCTCGCCTCGCGGCTGCGCGAGCGCCTGCATCGGCCGGTGTTCGCGTTCGCATCCGACGGCGCGGGCCGGCTCAAGGGCTCGGGACGGTCGGTCGCCGCGCTCAACCTGCGCGACGCGCTCGACCTCGTCGACAAGCGCGAGCCGGGGCTCATGGAGCGCTTCGGGGGCCACGCGGCCGCGGCGGGCGTGACCCTCGCGCGCGACCGGCTCGAGCCCTTCGCCCGCGCGTTCGAGACCGTCGCCCAAGAGCGGCTCACCCCGGCCGACCTCGCCCGGCGAATCGAGTGCGACGGCGAGCTCGCGCCGCACGACCTCGACCTCGATCTCGCCCTCTGCCTGCGCGCCGAGGTCTGGGGCCAGGGCTTCCCCGAGCCGCGCTTCGCGGGACGCTTCGCCGTGCGCTCCCAGCGCGTGGTGGGCGAGCGGCACCTGAAGCTCGTGCTCGGCCTCGGCGACCGGCGCTTCCCCGCCATCCGCTTCGGCTCTCCCGAGCCGCTCCCCGAGTCGATCCGCGCCGTCTACCGCCTCGACGTGAACGAATACCGGGGAGCCGCCTCGGTGCAGCTCGTCGTGGAGCACGTCGAGTAGCGGGAACGGGGTCGGTCGCCGATTTCCGTATAATTTCGCCGATGGAAGCCGATCGCCTGAACCTCATCGACAACACCCTCCAGGGCCTGGCCGCGCGCGCGGCCGAGCTCAGGAGGTATCTTTGACTACGACACGAAGAAGGCGCGGCTCGTAGAGGTCGCGCGCACCCTCGAGGACCCGAACATCTGGTCCGACGCGAAGCGCGCCCAGGACCTCGGCAAGGAGCGCCGCGCGCTCGAGGAGACCGTCTCCACGCTCGAGAGGATCGACGCGGGCCTGCGCGACTCGCGCGAGCTCTTCGACCTCGCCCGCTCCGAGGGCGACGACGCGACGCTCGCCGCCGTCGAGGGCGACGTGGGCGAGACCGGGAAGCTCGTCGCCGACCTCGAGTTCCGGCGCATGTTCGCGAACCCCATGGACCCGAACAGCTGCTTCGTGGACATCAACGCCGGCCAGGGTGGAACCGAGGCGCAGGACTGGGCGCAGATGCTGCTGCGCATGTACACCAAGTACTGCGACCGCCACGGCTTCAAGGTGGAGCTGCTCGAGGAGAGCGAGGGCGAGGTGGCGGGGCTGAAGAGCGCCTCGATCAAGGTGACGGGCCCCTACGCCTACGGATACCTGCGCACCGAGACCGGCATCCACCGCCTCGTGAGGAAGAGCCCCTTCGACGCCAACGCGCGGCGCCACACGTCCTTCGCGAGCGTGTTCGTCTACCCCGAGGTGGACGAGACGATCGAGATCGAGATCAACCCCGCGGACCTGCGCATCGACACCTACCGCGCCTCCGGGGCGGGCGGGCAGCACGTGAACAAGACGGACTCGGCCGTGCGCATCACGCACCTGCCGACCAACATCGTCGTCTCCTCCCAGAACGACCGCTCGCAGCACCGCAACCGCGCCGAAGCGATGGCGATGCTGAAGTCCAAGCTCTACGAGCTGGAGGTGCGCAAGAGGAACGAGCAGAAGCAGGCCCTCGAGGACACCAAGACCGACATCGGCTGGGGCCACCAGATCCGCTCCTACGTGCTCGACCAGTCGCGCATCAAGGACCTGCGCACCGACGTCGAGGTGGGCAACACGCAGGCGGTGCTGGACGGCGACCTCGACGACTTCATCACCGCGAGCCTCAAGCAGGGAGTCTAGGAATGGCCGACGACAAGAACGACAAGACGGGCGCACCGCCGCAGGACGAGAACCAGATCGTCGCCGAGCGCCGCGCCAAGCTCGCGCGCCTGCGGGAGAAGGGGCCGGCGTTCCCCAACGACTTCCGCCGGCGCGACCTCGCCGCGGAGCTGCAAGAGCGCCACGGCGCGAAGACGCGCGAGGCCCTCGAGTCCGAGAGGCCCGCCGCCTGCGTGGCCGGCCGCATGATGCTCAAGCGTGTCATGGGCAAGGCCTCGTTCGCGACGCTCCAGGACATGAGCGGGCGCATCCAGGTCTACGTGAACAACGACGTCACCGGCACCGAAGCGCACGAGGCGTTCAAGCACTGGGACCTGGGCGACATCGTCGGCGTCGAGGGCACGCTCTTCAAGACGAACAAGGGCGAGCTCACCCTCCAGGCGAACGGCGTCCGGCTGCTCTCCAAGTCGCTGCGGCCGCTCCCCGAGAAGTTCCACGGGCTCACCGACACGGAGCAGAGGTACCGGCAGCGCTACGTGGACCTCATCGTGAACCCCGAGGCGCGCCGCACCTTCGAGATCCGCTCGCGCCTCGTGCAGGCGATCCGCGAGTTCTTCATCGCGCGCGGCTACCTCGAGGTCGAGACGCCGATGATGCAGCCGATCCCGGGCGGCGCGGTGGCGCGGCCGTTCAAGACGCACCACAACGCGCTCGACATGGACCTGTACCTGCGCATCGCCCCGGAGCTCTACCTCAAGCGCCTGGTGGTGGGCGGCCTCGAGAAGGTCTTCGAGATCAACCGCAACTTCAGGAACGAAGGCATCTCGACGCGCCACAACCCCGAGTTCACCATGCTCGAGTTCTACGAGGCCTACCGGGACTACCGCTACCTGATGGACCTCACGGAAGAGCTGCTGCGCGAGTGCGCGCGCAAGGTGCTGGGCGCCACCGCGCTCTCCTACCAGGGCGCGACCCTCGACCTCGCGAAGCCCTTCGACCGCCTCACCATGGCCGAGGCGATCGCGAAGTACAACCCGGGCTACCCGCTCCATGCCCTTTCCGACCCGCGCTACCTCAAGCAGGCGCTCGCCCCCTTCGACGTCGAGGTGTTTCCCACGGACGGCGTCGGGATCCTGCAGCTCAAGCTCTTCGAGGCCACCACCGAGGAGCGGCTCGCCGATCCCACGTTCATCGTGGCGCACCCCGTGGACGTCTCCCCGCTCGCCCGAACGAGCGACGCGGATCCCGCGGTGACCGACCGCTTCGAGCTGGTCGTCGCCGGGCGCGAGATCGCGAACGGCTTCTCGGAGCTCAACGACCCCGAGGACCAGGCGGCGCGCTTCGCCGCGCAGGCGAAGGCGAAGGAAGCCGGCGACGAGGAGGCGATGTACTACGACGCCGACTACATCCGCGCGCTCGAGTACGGGCTTCCGCCCACGGCCGGCGAGGGCATCGGCATCGACCGCCTCGTGATGCTCTTCACCGACAGCCCGTCGATCCGCGACGTGATCCTCTTCCCGCAGCTCAAGCCGGAGGAATCGTGAGGCGTGCTACGATCTTCGCCCATCGGACAATCAAGGGAGGATGGCCCATGAGAACCAGCCTGAGGATCGCGATCCCGGGCGTGCTGCTCGCCCTCGGCGCGGTTTTCGCGAACCCGGCCGCGGCAGCCTGCGACGAGTGCGGCACGGTGATCGACCTGAAGAAGATCGAGAAGGAAGGCGAGTCCTCGGGCGCCGGCGCCGTGCTCGGCGGCATCGCGGGCGGCGTGCTCGGCCACCAGATCGGAAGCGGACGCGGCAACACCGCGGCGACGATCGCCGGGGCCGTGGGAGGCGCCTACGTCGGCAACAAGGTCGAGAAGAACCGCAACACGGTGATCATCTACCAG
>DASPRQ010000073.1:0-3975 GCA_035624355.1 Usitatibacter sp. | reverse complement strand
CGTATTCGAGCCCCGGCGGCGCGCGCACGCCGCACGAAGGCCGCCGTGATGAACGACTTGTCGCATGCGGGCGCGGCGATCGCCCCGCGCGACGGGAAGGCGGTCCCGTTCACCGTCGAGCGGATCCTGGCGATCCAGCATAGGGCCCCAGGCCTCGTCGCGTTCGATACGACGCGTCCTGCGGACTTCCGCTTCACGCCCGGGCACTACGCGCGCCTGGGATTGGGGCCCGACGACGACATCGTGTGGAGGCCTTACTCGATCGCTTCCGCGGTGACCGAGGACCGGCTCTCGTTCCGGTTCACGCGCGTGCCGGGCGGGGCGTTCAACCGCCACTTCGAGCGGCTCCGGGCCGGAAGTCCGATCCGACTGGACCGCCGCAGTTTCGGATTCCTCACCCTTGGGCAAGTGGCGCCGGGCGGCGTGCTGTGGCTGCTCGCGACCGGCACGGGTGCCGCCCCGTTCCTCTCGATCCTGGCCGACGACGCGACGTGGAAGCGCCACGAGCGTGTGATCTTCGCGCACAGCGTGCGCACCGCCGCGGAGCTCGCGGGCGCCGACGTAGACGGGGCGATGTCGATGCGTGCGGCCGAGGATCGGGCACGGCTCTGCCTGATTCCAGTGGTCACGCGGGAGCGCGTGTCCGGGGCGCTCGGCGAGCGCATCGGCGCGCTGCTGCGCAGCGGAGCGCTCGAGTCGGCGGCCGGCCGGGTCATCGACGCGCCCGGATCGCGCGTGATGCTGTGCGGCAACCCCGAGATGATCAAGGATGCGCGAACGTGGTTTCGCGAGCGCGGACTGGAACCCGTAAGGCGAGGAGTGCCCGGACAGCTCGCGACCGAGGGTTACTGGTAGCGCGTCTCTGTTCGTCAACGGGTCTTCGGCGCGCGCGATGTACCATTCCGCGCGACGGGGCGTCCGCCCCTCTGGAGGAGAACGGCGTGGACAAGGCACTCTACGAAGCGGGACTGAAGGTGCGGCGCGAGGTCCTCGGCGCCGAATACGTCGATCCGCAGATCGCGCAGACCGACCGGTTCACGAAGACGATGCAGGACCTGATCACCGAGTACTGCTGGGGCGCGGCGTGGACACGGCCGGGCCTCGACCGCAAGCAGCGCAGCATGCTGAACCTCGCGATCCTCATCGCGCTCAACCGCGGCACCGAGTTCAAGACCCACGTGCGCGGCGCGCTCACGAACGGCCTCGGCAAGGACGACATCCTCGAGGTCATCGTGCAGTGCATGATCTACTGCGGCGTCCCCGCGGCCGTCGAGGGCGCGCGCCTCGCCAAGGAAGTCTTCAAGGAGGCCGGCGTCTAGGGCGCCTGCGCCGCGGGGCACCCCGCGCGACGGAGCGCCGAGCGTGCCGGCGCGGCGCTTCAATGCTTCGCCGGCTTCGGCCCTTCGACGACCTGCACGAAGTGCGCGGGCCGGATGTGCTTCTCGAACGCTTCGCGCACGTCCGCCGCGGTGAGATCGAGGTAGTGCCGTGCCGCGATCATCGGCTGGTCGAGCGGCTCGTCGTGGTAGCTCCACGTGAGCAGGGCCTTCGCGATCCGGTCCACGCTCGAGACCTCGAGCGGGATCGAGCGGATCTCGTACTGGCGCGCGTTGGCGAGCTCCGCCTCCTTGACCGGCGCATCCTGCATCGCCTTCACGTCGTCGAGGACCAGCGCGTCCACGGGAGCCACCTTCTTCGGGTCGCTGCCGTACTGCACGTAGAAGACCGAGCGCGAGCGGCCGATCTCCAGGCCGGAATCGGCTCCGTACGCGTAGCCATGGCCGACGCGCACGTCCTGCATGAGGCGCGAGGCGAACCCGTTGCCGCCCAGCACGTCGTTGCCGAGCTCGAGCGCGTAGCGATCGGGATCGTGCAGGTAGACGCCGAGCACCTGGCCCATCAGCACCGTGTCCTGGGAAGCGAAGGAATTCGGCACCACGGTGTACGCGGCGGCGTTGAGCGGGACCTTCGGCGGGATCACGTCGGGCTTCGGACCGCTCGTCTTCCACCCGCCGAAGCATTTCTCCACGACGGCGCGCGCGTGCTCCGGCGTCACGTCGCCGACGACCACGATCGTCGCGAGGTCGGGACGGTACGTGGCTGCGAAATAGCGCTTCGCCTCGGCGAGGTCGAGCTTCCCGACCGTCGCGGGAGTGGCCTCGCGCAGCCCGGGATCGCCTGCGGGAAGCAGGCCGTGCTTGAGCGCGCGGAACATCTTGTATCGAGGCGATTGCAGCTCGCCCGCGAGGAGCCGGGCGAGCGAGCGCTGCTGGATGCGGAACGCGGTTTCCGGAAGCGCCGGATGCAGCTCGTTCGCGGCAAGGAGCTCCACGCCCCGATCGAAGCCCGCGCTCGGAACCGCCAGCATGAAGTCGTCGCCGCCCGATTCGCTCGCCGCGATCGCATCGAGCGCCTTGTGGAAGGCCGAGCGGTCGAGGCTCGTCGTGCCGTAGTCGAAGAGCGATGCGAGGAGCTGCCCCACGCCTTCCTCGCCCGGCGGCTCCTGCAATCCGGCGTCGTGGTCGATGTGGCCCACCACGGTGACGGTCCTGCTCACCGATTCCGGTTGCACGATGAGCGTGATGCCGTTCGGGAGCCGCATCCGCGTCGGGGCGAGCGTCCAGTGGGGGAGCTCCAGCTTCGCGAGCGCGGCGTTCGCCCAGTCGGGCAGCGGCACGGTGAGGCTTTCCTCGCCGGCGAAGGATTCGGTCCCGCCGAACCCGGCGCTCTGGGGCGGGCGCTTGCCGTTCGCGCTCGGCGTGAGCACGATCGTCACGCGCGCATCCTTGCGCAGCCATCGGCGCGCGACGCGATCCACGTCGGCGGCGGTCACGGCCTGGATCCGGTCCTCGACGGCCTGGGGCGAATCGAGCCCCCGCCACGCGAGCGCGTCGGACCACGCGCCGGCGAGCGTCGTCGCGCTGTTCTTCTCGAACTCGAACTGCGCCGCCTCGGAGCGCTTCGCCGCGGCGACGAGCTCCGCGGATACGCCGTCCTTGAGGAGCGCGTCGATCACGCGCTCGAGATGGGCCCGCGCCTCGCCCGGCTTCTGCGACTTCGCGAACTCGGCCTCCACGGCCCCGATGCCGCCGTGGCTGAAGGGCTGGATCTGCGCATCGGCGCCGAGCACCAATCCGCGGGCCGCCAGCTCCTCGAGGGAGCTGCGCGGGTTGTTCAGCACGTCCATGAGCACTTCGGCCGCCGCGTAGTCGGCGGACATCATTCCGGGCATGCGGTACAGGAACTGCACCGACCCGGTTCCCGAAGGCGTGGTGCGCGCGATCGTGGTCGGGTGGAAGGGCTGCAGCACGACGGGGCGGCGCTCCGGCGTGGGCCGCGACGGGATCGGATCGAAGAGCGACTTCACCTCGGCGAGCGTCGCCTGCGGGTCCACGTCGCCGACGATCACGTAGATCGCGTTGCCGGGCTGGTACCACGCGTCGTAGAAGTCGCGCAGCGTCTTCGCCGTGGTCTTGTCGAAGGAGGGCCGCGTTCCGAGCGGGTCCTCGGCGTAGCCGGTGCCCGCGTAGAGGATGCCCTCGGCCTGCTCGAAGGCGAGGAAGCCCGGATCGGAAATGTCCCGCGAGACTTCCTGCTCGATCGCGCCCTTCTCGAGGTCCCATCCCTTCTCGTCGAGGAGGGCGCCGCGCATGCGGTCCGCCTCGATGCGCAGCAGCACGCCGAGATAGGCGGCCGGCGCGAAGAAGGTGAACTGGGTGGCGTCGTTGGTCGTGAACGCGTTGTTCTCGCCGCCGAGCTTGCCGGTAAGCTCGTTCAGCTGCGCTCCGCTGAGGCCCTCGCTGCCGCGGAACATCATGTGCTCGAGCGCGTGCGCCGTGCCCGGGAAGCCGGCGGGCGTCTCGTAGCCTCCCGCGAGGTAGGTGAGCTGCGTGCTCACCACGGGCGCGAGGGTGTCGCGCACGATCACGACCCGCAGGCCGTTGGCGAGCGTCGCCCGCACCACGTTGGAGGCAT
>DASPRQ010000062.1:0-13649 GCA_035624355.1 Usitatibacter sp. | reverse complement strand
GCGTAATCGGGATACGCCGCGAGCAGGAACCGCTCCTCGAGCCGGCGCTTCATGCCGAGGAAGATGATGACGGCGAGGCCGGCGAGCGCGGCGGGGAGCGTCGGCTCGCGCAGCCACAGCCCGACCACGCAAAGCGCGATGCCGCTGTAGATCGGGTGGCGCAGCACCCGGTAGATGCCCGACTGCACGAGGTGCGCGCCTTCCTTCGTGTGGGGCGCGACCTGGAGGTTGCGGCCGAGGGCGAGGAAGCCGAGAGCGATCACGAGGAGCCCCGCGATGCCGATGACGTTTCCCGCCATCGACGCTGCGGGCGATGCGAAGAGGGCCGTGCCCGGATTCCAGAGGATCACCGCCGCGAAGGCCGAAAGCAGCACGAACTGGATCGCGACGTAGATCCGGCTCGTGGCAAGCGATGGCGTCTTCGTCATGGGGCCTCCTCGGCCGACGGTGCAGCTCTAGGCGATCAGCTTCTGCTGCTTCAGGAACTTGTGCAGCACCGCGAGCCGCATGGTCGCGTCGGTGACCTCGAGCAGCTTCTGCTTCACGTCGTTGCGCAGCGGCAGGATCTCCGCCAGGCGGAATCCCACCCACGTCGCGTCCTCGAAGCGCAGCGGCGGCACGAAGCGCTCGGCGCCGATGCCCGCGATGAGCTTGCGGAGAAGCTCGGCGCATTCGCCGAGGCCCGGCGCGTCGGGCGCGGGCGCCTCGGCCGCGAGCGGCTCCACATCCGCCACGATGAGGCCCGCCTTCGTCACCTCGCTCGAGGCGATGCGGAAGCGCTCGAGGCCCTCGGCGCGCACCTTGAGCACCCCGAGCTGCTCGGCGTCGCAATCGGCGATGCGCGCGAGGCACCCTATCCGCACCGGCACCGCGGGCGGCCCGACCTCCTTGCCGTCGCGGATGAGGCACACGCCGAAGGGCGCGGAGCGCTTGAGGCAGTCGCTCGCCATGTCCACGTAGCGCGCCTCGAAGATGCGCAGCGGCAGCACGCCGCCCGGGAAGAGCACCGTGTTGAGCGGAAAGATGGGCACGGCCCGCGCCCGCACCGCGGCGGAGAAGATGTCGAGGAGCGGCAAGGGCGGCCCGCTAATCCTTGAGGTCCCGGTGCCTCACGACGACCGGGTAGTCGGAAGCGAAGCGCTCGGCGAGCTGCTTCACGACGTACACCGAGCGGTGGCGCCCGCCCGTGCAGCCGACCGCCACGGTGATCGACGCGCGCTGGTCGAGGACGAAGCGCGGGAGCCAGCGCTGGAGGAAGCGCTGGATGTCCTCGACGAAGATGCCGGCCTGGGTCTCGCGCTCGAGGAAGTCCACCACTTCGCGGTCGAGGCCCGTGAGCGGCCGCAGGCGCGGATCGTAGTGCGGGTTCGGCACCACGCAACGCGCGTCGAACACGAAGTCGGCGTCGAGCGGCGCGCCGCCCTTGAACCCGAACGACTCGAAGCACAGCGTGAGGCGCGAGCGGTCGGTGACGACCAGGTCCTGGATCCAGCCGCGCAGCTGCGAGGGCACGAGCGCGCTCGTGTCGATGCGCTGGCCCATCTCGGCGAGCCACGCGAGCAGCCGCCGCTCCTCGGCGATCGCCTCGGCGAGGGTGCGGCCGTCGCCCGCGAGCGGATGGGGCCGGCGCGTCTCGGAGAAGCGGCGCACGAGGCTCTCGTCGTTGGCGTCGAGGAAGATCACGCGCACGTCGCTGCCGCGCGTGCGCTCCTTCGCGACGATCTCGGGGAGCTGGCCGAGGCTCTCGCGGCTCCTCGCGTCCGCGCTGATCGCGACCCGGGGCTCGCCGCGCGACATCGCGTAGTCGGCGAGCGGCCCGATGAGCTCCGCGGGCAGGTTGTCCACGCAGAAGAAGCCCGCGTCCTCGAGCGCCTTGAGCGCCACGCTCTTGCCCGAGCCCGACACGCCCGAAAGCAGGACCAGCTGCATCAGTCCGAGGTCTCGTCGGGCCCGGCCGAGCCGGAGCGGATCGCCGCCTCCTGGCGCGCGATGAACTCGCGCGTCGAGTCGATGCCCCGCGTAAGCAGGATGTGGTTGCGCACCGCCGCCTCCACCAGCACGGCGAGGTTGCGCCCCGGCGCGACCGCGAGCGTGACCGTGGGGATCTCCACGCCCAGGATCTCCTGCGTGCCCGAGCGCGTGGCGAGCCGGTTGTTGCGCACCTCCGGCACGACCTCGGGCTGGTCCAGGTGCACGATGAGGCGCAGGGCCTTGCGCGGGCGCACCGCGGTCTCGCCGAAGATCGAGCGGATGTTGAGCACGCCGAGCCCCCGCACCTCGAGGAAGTCGCGCAGCATCGGCGGGCAGCGCCCCTGGACCGTGTCGGGGCCGATCTGCTGCAGCTCGACCACGTCGTCGGCCACCAGGCCGTGGCCGCGCGAGACGAGCTCGAGGGCGAGCTCGCTCTTGCCGATCGAGGACTCGCCCGTGATGAGCACGCCGATCTCGAGCACGTCGAGCATGACGCCGTGCAGCGTGGTGATCTCCCCCAGCTCCTGCTGCATGTACGGCCGCAGCACGTTGATCACGTGCTGGCTGGGCTCGGTGGAGGTGAGCAGCGCCACGCCCGCCTTCTCGGCCGCCTCGAGCAGGATCGCGGGCGCGCGCACGCCGTCGGTCACGATGGCGCACATCGTGTCGGGGGCGAAGATGCGCTGCGCCGTGGGGGCGCGCAGCGCCGCCTCGAGCCCCTCGACGTACTGCACTTCGCGGGGCCCCAGCACCTGGACGAGCATCTGGTGGACGAGGTTGAGGTGCCCGATGAGCCCGACGCCCGGCCGGTGCAGCATCTCGCCGTCGAGCTCGCGCGTGGCCCCCGCCGTGCCCGCCGCCCAGGTGAGCCCGAGGCGCCCGCGGCGCTCGTCAAACAGCCGCTGAACGCTGAGCCGGGGCATAGGGCGACCACTCGGTGATCAGCCGGTGGGCCGCGGCGGCGTCCCCGGCCGCGGCGAGGGCCTCGCGCAGGCCCGCGTCGCTGAACATCTGCGCGAGCTCCGACAGGAGCTCCAGGTGCGTCTCGTTCGCGTGCTCGGGCACGAGCAGCGCGAAGACGAGGCTCACGGGCTCGCCGTCCGGCGCCTCGAAGGGGATGGGAGAGGCGGTACGGACGAACGCGCACACCGGCTCCTTGAGCGACTTGATGCGGCCGTGCGGAATGGCCACGCCGAAGCCCAGCGCCGTCGAGCCGAGCTTCTCGCGGTCGAACAGGGCGTCGAAGACGCGCGCGCGCGGCACCTGGCGCGAGTTCTCGAAGAGCAGCCCGATCTGCTCGAAGAGCCGCTTCTTGCTGCTCACGTCGAGCCCGAGCACGACGTGGCTCGGCGGCAGGAGGCGGGAGACGAGGTTCATGGGCGGAGCCCTGCGCCCGTGGAAGCGGCCTAGGCCTGGGTGTTGCGCTTGATTCCCGGCCCGTGGCGGTTCACCTGGAAGCGCTCCTTGTGCCGGATCACCTGGCGGTCGAGCTTGTCGATCAGCTGGTCGATCGCCGCGTACATGTCGCCGTCGTTGCACTGCACGTGGATGTCCTTGCCCGACAGGTGCACGTTCGCCTCGATCTTCCGGTCGAGCTTCTGCACGGTCATGATGACGTTCACCTCGATCACGTGGTCGAAGTGGCGGCTGATGCGCTCGAGCTTCGCGACCACGTACTCGCGGATGGCGGGCGTGATCTCGACATGGTGGCCGGTGAGCTGCAGGTTCATCGAGGGCTCCTCCCGTCTGGGCTCTAGAGGGACTTGCGCAGGTTGGCCGGCTGGATGCGCAGCGCCTCACGGTACTTCGCCACCGTCCTCCGCGCAACCTGGATGCCCTGCTGGGCGAGGATGTCGGAGATGCGGTGGTCCGACAGCGGCTTGCGGCAGTCCTCGGCGGCCACCAGTTGCTTGATCAGAGCACGGATCGCGGTCGCCGAACAGGCCCCGCCCGTGTCGGTTGAAACATGGCTGCCGAAGAAATATTTCAGCTCGAATATTCCGCGCGGGGTGAGCATGTACTTCTGCGTGGTGACGCGCGAGATCGTCGATTCGTGCAAGCCCACGGCCTCGGCGATCTCGCGCAGCACGAGCGGGCGCATCGCCACCTCGCCGTGCTCGAAGAAGTTCCTCTGCCGGTCGACGATCGCCTGGGTCACGCGCAGGATGGTGTCGAAGCGCTGCTGCACGTTCTTGATGAGCCAGCGCGCCTCCTGCAGCTGCCCGGCGAGATGCTTGCCCCCGTTGCCGCGCGAGGCCTGCAGGATGTCGGCGTACATCTTGTTGATGCGAAGCCGCGGCATCGCGTCGCGGTTGAGCGAGGCCGTCCAGCGACCCGAGAGCCGGCGCACCACGACGTCGGGCACGACGTAGCGCACGTCGCCCTGCCCGAAGGCGCGCCCCGGCTTGGGATCGAGCGTGAGCACGAGGTCGCGCACCTCGCGCAGCTCCTCCTCGGTCACGCCGAGCAGGCGCCTCAGGCGGTTGAAGTCGCGCGCGGCGAGCACGTCGAGGTGCCGCGTCACGAGCTCGATGGCCGCCTCGCGGTGCGGCGTCGACTCGGGCAGCGCCTTCAACTGCAGCGCGAGGCACTCGGCCGCATCGCGCGCGCCCACGCCCGTGGGCTCGAGGTTCTGCACGTGCTTCAACGCGATCGACAGCTCCTCCACCTCGAGGTCGGGGATCGCGGCGAGCGCGGACTCGCGCAACTCGTCGAGCTCGCTCTTCAAGTAGCCGTCCTCGTCGAGGTGCCCCACGATGAGCGCGGCGAGGCGCTTGTCGCGCTCCGTGAGGCCGGTGAGCGAGATCTGCTGGAGGAGGTGATCCTGGAGCGTGGGCTCCGCGGCCGCGAACTGGGTGAAGTCGTCCTTCTCGTCGTCGCGCCGCGGCCCGCCGGCGGAGGATTGCTCGTCGGCGAAGCCGTGGTCCTCGCCGAGGCCTGCGGGCTCCTCGCGCCGCTCGCCCTCGTCGCGGGAGGCCGGCCCCGCGGCTTCCGCCGCGCCGCCGCCCGCGCCCTCCTCGGGAGCCGCGAGCTCCGCCCTCTCCAGCAACGGGTTCTCCGCCAGGTAGCGCTCGAGCTCCTGGTTCAGCTCGACGGTGGACAGCTGGAGCAGCCGGATCGACTGTTGCAGCTGCGGCGTGAGCGTGAGGTGCTGCGATAGCTTGAGCTGGAGGCTGTGCTTCATGTCGAAGGTCCCGGAGGGACCGACGCTCCGCTAGAGGCGGAAGTTCTCCCCGAGATACACCTTCCGGACGGCCTCATTATAGACGATATCCTGCGGCTTCCCGAAGGCGAGAACGGCCCCCTGGTTGATGATGTACGCGTGGTCGCAGATGCCGAGCGTCTCGCGCACGTTGTGGTCCGTGATGAGCACGCCGATGCCCCGCTCCTTCAGGAAGCGGATGATCTGCTGGATGTCGAGCACCGCGATGGGATCGACGCCCGCGAAGGGCTCGTCGAGCAGGATGAAGCGCGGGCTCGTCGCGAGCGCGCGCGCGATCTCGACGCGCCGCCTCTCCCCGCCCGAGAGCGACAGCGCCGGGCTCGCGCGCAGGTGCCCGATGTGCAGGTCGTCGAGCAGCCCCTCGAGGCGCGCCTCGATCTCCTCGCGCGCCACGCCCTGCAGCTCGAGCACCGCCTGGATGTTCTGCGCGACGGTGAGCTTGCGGAAGATCGACGCCTCCTGCGGCAGGTAGGACAGGCCCAGGCGCGAGCGCCGGAAGATCGGCAGGTGCGTGAGGTCCTCGCCGTCGAGGGTGACCGCCCCGCGGTCGATCGGCACGAGCCCGAGGATCATGTAGAAGCACGTGGTCTTGCCCGCGCCGTTCGGCCCCAGCAGCCCCACCACCTCGCCGCTTTCCACGGCGAGCGACACGTCCGAGACCACGGTGCGCTTGCGGTAGCGCTTCATGAGCCCCTCGGCGCGCAGCACCGAGGGGTGCGGCTCGGGCCTCACGAGGGACAGGCGCTGCGCCCCGGGCGCGGCGGCCATCAGCGCACGCCCTCGTCGGGCTTGAGCTCGACCGGCGGGGAAGCGGGTCGCGTCGCGCCCGCCGCCGGCGCTTTCTTCGGGGGCAGGATCACCGCCTTCACGCGCGCGCCCGGCGCCTGCGCGCTCCCCGGGGCGGCCCCAGTCACCTCGGCCACTTCCCGGCGCATGTCGTAGGAGATGAAGTCGCCGGTGATCTCGTTGTGGTCGCGCTTCACGCGCGCGTGGTCGTGCAGGCGCAGCACGTCGTTGCGGTCGTCGAACTCCGCGCGCTGCGCGTAGCCCTCGACCCATTCGTCCGAGTTGTCGAGCTTCTGGCGGAAGGTGACCGGATTGCCGGTGGCGACGTAGTACTTGTGGCGCTCGGCGTCCTCGCGCACGGTGACCTTGTCGGCCGTCATGCGCATCGTGCCCTGCGTGACCACCACGTTGCCCTCGAAGGTGCTGGTCTTGTTCGCGTCGTCGGCGAGCAGCCGGTCGGCGTTCACCACGATCTCCTTCTCGCGATCGGCCTTCTCGGCGAGCGCGCCGTGCGCGGCAAGCAGCAGCGCGGCGCAGAGTGCGAGGGCGGATCCGGTGGGCATCAGCGTGTGGCGGACTTGTAGACGGCGCGCACGTGCTCGAGAGCGAGCGTGCGCGCCTTGTTGTCGACGACGAGGCCGCGGGCGACCACCCGGCCCGACGGGCTCTGCATATCGACCTCGCTCGTGGTGCGCGCGATGCCGGCGTCGGGAAGGACGAGCAGGCGGTCCGTGGTCACGCGCGCGGGCTCCATCTTCGCGTCGCCCTCCCGCACCAGCACCACGTGCCCCTCGATCCACACCCGGTCCCCGGCCCGTTCGAGGCGCCCGCGGTCGGCGGTGACGGTCACCTTCGGCTCGCCCGGCTCGAACGCCTCGATGGTCGGGTCCACGAGCCGCGCGGAGTCGTCGTCGGGGTAATGTACCATCTTCTTCGCCGAGAGGGTGTAGAGCACGCGGCCGTCCGTGCCGAATTTGCGCGCGCTGAAGTTGTCGACGATCGCGTCCGGATCGTGGCGCATCGAGCCGTCGTCGCGCTGCGCCGGCGCCTGCACGAGGCGGTTGAGCCACAGCGTGAGCGCCACCAGCAGCGCCAGCACCGCGAGCGGAAGCCACGAGGTGGGGCGCACGGGCCTCGACGCCGCGCCGCTTCAGCCCCGCGCGGACGCGCCGAGCCGGCCCTGGGCGCGCAGCACCAGCTCGCAGAACTCGCGCACCGCGCCGCGCCCGCCCCCGGCGCGCGTCACGTAGTGCGCCGCCGCCTTCACGTCGTCCGCCGCGCCCGCCACGGCCACCGCGAGCCCGCAGCACCTCATCACGTCGAGGTCGGGCAGGTCGTCGCCCACGAAGGCGCAGGCCTCGGCGGCCAGCGCGAGCTTCGCGCGCAGCGCCTCGAAGGCCGCCACCTTGTCGGCCGCGCCCTGCACCACGTGGGCGATCGCGAGCTCGCGCGCGCGCTGGGCCACGGCCTCGGAGGAGCGCCCCGAGATGATCGCCGCCGCGACACCGGCCGACTGCAGCATCTTCACGCCGTGCCCGTCGAGGATGTTGAACGCCTTGAACGCCTCGCCCGAAGCGCCGATGTAGAGCGTGCCGTCGGTCATCACGCCGTCCACGTCGAAGATCGCCAGCCGCACGTTGCGCGCCCGGGCGAGCGCTTCCTCGGGGCTAGACGACACCGGCGGCGAGCAGGTCGTTGAAGGTCACCACCCCGACGAGCCTGCCGTCCGGCGAGGTCACGAGAATGCGCCCGCCGATGCGGTAGGACTGCATCACCTGCGCGGCCTCGGCGGCGAGCTTCTCGGGCGCGATGGTGCGCGGGTTGGCGGTCATCACGTCGCCCACGCGCAGGTTGCGGATCACGTCGTGCTTCTCGAGCGTGCGGCGCAGGTCGCCGTCGGTGAAGATGCCGAGCAGCTTGTCGCCCGGCCCCACGACCGCCGTCATGCCGATGCCCTTCTTCGACATCTCGATGATCGCCTCGGGCAGCAGCGCGTCCGGCGAGTTGCGGGGCAGCTGCTCGCCCTTGCGCATGATGTCGGACACGTGGACGAGGAGCTTGCGGCCGAGCGTGCCGCCCGGGTGGTGCAGCGCGAAGTCCTCGCTGCCGAAGCCGCGCGCGTCGAGGAGGGCGAGCGCGAGCGCGTCGCCGAGCGCGAGGGTGGCCGTCGTGCTCGCGGTGGGCGCGAGGTTGAGCGGGCAGGCCTCCTTCTCGACGGCCGCGTCGAGGTGCACGTCCGCTTCCTTCGCGAGCGTGGAGGCGGGCCGCCCCGTGATCGCGATCACGGGCGCCCCGCGCCGCTTGATGATCGGCAGCACCTTGAGGATCTCCTCGGACTCGCCCGAGTAGGAGATCGCGACCACCACGTCCCCGCCCGTGATCATGCCGAGGTCGCCGTGGCTCGCCTCGCCCGGATGCATGAAGAAGGCGGGCGTGCCGGTGGAGGCGAGGGTGGAGGCGATCTTGCGGGCGATGTGGCCCGACTTGCCCATGCCCGTCACCACCACGCGGCCGTTCGTCCCGAGCATCAGCCGGTGGGCGCGCAGGAACGCCTCGCCCAGCCGCCCCTTGAGGGCGCGCACCGCGTCGGCCTCGATGTCGAGCACGCCGCGCGCGAGCGCGAGGTAGCGCTCCGCGTCGGAGACCGCGTGGGCTTGCAGGAGATCGGCCATTGACCCCAAAGTATAAATCCATTGCACACGAGCCGCCGACGCGCCCCGCGATGCACGACGCCCTTTCCGTCGCGCTGATCCTCCTGGCCTCGGCCGTCGCGGTCGTCGTGCTGTTCCGGCAGCTTTCGCTGCCGCCGGTGCTGGGGTACCTCCTCGTGGGCGCGGCGATCGGCCCCTACGCGTTCGCGATCGTCCGGGCCTCCGAAGCCCAGAGCTACCTCGCGGAGCTGGGCGTGGTCTTCCTCATGTTCTCCGTGGGCCTCGAGTTCAGCCTCCCGCAGCTCGTCTCGATGCGGCGCACCGTGTTCGGCCTCGGCGGGGCCCAGGTGCTGGTGACGCTCGCGCTCGGCGCCGCGGTCGCGGTGGCCGCCGGCACCGACTGGCGCGCCGGCCTCGTGGCGGGCGGCGTGGCGGCGATGTCGTCCACCGCGATCGTCTCCCGGTCGCTCGCCGAGCGCCTGCAGCTCAACACGGAGTTCGGCCGGCAGGTGATGGGCGTGCTGCTTTTCCAGGACCTCGCCGTGATCCCGCTGCTGGTGGTGATCCCGGCGCTCGCACTCCCGACCGGCGCGATCGCCGCGGCGGTGGGGCTCGCCCTCGCCAAGGCCGCGGTGGTCCTCGCGGTCGTCCTCTACCTCGGGCAGCGGCTCATGCGCCCGCTTTTCGACCTGGTGGCGCGCCAGAAGTCGAGCGAGCTCTTCGTCCTCTTCGTGCTCTTCGTGACCCTCGGCCTCGCGTGGGCCACCGGCCTGGCGGGCCTTTCGCTCGCGCTCGGCGCCTTCCTCGGCGGCATGCTCATCTCCGAGACCGAGTACCGCTACCAGGTCGAGGACTACATCAAGCCGTTCCGCGACGTGCTGCTCGGGCTCTTCTTCGTGACGATCGGGATGCTGCTCGACCCGCGCGTGCTCGTCGGGCACTTCGCGGCGGTGGCGGCCGTCTTCGTGCTGCTGATCGCGGGCAAGTTCGCGGTGATCTACGTCCTCGCGCGCGCCTCCGGCAACGCGAAGCCCACGGCGCTGCGCACGGCGCTCGCCCTCGCCCCGGCCGGCGAGTTCGGCTTCGTGCTCCTCGCCCTGGCCCTCGCCGGGCCGACGGGGAGCTCCACCGCGCTGCACGTGACGCTCGCCGCCGCGCTCCTCTCGATGCTCGCCGCCCCGCTCATCCTCGCGCACATGGAGCGGCTCGTGCTCTACTTCGTCGAGAGCGAGTGGACCTCGCGCGCGGTCGCGCTGCACGAGCTCGCCGTGAAGTCGATGGCGACCCGGGGCCACGTGATCGTGTGCGGCTACGGGAGGAGCGGGCAGGCGCTCGTGAAGTTCCTCGAGCGCGAGAAGATCCCGGTGATCGCGCTCGATTCCGACCCCGAGCGCGTGCGCGAGGCGGCCGCCGCGGGCGATTCCGTCGTCTTCGGCGACGCCTCCCGCCGCGAGGTCCTCGTCGCGGCCGCGCTCTCGCGCGCCGCGGCGGTCGTCGTGAGCTTCGCGGACACGCCGAAGGCCCTCGGCATCCTCGCCCACGTGCACGAGCTGCGTCCCGAGCTGCCGGTGATCGTGCGCACCTTCGACGACACCGACGTCGAGCGGCTCAAGGCCGCGGGCGCCGCCGAGATCGTGGCCGAGGTGATCGAGGGCTCCCTCATGCTCTCCACGCAGACGATGATGCAGCTCGGCATCCCGTTCAACCGCGTGCTGCGGCGGCTGCGCGACGTGCGCGAGGAGCGCTACCGCCTCACGCCCGGCTTCTTCCGCGGCATGACCGACACCGACGCCGACGAGCTCGACCAGCCGCGGCTGCGCACGCTGGTCGTGGGGCCCGACGCCCCCAGCGTGGGCCGCGCGCTCGGCAGCCTCAACCTCGACGCGATCGGCGTCCAGGTGACGGCCGTGCGGCGCAAGGGCCACCGCGAGGTGGAGCCGGGCCCGGAGACGCTGCTCCAGGCGGGCGACGTGCTCGTGCTCCTCGGGACGCAGGAAAAGCTCGCGCGCGCCGAGATCCGCGTGCTCCAGGGGGGGTCGGGTTAGCGACTGCAGCGCCGGCGCACCAACGAAAAGGGCCCGCGATGCGGGCCCTCCGAAAACCGACCTGATCCCGACTCAGAAGCCCATGCAGACCTCGTAGTTGGTGGCGTCGTCCACGCTCGCGGTGGCGACCGCGGTGCCGCCGGTCGCGGTGCCGTCGGCGATCACGCGCATCGAGCCGGTGGCGGTGTTGCCGTCGTCCATCTGGATGTCGAGCTGCTTCGCGAATTTCCCGAGGATGCCGCCCGAGCAGACGATGTAGGTCCCGGTGATGCCTCCGACGGTCTGCCCGGTCGTGGCGCTCGTGATCCCCAGGCGGCCGCCCACCGCGTTGGTCGGCGCGTAGGTCGGGTCGGTCACGACCGTCGGCCCTGCCGCGAGGTTGGAGAGCCGGACGTGCTGCCAGAAGAGGTACGACTCGTCGGTCTGGGTCGAGGAGTTCCAGTTGCCCTCGATCACGCCGTTGCCCACCGTGCCGGGCGTCGTGGCGAGGGTGGCGCCCGTGACGTGGGTCGTCACCGCGGCGTCGTCGCCCGGGAGCGCCTTGAACTTGTCCTGGTAGGCATAGATGTAGGTGGGGATCACGCGGAAGTCGTTCGCGAGGTTCTTCACCTTGGCGCTGTTGATGAGCTCCTGGCCCTTGAGGATGCCCCCGAGCAGCAGGCCGATGATCACCAGCACGATCGCGATCTCGACGAGCGTGAAGCCGGATTGTTGAGATCTCATGGTCGTTTCCCTTCCCGATTTTCGATGCCTGCGATCAATTCTGCAACGACCGTGCCAGAATAGCAACGTATTGTAATTCCTGGGCATTTCGTTCGCGGCCTGCCGATGACCCGGGAGGCATGCCCGGGAATCCGTCCGAGCACCGACACCGCCTGTCGAAAGCCCGACGCCGCCCGCTTCATGGCGCACCGCGATTGTTTTCATTATTCTCGGCCGCAACGCACCGCGATCCCGTCCTTGGCGCATCCCCCCTCCCCGCTCGCGCAACGCCTCTCCGGCAGGTTCTCCGGCGACCCGCGCTGGGTGGTGATCGCCATGCTGCTCGCCCTGCACGTGGCGCTGTTCTCGGAACCCGGAGCGGTCTTCCAGAGAATCTGGCTGCTCGTCCACTTCGGCCTGTTCCTGCTCTGGCAGCCGTTCTTCGCCGCGGAACGCCAGCTCGAGCCGCTCGCCGTGGTGCTCCTGCTCGCGATCACCGCGGTCACGCTCTACTTCCTCGCCGGCTGGATCATCGTCACGTGGCTCCTCCTGCTGCTCGGGATCCTGGGCGGGCGCGTGTTCACCGTGGAAGCCTCGCGCCGCAACCGCTTCTACCTCATCGCGTTCGCCTACGTGCTCGCGCTGCTGCTGCTCTGGGCGGTGCCGGTGCTGATCCTCGGGGGCGTCGGCATGCCGACCCAGGCCGAGGACGCCACCCGGTTCGCGCTCCCGGTGATCCTCGTGGCGCTCGCGGTCTGGCCGCTGGGGCCCGAGGTGCCGGCGGCGGGCCGGGTGTTCGATTTCTTCTACGCCGTGCTGGTCTTCCAGCTCGGCGTCGTGCTCGTGCTGGGCTCGATGGCGCTCATGCGCTTCACCGCCGAGAGCTACGTGGCGTCGGTCTCGCTCACCGTGTTCGGGTTCGGGCTCGCGCTCTTCGTGTTCGCCGTGCTCTGGAATCCGATGCGCGGCTTCGGGGGGCTGCGCACGTACTTCTCCCGGTACCTGCTCTCCGTGGGGATGCCCTTCGAGCTCTGGATGCGCCGCATCGCCGAGCTCGCGGAGTCCGAGCCCGACTCCGGCCGCTTCCTCGACGAAGCCTTCCGGGAGATCTCGGCCCTGCCGTGGGTGCGGGGCGGCGAGTGGCGCTCGCCCGCGAGCGAGGGCCGCTTCGGCGAGGCGCGCGGGCACCCTTCGCGCTTCACGGTCCACGACCTGGAGGTCGTTTTCTACACGCAGGTCGAGCTCTCCCCCGCGCTCTTCCTGCACATGCGGCTGCTCTCCCAGGTGGTCGGCGAGTTCTACGAGGGCAAGCGGCGCGAGTCGGCGCTCCGGCGCATCGCCTACCTCCAGGCCGTGCACGAGACGGGCGCGCGCCTCACCCACGACGTGAAGAACCTGCTCCAGTCGCTCTACGCGCTCACCTCCATGGCCCCGCGCGACTCGGGCGACGAGTACGGGGGCCTCCTGCAGCGCCAGCTGCCCCAGCTCACGCGGCGCCTGCAAACGACCCTCGACAAGCTGAGGACCCCCGAGGTGCCCACCGAGGAGCTCACCACGACCGCGTGGGGCTGGTGGTACGACCTCGGCCGGCGGCTCGAGGGCACGGGCGTGATGCTCCAGGCGCGCATCTCCGCCGAGGCGCGCGTCCCCGGACCCCTCTTCGACAGCTTCGTCGAGAACGCGCTCGACAACGTGCGCGCCAAGGCGGACCGCGAGCCGGACATCGCGAGCACGGTCGACTTCGTCTGCGACGAGGGCGGGGTCATGATCAGCGTGTGCGACACCGGGAGCCCCGTGCCCGAGGCCGTCGTGCGCGTCCTCTTTCGCGAGCCGACGGAGCGCACGGGCGGTCTCGGCATCGGACTCTTCCACACCGCCCGCCTCGCCCGCCAGCGGGGCTACCGCATCGAGCTCGTCTCCAACGTAGAGGGCCGCGTGTGCTTCGCCCTCTCGCGGCCGCGCGACCGGCGCTCAGTCGAGGGGCAGCTCTGAGATCGCTTCCGCGAGCCCCTCGCGCCAGGGCGCGAGGCGCACGCCGAACGTGGCGAGCAGCCGCTCGTTGGAAAGCACCGAGTTCGCGGGCCGCCGCGCGGGCGTGGGATAGTCGCGGGCGGGGATCGGGACGAGGCGCGGCGGCCTGAAGGCGGCCCCCGCGCGCGCCGCCCACAGCTCGAAGATCGCCTGCGCGAAGCCGAACCACGTCGTCTCGCCCGCCGCGGTCGCGTGATAGAGGCCGGCGCGCGCGCCGGCGCGCTCGAGGTCCGCGCCGGT
>DASPRQ010000044.1:0-8282 GCA_035624355.1 Usitatibacter sp. | reverse complement strand
AAAGGTCGCCAGGGCGAGGGCGCGCGCCGCCTGCGGGGCGATGCCCAGCTCGCGCGCGGCCTGCTCGAGCGACTCGATCGCGTAGAAGACGTAGGCCGGGCCGCTGCCCGAGACCGCGGTCACCGCGTCGAGGTCCTCCTCGCGCTCGAACCACAGCGTCTGGCCCACCGCCGCGAGCAGGTCCCCGGCCGCGCGCCGGTCCTCGGCGCCCACGTCCCCCGGCGCGTAGAGCCCCGTGATGCCGGCGTGCACGAGCGCGGGCGTGTTCGGCATCGCCCGCACGAGGCGCCTGCGAGCGCCCATCCAGCGCGAGAGGTCGGCGAGGCGGATGCCCGCGGCGATGCTCACGACGAGCGCGCCCGCCAGGTGGGGTGCGGCGGCGGCGGCGGCTTCCCGCATCTGCTGCGGCTTCACGGCGAGCACGGCTACCGCGGCCGGCGCGAGCGCGGGGCCCGGCGCCTCGACGACGGCCGCGCCCATCTCGGCAAGCCGCGCGCGCGCGGCCGCGTCGATCTCCGCCACGACGATGTCGGAAGCGCGCGCGCCCTTCGCGACGAGCCCGCCGATGATGGCGCGCGCCATGTTCCCGCCGCCGACGAACGCGATCCTCATCGCCGCCGCGGCCCGAAGATCGCGGTGCCCACGCGCACCATCGTCGAGCCCTCCGCGATCGCGTCCTCGAAGTCGTCGGACATGCCCATCGAGAGCGTGTCGAGCGCGATCCCCGCGGCGCGCAGCTCCTCGCGGGTGCGCGCGAGCAGCGCGAACTGCGCGCGCCGCCGCGCGGAGTCGCCTCCGGCGCTCGCCATGCCCATGAGGCCGCGCAGGCGAAGCCCGGGCAGCTCCCGCACCTCGCGCGCGAGCGCGAGCGTCTCGCCGGGCGCGACCCCGCCCTTGGTCGCCTCGGCGCTGATGTTCACCTGGATGCACACCTCGAGCGGCGCCATGGACCCGGGGCGCGCGCGGGACAGCGCCGAGGCGATGCGGCCGCGGTCCACCGCGTGCACCCAGTCGAACCGCTCGGCCACGTCGCGCGCCTTGTTCGACTGGAGCCGCCCGATGTAGTGCCAGGACGCCTCCAGCCCCGCGAGAGCGGCCATCTTCGGCAGCGCCTCCTGCACGTAGCTCTCGCCGAACTCGCGGCAGCCCGCGCGCCAGGCTTCGCGAATCGCTTCGGGAGGCTGGCTCTTGGACACGGCCACGAGTCGCACGCCGCGGCTATCCCCTTGTAAAGCCTCCGAAATGCGCCGTCTCACGGCTTGCAGGTTGGCGGCGATTGGGGACATAATCGGTTCGGATTCCCGAGGCGCATTCTAACCCAGCGGTCCATCGGCCCCGACTCGGCGCCTCACGCATCCAGGGACAAGACATGGACATCGCCGAACTGCTCGCCTTCTCGGTCAAGAACAAGGCCTCCGACCTGCACCTCTCGGCGGGCCTGCCGCCCATGATCCGCGTGCACGGCGACGTGCGCCGCATCAACGTGCCCCCGCTCGAGCACAAGGACGTGCACGGGATGGTGTACGACATCATGAACGACTCGCAGCGCAAGGTGTACGAGGAGACGCTCGAGTGCGACTTCTCGTTCGAGATCCCGAACCTCGCGCGCTTCCGGGTGAACGCCTTCAACCAGAACCGCGGCGCGGGCGCCGTCTTCCGGACCATCCCCTCGAAGGTGCTCACGCTCGAGGAGCTGAACGCCCCGCGCATCTTCGGCGAGATCGCCAACCAGCCGCGCGGGCTCGTGCTCGTCACCGGCCCTACGGGCTCGGGCAAGTCCACCACGCTCGCGGCGATGGTCAACCACGTGAACGAGAACGAGTACGGCCACATCCTCACGGTCGAGGACCCGATCGAGTTCGTGCACGAGTCGAAGAAGTGCCTCATCAACCAGCGCGAGGTGGGCCCGCACACGCTGTCGTTCTCGAACGCGCTCCGGAGCGCCCTTCGCGAGGACCCGGACATCATCCTCGTGGGCGAGATGCGCGACCTGGAGACCATCCGCCTCGCCATGACCGCCGCCGAGACGGGCCACCTGGTGTTCGGCACGCTGCACACGTCCTCGGCCGCGAAGACCGTGGACCGCGTGATCGACGTGTTCCCCGCCGCGGAGAAGGAGATGATCCGCGCGATGCTGTCGGAATCGCTCCGGGCGGTGATCTCGCAGACGCTGTGCAAGACCAAGGACGGGAGCGGGCGCGTCGCGGCGCACGAGATCATGATCGGCACGCCCGCCATCCGCAACCTCATCCGCGAGAACAAGGTGGCGCAGATGTACTCCTCGATCCAGACCGGGCAGGCGCTCGGCATGCAGACGCTCGACCAGAACCTGATGGACCTGGTGAAGCGCAACCTCATCGCGGTCGCCGAAGCGCGCACCAAGGCGGCCAACAAGGATACGTTCGTCGGTTCCTAGGCGAGCGCGATCCCCAAGGAGCCCAGATGGAACGCGAACAAAGCCTCAAGTTCATGCACGACCTGCTGCGGGCCCTCGTCGCCCGCAAGGGTTCGGACCTCTTCATCACCGCGGGCTTCCCGCCGGCGATGAAGGTGGACGGGAAGGTCACTCCCGTCTCCCAGCAGAGCCTGTCGCCGATCCACACCCAGGAGCTCGCCCGCTCGATCATGACCGACAAGCAGGCGGCGGAGTTCGAGGCGACCAACGAGTGCAACTTCGCCATCAGCCCCTCGGGCATCGGGCGCTTCCGCGTGAACGCCTTCGTGCAGCAGGGGCGCGTGGGCCTGGTGCTGCGCACCATCACGACCACGATCCCCAAGTTCGACGACCTCGGCCTGCCGCACGTCCTTCGCGACGTGGCGATGACCAAGCGCGGGCTCGTGATCTTCGTGGGCGGCACCGGCTCGGGCAAGTCCACCTCGCTCGCCGCGATGATCGGCCACCGCAACGAGAACAGCTACGGCCACATCATCACGATCGAGGACCCGGTCGAGTACGTGCACGAGCACAAGAACTGCATCGTCACGCAGCGCGAGGTGGGGGTGGACACCGACAACTGGTTCTCGGCGCTCAAGAACACCCTGCGCCAGGCGCCGGACGTGATCCTCATCGGAGAGATCCGCGAGCGCGAGACGATGGAGTACGGGATCGCCTTCGCCGAGACGGGCCACCTGTGCATGTCCACGCTGCACGCGAACTCCACCAACCAGGCGCTCGACCGGATCATCAACTTCTTCCCCGAGGAGCGCCGGCCCCAGCTGCTGATGGACCTCTCGCTCAACCTCAAGGGGATCGTCTCGCAGCGCCTCATCCCGAGGAAGGGCACCAAGGGACGCGTGGCGGCGATCGAGATCATGCTCAACTCGCCGCTCATGTCGGACCTCATCTTCAAGGGCGAGGTGCACGAGATGAAGCAGCTCATCGCCAAGTCGCGCGAGCTCGGCATGCAGACCTTCGACCAGGCGCTCTTCGACCTGTTCGAGGAGGACATCATCAGCTACGAGGACGCGCTCCGGAACGCCGACTCGGTGAACGACCTGCGCCTGAAGATCAAGCTCGAGAGCAAGAACGCCAAGAACCGCGACCTCGGCTCGGGCCTGGAGCACCTCGAGATCGTCAAGTAGCCCGCGGACGCCGGCGCCGCGGCCGCGACCCGCGCTTCGCATCAGGTGGACGGGGGGCGCCTCCGGCGGTGGCGCCCCCGAGGACTTCGAACCCGCGCGGATCTATCGCCGCGACGGTACTGCGGCGACGATCGAGCGCAGGTCGAGCTCGTTGATGGCGCGGGTGATCCACACGTAGCGGCGCAGCGCCGTGATGCCCTGGGCCGCCTTCTGCTTCACCCTCGCCGCCACGTGCAGCGGCATTCCATCGGTGTTCACCGCCACCGGGGGTTCGGTTTCCTGTGCGAGGGCCGCGCCGGCGAACGAAATGCCGATCGCGCAAACAAGGCTGCTGATGCGGTTCGCTTTCATGGACGTCTCCTGATCTGGTCTTCGGGTCGATGGCGCATCTGCCTCGCGCCGGAAGACAGAATGGGGCGGACGGGCCTGCGATATCCACGAACTATGGCGGACGGCGCGCGTGGATAAAGCCGTGGGCGCGGCGGAGATTATTCACGCCCCGGCACGAGCCGCGCTGCGCAGCTCCGCCCACGACGGAGGAGGTCGCCCGACCGTGCGTCGGGCGGCCCCTGTGGACGGATGCGGCGACGAAACGGCTAAGCGGCGATCCTGCGGGCTTCCTCGGCATCGAGCTTCGCCGCGGCCTCGGCGTCCTCCGTCGCCGGGGCGTCGATCGTCGCCGGCTCCGGACTCGCGAGGTCGACCTTCGGGTATGCGCGCAATCCGGGAAGGAGCAGCGTGTCACGCTCGCCGGTCAGGTACAGGTACAGCTGCATCGCGACCACAACGGCGACCGGAATCAGAACCACGATGAGCAGCGCATATTCCTGGAAGAAGTCCACGGGGCACTCCTGCGGGTCCGGTTGTCGAAGGGCATGCGCCCTTCCCGGGCGCTCGCCGCCAGACTAGCCAGGAGTCGCCACGGAATCTTCGGACTATTGCGGGAGAGCGCCCGAGAACAAACGACGCGGACGATACGAAAAATTCGCGCGTCGCCCGGGCGGAGAGCGTCGCCACCGGCGGGGCACGCCCCTTCCGCGGATTTCAGGAGGCGACGTGCAGTCCCCGCTGGCCGCCGGGGCTGAGCGCGACCCGCAGCCGCTCGAGCGCGGCGGCCTCGTCGGCGAGCCCCGGCCCCGGCGGCGAGAAGAAGAATCCCTGCACGAAGTCGGCCCCGGCCTCGACGGCCACGCGTGCCTCCGCCGCGTTCTCGATGCCCGCGACCACGACCCGGGCGCGCGCCTCGTGGAGCAGCTCCACCATGCCCGAGAGCATGCGGCGCGAACGTCCCCATCCCAGCAGCACGTCGGCCACGAGCGCGCGGTCGAGCTTCACGACGTCCGGCCGCACGGCGAGCACGCGGTCGAAGTTGGAGCGCCCCGTGCCGAACCCGTCGACGGCGACCGACACGCCGAGCGTCCGGTAGACCCCCACCGCCTCCTTGAGCAGGGCCTCGTCGCCGCAGTCGTCGGCGAGAATCTCCACGCACAGGCGCCGCGGCGAGAGGCCGTAGTAGCGCACGATGTTCGCGAGCTCGCGCGCCCAGTTCGCGTCGTGCACGGCGGCGCGCGGGTGGACGTTGAGGAAGAGCACGCGGTCGTCGGGGTCGATGCGCGCGTAGTTGCGCAGGTGCAGCGCGCGGCACGACCAATCGAGCAGCGCGCGGCTCGCCTCGCCCGCGCGCTCGAAGAGCTCCACCGGGGAGATGCGCGCGCCGTCGCGGTCGGTCGCGCGCAGCAGCGCCTCGTAGCCGTGGCAGGCGGGCTCGCGCACGGCGAGGATCGGCTGGAAGTGGCTGTCGAGCTTCGCGCCCTCCCAGGGAAGCCCGTCGGCGCCGCCGGAGCGCACGAGCCGCTCGGCCGCGCGCGCCATCGACGTCACGCCGCCCCCGGCTTCCTCTCCGGCTTCCCCGGACGGGGGATCGAACCCTGTGCCCATCGCTCGTCCTCCGCGCGTTCGGCGGGCCGGCGAAAAGCGGCCCTCGGGGAGGAGCTTGCCCCGACCCGATTACGTCGCGGTTACCGGGGCCGCGCGATGCGTTGCAACTGTAAGGGGCGCTACGGCTGGGCGAAGAACGCCGCCAGCGCCTCGGCGATGTCGCTCATCCGGTACGGTTTCTTGAGGACGCGGTTCACGCCCGCGGAGAGCGCCCGCGTCTCGAAGCCCGCGCCGCCGTAGCCGCTCGCGATCACGATGGGCAGCGTCGGGTTGAGCTTGCGCAGCTCGATCGCGAGCTGCGTGCCGGTGAGCTGCGACATGACCTCGTCGCTCACGACCGCGTCGAACCGGCGCGGGCTCGCACGCGCGGCGGCGAGCGCCTCGCGGCTGTCGGTGAACCCCACCGGCTCGTAGCCCAGCGAGGCGAGCATCTCCTCGAGCGCGGCGAGCACCTCGGGCTCGTCGTCCACGGCGAGGATGGTCTCGCCGTGCCCCGCGGGGAAGGTCTCGACCTTCTGCGCCGCGCCCTCCTCGATCGGCACGAGCGGCATCCACACGTCGAAGGTCGTGCCGTGCCCCAGCGCGCTCGTCACCTCGAGGAAGCCCTTGTGCTCCATCACGACGGAATGGACGAGGGCGAGGCCGAGCCCCGTGCCGCGCCCCGCGGGCTTGGTCGTGAAGAACGGCTCGAAGATGCGGTCGATCACCTCCGGGGCGATGCCGTGGCCCGAATCCCTCACGCTCACGCGCACGTAGTCGCCGCCCGGCATCTCGCCGGTGCGCACCTTGCGCGCCGCCTCGACCCGCTCCACGCCGATGTGCAGCTCGAGCACCCCGGTCTCGCCCATCGCCTGGACCGCGTTGGTGCAGAGGTTCATGAGCAGCTGGTGCAGGCGCGTGGGGTCCCCCAGCACCGCCGTCTCCCCCGCCTCGTTCGCGAACCGCACCTCGATCCCCTGGGGCGAGGAGCCCCGGACGAGGTCGCAGACCTCCTGCGCGATGGGGCCGACGATCACGGGCAGGCGCTCGGCGCCCTCCGCGCGGCTGTAGGACAGGATCTGCGCGACGAGCGCCTTGGCGCGATTGCCCGCGCTCATGATCGTGTCGAGGTAGCGGCGCATCTCCCCTTCGGCCTTCATCTGCGCGAGCTCGCCGTAGCCGAGGATCGCCCCAAGGATGTTGTTGAAGTCGTGCGCGATGCCGCCCGCGAGGTGCCCCACCGCCTGCATCTTCTCCGCCTGGCGCAGCTGCGCGGCGAGGCGCTGGCGCTCTTCTTCCGCGCGCACCTTGTCGGAGACGTCCTTCACGAAGCCGATCACCCGCTGCGGCGCGCCGGTCGCGGGCGAGCCCCCGATGCGGTAGGCGTTCACGCCCAGCGTGGCGTACTCGCCGTCGTCGCGCCGGAAGCGGTACTCGAGCGCGGCGTGCGCGATCTCGCCCGAGGCGAGCCTCCTGCGCAGCCCCTTGAGCCGCATGCGGTCCTCGGGATGCACGCGCTCGACCCATTGGCCGATGGTCGCGATGTGGTCGCGCCGCGTGCCGAGCACGCCCACCGTGTCCCCGTCCCAGAGGACCCCGCCCTTCTCCGGGTCGTACTCGTAGAGCAGGTTGCCGCTCGCGCGGATCACGGCCTCGTGCCGGTAGCGCCAGGCCTCGGTCTCGCGCGCGGCCGCCTGGCGCTCCACGAGCAGGGCCGCCGCGAAGAGCGTGGTCACGGCCAGCGCGGCGAGGTAGCCCTGCAGCTGCAGGAGCTGGCGCAGGTCCACGAGGGACTCCAGGGAGAGCGGGACCGCCCGGTGCCCGATGTGCCAGTAGACGATGAGCCCGAAGATCGCGAGCCCGAGGGTCGCCGCCCGCAGCCCGAAGCCCAGCGCCGCCCAGATGAGGAACGGGGCGCACAGGTAGGCGAGCGGCGGGATCAGCCCCTCGGCGGCGGGGCGCAGGCCGAAGACGTAGGCCGCGCTCACGACGAGCCCTCCGAAGAGCGCGACGAGCTCCGGCCAGCGCCGGCGCGACTCCTCGAGGGCCTCGCGCAGGCCGCTGCGGCTCCAGGCGAGGATGAGGGGCGCGGTGAGCAGCATTCCGAGCATGGTCGAGACGAACGTGACCGACCACCGGTTGCGGAAGCTGCCCGGGAACGGCACCAGCGCGTTGGAGGCGTCCAGCAGCGCCGTGAGGGCGACCAGCGGGAGCATCCCCACGAGGAAGGCCGAGACGCCCTTCACCGTGTCGATGCGCACGCGCGGCTCGGCGAGCCGCCCGAGGCCCAGGGCGACGAAGAGCGGCTGCGCGACGTTGAGGGCGCTCGTCGAGGCGATCACGGGCCAGGCCGCGTCCCGGCCGAGGCCGACGGCGGCGCTCGCGAGGAACACCAGGGCGAGATAGCCCGGCCAGCGGCGCGCAGGGGTGACGAGCAGGACCCCGAGGGCCACGCCGTGCGCCGGCCAGATGAACAGCGGCAGCTTCGCGTGGAACGGCAGGCTCGCGGCGTACTCGGCGAGCAGCCAGTAGACCAGCCCGAAAGCTGCGTACCCGAGCGCCCCCTGCAGGGAAGCCGCCCGCGCCGTCGCGCCGGGCGACGGGGTGCGCTCGCCCATGGCCGCCCCGGGCGTGGAAGGCTGGGAAGACATCCTGCTCGGATTCTACGGTTTCCCGCGCTAGAATGCGCCAAACAACGTCCTACGGCCTGCCCGGTGGAAGCCCATATCCTCGTCGTCGACGACGACGCCTCGATCCGCGACCTGATCCGCGAGTACCTCACC
>DASPRQ010000024.1:0-79516 GCA_035624355.1 Usitatibacter sp. | reverse complement strand
CCGCGACCGTGGCTCCGGCGATCGCGCCCCACTTGCCCTGGAGCTCCTGCTGCAGCTGCGTGGCGCTGCGCGTGCGCTCGTCCCACGGCTTGAACAGCACCCCGCCGAAGCCCTGGTTGGAGAACGGCACGCCGGTCACCTGGAACATCTGCTGGTACTCGGGCAGGCTCTTCGCGGCCTCGAAAACCTGCCGCGAGTACACGTCCATCTGCTGGGGCGTCGCGTTGGGCGGCCCCAGGATCTGCGCGAGCACCACGCCCTGGTCTTCCTGCGGCGCGAGCTCGGCCTTGGAGGTCCTGAAGAGGTACACGGTGCCGCCGAGGAGCAACAGCCCCATGACGACGATCACCGGCCAGGTATCGAGCTCGCGGTGCAGCAGCCGGTGGTAGCCGCGGCGCAGGCGCTCGAAGGCGCGGTCGAGGAGCTTCACGAAGCGCCCGCCCTCCTGTTCGGCGCTGAAGATGCGCGAGGTCATCATCGGCGAGAGCGTGAGCGCGACGATCCCCGAGATCAGCACGGCGCCCGCCACGGTGAACGCGAACTCGCTGAAGAGCGCCCCCGTGAGGCCGCCCTGGAAGCCGATGGGGAGGTACGCGGCGATCAGCACGACGGTCATGGCGATGATCGGGCCGCCCAGCTCGCGCGCCGCGATCAGCGACGCCTCGAGGGGCGACTTGCCCTCGAACTTCATGTGCCGGTCGACGTTCTCCCCCACGATGATCGCGTCGTCGACGACCAGGCCGATCGCGAGCACCAGCGCGAGCAGCGTGAGGAGGTTCACCGAGTAGCCCAGCACCAGCATCACGAACAGGGCCCCGATCAGCGACAGGGGGATCGCCACCAGCGGGATCACGACCGCGCGCACGCTCCCGAGGAAGAGGAAGATCACGACGGTCACGATCCCGAGCGTGAGCAGGAGCGTCTTCTCCACCTCGGTGATCGAGCTGCGGATGAACGTGGTCCCGTCGTAGACGATCTTGCCCGTGACGCCGTTGGGCATCTGCGCGAGGATGCCGGGGAACGCGGCGTGCACCCGCTCCGCCACGTCGAGCACGTTGGCGTCGGGCGCGACCTTGATCCCGATGAACACCGAGTTGCGTCCGCCGAACGCCGTGGTGAAGTCGTAGCTCTCGGCGCCGAGGACGACCTGCGCGACGTCCTCCAGCCGCACGATCGCGCCGTTCTTCTGCTTCACCGCGAGGCGCTTGAACTCGTCGACGCTGTGCAGGCTCGTGCCCGCGGTGAGGTCCACGCTCACCATCTGGCCCTTGGTGTTTCCCAGCGCGGCGAGGTAGTTGTTCTGCGCGAGCGCGGTGCGCACGTCGCTCGCCGTCACCCCGAAGGCGGCCATCTTCCTCGGGTCCAGCCACGCGCGCAGGGCGAACAGGCGCGCGCCGAGGATCTCGGCGGTCTGCACGCCCTCGATCGAGTCGAGCTGGGGCTTCACCACCCGGGCGAGGTAGTCGGTGACGCCGTTGTTGGGCAGCACGTCGCTGGAGAACCCCATGTACATGGAGTCGATCGTCTCGCCCACCTGGACGCTCAGCACCGGCTCCTGCGCCTCGGGCGGCAGCTGGTTGCGGACCGAGCTCACCTGGGTGTTGATCTCCGTGAGGGCCTTGTTCGCGTCGTAGTTGAGCCGCAGCGTCGCCTGGATGGTCGAGACCCCCAGGGAGCTCGTCGACGAGAGGTAGTCGATGCCCTGCGCCTGCGCGATCGCCGCCTCCAGCGGCTGGGTGATGAAGCCCGCGACGGTCTGCGCGTCGGCGCCGTAGTAGGCGGTGCTCACGGTGACCACGGCGTTCTGCGTGCGCGGGTACTGGCGCACCGTGAGGCCGGTGAGCGACCGCAGGCCGAGCACCAGGATCAGCAGGCTGATGGTGGTCGCGAGGACCGGCTTGCGGATGAAGATGTCGGTGAAGTTCATGCCCGGCGCCTCACTGCTCCTGCGGGGTCGGGTTGGGGTTGTCGGCCGGGAGCACCGAGTTGTTGACGATCACGGGCGTGCCGTTCTTGAGCTTGAGCTGGCCGCTCGTGACCACCTGCATCCCCGCTTCGACGCCCTTGAGGATCGCGACCTGGTCGCCGCGCGTCGGGCCCGGCGTGACGAAGACCTGCTGCGCCGTGAGCGCGGTCTTGCCCTGCACCGCGCCTTCCTTGAGCACGAACACCGTCGTCCCGTACGGGCTGTAGGTGAGGGCGGTCTGCGGGAGCGTGAGGTAGCGCTGCTCGCCGCCGGAGTCGACCTTCACGGTGGCGAACATCCCGGGCAGGAGCTGGCGCCGCGGGTTCGGGACCGCCGCCTCGACCTGCACGTTGCGCGTGTCGGGATCGACCTTGGGGCTCACCGCGCTCACCCGGCCCTCGAAGCTCGCGCCCTTGTAGGCGTCGGCGCTCACCAGCACCTTCTGCCCCGCGCCCACCTGGGGTAGCTGGCGCTGCGGAACGGTGAAGTCGACGTAGATGGGGTCGATGGTCTGGAGGGTCACGATCTTGTCGCCGGCGTTCAGGTACTGCCCGGGGTTCACCGTGGAGATGCCGACCTTGCCGGCGAACGGGGCGCGGATCGCCTTCTTCTCGATGAGGGCGGCCTGCTGCTCGACCTGCGCGCGCTTGCTCTTGAGGTCCGCGGCGTCGGCGTCGAGCTGCGCCTTGCTGATCACCTCCGCGGCGAACTGCTCCTTGTCGCGCTCGTAGACCGTGGCGGCGAGCTCCGCGGCGGCCTCGAGCGAGTGCAGCTGGGCGATGTCCGGGTCGACGTTGAGCTGCACGAGGAGCTGGCCCGACTTGACGTCCTCGCCCGAGCGGAAATGGACGCTGCGCACCAGGCCCGCGACCTCGGTGGAGACGTCGACGCCGCGCACCGCGCGCAGCGTCCCGATCGCCGAGAGCTGCGGCTGCCACTCCTGGTAGCCGGCCTTCATCGCGCTCACGGTCGCCGGCGGAATCGGGGCCGCGGCCATGTACTTGCGCATCATGTAGCCCTTGAAGGCGTTGAAGCCGACGACGCCGCCGAGGAGCAGGCCGACGGCCGCCAGCATGATCACCATGCGTTTCTTCATGTCGAGGGTCGCTCCTTCCGGTTCCACCATCCGCCGCCCAGCGCCTGGAAGAGCGCGGCCGTGTCCGCATAGCGCGTCGCCTGGGCCACCACGAGGCCGAGGCGCGCCTGGTTGTACTGGCGCTCCGCCACGAGGAGCGCGAGGTAGCTCGTGCCGCCGAGCCGGTATTGCTTGCGCGTGAGCTCGAGCGTTTCGCGCGCGAGCGCCTCGGCGTCGGCCTGGGTCTTCACGGTCCGCGCGTCGGCCTCGAGCGAGCGCAGGACGTCGGCGACGTTGCGGAAGGCCTGCAGCACCGTCTCGCGGTATTGCGCGTGGGCGGCCTCGTAGGCGTCGGTCGCCGCGCGGCGCTGCGCCTCGAGGCTGCCGCCGTGGAAGAGGGGCTGCAGCAGCCCCGCGCCCAGGCTCCACACGGGCGGCCCGGAGAGGAGGTCGTGCAGCTCGGTCGACTGCGCGCCGAAGCTCGCGGTGAGCGTGACCTGCGGATAGAGGTTGGCGGTCGCGACGCCCACCTGGGCGCTCGCCTGGTGCAGCAGCGCGCCCGCGGCGCGGATGTCGGGCCGCTGGCGCACGAGCTCCGAGGGCAGGCTCACGGGAAGCTCCTCGGGCAGATGCAGCGAATCGAGCGTGAACTCGGGAATCCCGGCCTCGCTCGGGAGCCGGCCCGTGAGCGCCGCGAGCTCGTGGCGCGTCTGCGCGAGCGCGGACTCGAGCGGAGGGAGCGTCGCCTCGGTTTGGGCGGCCTGGGCCTGCAGGGCGATGAGCTCCAGGCGCCCGACGCCGCCCAGCTTGAACTGCCGCTCGACGCGCGCGATCCCGTCGCGCTCCTCCGCGATGATCTCGCGGGTGGCCTGGATCTGCGCCCGGAGCGCCGCCTCGCGGATGGAGGCGGTCACGATGTTGGCGGTGAGCGCGAGGCGCGCGGCCTCGAGCTGGTAGGCCTGGTAGTCGACCAGCGCCCCGAGCGATTCCAGCTGCCGGCGGTTGCCGCCGAAGAGGTCGAGGGCGTAGGAGACGTCGACCGACGCGTTGTAGAGGTCGTAGAGGAAGGTCTCGGTGGGCGGCCCGAACGGCGAGAACGCCTTCTCGCGCGCGGCCGTGACGTTGGCGTTCACCCCGGGGTAGAGGAGCGCCCCGGTGCCGGCGGCGAGGGTCTCCCGGGCCTGGCGCAGCGTCGCCTGCGCGGTCGCGAGCGTCGGGTTCGCGGCGAGCGCCTCCCGGATCAACCGGTCGAGCGGCTCCGAGCGATACAGCGACCACCATTCGTCCGGGAGCTCGCCGCCGACGACGAAGCGCTGCGCCTGTGCGCCGAGGCCTGTCCCGGACGCGGTCTCGTGGGGCAGGGGCACCTCGGTGTAGCGCTCGGCGGCCGGCGCCTCGGGCGTGCGGAAGTCGGGGCCGACGGTGCAGCCGCCGAGCAGGCCGGCCGCCACGGCGGCGACGAGCGCGGCGTGCCGGCGGAACACGGACGATGTCATACGCTGGGGAAGGTTATTGGCCTGTATGACGGATGACGCGGTCGTTTTTCGACATTATGCGCGCGAGCCGCACGGCCCATCGGCCGATGGACCCTGCCCGGGCATGGATAGGGTGACCGGCGCGCGCGGCGCGAGTTCCTTCGTCGCGGCGGCCGCGACGGCCGGGGAACGCCGGAGCAGGCGCCGGCCCTCGCAGGCGACGATCCTGGTGTCCGGTGCTAGTTCGGCCGCTTCATGATCTTCGCGCGGAGCGCGTCGTACTCCTGCCGCGTGACCGCTCCCTCGTTGAGGGCCCGCTGCAGGTCGATGAGCTCCTGGCCCTTCGAGATCGTCGTGGTGCCCTGGACCTTCACGTACGTGTTGCTGCCGCAGCCGCCGAGCAGGGCGAGGGCGAGGGCGGCCGCAAGCACGAGCTTCGCGCTCACGAGCGGCGCCCCGTCATTCGACGCTCCCGATGAGCCGGGCCTTCTCGGACTGGTACTCGCGCTCCGTGAGCGCCCCCGTATCGCGCGCCCTCTTGAGGTCGATGAGCTGCTGCCCGATGGACACGCTCACCGTGGGCCGAACCACCTCGTTGCCGCCGCAGCCGGCGAGGGCGAGCGCGAGCGCCGCGGCGGATGCCGCCGCCATCTTCCGATCCATCGCGTGCCCTCCGGGTCCGATCAGCGAATCTTACCGAAGTCCCCGTGCCGGCCGAGCCCGTCCTTGAAGCGCGCCGCACCCGCGACACCGTCCTTCACCAGCGCCTCGCGCCCGTTGTACCACTCCTGGATGAGCGCATCGCGCACGGCAAGCCCGTGGCTGCGGATCGCCGAGCGCCGGTCGGCGCGCACGCACACCTGCGGGAAGCGCGCGATCTCGCGGGCGAGCTCCTCGGCCGTCGCGCGGGCGCCGCCCTTCGGCGTGAGGTACTCGCACAGGCCGATGGCGAGGCACTCCTCGGCCGGCACCTTGCGCCCGGTGAGGATGATCTCGAGGGCGCGGCCCCGGCCCACGATGCGGGGCAGGCGCACGGTGCCGCCGTCGATCAGCGGCACGCCCCAGCGGCGACAGTAGACGCCGAAGTACGAGTCCTTCGCCATCACCCGGAAATCGCACCACAGCCCGAGCTCCATGCCGCCCGCGACCGCGGGGCCCTCGATCGCCGCGATCACCGGCTTGTCGAGCTCGAGGCGGCTCGGGCCCAGGGGGCCGCGCGGGATCTCGCCGCCATTGCCGCGCGGCCCCGCCGTGGGGATGTCGAGCTCGCCCAGCGGACGCTTCGCGTCGAGCGTGCTCACGTACTTGAGGTCCCAGCCCGCGCAGAACGCGCCGCCCGCGCCGTAGAAGACGGCGACGGAGGCGCTCTCGTCGGCGTCGAACTCGAGGAATGCGGCGGTGAGCGCGTCCGCGCTCGCCGGGTCCATCGCGTTGCGGGCCTCGGGGCGGTCGTGGACGACCGTCCACACCGGGCCGTCCTTCTCGATTCTCACTGCCATGTCGGATGTCTCCTTCGTGCCGGGACTACTTGATGCCCGCCTGCATGAACGACTGCATGAACTGGCGCTGGAAGAGGAGGAAGGCGACGAGCAGCGGCGAGACCGCCATGAGGGTCCCGGCGCTGATCACCGCCCAGTCGACGCCGGACTCGGGCGCCCCGAAGATCGCGAGCCCGACCGTGAGCGGGCGCGTGTTCACCGAGTTCGTGATGATGAGGGGCCACAGGAAATTGTTCCAGTGGTAGCTCACGGAGACGAGCGCGTAGGCGAGGTAGGTCGGGCGGGCCAGCGGTACGTACACGCGCCAGAGCACGCCCAGCATCGAGCAGCCCTCGACGCGCGCCGCGTCCTCGAGCTCGCGCGGGATCGTCTTGAAGGTCTGGCGCAGCAGGAAGATGCCGAAGGCGCTCGCCATGTACGGCAGGCCGATGCCGAGGATCGTGTCGACCAGGCCCAGGCGGGCCATCGTGCGGTAGTTCTCCACGATCAGCACCTCGGGCATCACCATGAGCTGCACGAGCACCAGCCCGAACGCGACGTTGTGCCCGGCGAACTCGAAGCGCGCGAAGGCGAAGCCCGCCAGCGTGCACAGCACGAGCTGCGCGGCGAGGATCATGGTCACCAGCAGGACCGTGTTGAGGAAGTGGCGGGCGAACGGCGCGTACGTCCACGCCTTGCGGAAGTTGGCGAGCGTGAGCGGGGCGAACGGGTCGAAGTGCGTGGCGAGCGTGGCGGGGTGCACCGCCGCCCAGATCGCGTAGGCGAGCGGCAGGACCCAGAGCAGCGCGAGGAGCCACGCCGCGCCGGCCTCGAGGAGGGGGGCGTTCGCGCCTTGGAGCCTCACCGGTAGTGCACCCGCTTCTCGATCAGCTGGAACTGCGCGATCGCGAGCGCGGCGAGCAGCGCGAGCAGGACGACCGTGAGCGTCGAGGCGTACGCGGTGTCGAAGAAGCTGAACGCCACCTGGTAGATGTAGTAGAGCAGCAGGTTCGACGCGTTGTCCGGCCCGCCCTTGGTGAGGATGAAGAGGTGGTCGACGAGCTTGAACGAGTTGATGGTCGCGTTCACCAGGACGAAGAGCGTCGTGGGCATGAGCAGCGGGAAGGTGACCCGGCGGAAGAAGTACCAGCGCGAGGCCCCCTCGATGCGCGCCGCCTCGCCGAGCTCCGGCGGCAGCGACTGCAGCGCGGCGAGGTAGAAGATCATGAAGAAGCCCGCCTCCTTCCACACCGTCATCACCGCGATGCAGCCCATCACCGTGTGCGGGTCTCCGAGCCAGTTGTGGCTGGGCACCCCGAAGAGCGCGGTGAGCTTGTCCACCAGGCCGATCTGCGGCGTGTAGAAGAAGAGCCAGAGGTTCGCCACCGCGATCATCGGCAGGATGGTCGGCGTGAAGTAGCTCATGCGCACGAGCGCGCGCGCCGGCAGCCGGTCGTTCACCCAGATCGCCATGAGCATGGCGAGCGCGATCGAGGTGGGGATCGTGCCGAGCGCGAAGGCGAGGTTGTTCCCGAGGACCTGCCAGAAGATCGGGTCGGCGCCGAGCGCGGCGTAGTTGGCGAGCCCCACGAAATGCGAGGGCCGCAGCGCCGTCCCGGTGGAGAAGAAGCTGTCGACGAGGGTCGCGGCGGCCGGGTAGTGGGTGAAGCCGACGAGGAGGATGGCTGCCGGGGTGAGCAGCAGCCATCCGTACACGTGCTTCATCGGGCGCTCAGCGATAGGGTGCGAGCAGCCTGTCGGCCTCCGTCTGCGCGGCCTTGAGCGCCTCCGCGGCCGGCTTCTGGCCGGTGAGCACGGCCTGGATCGCGTCGTCGAGGAGCTTCCTCACGCGGCCGGTCTGGAACGTGGAGAGCTCGGGCGTGGCGTACTGGAACTGGTCGCGGGCGACCACGGCCTGCGGGAATCCCGCCGCGTATTCCTTGAGCTTCGGCGTCTCGTAGGCGTCGGGGCGCGTCGCGACGTAGCCGGTCGCGATGCTCCACTCGGCCGCCCGCTCGGGCGTGGTCATGAACTTCACGAACTTGAGCGCCGCCTCGCGCTCCGCGGGCGTCGTCTTCTTGAAGAGGTAGAAGTTGCCGCCGCCGGTGGGCGATCCCCGCTGCTTGGACGCGGGCAGCATCGCCACGCCGAACGGGAACTTCGCCGTGTCCTTCACCGCGGTGAGGTTGCCCGTGGTGTGCCACATCATCGCGGTCTTGCCTTCGGTGAAGGCCTGCCGCAGCGTCCCCCACTCGACCGTGCCTTCGGGCATCACGTGGTACTTCGCCCCGAGGTCGCGCCAGTACTGCAGCGCCGCGATCACGTTCGGGTTGTCGTAGTGGGTCCGGTTGCCGTCGCGGTTCATCAGATCCTCGCCGTTCTGGCGCGCGAAGGCCTGGAACATCCAGTACGCGTAGCCCGTGGAGGGCACCTCGACGCCCCAGCGCACGACGTTGCCGCTCGCGTCCTTCTTCACGAGCTTCTCGGCCATCTGCGTCATCTCCGCCCACGTGGCCGGCGGGCGGTCGGGATCGAGGCCGGCTTCCTTGAACGCGTCCTTGTTCCAGTAGAGCACGATCGTCGAGCGCTGGAACGGGATCCCGTACACCTTGCCCTTGTACGTCCCGTTCATCATGAGGGCCGGATAGAAGGACTTGAGCCAGGCCTTGTCGTCGGCGGTCTTCGCCACGTCGTCCCAGGGGATGATCACGCCCTGCTCGAGCAGCTCGTAGATGTCGATCGAGAAGAGCACCGATATCTGCGCCGGCTGGCCCGCCTTGAGCGCCGCGAGCGCCTTGATCCGGGCGTCGTCGTAGTTGCCCGCGTAGATCGGGTGCACCTTGATGCCGGGATTCTCCTTCTCGAAGTCCGCCGCGAGGCCGTCGATCACCTTGGTGAGGGGACCGCCGACCGCGATGGGGTAGTAGAAGGTGAGCTCGGTGTCGGCCGCCGCGGGCTGCGCGAACAGGCCGAGGAGCGTTGCCGCGACGATTGCGATGATCGACCGCATGTCATTCCTCCCCTGGGTGTGGTTCGAAGCCTGGATTTCCCCTGTTACAGCCTAGTGACGAACGGCATCGGGCGTTTGACGCGCGTCAACGGCTGCGGCGGGCGGCCGCGCCGTGCCCGCGGAATCCGCCGCGCGCGCGCCCGTGCGCGCGTCGAACAGGTGCATCGATTCCGGACGCCACCCCAGGCGGACGGGCGCGCCCGGGGCGAGGCCGAGCTGTCCCGGAACCCGCGCGAAGAACGTCTCCTCTCCGACCCGCACGGAGAGGATGGTGTCGGCGCCATGGTACTCGGAGCTGGAGACCGTGCCCGCGACGCCGCCCGAGTCGGCGAGGCCGATGTGCTCCGGGCGCACGCCGAGGACGAGCCCCGCGCCGCTTCCGGCGAAGATCGCTTCCGGCGAGCCGCGCACGACCGCGCCGCCCGCCCCGTCGGCGAGCGCCACGAGGTTCATGCCGGGCGTGCCGATGAAGCGCGCGGCGAAGATCGTCGCGGGACGGGCGTAGAGCTCCTCGGGGGTGCCCTCCTGCTCGATGCGCCCCTCGCGGATCAGCACCACGCGGTCGGCCATGCTCATCGCCTCGACCTGGTCGTGCGTCACGTACACGACCGTCATCCCGAGGCGCTGCTGCAGCGCGCGGATCTCGACGCGCATCCCGTGGCGCAGCTGCGCGTCCAGGTTGGAAAGCGGCTCGTCCATCAGGCAGATGCGGTTCTCGGCGATGATCGCGCGGGCGAGGGCCACGCGCTGCCGCTGCCCGCCGGAGAGCTGCTGGGGCTTCCGGTCGAGCAGCTCCGCGAGACCCACGAGATCGGCCACCCGCGCGAGGCGCGCGCGGCGCTCGGCCTCCGCGAGCCCGCGCACCTTGAGGCCGAAGACGATGTTCTCCTCGACCGTGAGGTGCGGGAAGAGCGCGTAGGACTGGAACACCATCGACACGCGGCGCTTCTCGGGGGCGAGGCGCGTCACGTCGCGCCCGTCGATGAGGATCCGGCCCCCGGTCGGCTCCTCGAGGCCCGCGATGAGCCTGAGCAGCGTCGACTTGCCGCACCCGGATGGCCCGAGCAGCACGACGAACTTCCCGGACTCCGCGCGGAAGCTCGCGCCGTCGACCGCGGTCACGCGGCCGAAGCGCTTCGTCACCCGCTCGAGAACGATCTCCGACAAGCGCCTCCCTCGCGCCGCGAGCCAGGACACCGCGCCGATTGTGCCCCGAAATCACCCTGTCACGAAACGATTCTAGCTTGACGCGTCGGATGCGCAGCGGGCCCCGCAGGCCGGGCCCTCGCCGGGGATCGCTGCGCGTTTCGGCTTCCACGGAGCGAACGATCCGCGATTCTCCGATCGCGCGGTCCCGCTCATCCCGAAAATCCAGCAATGAGGTGCGAAATGAGGAAATCAGCCACAGCCTTCGTCGTTTCCGCGGCGCTCGCCGCCGGCGGCGCATTCGCGAACGAAGGACAGATGCCCGCGGGAATCGTCCCGCTCGACCACGTCTTCCTGATCATGATGGAGAACCACGGCTACGGCCAGATCATGGGCAATCCGAACGCCCCGTTCGTGAACCAGTACGCGCGGCAGGCCAACCTCGCGACCAACTACTTCGCGGTGGGGCATCCGAGCCTCACCAACTACCTCGAGGTCGTGGGCGGCTCCAACTTCGGCGTGCGCAGCGACAACAGCCCCGACTGGCACGACGCCCATTGCACGCCCAACATCCAGTCGGGAACGCCGTCCACGGACAACCCGCCGAGCCCGGACATCTGCCCGATCTCCGGCAGCGGCGTGGACGCCGCGACCCCCGCGGTCGACACGACCAACGAGATCTCCAATCCCGGAGACGTGATCAACGACATCGACGGCGTCCAGTCCGTTCCCGCCGCGCCCACGACCGGCGAGACGATCGGCGACCAGCTCGCCGCCCGACGCATGAGCTGGAAGAGCTATCAGGAAAGCCTGCCCCCCGTCGGCGCCGACGGGATCGACGTGAGCGACGGGTTCTTCACGAACCTCACGGACTTCGGCGCCATCACCCCGACGCTCACGCCGCCCCTCACGAGCAGCGACATCGTGGCCCTCTACGCGGTCAAGCACAATCCGTTCGCATATTTCAGGAGCGTCCAGCAGGGGGCCAACCCACGCAACAGCCTCGCGAACACGGTCGGTTTCGACGGCGCCGACGGGCTGTACGCGGACCTCGCCTCCGGAGACGTGCCCTCCTTCTCGTTCATCGCGCCCAACCAGTGCAACGACCAGCACGGACGCGGCAACGCGGGGGCGTTCTGCAACTTCGACCCCCTCTCCGACGGCAGCCAGGCGGGCCTGAATCCCGCGCTCCTCATCCGCGGCGACCAGACGGTGCAGAAGCTCGTGGGCGCGATCAAGAGCTCTCCGGCGTGGCGCCAGGGCCACAACGCGATCATCGTCACCTGGGACGAGAACGACTACAGCGTCGCCCCGAACCTGAACCAGGTGGTGACGATCGTCGACACGAACTACGGCTCGCACGGGCTGCAGAGCGGCACGCGCTACAACCACTTCTCGCTGCTGAAGACCCTCGAGGCGGGATTCCAGCTTCCCTGCCTCAACCACGCCTGCGACAGGGACGTGCAGGTGATGAGCGACCTCTTCGGGCGCCACTGACGGCGCGCGGTGCACCGGGCCGGGACCGGCACGGGTCCCGGCCCGCTTCGTATCCTCCGGCGGAAGGTATCATGCGCCTCTGCCAAGGCGCCCCGGGGCGCGAGCTGGAAGGATCGAGCCATGCGCTTCGCCGTTCACATGCTGGCCGCGATCGCGCTGCTGTGCGGGGCGGCGCGCTCGCTCGCCGCGCCCATCGCGGTCGAGTTCCCGCCGGGCCTGCAGGTGCCCGAGGCGGCGCGGCCGGGGCCGGGCTTCGACGTGGACAAGGCGACGCAGGCCTACCTCGCGCTGCTCACGCCCGCGCAGCGCGCGCGCTCCGACGCCTACTTCGAGGGCGGCTGCTGGATCCAGCTCTGGGATTTCCTCTACGGGCTGGGAGTGGCGGCCGTGTTCCTGCTCACGGGCCTTTCCACGCGCATGCGCGACCTCGCGCGGCGCGTGAGCCCGCGCCCCTGGCTCCACACCCTGATCTACGCGGCGCTGTGGGTCGCGGCGGGATTCGCGCTCACGCTGCCCTTCGAGATCTACGCGGGCTTCGTGCGCGAGCACCAGTACGGCCTGTCCGAGCAGCCCTTCGGCGGCTGGCTCGGCGACCGGCTCAAGGGCCTCGGCGTGGCGCTCGTCCTCGCGCCGCTCGCGATCTCGGGCGTCTACGCGGCGATGCGGCGCTCGGGTGCCCGCTGGTGGATCTGGGCCACCGGCCTCGCGTTCGCCTTCAACGTGTTCGTGGGGATGATCGAGCCGGTGTTCATCGCGCCGCTCTTCAACCACTATCAGTCCCTGCCGCCGGGGCCGGTGCGCGACGCGGTGCTGTCGCTCGCGCGCGCCAACGAGGTGCCGACCGACCACGTCGAATGGTTCGACGCCTCGAAGCAGACCACCCGCGTGAGCGCCAACGTCTCGGGGCTGTTCGGCGTGGCGCGCGTGAACCTCAACGACAACCTGCTCAAGGACACGTCGCTCCCCGAGATCAAGGCGGTGCTCGGGCACGAGATGGGCCACTACGTCATGCACCACGCGTTCCGGCTCACCGTCTATCTCACCCTGCTTCTCGGCATCGCCTTCTGGCTGCTGCACGCGACCTTCGATCGCCTGCTCGCGCGCTGGGGACCGCGCCTCGGGCTCGGCGACCGCGCCGATCCGGCGGCGCTGCCGCTCGCGATCGCGATCCTGTCGGTGCTCTCGCTCCTCGGCGGGCCGATCGTGAACGGCATGATCCGCCAGGCCGAGAACGAGGCCGATGCCTTCGGCCTCGACGCCGCGCGCGAGCCGTACGGCTTCGCGATGGTGTCCATGCGGCTCGCGACCTACCGGAAGATCGAGCCGGGCCCGCTCGAGGAGCTCCTCTTCTTCGACCACCCGAGCGGCTTCGAGCGCGTGCGCCGCGCGATGATCTGGCTGCGCGAAAACCCGCTGCCCGAGCTCGCCGCCGAGTCGGCCGCCGCGAAGCCCTGATTGCGCCGTCGGACACCCTCCCGGAGGAAACCGCGATGCCGCACCCGGCGCAGTCGATCGAGCCCGCGGGAGATCCCGCGTGGGCGCAGGCCGCCGGGGTCTGCCGCGACCCGGCGCTGCGCGAGGCGGTCTGGCGCCACTGCCGCTATCGCCGCGGCTCGGCGCGTCTCGAGGACCTCAGCACGCGCATCCACGCGAACGACCAGATGCTGCGGCACTCGCTCAGGTTCTTCGACGCGAACCGCTCGGTGAGCCAGTACTTCAACGTGGCGCTGCAGCAGCACCATGCGGCCCAGCAGGTCCTGCGCGCGCTTTTCGGCGAGCCCGGCCCGGACCTGCGCGTGCTCGACTTCGCGTGCGGCTACGGACGGCTGCTGCGCTTCCTCACGCTGAGCGTGTCGCCCGCGCAGGTCTGGGCCTCGGAGATCCAGCCCGAAGCCCTGGACTTCGCCGCGCGCGAATTCGGGGTGCACGCGGTCGCCTCGGATTTCGATCCCCGCCGGTTCGAGCCGGGACGGCGCTTCGATCTCATCTGGGTCGCCTCGCTCTTCTCCCACCTGCCGGGCGGGCTCTTCCACGAATGGCTGCGGCGGCTCGTGGAGCTCCTCGAGCCGCGCGGCGTCCTGTGCTTCAGCGTGCACGACGAGTGCCTCCTGCCGCGCGGGATCCCGATGCCCCGCGAGGGAATCTTCTTCAGCCCCGAGAGCGAGAACCCGGATCTCGGAGCGAGCGTGTACGGAGCGACCTTCGTGACGGAAGCGTACGTGCGCTCCGCGATCCTCGAGGCGACCGCCGAGGAACATCCCTGGCGGCGCATCCCGCGCGGGCTGGCGAACGAGCAGGACCTCTACGTCGTCGCGCGAAGCCCCGGCCGGGACCTCTCGGCGCTGTCGGGATTCCGCAAGGGCCCGTGGGGCTGGGTGGACGAGTGGTCCGTGTCCGGCTCCGGCGAGCTGTACCTGCGGGGATGGGCGGGCTCGCTCGACGAGGGACATCTCGACGAGGTCGAGATTCGCGTGGACGGCGAGCCGGTCCGCTGCCCGACCGGGCTTCCGACGCCCGACGTGGCCGCGGTGCTGGGCGACGCGCGGCTCGCGCGCGCGGGCTGGGAGTACCGGCGCGTCCTCGCGGGCGGACGGGCCTTCGTCGAGGCGAGCGCGAGGTCGCGGACCGGCGAGGCGGCGCTCCTCTACGCCGGCCCGGTGACGGGGCCGGGGCCCTGAGGCGGCGCGCGTGCGGCGGCCGGGCGCCTCAACGCTGCGCGCCCGCGGGGGCGTCCTCGCCGCGGTAGCCGCAGCGCCGGCGCATCCCCTCGCGGAACTTCTCGCGCTCCTCGGGCGTCATGCGCTCCCAGCGCTCGGCCATGCGCGCCTTCCAGTGCATCCCCGGCCCGAAGCGCCCGCGGAAGCCCCCGAAGAGAATCCGGCTGAGCACGAGCAGCCCCAGCGCCTGCCGGAAGTCGATCGGCTTCCATCCGATCACGGCCGGCACAAGCCAGTTCCACAAGGCCATCACGACGAGGCTGAACGCGGCCGCCGCCACGGCGACCACGAGCGCCATCTTGATCCCGCGCACGATCCAGTATCGCTTCATTCCTGCGTTCCTCCGGCTCCGAAGAATTCCTCGTGCACGTCCCGCAGCCGCTCGCGAAGGTGCAGCACCGCGTAGCGCTTGCGTGCGAGCAGCGTGCTCTCGTTCACTCCCGTCTGCGCCGCGAGGTCCCGGAAGCTGCGGCCCTCGATCTCGTGCGCGAGGAAGGCCTCCCGTTGGGCCGCGGGAAGCTCCTCGAGCGCGGCCACGAGCTCCTCGAGCAGCACGGTGCGCGCGTAGGCGGCCTCCGGGCCCGCGTCCGGCGACGGCAGGAGATCCTCCACGCTTTCGTCGCCCCCATGCTCGAACGCGGCGCCCCGCAGGTCCTCGAGCGGCACGGCCTTCTTCCTGCGGAAGAGGTCGGTGATGCGGTTGGCGGCGACGCGGACGAGCCAGGCGCCCACCCGCTCGATGGGCTGCAGGCCGCGGTAGGCCTCGACCAGCTCCCCGAGGACGTCCTGCAGGATGTCCTCCACGTCCTCCGCGTTGGCGACGCGGGAGCGGATGAAGCCGCGCAGGCGCGGCCCCTGGCGCGCGATCTCGGCGGCGATCCGGCGCTCGTTCTCGGGCGTCGTCCAGGCTGCGTCGGCGGTCCGGGCCATGCTTCCTTGACGGATGGGGGACCCGGATATTGTGTCAGCCCGAAGGAGCGTGGTGCTCGCCGGAAGAGGGAGCCGCGCGCCCCGCCCACAGGCCGTAGTAGAGCGAGGCGCCGTGGCGCGTGAGCCACGTCTCGAGCCGCGGCGGAAGGCGCAGCGGCTTCAGGCCCATGCGGATCGGCATCTCGCCGGGCGCGTAGGCGCGGATGAAGGCGGCGAACGAGCGGGTGAACTCCCGGTAGCCGTCCTCGAAGGCGCCGGCCCCGGCCGCCCGCGCGCTCTCGTGCAGCTCGCGATACGCGTGGTATCCGTCGCCGGTGCGCGTCTCGACCAGGCGGCCGAGGAGCGTGCGCCCGATCCGCCAGCGCGAGTGCCGCTCGTCGCGCTGGTAGCGCAGGAAGTGGCGGTAGAAGTACTTGTAGTGGCGGACTTCGTCGGCGTAGATGCGCCCCGCGAGGTCCCTGAGGACAGGCTCGGGCGCGTAGCGGCGCAACGCCCCGTACAGGGTCGCCGTGCCCGTCTCGACCATGCACCGTGCGGCGAGCTCGAGCGCGCGCGCGGGCTCGAGCTCGCCCACCGTGCACGTGCGCGAATACGCGGCGAAGAAGCGATCGTAGGCGCCCGCCCAGTCGATCCCGGGCCACACGTGCTCCACGTAGGCGCGCAGCGCGTGCCCGTGCTGGACCTCCTCGTGCTGCCACGCGTTCCGCAGCCAGCCCGACACCTCGGCGTCCGTCGCGAAATGCTCGACGAGGTTCGCCGCGTAGAGGTCGGAGGCGGTCTCGACCATCGAGGCGAGGAAGACGATGCGGAACACGAGCGTGTCGCCCGCGACGGCGCCGCGGTCGATCGCGCCGAAGTCGATGTCGGCGAGCCGCCAGCGCGCCCGGGGGAGCTCCCCCCGGAAGGATGCCGGGACGTCGTATGGAGGGGCCATGTACCACAGACAGCGCCGGCGGCCGGATGGTTCGGCGCCCGGGTCGGCGGCACGGGGTCCGCGCCGGGCTCCCCCGGGGCCGGGCGCGCCCCGGTTGACGGGGCGCAACGGCTCTCGCGACAATCCGGGCAAGCTTCACCCTTTCCCCGCCTCGAGGACCCTCGCGCCATGAACAGCCCGCTCGTCCGGATCGTGTCCACGCTCGCCGTCCTCGGGGCGCTCGCCGGCTGCGTCATCGTCGAGCCGAGCCCCTACGTGCAAGGCAGCCAGGTCACCTACAACCGGTCGTGGAACGCGGCGATCGACGCGATGAAGGACCAGGGCATCACCATCGCGATGGCGGACGCTGCGGGAGGACGCATCGAGGGACGCCGCGGCGGCATCAAGGTGGTCGCGCGCATCACCACCCAGGCCGACGGCAAGGTGCGCGTCGAGTTCCACGCGACCGGGGCGCTCTCCGAGGACCCGGGGCTGCCCGACCGGATCTCGCGGTCCTACGAAGCCCGCATGGGCCGCTGAGGCGCGCGGCTCACGGCCTGAACCAGGCGCTGCCGACCTGCAGGTAGACGGCGGTGGTGCCCGCGCTGCGGGCGATGTCGATGCCCGCGTGCATGCCGAACTTCCGCGCGAGCTCGTAGCGCAGCCCCGCGCCGCCGCTCCCCACGCCGCGGGTGGCGGATAGCTCGTCGCGGCGCGTCCACGTGCGCCCAGCGCCGCCGAAGACGACCGCGCTCCAGCGGCCCTCGACCGGCACCCGCAGCTCGAGCTCGGTCGAGGCGACCTGGTCGCCCTGGTAACGCACCGCCGCCACGCCGCGCAGGGCGACGTAGGGCCGCAGGAAGAACGGCGTGCCGTCGGAGGACCACGAGTAGTCGAGGCGCGCGCCGAGCGTCGCGCCGCGGGCGAGCGGCGTCCAGCCCATGAGGATCTGGTCGAAGCGCTCGAAGTCGGCGCTCGCCCCGAGGGCCGCGCGCGAGGCCATGAGGGACGACTCCGCGTACACTCCGTGCGTGGGCGTGAAGATGTTGTCGCGGGAATCGTATTCGAGGATCGGGGTGGGCGCCGAGATCTTGACGTGCACGCGATCGGCGAGCCCCGGGAAGGCCGGCGCATCGCGGAGCTCGGGCTGCACGTCGGCGTAGGCGTAGCGCAGCCCCGCCGACCACGGCGATCGCGGCGCGAGCTGCCAGTTCGCCTGCGCGAGGGCGCCGCCGAACCGCAGCGAATAACGCACTTTCTGGTCGGGCGAGGCGCCGCCGGGCCCGAGGCCGTAGAAGTCGAGGTTCACACGGCCGCCGCCCGCGCCCGCGAGCGAGCGCAGGCGAGCGTCGATCCAGCGGCTCGAATCCCCCGCGAAGGCGCCCCGCGTGCCGTTCTCGGTCGCGAATCCGGCGGCCATGGAGATGTTCGGCCGCACCCAGCCCTCGTGGCCCGCCTCGGTGCGCGGACGCAGGAACATCGCCGCTATGCCGCCGCCGTAGCCCACCGCGGGCTCGGTGACCACGATCGGGATCGGGAGGAACGTGCGCGGGGCGGCGAGGAAATCGCTGAGGTCGAGCTGTCCGTCCTCGGGATCGACGAAGCGCGAGCCTTCCGTGCGCGCGGGGGTGGGCGCTTCGCCCGGGGCGGCGGAGTCCTTCCCGCCCGACGGCGGTGCATCGCCCGGCGCGGCGAGGGCCGCGAGGGGCAGCAGCATTCCCGCGAGGACGAAGGCAAGCGGGGCGATGGCGCGCTCCATGCCCCATGATCGCCGGGCGTCGCCGGCCGCGCGTTGACTCCCATCAACGCGCGATCGGACCCCGGCGCGAGGCGAGCGCGCCCCAGGGCTTCCCTAGGCCCCGCAGCTCAGCGGCAGCAGCATGAGGAAGAGGCCCGCGAGGAAGAACGCCGCGCCGGCCCGGGCCGCGAACGCTCGCCCGCGCTCGCCGCGCGCGTCGAAGGCGAGGGCGCAGGCGAGCGCTCCGAGGAACGCGGCGGCCTCGATCGAGTGCAGCCACCGGTCGTAGGGCGCGGCGAGGAAGATGCTCGCGACCGCGACGAGCGCGCCCGCCGCGGCGAGCGGCGCGAGCCAGCGCACGAACCGCTCGCGGCCGATCGGGATCACGCGAGCACCGCGCGCATCATGCTCTCCAGCTCCTCGCGCCCCATGCCGTTCTGCGCGAGCACCGCGACGGTGAGGTCTCCGCGCCGGGCGAAGAGCCCGCTCGTGCCGCCCTCGTGCAGCATGCGCTCCGAGTCGTCGCCCCTCGCGCCGGGAAGGATCACGTAGGAGACGATGCCGCGCGGTCCCTCGATGATGAAGTGGCGCGACTCGATGCCCGCGATCACGCAGTTGGCGAGGTGACGGATGCGGTAGCCCGCCGGGTCGCGCAGGGAAATGCCGAGCTGGGCGGCGGAGGCGCGCAGGGCCGCGGGCTCGACGCGGCCGTCGTCCTTGAGCTCGTCCACGCTCTGCACCACGTGATCGATGATCGCCCGGTCGCGCGCGAGCTCGAGGCTGCGGCCGTGCATGCGCACGTACGAGGGAATGCCCACCGCGAGCGCGGCCACGGTCGCCGCGATCGCGAGCCCCCAGCGCGAGCGCGATCCGTAGCGCGCGCGCAGCACGATCCGGTCGGCGAGCCCGTCCGGGACGGGGGCGGAAGTGAGGGCACGCTGCATCGCGGCGTCGGCGGCGAGCAGCTCCTCGCGCAGCGCCCCGAGCCGCGGATCGGCCTCGATCGCCGCGCGCAGCTCCGGCGAGATCCGGCGCGGGTCGGCGAGGAGCTCCCGTCGCGCCTCGAGCTCGGTCATGGCATCGTCTCCTTTCGGTTCGGCGCGGGCCGTCCCTCGGCCTTGCGCAGCAGGTCGCGAAGCGCCGAGCGCGCCCGGCTGATGCGGGTCATGGCGGCGCCTACGCTCACGCCGAGCACCTGCGCCACCTCCTCGCACGACAGGCCCGCCAGGTTCTGCAGCACGAGCGGCTCCATGAAAGGCGCGGGCAGGCGCTCGAGGATCTGGCGCACCTCGATCCCGCGCGTGAAATCGCGCTCGTCGGCCATCCGGGCGAGCGCCTCCTCGTCGAGCTCCTCGGCCTCGTCGCGCTTCGCGCGCCCGGCCTCGCGGTGGAACTCGTTGCGCACGATGGCGTAGAGCCAGGCGCGCCGCGCGCCCTCGTCCTTCACGTGGCCCCAGCTGCGCCACGCGCGGGTGAGCGCCTCCTGCAGGATGTCCTCGGCGCGATGCCGGTCGCGCGCGAGCCAGAGCGCGAAGTGGAAGAGCTCCGCGGCGTAGGCGCGCACGACCTGGTCGAAATGCGACGCGGAACGTCCGAACATCGCGCTCAGCGGGCGTGGGTTGCGGGGAGCACCAGCATACCTTCCCGCACCCAGCCCGCGAACCATTCGCCCACGCGCCCCGCCTCTTCCCCGGAGGCCTCGCACGCGCGCTGGAGCGTGCCTCCCGCCCGCAGCCCGAGGAGCGCGCGCCCCTCCGCGTCCGTCGCGATCCGCCAGTGCGCCTCGAGCGCCTTGCGCCAGACGAGGAGCACGTGGGGATGCTCGCGGGGCGGTGGAACGTCGCCGGCTTCGCTTTCCCGCAGGGCCTGCCATCCCGCCTCCACCGCCCATCGCATCGGCACGACGCTCACCGACGGATGCAGCCCCAGCGGAAGCTCTCCCCACCGGTCGACGGGAACCCGCGCGAGCCAATGCGCATCCGCGGATGTCGCGTCGTGCGCGTCGAAGGCGATCCCGAGCGCCCACTCCATGCGCGCGAGGTCGGCGAGCGCTCCCTCGGCGAGGAACGCCGCGAGGGCGTGCCCGTGCCAGCGGATCGAGTAGTGCCGCGACGGGTGCGCGCGCGCGTAATCGTTCGCCACGCGCTCGAACTCCTCGTCGCCCATGGCGCGCGCGAGCGCCGGATAGTTCTCGCGCAGCGCCCCGGCGAGGCGCGCCCGATACCCGTGGCGGTAGACGCCGAGCCGGGGCGACTCCTCGCGCGCGAGCTGCGGCGCGAAGCGCTCCTCGGCGAGGATCGCGAGCTGGAGCAGGCGCTGCTGCTCACGCAGCGAGGGCACGGACCTCTCCCTTCGCGATGGCGTGCGCGGCGCGCCCGCGGGCGATGTCGAGCTCGGCCAGCAGCTCGGGAAGCGGCGGAATGCGGTCGTCGCGCTCGATCATCGCGGGCACGGCGCCGAAGCGCGCCACGGCCTGCCCGTACAGGTCCCAGACGGCTTCGCACACCGGCGCGTCGTGCGTGTCCACGAGGTGGTCGCCGTTGTCCGCATGGCCCGCGAGGTGGATCTGGCGCACGGCCCCGGTCGGGAGCCCTTCGAGGAACGCGCGGGGATCGAAGCCGTGGTTCACCGCGTTCACGTACACGTTGTTCACGTCGAGCAGCAGCTCGCAGCCGCTGCGCGCGACGAGGGCCGCGAGGAACTCCCATTCGGCCATCTCGTCGCCCGCGTAGCGCACGTAGCTCGACACGTTCTCGAGGACGAGCGGGCGGCGCAGGCGCTCCTGCACGCGGCCCACGCGGCCGGCCACGTGTGCGAGCGCCTCGCGGGTGAACGGGACCGGCAGCAGGTCGTGCAGGTTCGTGCCGCCGATCCCGGTCCAGCAGAGGTGGTCGGAGATCCACGCGGGCTGCACCCGCGCGGCGAGCGCTTCCACCGCGCGCAGGTAGTCCTCGTCGAGAGGATCCGTGCCCCCGATGGACAGCGACACGCCGTGCATCGCCATCGGGTAGCGGGCCCGGATGCGGTCGAGGAAATGGAGCGGCTTCCCTCCGGGAACCAGGTAGTTCTCGGTGAGGATCTCCAGCCAGTCGACGCGGGGGCCGCCGCCCGCGAAGTCGCGGTAGTGCTCGGGCCGCAGCCCCAGGCCGAAACCTTCGAGCATGGGCGTTACGAGATCACCTTGCCGCCGGCCGCGGTGCACTCCGCGGCGCTCGACTTCGTGACCCAGCCCTGCCCCTTGCAGGCGTTCAGGCCCTTGCAGTCGTTGGTGGCCGACTTGCACTCCGAGTGTCCCTTGCAGCTGTTGATGCCGGCGCACTTGACGCCGGCGTCCTGCGCGGCCGAGGCCGAAGCGACGGGCGCGCCCGCGGCGAGCAGCGCGAAGGCGGCGGCGGCCGCGATGGATCCCAGTTGCGTGCGGTTCATGCGTTTTCTCCTTGGGTTGTGGGGACCTGCCCCGATGAGACCCGGCGCGGGGCCGAAACCTTACGGAAGGAGTCGTTGTTGACAGCGGTCAACACCCGCCGGCGGGGGGCGGTCTAGGTTGGAAGCTTGCGGGCGCGATGCGCTTCGCCGTGCCCGCCTCCCGAGGATCGCCGATGTCCGTTCCCCCGCGCTCGAAGGATCCCTCCCGGCCCCCCGGCATCTCGCGCCGCGATTTCCTGAAGGGCGGCGGCCTCGCGGTCGCGAGCGCCACCGCGCTCGAGACGGGTCTTTCGGCGCTCGCCGCCCCGGCCGCGGCCGCGGCGCCCGGCGCGCCGGAAGTCGCGCCGGTCGCGGGGCCGGGCGCGGTCCCGATCCCGCTCGACGTGAACGGCGTGCCCTGCGTCGTGGAGGTGGCGCCCTCGGCGACGCTCGCCGAAGCCCTGCGCGACGGCCTCGGCCTCACCGGCACCAAGGTCGGCTGCGACCGGGGCGCCTGCTCGGCGTGCACCGTGTGGCTCGACGGGGAGCCCGTGGCCTCGTGCATGGTGCTCGCGATCGACGTGGGAGCGCGCCGGATCACCACCATCGAGGGCCTGAGCAAGGGCGAGGAGCTGCATCCGGTGCAGGCCGCGTTCATCGACCACGACGCGGTGCAGTGCGGCTTCTGCACGCCGGGACTCGTGATGAGCTGCGCGGCGCTCCTCGGGCGCAATCCCCATCCGAGCGCCGACGAGGTCCGGGGGGCGGTGAGCGGGCACCTGTGCCGCTGCGGAACGCTCCCGCACGCGATCGCCGCGGTGCTCGATGTGGCCGGGAAGGGCTGAGATGCCGGCTCCGGGCGCGCGCACGCAAAGCTATCCGGCCGGGATCGCCGGGGTCGCGCTCGGCCGCGTCGAGCGCGAGGTCCCGGGCGACGAGGCGCCGGCGCTTGCGCCCAACGCCGAGCTCGCCGTCGTCGGCAAGCCCGTGCCCCGCGCCGACGCGCGCGCGAAGGTGACGGGCGCGGCGCGCTATACCGTGGACGTGCGCCTGCCGGGCCTGCTCCACGCGCGGCTGCTGCGCTCGCCCCATCCGCATGCGCGCGTGGTCGCGATCGACCTGTCGGCCGCCGCGCGGCATCCCAATGTGCGCGCCGTGCAGGAAGTCGCGCGCGCGAGCGGGCTCCCGGTGGAGGAGGGCCAGGCGGCGAAGCAGCGCCGGGTGCTCTACGCGGGCGAGGCGGTGGCGGCCGTGGCCGCGGTCACGCCCGAGGACGCGCGCGCGGCACTCGACCTCGTCAAGGTGGACTACGAGCCGCTTCCGTTCGTGGTCGACATCGACGAGGCGCTCGCGCCCGGTGCGCCGCTCGTCTACGCCGGCCCCGTGCACGGCGGGAACTACTTCGAAGGGGCCGTCACCGCCGCGGGGCTGCCCCAGCACGGCAACCTCCGCGGCCCCACGACCGTGGGAACGCGCGGCGACGCCGAGCGCGCGCTCGCGGCGGCCGAGGTCGTGGTCGAAGGCGAATACCGCACGCAGGTCCAGACCCACTGCTGCGTGGAGACCCACGCCGTGGTCGCCGACTGGCGCGCCGACGGCCTCACCGTCTACATGTCGACGCAGTACGCGGCGGGCGTGAGGAACGAAGTGGCGGCCGCGTTCGGCCTGCCGCGCAGCCGCGTGCGCGTGATCGTCGAGGCGATGGGCGGTGGCTTCGGCTCGAAGTCGTCCGCGGGCAACTACGTGCTCGCGGCGGTGGCGCTCTCGCGCTCGGCGCGCGCGCCGGTGCGCCTCGTCCTCGATCGCGAGGAGGAGCACCTGGACAGCGGCAATCGCCCCGCGACGATCCAGCGCCTGCGCCTCGGCGCCACGCGCGACGGGCGGCTGGCGGCCATCGCGGTCGAGGAGCGCGGCACCGCGGGCGTCGGGCTCGGCGCGGGCGTGGGCAACATCGCCCAGGCGCTGTACGAGTGCGCCAACGTGTCGCTCGCGCAGAGCGACGTCTTCATCAACGCCGGCCCGGGCAGCCCGATGCGCGCGCCGGGGAATGTGCCGGGCGCCTTCGGGCTCGAGCAGGCGATCGACGAGCTCGCCGAGCGGCTCGCGCTCGATCCGCTCGCGCTGCGCGACCGGATCGACGTGAGCGCCGTCCGCCGCGAGGAGCGCCGCCGGGGCGCGGAGCGCATCGGATGGGCGCGGCGGCACCGGCCCGGCGCCGACGCCGGAGCGGTGAAGCGCGGCATCGGCGTGGCCCAGTCGCACTGGCCGGCGAACATCCAGACGAACTCCTCGTGCGAGGTGCGGATCCTGCGCGACGGATCGGTGGAGGTGTGCTCGAGCGTGCAGGACATCGGCACGGGCATCACCACCTTGCTCGCGCAGGTGGTCGCCGAGGAGCTGGGGCTTCGGGCGCAGGACGTGACGGTGCGCATCGGCGACACCGAGTTTCCCGCCGGACCGCCGTCGTACGGAAGCCTCACCACCGCCTCGATCACGCCGCCGGCGCGCAACGCGGCGTACCGCGCGCTGCGCGAGCTCGCCGAGGTCGTCGCCCCCACGCTCGGCGTGGCCGCCGAGGAGGTCGTCGCGCGCGACGGGCGCCTCGCCACGCGCGACGGCTCCCGCGGCATCGCGTTCCGGGAGGCGGCGGCGCGATTGCCGTCCGACCGCGTGAGCGCGATCGCGACGCGCTCCGAGGACTACGGCGGATTCGGGCGGCGCTTCGGCGACATGGCGATGGCCCGGGAAGCCCTCGGCGGCGTGCAGTTCGCGGCCGTGGCCGTGGACACCGAGACGGGCATCGTGCGCGTCGAGCGCGTGGTCGCCGTGCACGACTGCGGCCGCCCGATCAATCCCCGCCAGGTGGAGAGCCAGGTCCACGGCGGGATCCTCATGGGCATCTCCTACGCGCTCTACGAGCGGCGCGTATTCGATCGCCGCACGGGGCACATGCTCAACGCGAACCTCGAGCAGTACAAGATCGCGCGCGCGCGCGAGGTGCCCGCGATCGACGTCGTGCTGCTCGAGCACTACCAGGGCACGAGCGCGACCGACGCGTACGGCGTCGCCGAGCCCGCGAAGATCCCGACGGCGCCGGCGATCGCGAACGCGATCTACAACGCGATCGGCGTGCGCGTGCGCGAGCTGCCGATCACGCCGGCCGCGGTGCTGCGCGCGCTGGGTCGCCTCGGGGCCGGGAGCTAAGCGCCCATGAACCGGTTCGAGTGGACGAGCCCCGTGCGCCTCGAGCAGGCGCTGGAAGCGCGCACCGCGACGGTCGCTTCCGCCATGGGCGCGGGCGGCGGAACGGTGCCTGCGCCGGCGGCGGTCTTCAAGGCGGGCGGCACCGACCTCCTCGGGCTCGTGAAGGAGGAGCTCATCGCGCCCGCGCGCGTCGTGAGCCTGCGCTCGGTCGGGTCGCTCGACGGGATCGCGCGGCGCCCCGACGGCGCGCTCGCGATCGGCGCCAACGTGACGCTCGCCGCCCTCGCCGCGGATCCCGCGGTGCGCGCCGGCTACCGCGCGCTCGCGCAGGCCGCGGGCGAATCCGCGAGCCCGCAGCTTCGCCGGATCGCCACGATCGGCGGGAACCTCCTGCAGCGCCCGCGCTGCTGGTACTTCCGCTCGCGCTTCCACCCTTGCGCCCGCAAGGGGGGCTCCACCTGCTTCGCCTTCGCCGGCGAGAACGAGTATCACGCGATCTTCGGCCAGCACGGCTGCGCCATCGTGCATCCGTCCACGCCCGCCACGGCGCTCGTGGCGCTCGGCGCGAGCGTCGAGCTCGCGCGCGCGGGCCGGGCCCCGCGCACCCTGCCGCTCGAGTCGTTCTTCGTGGCGCCCGATCGCGACGTCACGCGGGAGAACGTCCTCGAGGATGGGGAGGTCCTCACCGCGATCGTGCTGCCGCCGCCGCGCGCGGGGCTGCGCTCGGCGCATCGGCGGGTTGGCGAGCTCGAGTCCTTCGACTGGCCCATCGCGGACGCCGCCGTGGTCCTCGAGCTCGGCGCGGGCGGCGAGTGCCGCGGCGCCTCGATCGTGCTCGGCTCGGCCGCGCCCGTGCCGCACCGGGCGAAGGCCGCGCAATCCGCGCTCGTGGGCTCGAGGGTGACCGGGGAAGCGGCGCGCCGGGCGGCGCGCGCGGCGCTCGAGGGCGCCACGCCGCTCGCGCACAACGCCTACAAGCTGCCCGTGTTCGAGGCGCTCGTGCGCAGGACGATCCTCGAAGCCGCGGGGCCGGCGTGAATCCCGCCAAGCCGTCGCGACGCCGCGCGGGTGCCGCGCTGCTCGCAGGAATGGCGACGGCGGCGATGCCTTCGCTCGCGCAGGCGGCCGGCAAGGAAGCGCGCGAATTGCCTTCCCCGCGCAGGACGGGCGGCATGCCGCTCATGGAAGCGCTCGCGCGGCGGCACTCGACGCGCGAATACTCGCCGCGGCCGCTGCCGGAACAGGTCCTGTCCGATCTCCTGTGGGCGGCCTACGGCGTGAACCGCCCGAGCGGCGACCGGACCGCGCCCTACTGGCGCCACATCATGGTGATCGACGTCTACGCGGCGATGGCCGACGGGCTCTGGCTCTACGATCCCCACAGGCACGTCCTCGTGCGCGAGCTTCCCGACGACATCCGCGCGCAGACGGGCACGCAGGAGTTCGTCGCGGCGGCACCCCTCGACCTCGTCTACGTCGCGCACGGCGAGCGCATGAAGGACGTCTCCGCCGAGGAGCGCAGGCTTTACGCTTCGGTGGACGCCGGATTCATCGGCCAGAACGTGTACCTCTTCTGCGCCTCCGAGGGCCTTGCGACGGTCTTCCGCGCCGCGCTCGATGCCGCGCGTCTCGCTGCGGCGATGCGCCTCGCCCCGGGGCTGTTCGTGACGTTCTCCCAGACGGTCGGATATCCGGCGGGTTGACCATGCCGTCGCACCAGGAGGATCCGCCGGGGAAGAGCGTGGCTCGCGCGATCGCCGCGGGGCTCGCCGCGGCCGCGGCCGCGGTCGCGCTCGCGGCTGGGGGCTGCGAACGCGTGTGGCCGTGGAGCCACGGCGGCAGGGCCGGCGACCTGCTGCTGTCGGGGACGGTCGACGCGCGGGAAGTCGACGTATCGTTCCAGGCCGGCGGCCGCATCGCGCGGCTCGACACCGACGAGGGCCGCGTCGTGAAGACGGGAGAGATCCTCGCCGAGCTCGACCCGCGCGACCTGCAGCTCGCTTCCGATCGCGCGCACGCCCAGGCCGACTCCGCCGACAAGGCGCTCGCGGTGCTGCTCGCGGGCTCGCGCCCGCAGGACATCCGCTCGGCCGAGGCGGCGGTGCGGCAGGCCGAGGCCGACCTCACCCTCGCGCGCACGCAGCGCGAGCGCACCGCCAAGCTCGTCGCCGACCATTTCGCCCCGCCCGAGCAGCTCGACACCGCGAATTCCCAGGTGGACGTCGCCGCGGCGAAACTCGACCAGGCGCGCCAGAGCCTGTCGCTGCTGCGCGAGGGCCCGCGCAAGGAGGACATCGACCGGGCGCGCGCGGACCTGGGGGCCGCGAAGGCCGCGGCCGCGACCGCCGACCAGCAGCTCGCGTACGCGCGCCTCGTGAGTCCCGTGGGAGGCGTCGTGAGCGTGCGCCTGGCCGACCGGGGCCAGAACGTGACCGCCGGGCAGCCGGTGTTCCGCATCGCCGAGCTGGACCATCCCTGGGTGCGTGTCTACATCGGCGAGAAGGACCTGCCGCGCGTGAAGCTCGGGCAGGCGGCGCGCGTCGAGGTGGACGGCCTCCCGGGCAAGGTCTTCGAAGGGCGCCTGAGCTTCATCTCTCCCGAGGCGGAGTTCACGCCGAAGACGGTCGAGACGCGGGCGCTGCGCGTCGACCTCGTCTACCGCGCCAAGGTCGACGTCGACAACTCGTCGGGCGAGCTCAAGATCGGCATGCCGGCCGACGTGCGGCTCGTCGAGGTCCCATGAGCGACGCCGCCGTGGTCCGCGCGCGGGGCCTGCGCTTCGCGTATCGCGGCGCGGAGGTCCTGCGCGGCGTGGACCTCGAGCTCGCCGCCGGCGAGGTCTTCGGCGTCGTCGGCGCCGACGGGGCGGGCAAGAGCACGCTGCTCGGCCTGCTCATCGGCCAGCTCGAGCCGAAGGCGGGGGAAGTGCTCGTGCTGGGCACGCCCGCCTCGGACACGTCCCTTCGCCAGCGCATCGCCTACATGCCGCAGGGCTTCGGGCAGTACCTGGACCTGTCGGTGGGCGAGAACCTCGAGCTCTTCGCCGACCTCCACGGCCTCGCGCGCGGCGAGGCGCGTGCCCTCATCCGCGACCTCCTCGAGCGCACGGGGCTCGCCCCTTTCGTCGGCCGGCGCGCGGGGCAGCTCTCGGGCGGCATGATGCAGAAGCTCGCGCTCGCGTGCGCGCTCGTGAGCCGGCCGAAGGTCATGTTCCTCGACGAGCCCACGACGGGCGTCGACCCGGTCTCGCGCCGCGCGTTCTGGCAGCTGCTCGACCAGGTGCGCGCCGAGGGCGTGGGAATCGTGTACGCGACGTCGAACATGGACGAGGCCGAGCGCTGCGACCGCGTCGGCATGCTCGTGGGCGGGCGCTTCCTGCGCGGCGGCGCGCCGCTCGCGCTGATCCGCGAGGTGGAGAGCGCGCTCTTCGAGGTGGCGGGCGAGGGCGCGCGCGCCCTGCGCCGCGAGGTTCGCTCGATCGCCGCCGTGAAGCTCGTGTTCCCGGTCGGCGAAACGCTCAAGGTCTGGCTCGGGGCCCCGGGCGAGGAGGCGGCCTTCCGCGCCTCGCTCGCACGCCTCGCGCCCGGGCTCGCGTTGCGCTCCCTCAGGCCTTCGCTGCACGACATCGCGCTGCACGACCTCGCGCTCGGCGGGCGCGATCCCGATGGCGCAACCCCCGAACGGCGCCATTGAGGCGCGCGCCCTCACGCGCCGGTTCGGCGACTTCGTCGCCGTAGCCGGGATCGACCTCTCGGTGCGGCACGGCGAGGTCTTCGGCCTGCTGGGCGCGAACGGCGCGGGCAAGACCACGGCGATCCGCATGCTGTGCGGCACGCTCGCGCCCACGAGCGGGGAGATCCGCATCGCCGGCGTCGACATGGTGCGGCACGCGCGCCGGGCCCGCGGCCGCATCGGCTACGTCGCGCAGCGCTTCGCGCTCTACGGCGATCTCACGGTGCGCGAGAACCTCGCGCTCCAGGCGGGTCTCTACGGCCTCGACCGGGCGCGTGCCGCCCGGCGCATCGAGTGGGCGCTCGACCGGCTCGACCTCGCCGCGTCGGCCCAGGCGCGCGCGGCGGCCGTTCCCCTCGGCCACCAGCGGCGCCTCGCGGTGGCGGCGGCCCTGCTGCACGAGCCGGACGTGCTGTTCCTCGACGAGCCCACCTCCGGGATCGATCCCCTCGCGCGCGGCGAGTTCTGGGAGCTCGTCTACGAGCTCGCCGAGGGCGGCGTGGGCGTGCTCGTCACGACGCACTACATGGACGAGGCGATGTTCTGCGACCGGCTGGCGCTCATGCACGCCGGCGCGATCATCGCCACGAGCTCGCCGCGCGAGCTGCTCGCCCGCGGCGTCGACACGCCGATCCTCGAGATCGACGCGGCGCGCATCGGAGACTGCCTCCCGCTCGTGCAGGGCGTCGACGGGGTCGTCGAGGCGATTCCCCACGCCGGCGGGCTGCGCGTGCGGCTCGCGCCGGGCGCGGACGCGGCCGCGGCGACGCGGCGCATCCTCGACGGCGCCGCGCGCTCCGGCATCTCCCTCGAGCGGGTGGCCCCGGCGGGTCCGGCGCTCGAGGACGTGTTCGTCGCCCTTCTCGAGAAGGCGGGAGGCGCGGCATGAGGTGGCGCAACGTGCGGGCGATGGCGGTGAAGGAGACGCGCCACCTGCTGCGCGACGCGCGCAGCCTCGCGCTCCTCTTCCTGATGCCCACGATCATGCTGTTCCTCTTCGGCTACGCGATCCGGCTCGACATCATGGCCGCGCCGATCGGGATCCTCCAGGAGGCGACCGACGCGCCGTCCAACGAGCTCGCTGCGGAGTTCGCCGGGAGCCCCGCGTTCAAGGTCGTGGCCCGCTACGGCGACCGCCACGGCCTCGCCGCTTCCATCCAGAGGGGCGAGGTGTGGGCCGCGGTCGTGATCCCGCGCGACTACGCGCGCGCCCGTCAGCGTGGCGAAGCGAAGGTCCAGGTGATCCTCGACGGCACGGACGCCAACACCGGGCGCCTGGTGCGCAACTACGCCCTCGCGGTCGTCAACGCCTACGCGATGTCCCTCGCCGGGGCCCCGCCCGCGATCGAGGTCGACTCGCGCACCTGGTTCAACGAGACCAACGAGAGCCGCTACGCGATCGTGCCCGGCGTGATCGTGCTCGTGATGTCGGTCGTGGGGGCTCTCATGACCGCGCTCACCATGGCCCGCGAGATGGAGCTCGGCAACGTCGTGATGCTGAGGACCACGCCGCTCACGCGCGCGGAGTTCCTCGCGGGCAAGCTCCTGCCCTATTTCTTCGTCGGGATGGTCGACGTGCTCGGCGCCGTGGCCGCCGCCGTGCTGATCTTCGACGTGCCGCTGCGGGGCTCGCTCGCCGCGATCTCGTCGGTCTCGGCCCTCTTCCTGCTCGTCGTGATGTGCCAGGGGGCGCTGCTGTCGATCATCGCCGCCAACCAGATGCTCGCGAGCCAGCTCGTGATGGTGTCGACCTTCCTGCCCGCGTTCCTGCTGTCGGGGGCGATCTACGCGATCGGGAACATGCCGGCCTGGCTCCAGTACGTGACGCTCGCCTTCCCGGCGCGCTACTTCGTGGCGCTCTCGAAGGGCATCTTCCTCAAGGGCGTCTCGCCGCTCACGCTCTGGCCCGAGGTGGCGGCGCTCGCGCTGGTGCTCGCCGCGCTCGCCGTGGCCCTCTACCGGCGCGCGGGCCGCCTGGGGCTCGCGGGATGAGGACGGGCCTCGCCGCGGCCTGGGGGCGCCTCGCGGCGCTCCTCGCCAAGGAGTTCGTGCAGCTGCTGCGCGACCCGCGGATGCGCTTCATGCTCGTGGTGCCGCCCGTGCTCCAGCTCTTCCTCTTCGGCTACGCGGCGACCTTCGACGTGCGGCACGCGGAGGTGGCCGTGGTCGACCGCGACGGCGGCGAGGAGAGCCGCGAGCTGCTCGCCGCGATCTCGGCCACCCGCCACTACACGCTGCGCTTCGTGCCGTCGGTCGGGGCGGCGAGCGCGCTGATGGACGACGGGCGGGTGGGCGTGATCGTCCAGATCCCCGCCGAGTTCCCGATCCGGCGGAGCGTCCAGCTCGTCGCCGACGGTTCCGACCCCAACACCGCGCAGCTCGTGGTGGCCGAGCTCGCGCAGGTGGTGGCGCGCTTCTCGGCGGCGCAGTCCGGGTTCGCGCCGCCCGTGACCGTCGAGGAGCGGGCGTGGTTCAACCCGAACCTCGAGGACCGCTGGTTCTTCGTCCCGGGGATCATGGCGAACGTCGTGTTCGTGAGCACGCTGATGCTCACCGCGATGATGGTGGTGCGCGAGCGCGAGATCGGCACCCTCGAGCGGCTCATGGTGACCCCGGTCGGACGCGTGGAGTTCCTCGTGGGCAAGATGGTCCCGGTCGCGTGCGTGGGCCTGTTCGACGTGGCGCTCATCACCGTCGTGGCGCTCGGATGGTTCGGCGTGCCGCTGCGCGGGGGCGTGACGGCCCTCTTCCTCGCGAGCCTGCTGGTGCTCGCGAGCACCCAGGGACTGGGCCTGCTCGTCTCGACCTACGCGGCGACCCAGCAGCAGGCGATGCTCTCGGCCATGTTCGTGATCATGCCGATGGTCGTGCTCTCCGGCTTCGCCTTCCCGATCCGCAACATGCCCTCGGGCGTGCAGCTGCTCACCTGGATCGATCCCCTGCGCTACTACCTGGTCGTCGTGCGCGACATCTTCCTCAAGGGAGGCGGGCTCGGCGACCACCTCTTCGAGTTCGCCATGATGCTCGCCCTCGGGACCGCGACGCTCACGGCGAGCGCGGCCCGCGTGCGCTGAAGGGGCGCTCGCCCTGATACGATCGGCGGACAACGGCATGCATCGCACATCGCGCATCCTCCGGTGGCTCTTCGCGCTCGTCGCCCTGGCGGCGGCGCTCTGCGCGCGCGCGCAGGTGGCGAGCCCGCACGCGATCGAGATCCCCTCCTGGTTCGCGGAGTCGTTCCTCGATTTCCGCGACGACGTGCGCGACGCGGCGCGCGACGGCAAGCGGCTCATGATCTACTTCGGCCAGGACGGCTGCCCGTACTGCAAGGCGCTCATGACGGTGAACTTCGCGCAGCCCGACATCGTCGAGCTCACGCGCCGGCGCTTCGTGGCGATCGCGCTCAACATCTGGGGCGACCGCGAGGTCACCTGGGTCGACGGGCGCCGCACGAGCGAGAAGGAGCTCGCGCGAGCGCTGCGCGTCCAGTTCACGCCGACGCTGCTCTTCCTCGACGAGAAGGGCGCGATCGTGCTGCGCCTGAACGGCTACTCCCCTCCGGGGAGCTTCCGGGTGGCGCTCGAGTACGCGGGCCTTCCCGGCACGCCGCGCGAGAGCTTCACGGACTACCTCGCACGCCGCGTGCGGGAGCCGGGGCCGGGCGGCCCTGCTGCGGGGGCGCCGCCGGTGGACGTCGCGCGCCTGCTCGCCGGGGGCAATCCCGTTCTCGTGGTCTACGAGTACGACGGCTGCCGCGACTGCGAGGCGCTGCGCCGCGAGGGCTTCACGCGCCCGGAGGTCCGCGACCTCCTCGCGAGATTCACCGTGGTCTCGCTGGACCTCGCGGGAGCGCGCAGGATCGTCCTCCCCGGGGGCCGCGAGACCGACGAGCGCGCGTGGGCCCGCGAGCTCCAGGTGGTGTACGCGCCCACGCTCCTCTTCCTCGATCGCGACGGCCGGGAGGCGTTCCGCTCCGAGGGCTACCTCAAGCCGTTCCACCTCGCCTCGACGCTCGACTACGTGGCGAGCGGGGCATGGCGCGAGGAGCCGAGCTTCCAGCGCTACATCCAGAAGCGCGCCGCCGCGCAGCGCGCGGCCGGCAGCCGGATCGATCTCTGGGAGTAGCGGCCCGGGTTCCCGGCGGCGGGACCTACAGGCACCAGTCCGCCGCGGCGCGGGCGGCGGCGCCGCGGGTATAGAAGAAGCCGTTGCGCACGAACCCCGAGATGAGCGTGGCCTTCGCGGCGATCACGCGGCCCGAGGGCGCACGGTCCACCACCACGGTCTCGGGCAGGCCGTCGAGCACGTGGAAGGGCGCGGGCAGGCCGTTGGCGAAGCGGCAGGGATAGATCGTCTGCGTCTCGAAGTCGAGGAACGCGGGCTGGAAGCCGAGGCCGCCGTTGCCGGCGCTGCACCCGCCGGTGCCGGCGTGGCGGCGGTTCTCCCCGGCGAGACGTTCGGCGCTGAGCGGCTTCATGGCGACCCCCTTCCGGCACGACGCTGCCGGTGCATGGAGCAGAGTGTCGCCGGCGTCGGGCGCGCACGCCATGGGCGAAAGTCTCAATCCGGTTCGGGAGTAATCCGATTCGCGCATAGGCAGGACGCCCGGCCCGCGATGGGGATTTTCCCAGGCGCGCGTATTCCGCCGCGTTCGCGAATGGATTTTCGGTAGCGCGCGGGCCGGCGCCGGAGTCTCATGGCGCCACCCGATGGAGCAGACGGCCCGTCTCCCAGCGGCACCCACCACCCAACCACCCAGAACGAGCGAGGGACCCGTGAACACCAAGCGCCTCATCCTGATCGCCTGTGTCGCCGCCGCGTCGCTGTGCGCGATGCCCCTGCGAGCGCAGGACGCCCACTCCAACCCGCCCACGCAGCGCGAGAGGTTCGCCGCCTGCGCACGCGACTCGACCGGCATGAAGGCCGACGCGCGCCAGGAGTTCATGCGCGAGTGCCTGCGGAAGCACCGCGACGCGCCGCAGGCGAGCGGAGCGGCCTCCGTCGAGGCTTCCTCGCGCGGGCAGCTCGCACCCTGCAACGCCGAGGCCGATCGCCGCAAGCTGCACGGCGACGAGCGCGAGGCCTTCGTAGGCGCCTGCGTCCGCGGCTGAGCCGCGGGCGGCGCGGGGGGCGCGCCGCCTCCCGCGCCGGCGCGGGCTCCATGCCGCACAATGGGGCCGGGCCCCGCCGGCCGGCGTCGCCGGCCTTCCGGGCCGGGAGGATTCCCGCTGACACCGCGACAGAGATCCGGGGCGATCCGCGCCGTCGCCCTGTTCGAGGCCGCCAAGGGCGCGATCGTGCTCCTCGCCGGGTTCGGCGTGCTTTCGCTCGTCCATCACGACGCGGAGCACGTGGCCGACGCGATCATCGACCACCTCCACCTCAACCCCGCGAAGCGCTATCCGCAGATCTTCGTCCACGCCGCCGCGCGCCTCGACGACATGCGGCTGTGGTGGCTCGTGGCCGGGGCGGGCGCGTACTGCGCCGCGCGCTTCGTCGAAGCCTACGGGCTGTGGCGCCAGCGCGGATGGGCGGAGACCTTCGCCGCGCTGAGCGGCGCCGTCTACATGCCGTTCGAGATCTACCGGCTCGTGCGCGGCGAGGGGCTCGTCGCCGCGATCGCGCTGGCGATCAACGCGCTGGTCGTGGCGTTCATGGTCTACGCGCTCCGGAGCCGCCGGCGCGAGGCGCAAATGTGACCGATTTCACGCGCCGTCCGTCGGGTATCGGAGACATCCGCCGGTCGTCGGGGCGGTGACACCGGCCGTCGCCGCGAGTGGCCTCCGAAGGGCCGTCCGGGCACCCTATGCAAGCGGCCGCAATGGGTTTCCTGGCCCGGCCGCAGGGAGCGCGAAGATGAGCCGCTCGATGTGGATCCTCGCGATCGTGGCCTCGACGGGGCTCGCCGCCCACGCCGATGAGGCGGAGCTTTCGGGCAAGCCCAAGTCTGCGATCGCCACGTCCGCGCTCGTGGGCGCTCCGCTCACCGCGAGGGTGCTCGCGTCCTCGGCTGCGGCGGCCGAGGGACCGGCGCCCTTCGCCGGTGCGCGCGATCCGCTGCCCGCGCTCGCGCCGAGCGCGGAGGCCGGCCTGCGCCTGCCGCAGGGGGCCTGCGAGAGCTCCACGAGCTCCGTCTGCTACGACCTCGCCGACCGGCGCATCGTCGTGCGCCAGGCGCGCGAGTACATGCCGAAGCTGGGCGACCTCACCCCGGAGAGCGTGTCGCTGCGCCCCAACCGGATCATCGTCAAGTACAGCTTCCGGTAGGGCGCGCCTTCCCGGTTTTGTAGAATGCGGGGATGACTCCCCGCTTCGAGACGTCGCGCCGCGCGATGGCGGCGTGGCTGTTCGCCTGTTGTGCCCTCGTCTTCTCGATCGTCGTGGTAGGCGGCGTCACGCGCCTCACGCACTCGGGCCTGTCGATCGTCGAATGGCAGCCGCTGGTGGGCGTGGTCCCGCCGCTCGACGACGCGCAGTGGCAGGCGGAGTTCGCCAAGTACCGCCTCACCCCGGAGTTTCGCCTGCGCAACTTCGACATGACGCTCGCGGGCTTCAAGGGCATCTTCTGGTGGGAGTACGCCCACCGCCTCCTGGGGCGCGCGATCGGCGTCGCTTTCCTCGTGCCGTTCGTGGCGTTCCTCGCGCGCGGCGCGATCTCGCGGCCGGTGGCCTGGCGGCTCGCCGGCATCTTCGCGCTCGGCGCGCTGCAGGGCGGGCTCGGCTGGTTCATGGTGAAGAGCGGCCTCGTCGACGATCCCCGCGTGAGCTCGGTGCGGCTCGCCGCGCACCTCGGCACGGCCTTCCTCATCTACGCCTCGATGCTCTGGCTCGCGCTCGGGCTCGCCTTCGGCATGGAGCGCCGGCCGCCGCAGCCCGCGCGCCGCCACGCCGCCGCGCTCGCGGCGCTGGTGTTCGTGATGGTCCTCAGCGGGGCGCTCGTGGCGGGGATCCGCGCGGGCCTCGCCTACAACACCTGGCCCCTGATGGACGGCCACTGGATCCCCCCGGAGGTCCTGCTGCTGCGCCCGTGGTGGCTCAACCTCGTGAACAACATGGCGACCGTGCAGCTCGACCATCGCCTGCTCGCCTACGGGGTCGCGGCGGTGGCCTTCACGCTCGCCTGGCGCGTGCTGCGCGACCCGGGCGCCCGGGCGCGGGAGAAGCGTTGGGCGGGCGCGCTCGCCATTGCGGTCGCCCTGCAGATCGCCGCGGGCATCTGCACGCTGCTCGCGCGGGTGCCGCTCGCTCTGGCGGCGCTGCACCAATCGGGTGCCCTGGTGGTCTTCACCTGCGTCCTCGGCCTGCTGCACGCGCTCACCCGCACGGCGCGGTTACGTCCGTAATCCGTCGCCGGCGGTCGCGCCGGGAGCCGCCTACGCCCGTAATTCCGGCGAGCCGGTTTTTGTGACCTGGTTCACGTTCGCGCGCGGCGGGGTCCCGGATAATGCCCGCCAACACAAGAACGAGAGTCGACGCAGATGAACAGGTCCGGGCGGATGGATGCGGAAGGCGGCAAGCAAGCCGTCCGGATGCGCCGCTTCCTCCTCGCCACGGCGGCCTATGCGGTCAGCGTCCCGCTGCTCGCGATCGCGCACTCGCTCGGCCTCGTGCCGCTCGCCCCGGTGCTGCGCATCGTGGCGCTCATGCTCGCGGTGAACGCGACGTTCTACGCCCTCTTCCGCACGGGCGCGAACCAGCGCTTCCCCGATCCCAGCCTCACCTGGCCGCAGATCCTCGTCGGCACCGCGGTGCTCATGTACGCGGTCTACTACTTCGACCGGGAGCGCGGCCTCGCGCTCATGATGTCCCTCGTGGTGCTCACCTTCGGCGCCTTCCGCTTCAGCACCCGGGAGTTCTTCACCGCCGCCGGCGTCATCCTCGCGGGCTACATGGCGGTGGTCAACCTCGTCATGTGGACCAAGCCGGGGGCGATCAGCCTGCCGCTCGAGGCCTACCGCCTGATCACGCTCGCCCTGGTGCTGCCGTGCTTCGCCGCGGTCGGCGGCCGCATCAGCGAGCTGCGCTACAGGCTGCGGCGCATCAACGAGGAGCTCACCTCCGCGCTCGGCATGATCCAGAAGATGGCCACGCACGACGCGCTCACGACGTTGCCCAACCGGGCCCTGTTCAACGAGGCGCTCGTGCACGCGATCGGCAAGGCGCGCCGCAACGGGCAGTCCCTCGCGGTCTTCTTCCTCGACGTCGACCGCTTCAAGAACATCAACGACACGATGGGCCACGGCGTCGGCGACCGGGTGCTCCAGGAGGTCGGCACCCGGCTCGCCGCCTCGGTGCGCTCGAGCGACATGATCGCGCGCCTCGGCGGCGACGAGTTCGTGGTCCTGGTCGAGGACTTCCGCGACACGGCCGACCTGTCGGAGATCGCGGGGAACCTCCTCGGGGCCCTTGCGCCCACCCTCACGATCGACGGCCAGGAGCTCGCCCTGTCGGCGAGCATCGGCATCTGCACCTTCCCGGGCGACGGGCCGGACGCCCAGGCGCTGCTGTCCAACGCCGACATCGCGATGTACCGCGCGAAGGAGCAGGGGCGCAACCGCTTCTGCTTCTACTCCGCGGAGCTGAACGAGCTGTCGCAGGAGCGCCTCTCGCTCGAGGCCGCGCTCAAGCACGCCGTCGAGCGCGACGAGATCGAGATCCACTACCAGCCGAAGATCGAGTTCGGCTACGGCCGCGTGACCGGCGTCGAGGCGCTGATCCGCTGGCGCCACCCGACGCTCGGCCTGCTGATGCCCGACAAGTTCATCCCGCTCGCCGAGGAGACGGGGCTGATCGTGCCGATCGGCTACTGGACGCTCAGGCGCGTTTGCGAGCGCGTGCGCCGCTGGCACGACCAGGGCTACATGCTGTCGGTGGCGGTGAACCTCTCGGCGACCCAGTTCCACCAGCCCGAGCTCGTGCGCGAGCTCGCCTCCATCCTGTGGGCGACCGGGGCGCCCGCCCAGTGCCTGGAGCTCGAGATCACGGAGACGATGGTGATGCGCGATCCCGAGCGCGCCGTCGCGGTGATGGGGCAGCTGCGCACCATGGGCGTGCGCCTGTCGCTCGACGACTTCGGCACCGGCCACTCCTCGCTCGGCTACCTCAAGCGCTTCCCGGTCGACCGCGTGAAGGTGGACCGCAGCTTCGTGCGCGACCTGCCCTACAGCGGCGACGACGCGGCGATCACGCGCGCGGTGATCGCGCTCGCGCACAGCCTCAAGATGACCGTGGTGGCCGAGGGCGTCGAGCACCAGCAGCAGTTCGACCTGCTGCGCGAGCAGGGCTGCGACGAGTTCCAGGGCTACTATTGCCGGCCGCCGCTGCCGGAGCCCGAACTCATGCGCTTCCTCGGCGAGGAGCACGGGCGCTTCGGGCGCACGCTGCCGCGACCCAACTGAGGCGCGGTCCCGCCGCGGTCGCGCGCGGGGGGCCCGCGCTCACTCCATCCGCAGGCCGCCGCTCACCTCGATGATCTCGCCCGTGACGAACCCCGCGAGCGGCGAGGCGAGGAAGCGCACGGCGTGGGCGAATTCCTCCGGCTCGCAGAAGCGCCCCACGGGGATCTGCGCGAGGACCTGGCGGCGCTGCGCCTCGGTCATCTCCTCGGTGAGGGCCGGCGTCTTCACGTAGGCGGAGGCCACGCCGTTCACGGTGATGCCGTGGGCGGCCACCTCGCGCGCGAGCGTGACGGTGAGGGCGGCGAGCGCCCCCTGGGAAGCGGCGCTCGCCGTGCCCCCGTCGGTGCCCCCGGCGCGCGCCGCGGCGGAGGTCACGTTCACAATGCGCCCCCAGCCGCGCTTCTTCATGCCGGGAATCACCTCGCGCGACCAATGGAACGCGCCGTCGAGGTTCACCGAGAGCACGCGGCGCCACTCGAGGTCCGCCGTCGCCTCGGCCCTCTCGACCGAGCCGATGCTCGCGGCGTTCACCAGCACGTCGATCGGGCCGAGCGCCCCCTCCACCTTGCGGTGGGCCTCGCGCACGGCGCCCGGGTCGCTCACGTCGCACGGCACCGCCACGGTGGTGCCGCGCAGGAAGCGGATCATGTTGTCCAGCCGCAGCGCGTCCACGTCCACGAGCGCGACCTGCGCGTGCTCCTCGAGGAGCGCGCGCGCGGCCGCGAAGCCGTGCGTGCCCGCCGCGCCCGTGACCACCGCCGTCCTGCCGCTGAGAGACATCGCCGTTGCGTTCCGTCGCCTTCCGGACATACTAGCGGAGATATGGCCGCGCGTCCCGCCTGCGAGCTGCGCTTCTACGAGGAGCTCAACGACTTCCTGCCCCCGGGGTCGCGCAAACGGCCGTTGACCGTGGAGATCGACCGCGCGCGCTCGGTGAAGGACGCGATCGAGTCGCTCGGCGTGCCGCACACCGAGGTGGACCTCGTGATCGTGGACGGCGCGAGCGTCGGCTTCGGGCACCTGCTGCGCGGCGGCGAGCGCGTGGCGGTGTACCCGACGTTCGAGGCGCTCGACATCGCGCCCCTCGTGCGGCTGCGGCCGTCGCCCCTGCGCGACCCGCGCTTCGTCGCCGACACCCACCTCGGCAAGCTCGCGCGACACCTGCGCATGGCCGGCTTCGACACGCTCTACGGCAACGACTGGGACGACGATCGCATCGTGGCGGTCTCGTCCGGCGAGCGGCGCACGATCCTCACGCGCGACAAGGCGCTGCTGCGCCGGCGCGAGGTGGAGCGCGGCTACTGGGTGCGCGCCGACGAGAGCGAGCGCCAGCTCGCCGAGGTCGTCCGCGCGCTCCAACTCGAAAGCCTCCTCGCCCCCTTCACGCGCTGCCGGGAATGCAATGCACCCCTCGAGGAGGTGCCGCGCGAGTCGGTTCTCGACCGCGTCCCGGAGAAGGTGCGCGGCCTCTACGAGCGCTTCAGGCGCTGCCCCGGCTGCGGGCGCGTCTACTGGGAGGGGACGCACTACGAGCGCATGAAGGGCGTGGTCCGAGGCCTGCGGCCGTAAATGCCGCCCCGGCGGCGCGGATTCCTCCGCCGCGCCCGCGGCGGATCCTCCGCACCGTGCCGTTGCGGACGGGCGCGCGGAAGGCGAGAATGCCGCCACTCCGCGGGGAACACCCGCGGCAGGGCAGGGAGGCCCGATGAGGCGCCATGCAGGCCGCGCGGAGGGGCAAGTCCGCGCGGGCCACCGGTTCTGATGCCGAGCGGCCGCGGCCGTCTCGCGCTTCGCCCGCCGACGCTAGCGCGCCGGTGGGTGCGTGCCGTTCTCGGCCTCGCGCTCGCCGGGATGGCGGTGCTCGCGCGCGCGGCCGCTCCCGCGCCCGCCGCCCAGATCGCGAGCCTCGCGGGACAGGGCGAGGTCCGCGAGGCCCAGCTGCCCGGATGGTCGCCGGCGAAGGTGAACCAGCCGCTTTTCGCGACGAACTACGTACGGACCCTCGCGATGAGCCGCATGACGCTCCTCTACACCGACGGCACGCAGGAGCAGCTCTCCGCCAACAGCGTGCTGCAGATCCTCGGGGCGTCCGAGGGCACGCAGCCCGCGTCCACGCGCCTCGAACGGGGGCGCGCCTGGACGCAGTCGAAGACGCTGCCCCACGGCCTCACCATGCAGACCCCCTGGGCCTCGGCGGCGATCCGCGGCACCGACTGGGAGATGGCGGTCGCCGACGACGGCACGGCGACCCTCACCGTCTTCAGCGGCGAGGTCGAGCTCTACAACGAGCAGGGGCGCGTCGTGGTGCGGCCGGGCGAGCAGGCGCGCGCCGAGCGCGGCAGGGCCCCGGTGAAGCTGCGCCTGCAGGTCTCGCGGGACCGCATCCAGTGGGTCTCGTCCTTCACCGTGGATCCGCGGCGCTACGCCGAATTCCGCGCGCCCTCGGTCGATCCGGCGCTCGCCGCGATCGCCGAGGCGATCCGCGACGGGCGCCTCGAGGAGGCCTACGGGCGCGTGAAGGCGCGTGCGCAGGGCCCGGGCGCGGAGCCCGTCGACCTCCTGCTGCTCGCCGAATTCCAGCTCTACGAGGGTGACCTCGATCGCGCGCAGGCGACGCTCGGGCGCGGCGCGGCGCGCTTCCCCGCCGACGAGCGGTTCGAAGTGGGGCTCGCGCGCGTGGCGCTGCTGCACGACGACTTTCCGGGTGCGGCGCGGCTCGTGCGCGAGGCCCTCGCCAAACGCCCCGACTCGGTGGACGCGCTCGTGATGTCGGGCGAGGTCGAGCGCCGCGAGGGCCGCGCCCGCGAGGCGATCGCCGCCTATGGCCGGGCGGCGTCGGTCGCCGCGCGCGACCCGCGCGGATGGCTCGGCCTGGGCGTCGTCGAGACCGAGCGCGAGAACGTGGGCCGGGCCCGCTCGGACCTCGCCGCGGCCATCGCCCTCGACGAGACGGACGCCGAGGCGCACGCCGAGCTGGGCACCCTTGAGGGCTTCGCCGGCGACCTCGCGCAGGCCCGCACCGAGCTCGAGAAGGCCCTCGCGCTCCAGCCCGACGACTACGTCGCGTGGACGGGGCTCGGCATCGTGCGCCTCAAGGAGGGCGACACGGAAGGGGCCATCGCGGCGCTCCTGCGCGCGAGCGCCATCGAGCCGCGCTACGCGCGCGCGCACCTGTACCTCGCGGCGGCCTACTACCAGGCGCGGCACGACGCGGCCGCGCTCTTCGAGCTCGAGCGCGCCGCCCAGACCGATCCCCGGGATCCGCTGCCGCACCTGCTCGCGAGCATCATCCGCCTCGACCGCATCGAGCCCGGCGCGGCGGTCGCAGAGGCGCAGCAGGCGCTCGACCGCATTCCCTATCTCAAGTCGCTCAACCAGGTGGCGGACAACCAGAAGGGCGTGGCGAACGTCGGCAACCCGCTCGCCTACATGGGCCTCGAGGGCTGGGCGCGTAGCGCCGCGTACGAGTCCTACCTGCCGTTCTGGGGCGGCAGCCACCTCTTCCTCGCCGACCGCTACCCCGGCGATTTCGACCGCCGCTCGGAGCTGATGCAGGGCTTCGTCACCGATCCGCTCGCCTTCGGCGCCTCGAACCGCTTCCAGTCGCTCTTCGCCCAGCCGGGCCACTTCGGCACCGCGTCGCTGCGCTACGGGTACAGCGACGACGCGAGCCTCGTGGAGCCGGTGATCACGCTGAACGGCAACGGCACGGCCCCCGTGCCGACCGCGTACTTCGTCGAGGGCATCGACACGCGCATCGAGCCGGGCAACGTCCAGGAGAGCGCGACGGGGCGCACCCTCACGGTGGCGGGCGGGGCGAAGCCCACCTACGAGCTCGGCACCTTCGTGTACGCGAACCGTCTCTCGGTGGACGCGGACCTCGGCAAGCAGGGCGTGACCGGGGACTTCCAGCACATCGACGGCGTCGTCTCGCGCGTGGACGGGGGCGTGCGCTACGCGCCCGACGCGCGCTCGAGCTTCTGGCTCAAGGGCGGCGCGACCCGCGAGGACTCGAAGCTCGACGAGACGCTGCGCGTGGTGCTGCCCGACGGGTCGCTCGTGCAGGGATCGAACCTGCACCTCCAGCCGAGCGCGAGCGACGGGGCGCTGCGCCACACGTTCCTCGCGTCCGACCGGCTCGAGGTCACCTGGGGCGTGGAGGGCTCCCGGCAGCACACGCCGCTTTCCTTCGTGCGCGACGCGCTGCTGCACCCGGAGGGATCGCCCGCCTCGCCCGAGTCGCTCGACGAGTCGGACCACGACCGCTCCGACACGGTGTACGCGCTCGCGCGTGTGGGCGATCCGACGCTGCGCTGGGAGCTGGGGGCGGCGTGGCGCGACTACCGCAAGGACCGCGACATCACCGTGACCCGCGACCCTTCCGCGGGAGGGGTCACGCAGATCGAGGAGAGCTACCGCCGCCGCGGGGGCGATCCGATGGCGGGCGTCGCGTGGCGCTTCGCGCCCTCGATGCTCGCGCGCGCCGCCTGCCGCCGGTGGCTGCGTCCCATCGCCCTCGACACGCTGGCGCCGGTCGCGGTGGCGGGAATGCCGCTCGACGACCAGCTGGTCTTCCCCGGCGGGACCCTCGAGCAATGCCACGCGCAGTGGGAGTGGACCGACGCGCGCACCTTCGCGACGGTGCAGCTCGACCGCAGCCGCGTGCGCAACCTCGTCTCGCCGCTCGACGGCGTGCAGAACACCCAGTCCGACGTGACCAACCTCGATCGGCTGCGCAACCGCATCCTCGCGCAGCCGCCCAAGCCCGACCTGCTCGAGGACACGCCGATCTTCGGCGAAGGGCTGGCGCAGCGCGCGACCGTCGCCGTCGAGCGGATCGTGACGCCCGCGATCGGCGCGCGCGCCTACTACACGTATACCGGCAGCGAGAACACCGACCCGGCGTTCGCGGGACGCGCGATCCCGTACCTCCCGCGGCACCTGGTGAATCTCGCCCTCACCTGGGCCCCGGGATGGCGAACGTTCGTCACCACGCAGGCGGTCTACCGCACGCGCCGCTACGCCGACGAGGCGAACGTCCAGGCGCTCGCCTCGGGCTGGGACGTGCAGCTCGACGCCTTCGTCGAGACCGAGGACAAGCACTGGTCGGTCGAGGTCTCCGCGGCCAACCTCCTCAAGAAGGAGACCTCCGACGTCTTCGGGATCGTCGTAAGCTACCGGTTCTGACGTGCCGCGCGCGGCGGAAGGACCGATGGCGGAGCGCACTCCCGCATTGCCCTGGCGAACCGTGGCCGCGATCGCGGCGTGCGTCGCCGCGCTCTTCGCGGGCCTTTCCTTCACCGGGCCGTGGCAGCTGCTCGAGGACAAGGGATTCGACGCGCTCACCGTGGCGACCGCGGCCGGCCAGTCGCGCATCCCCATCACCATCGTCGGCGTGGACGAGGCCTCGCTCGCCCAGCTCGGGCGCCAGTATCCGTGGCCGCGCAGCCTCTACGCGCAGCTGATCGACCAGCTCACCAAGTCGGGCGCGCTGCTGGTGGCCCTCGACGTCCTGTTCTCGGAGCCGTCCACGCCCGCGGAGGACCGGGCGCTCGCCGAGGCGATCGCGCGCGACCGCAACGTCGTGCTGGTCTCGAACCTCGTCTACCGCGAGACGGCGCACTCGCGCCAGTGGCTGCGCGCCGACCCGCTGCCGATGTTCACGCAGGCGGGGGCGACGAGCGGCTTCGCCTCGGTCGAGTTCGACCCCGACCAGGTGGTGCGCAACATCCCTGAGGGAGACGACGCGTTCTGGCGCGAGATCCTGCGCCGCGCGGCGCGCAAGATCCCCGACCTGCTGGCGGTGCGCGATCCCGGCCCCGGCGCCATGATCCGCTACGTGGGGCCCGAGCACACGTTCCCCTACGTCTCGTTCTACCAGGCCCTCGACGCGGAGCACATGCTGCCGCCCGACGCGTTCCGCGACCAGATCGTGCTCGTGGGCCGCGAGCTCACGGTGACCACGGACCTCGGCATCGCGCAGGCGGACTTCTTCGCCACGCCGTTCACCGCGCGCAACCGCGGCCTCATGCCCGGCGTGGAGATCCACGCGAACTCGCTGGAGACCGCCGTGCTCGGCAACGCGATCCATCCCCTGTCGAGGGGGTGGAGCGTGATCTGTATCTTCGCGGTCACGGCGCTGTGCGCGCTCGCGATGCGCAACTGGCGGCCGCTTCCCGCGGCGGCGATCGCCGTGGCCATCGCGGCCGCCCTCGGCCTCGGGGACTGGCTGGTCTTCACCCGGGCGGACGCCTGGCTGCCCGTGGGCTCGGCGATGGCGAGCGCCGTGGCCGCGTACGTCGCGATCGGCGGGGTGGCCTTCCTCGCCGAGCGGCAGCGCCGCGGCGAGATCCGCCGCGCGTTCTCGCTCTACGTCTCCCCCGAGGTCGTGGACCACGTCATGGAGCACCCCGAGCGGCTGAAGCTCGGCGGCGAGCGGCGCGAGGTGACCACGATGTTCACCGATCTCGAGGGCTTCACGACGCTCGCCGAGCGCCTCGAGGCCGAGCAGGTCGCGCGCGTGCTCAACCTGCACTTCACGCGCGGCACCGCGATCGTGAAGCGTCATGGCGGGACGGTGAACCGCTTCATCGGCGACGCGATCATGGCGACGTGGGGCGCGCCGCTCGCCGACCCGGACCAGGCGCTGCACGCCTGCCGCGCGGCCACCGAGATGCAGGACGACATGGAGGCCCAGCGCGCCGAGCTCGCGCGCCAGGGGTTGCCGCCGATCCGCATGCGCATCGGCATCCACACGAGCGTCGCGGTGGTGGGCAACCTCGGCTCCTCGGACCGCTTCGACTACACCTCCATCGGCGACGGCGTGAACCTCGCCTCCCGCCTCGAGGGCGTGAACAAGGCCTACGGGACCGGCATCCTGCTCTCGGGCGAGACCGCCGAGCGGCTCGGGGGGCGCCTGCCGGTGCGCGCGGTGGGCAGGGTGATCGTGAAGGGCAAGTCCGAGGCCGTGGAGATCTTCACGCCCTGCGCGGACGCGGCGCTCGCCGAGACGAGCGCGCGTGCCCTCGCGGCGTGGCGCGAGCGGCGCTGGGACGAGAGCGAGGCCCTGTGGCGCCGGATCCTCGCCGACCATCCCGCCGACGGCATCGCGCGCGTGTACCTCGAGCGCATCGCAGCCGTGCGCTCCGCCGCGCCGGACGGGAGCTGGCACGACGCGGTGGAGCTCGAAAAGCTGTGATCAGTCCCGAACTCCGCCGTGGTAGCATCGGCGCGCGGTCGATCTCGGGAGAGGGGGTCGATGTGTCCAGGCCTTGGGGGTGGTGGGTCCTGCTGAGCTGGCTGGTGCTCGTCGGCGCGGGAACGGCGAGCGCGCAGACGAGCTCCTTCGCGGGCTCGTGGACCGGCACGATCGGCTACAGCAGCTCGGTTGCGTGCACCGCGGGCGGGGTCGCGACGCCCACCATCACCTGCACGGGCTCCCTGTCCTGGAACGGCAGCGTCGATTCCCAGGGCTACGCTTCCTACCAGATCGGGAGCGGGACGACGTCGTGCTCCGACGGCTTTTCCACTCCGACCGGCTTCGAGGGCACCGGGAACACGGTCCTGACGCCGATTCCTTCGAACGGCGTCCTGTCGTTCCCCTCGTACTCCAGCAGCGGTCCGGTCCAGGGCGGCGGCAGCTTCACCTTCAGCTGTCCCGCCTGGAGCCTGCAGTTCTCCGGGTCGCCCCCGCATGTGAGCGGCACCGAGACCTGCACGTCCGTGACGACCACTCCCAACAGCACATGCAATCTGAGCGAGCAGCTCGTCTTCAGCGGCGGGGGGTCCGGTTCCCCGCCTGCGAACCAGGTCTTTCCGATGACGGTGAGCAGCAACATCACCTCGACCACCGCGAGCGCGACGGCGACGGTGCAGCCGCCCTCGCAGCTGGTGGGCACCATGGGCAGCGTCTTCGTCTTCGCGCACGCGCCGCAGAGCATGCTCGCCGGGTCCAAGCGCGCGTCCGGTCCCATCCGGCAGCTGGACGGCACCACGCCCGACCCGTGCGTGCTGGCGCAGGTCGATTCGAGTGGTCAGCTGGTGGGGGCCTCGGCCTCCACGCTCGCGGCCTACACGACGGGGGTGCTCGCGGCGGCCAACCAGTCGGTGACGATCCTCAACAACGTGCCCACGCCCAACGTGGCGGGGGCGTCGTTCTTCGTGGGATACGGCGCGAGCTCGAGCTCGATGCTCTCGAGCGGAACGTACGAGGGGGCGGTGAGCGTGAGCGGCGCCTCGTCGTGCTCGGCGGCGCTGCTCACGGGGGCCGCACCCCAGTCCCCCGGCGGGCTCTCGGGCCTGTGGTGGGACGCAGCCGAGTCCGGCTGGGGGGTGAGCTTCACGCAGCGGCGCAACATCGTCTTCGCGGCGTGGTACACGTACGACGGCTCGGGCAACCCGAAGTGGTACGTCGCTTCCGACTGCGAGATGCCCTCGGGGACGACGGGCACGAGCGGCACCTGCAACGGCACGCTCTACGAGGTGAGCGGGCCGACCTTCTTCGGGACGACCTTCGATCCCTCGCTCGTGCACGCGGCGGCGGCGGGGTCGCTGTCGGTCGCCTTCCAGGACGCCAACACCGCGAGCCTGAGCTACACGGTGGCCGGGCAGAGCCGCACGGTGCCCATCGCGCGCCAGCCGATCACGAGCGGCACGACCCCGCCCGCGGTCGACTACACGGATCTGTGGTGGAACCCGAGCGAGTCGGGCTGGGGGCTGTCGGTGACGCAGCAGTACGGGGTGATGTTCCTCGCCTGGTACGTGTACGACGGCAACGGCAAGCCCATGTGGTACGTGGCCTCCAACTGCGTGGTGTCGGGCAGCGGCTGCTCGGGGACGCTGTATCGCACGACGGGCCCGGCCTTCGGGCCGACCTTCGATCCGATGGCCGTGCATGCGTTCGAGGCAGGCACGGTGAGCCTCACCTTCACCGACGCGAACGACGGCGCGTTGAGCTACACCGTCAACGGCGTGAGCAGCACCAAGACGATCACGCGGCAGGTGTTCTGAGGGCGCCGGCGCGCCCTAGGGCGTGCAGTCGAGCTGGATCGTGCGGTGCTCGTTGGCCGAGGCGGTCTTCGCGATCGAGCCGCAGACGTACGCGACCTCGAGGGCCTTGCGGTCGCCGTGGGACGGATCCCCGCACATGTCGTTGCTCACCTCGAAGGAATAGGTGCGCTTGCCGTTGGCGCGGCGCGCCACGAAGCGCGTGGCGTCGCAGCGGCGCGACGACGTGCCGTAGTTCGCGCTCGAGACCGTGATGGGGCCCGTGGCGTGCGGCGGCTCGGCGATCGCGGACGCGCGGCCTTCCTCGAGCCCCTTGCGGTAGCCGCGATCGAAGCCTTCGTCGTATCCGCGCTGGTAGCCTTCGCGGTAGGCCGCCTTCGCTTCCGTGCGCGAGCCGTCGCCCTCGTCGGCGAGGCACGGCCACGCGCCCGCGGCGGCGACGAGCGCCGCGGCGAGCCACGCGCGGCGCCCCATCGGCGCCCGCCTTCGAACGCCGCCCGGATCATGCGGCATGGAAGGTCATCGCCGGCGAAGGCTTCCCGGTCTTCTTGCGCAGCTCGCTGGCGGCGACGAACGCGCGCAGCAGCGGCTTGCTGTCGATGAGCGCCGGGTCGTCGGGATCCATGAACTCCGGGTGCCATTGCACGCCCGCGACGAAGCTGCGGCCTTCCCAGCGGACGGCCTCGATCACGCCGTCGGGCTCGCTGGTCGCCTCGACGATGAGGCCCTCGCCCAGGCGCCTTATGGCCTGATGGTGGATGGTGTTCACGCGCGTGACCGTGACGCCGGGAAAGAGGCGCGCGAGCCAGCCGCCGGGGCGGATGCGCATGTCGTGGAAATGCGCCTCGTAACGCGTCTCGTCGCGGTGCGACGCCTTGCCCGGGCACTGGGTGGCGATGTCCTGGTAGAGCGACCCGCCGAGCGCCACGTTCAGGAGCTGGTGCCCCCGGCACACGCCGAGCACGGGCTTGCCCTGCGCCACGAACTCGCGGAAGAGCTCGATCTCGTAGCGGTCGCGCACCTCGTCGCCGGTCCAGAGCGGGTTGAGCGGCGTCTCGCCGTAGCTTGCCGGCGACATGTCCGCGCCGCCCTGCAGCAGCAGGCCGTCCAGCGCGTCGACGTAGTGCTTCGGCTTGAGCGTCCGCGGACGGTGCGTCGAGGCGAGGCTCATGGCCGGGATCATGAAGGCGAGCACGTCGCCCGACATGAGCCAGCTGGTGACCGACTGCTCCAGGTACTGCACCGACTTGGTGGGCAGGAAGACCCGGGCCGGGTCGGGGTAGAGGAGACGGCTGGAGATGCCGATTCGCAGGGGTTCCATCCCCACACTCTAACCCGACCCGGGGCCGGAGGCGTTCGAGCCCCCCGGGGCGGCACCGCCGCTAGCGGCAGTCGATGTGCGCGTGCGCCTCGGGCGAGGAGATGCCGGTGGGCGCCAGAACGTGCAGCCGCACCCACACGTTGCGGCGCATTCCCGGGCGCCCAAGCGTCCACGTGTCGGTCACGGAGCGCCCGGCCGAGCGGATCTCGACCGTTTCCCGAGGTCCACGGCCCCCGTCGCTGCGTTCCCACTGGTATTCGACGCGGGCGGGATGGTGGCTCACGTGGATGGTCGCGATGAACTCGATCGTGGTCGGGCACGAACCCACGTACGACCTCGGCTTGGCGACGATGCCCACGCCCGTGACCGTGTGAACCTGGGCGTGGGCGGCGATGGGCAGCATCGAGAAGACCGCGGCCGATGCGGCGGCGGCAATGGCGATGGTGCACGTGCGGTTCATTAAGATCCTCCCTGATCCGATGAGCTAACGAGCGGCGCCAGTTTAGGGCGTCGTGCCTTGCGCCGGGCTGAACTTCCCTTCAGCGGCCCGCGGCGCGCGGGACCGGAAGCGTGGAAAGGTAGGCATACAGGGCTGCGAGATCGGTGTCGTCGAGGTTGCCCAGGCTCGCGAACGGCATGACGGGGCTCACCGCCGTGCCGTCGGGCCGCTTGCCGGTGCGCATCATGGCGGCGAATTGCGCGAGGCTCGCGTAGCGCCCCATCGCGCTGCCCGGCCCCGGGGCGAGGCGCGCGGCCGGGGGCCAATCGGGCGGCGCGCCATCGATGCGCCCGCCCGAGAAGTCGGCGCGGTGGCACCCCACGCATGCCTGAGCGACGTAGCGGCCGTACTCGGGTGTCGGCCCCTCGGGCACGGCGGGGGAGGGTGGCTCGCGGGGATCGATCTTCTCGGCGGCATCGCGGACAAGCCCCAGGCCGTAGAGCGCCTTCACGAGCAGAGGCAGGCGGATCTCGGGGCCGCTGCCCGCCACGGGGGGGAGGCTCCGCACGTAGGCGACGAGCGCGGCGAGGTCCGCGTCGCTCATCCGGCTGAAGTCCTCGCTCGGCATCGCGATCAGGGGACGGCCCGAGGGATCGACGCCCCGCCGGACGGTGCGCACCCAGTCGCCCTCGTCGTAGTTCGCCACCACGCCGCCGCGTCCCGTCGTGATGTCGGGGGTCTTCACGTACAGGCCGCCGGGATCGTCGATGTGCACGCGCCCGCCGCCGTCGGCCCCGTGGCACTGGGCGCAGCCGCGCGTCTCGAAGAGATACTTTCCGCGCCGGATCGCGGCCGCGTCCTTCGCGAACGGCACGGGGACGACCTTCGCGTCCACCATGCGCTGCATCTTCCGCTCGCCCATCCACACCGCGCCCGCGAAGGCCGCGGCGAGCACCAGCGCGAGCACGGCGATGGCGACGACGATCCACTTGAGCGCCCTGCGCACGCCTTTCCCTCCTGTCGGATCGCAGGATAGCATCGGGCGATGGCCCGCCTTTCCCACGACCTCGCGCCTTCGGCCTGGGTGAGCGAATGGGTCGCCTGGATTCGCCCCGGCGGCACCGTCCTCGACGTCGCCTGCGGCGCCGGCCGGCACGCGCGGCTGCTCGCGCGCCTCGGCTTCGAGGTCGAGGCGGTCGACCGCGACGCGGCGCTCTTCGCCGACCCGCCCGCGGGCGTCACGCTGAGCCAGGCCGACCTGGAAGCCGGGCCGTGGCCCTACGCGGGACGCGAATTCGCCGGCATCGTGGTCGCCAACTATCTCCACCGGCCGCTGCTCCCGGTCCTCGTCGGCGCGCTCGAGCCCGGGGGAATGCTGATCTACGAGACGTTCGCCCGGGGCAACGAGCGCTTCGGCAAGCCTTCGAACCCGGCCTTCCTCCTCGAGCCCGGGGAGCTGCTCGAGGCCGTGCGCGGGAAGCTTCGGGTGGTGGCCTACGAAGACCGCGTCGTGGAGAGGCCACGGCCGGCGGCGATCCAGCGCCTCGCCGCGCGCCGGGAATAGCCTGTAAAATTCCTTCTTTTTCGGCACCCCCCCGTACCCCATGCTTTCCGGAAGCCTCGTCGCCATCGTCACGCCGATGACCGCGGACGGGGCGCTCGACCTGCCCCGCCTCAAGTCCCTGGTGGAATGGCACATCGCCGAGGGCACCGACGGCATCGTGATCGTCGGCACGACGGGAGAATCGCCCACGGTCGACGTGCCCGAGCACTGCCGGCTGATCGAGGCGGCCGTCGAATACGCGGGCGGGCGCATCCCGGTGATCGCGGGCACGGGCGGCAACGCGACCCGCGAGGCGATCGAGCTCACCCAGTTCGCGGCCAAGGCCGGCGCCGACTACGCCCTGTCCGTCGTGCCGTACTACAACAAGCCCACGCAGGAAGGGCTCTACCGCCACTTCCGCGCGATCGCCGAGGCGGCCGACATCCCGCTGCTCCTCTACAACGTGCCCTCGCGCACCGTGGCCGACCTGTCGAACGACACGGTGCTGCGCCTCGCCCAGGTGCCGCGCATCGTGGGCATCAAGGAAGCGACTTCCAGCATCGAGCGCGTGACCGACCTGCTGATGCGCAAGCCGAAGGACTTCATGGTCTTCAGCGGCAACGACGACGCCGCGCTCGCCTACATCCAGCTCGGGGCCGACGGCGTGATCTCCGTCACCGCCAACGTCGCCCCGCGCCTCATGCACGAGATGTGCGCCGCCGCCCGCTCCGGGGGCCCGGCGCGCGCCATCGCGATCAACAACCGGCTGCTCGCGCTGCATCGCAACCTCTTCGTCGAGACGAACCCGATCCCGGTGAAGTGGGCGCTGCACCGGATGGGGCGCATCGCGGAGGGCCTGCGCCTGCCGCTCACGCCGCTTTCGCCCCAGTACCACCCAGCGGTGGCCGCCGCGCTCGCCACGGCCGGCTGCCTTCCCTCCTGAAGGACCGATCTTCCATGAAGCTCCTGCCCCGCCACACCCTTCCCGTCGTCCTCGCCCTCGCGCTCGCGGGGTGCTCCTGGTTCGGGGGAAGCAAGACCGACAATTACAAGAGCGCGTCGCAGGCGCGTGCCGCGCAACCGCTCGAGGTGCCGCCGGAGCTGTCCGCGCCCACCGCGGACGACCGCTACTCCATTCCGGATCCGCACTCGCAGACGAGCTACTCGGAGTACAGCCGCGAGACGCGGTCGCAGGCGGCCGAGGCGCCGGCCGGTCCCGCGGTACTCCCCCCGGTGAAGCAGGCGCACGTGGAACGCGACGGCAACCAGCGCTGGCTGGTGGTGGACGGGGAGCCGGCCAAGGTCTGGCCCCAGATCCGCCAGTTCTGGATCGACAACGGCTTCACGCTCGTGCGCGAGGATCCGGAGCTCGGGATCATGGAGACCGACTGGCACGACGACACCACGAAGATTCCGCAGGACTGGGTGCGCCGGACCGTCGGCCGATGGATAAGCGGCCTGTACTCGACACCGCGAAGGGAGAAGTTCCGCATCCGCCTCGAGCGGGGCGTGAAGCCCGGGACCACGGAGGTCTACCTGAGCAGCCGGGCCGTGGAGGAGATCTTCACCAACGTGGACCAGTCCGCCACGGCATGGCAGCCGCTTCCTCCGGACGCGAACCTCGAGGCGGAGATGCTCACGGCCATGATGATGAAGCTCGGGGGCGAGGAGACGAAGGTCGCGGCGGCCGCCCCCACGACCGAGGTCGCGGCGGGCCACCCTGCGCCGGCCGTCGCCCCGGTCGCCGAGACCCAGCCGAGCGGCGCCGTCCTGGAGAACGCGGGGGCGGGACCGCTCGTCGTGAACGACGGCTTCGATCGCGCGTGGCGCCGCGTGGGCCTTGCGCTCGACCGCGTCGGCTTCACGGTCGAGGACCGCGACCGCTCGAAGGGCCTGTTCTACGTGCGCTACATCGATCCGGAGGCCGAGGCGGCGGCCGAGAAGAAAAAGGGCATCATCGACGACATTGCCTTCTGGCGCTCCAAGCCCAAGGGACCCAAGCCGCAATACCGAATCGTGGTGAGCGACGCGGGCACCAACACCTCGCACGTGCAGGTGCAGGACTCGAAGGGGACGACCGAGGAGAGCCCGACCGGGAAGAAGATCCTCGCGTTGCTCTACGAGCAGCTCAAGTAGGGCACAGCCGCTCCACGAAGAGGGAGCCCTTCGCGATGAGGTTCGCGTCGCTCGGTAGCGGGAGCTCGGGCAACGCCCTCGTGGTGGAGTGCGGGCGCACGCGCGTGATGATGGACTGCGGCTTCCCGCTCGCCGGCACGCGGATGCGGCTCGAGCGCGCGGGGCTCGCGCCGGGCGACATCACCGCGATCGTCGTCACCCACGAGCACGACGACCACCTGGGCGGCGTGGCGCGCTTCGCGCTGCGCCACGCGATCCCCGTGCACCTCACGCGCGGCACCGCGCAGTGGCTGCCTGCCGATTTCCCGGCGGCGCTGGTGCGCTACGTCGACCCGCACACGCCCTTCGCCGTCGGCGACGTGGCCGTCGAGCCGTTCCCGGTGCCGCACGACGCCCGCGAGCCCGTGCAGTTCGTGTTCTCCGACGGCGCCTCGCGGCTCGGCGTGCTGACCGACCTCGGCGTGGCGACCTCCCATGTGCGCGAGAAGCTCTCCGGCTGCCACGGGCTCGTGATCGAGTGCAACCACGACCTCGACATGCTGATGGCGGGGGACTATCCGCCCGCGCTCAAGCGCCGGGTCGCCGGGCGCTTCGGCCACCTCGACAACGCCGCCGCCGGGCACCTCGTCGCGGCGCTGGACCGGGCCAACCTGCGTCATCTCGTCGCCGCGCACCTCTCGCAGCACAACAACACGCCGGCGCTCGCCGCGGCCGCGCTCGCCGCCGCGGCCGGCTGCGAGCTCTCCTGGATCGGCGTGGCCGGGCAGGAGGAGGGCTTCGGCTGGCGCGACCTCTGAAGCGAAAAGGCCGGCGCGAGGCCGGCCTGGTTCGCAAGTCGTCGACTGCCTTACTTCTTGGTTTCTTCCTTCTTCTGTTCCGCGGGCTTGGCGGCCTCGGCGGGCTTCGCAGCCTCCGCGGGCGCCGCCGCGGGAGCGGGGGTCGCCGCAGGGGCTTCGGCGGGCTTCGCGGCCTCGGCGGGTTGCTGAGGCGCCTCGACCTTCGGGGCCGGCGCGGGCGCGGGGGCGGGGGCAGGGGCGGGCTCTTTGCTGCAGGCGACGAGGCCGGCGGCCAGGATCGCAGCGAGCAGGAACTGTTTCATCGTGGTCATTCCTTAAGAATATGTTGGTCTTGGGCGGACGGGCTGGCGGCTCGGAAATCCCGCTTGCTGCAATGCAACAAACCGCCGGGCCCGGACTCGCCAGCCCATCATTCTAGCGGAATTCGCCGGCCGGGCTCAAAGGCCGAGCGTGGTCGCGGAGACCGAGGGCTCCGAGAGGTCCCAGATCTCCTCGAAGCGCTGGGCGATGGGCAGGGCGTCGGGGGGCGAGTGCAGCGCAACAATCGCGCGCGGCTGCTCGTGGTGCAGCTGGTGCCAGAGGCTATGGTCGTCGGCGAGCACGAACGGGTCGTTGGCGTTGCGCGCCTCGCCGAGCGTGCGGTGGATCTCGATCGACATGGGGAACTGGCGCAAGAGCGTGAGCAGCCGGGGGCATTCGCGCTCGAGGAACTGCGTCTCGTGCAGCGCGATGAGCACGCGGTGCGCGCGTCCCGCGACGAGGAACTCGCGCAGCTTCTCCGTCCGCGCCGGGGCGTTGAAGCCGCGGTTGACGAGCGCCACGTCGAAGATGCGGATCGTGCGCTGCGCGGCCGCGATGACCTCGTCGATCGCGGCGAGCGAATCGGCCACACCGAGGATCGGGCGGTAGCTGGGCTTCGGCGCCGCGTGCGTGTCGCTCATTTCCCCTCCCCTTCGCACGCCACGAGGCCCTCGAGGTACCAGGCGTGCACCAGTTCCCAGAACGGCGCACCCGCGTCGATCGGCGCGGCGAGCGAGCGCGCGTCCGCGAGGCGCCGGACGAGCGCGCGCGCGCCGGCCGGGACCGGGACGCGCTCGCCGTTCAGGAAGAACATCGTGCCAGAAAACAGCAGGCGCGCGCGAGGATCGAGCCCGAGGCCGAGGCGCGCGGCGCGCGCGGCGAAGCGCCCCGCGGCGAGCGGGCGCGCGGGCGGGCGGAAGTACACGTGCGACTTGGGCTCGCTCAGGAAGCGCCCGGTGAACTCGAGCACGTCGGCGCGGGTCCAGCGGATCGCGCGCAGCGCGCGCTCGGCGTGCGCCGCGAGCTTGGGCGGCACCTCGCCCGGATGGAGCGCGGGGACCGCGCCCGCGTCGCCGTAGCGTCCCGGCGGCTCGAGGCGCTCGTGGAGGAAATCGAGGAAGCCGGCGACGAGCTCGCGGTCGGAGGGCGCGCGGAATCCGACGGACCACGTAAGGCACTCGGTCTCGGCGATCCCGTCGTGGGCGATTCCCGGCGGCAGGTACAGCATGTCGCCCGCCTCGAGCACCCATTCGCGCTCGGGCGCGAAGCGCCGCAGGATCTTCAGGTCGAGCCCGGGGACGAATTCGAGGTCCTCCTGGCGCGAGATGTGCCAGCGTCGCCGGCCGCGTCCCTGCACGAGGAACACGTCGTAGGAATCGACGTGGGGGCCGACGCCGCCGCCGGGCACCGCGTAGCTCACCATCACGTCGTCGATGCGCGCGTGCGGGACGAAGTCGAAGCGCGCGAGGAGCGCGTCGGCCGCCCGCGAGAAGTGGTTCGTGTCCTGCACGAGCACGGTCCAGTCGCGCCGCGGCAGGCGCGCGAGGCGCGAGGCGGCGAGCGGCCCGTGCTCCACGCGCCACGACCCGCGCACGCGGCGCACGAGGCGCGACTGCGACTCGCCCGAGGCCGCGAGCGCGAGCACCTCCCGCGGCGCGAGCGGGTCGGCGAAGCCCGGGAATGCACCACGAACGAGCAGCGGCTCGCGCTGCCAGTGACGGCGCATGAAGCGGGCCGCGTCGAGAGGGCTGGAGCGCTTGCGTGGCATCAAAATCGGCTAGAATCGATTCGGATTTTCGAGCGACCGCGGGTGCCATGCTACACGTAGGCGAACCAGCACCGTCATTCGTGCTTCCGGATGCGAACCTCGAGATGATGGATCTCGCAGCCTACCGGGGCAAGAAGAACGTCGTCCTGTATTTCTACCCGAAGGACGGCACGCCGGCGTGCACGATCCAGGCGATCGGGTTCAGCGACCGCGAGGACGAGTTCAAGAAGCTCGACACCGTCGTGTTCGGCGTCTCGCGCGACGACGTGCTCTCGCACCAGGCGTTCCGCGACCAGCACGGGCTCACCGTGAACCTGCTCGCCGACACCGAGGCGGAAGTGTGCAGGCTCTACGAGGTGATCGACGAGAAGGTGGTCGACGGCCGCTCGCGCGCGAGCCTCATGCGCTCCACTTTCGTGATCGACAAGAAGGGCGTGGTGCGCCATATCCTGCGCGACGTGAGTCCCAAGGCGCACGTCGACGAGGTGCTCAAGATCTGCCGGGCGCTGCGCGACGCCGCCCATGCGAATTGAGCGCGGCACGGTCGTGACGCTCGCCTACGAGCTGCGCGACGCCGCGGGGCAGCCGCTCGAGGAGGAGGACGCCCGCCTCGCCTACCTGCACGGCTACGGCGACATCTTCCCGAAGGTCGAGCGCGAGCTTCAGGGCAAGGAGGTCGGCCACGAGATGAGCCTCACCCTCGAGCCCGACGACGCCTTCGGCGAGTACGACGCGGAGCTGCTGCGCGTCGAGCCGCGCAGCCGCTTTCCCGAGCGGCTCGAGGTCGGCATGCGCTTCGAGGGCGTGCCCGGGGAGCGCGAGGACGAGGCGCTCATCTACACCGTGACGGACATCACGCCCGATGCGGTCGTCGTCGACGGCAACCATCCGCTCGCGGGCGAGCGGCTGTGGTTCAAGTGCGCGGTGACCGGCGTGCGGCGCGCGACCGAGGACGAGCTCGCGCACGGGCACGTGCACGGGGACCTGGGCGTCGAGACGCACTGAGGCCCGCGGGGGCGGTCACTCCTGCGCGGGCGTGAGCTTCTTCAGCCGGTAGAGCGCCTCGAGGGCCTGCTTCGGGCTGAGCGCATCGGGATCGAGGTCGTCGAGCGCGTCGAGGGCCGCGTGGCGCGGCGGCGCCTCGGTCGGCGCGGGCGCGGCGAAGAGGTCCGGCTGGGCGGAGGCGGGACGCAGCTGGCGCTCGAGCTCCGCGAGGTGCTTTCGCGCCGCGCGCACGACGTCCTTCGGGATTCCCGCCAGGTGGGCCACGTGGATGCCGTACGAGCGGTCGGCGGGGCCCGCCTCGAGGCGGTGCAGGAAGACGATGCGATCCTTGTGCTCGACCGCGTCGAGGTGCACGTTGGCGACGTTGGCGAGCGCTCCCGCGAGCTGCGTGAGCTCGAAGTAGTGCGTCGCGAAGAGCGTGTAGCAGCGCACCGTTTCGGCGAGATGGCGCGCGATCGCCCAGGCGAGGGCGAGGCCGTCGAAGGTCGAGGTCCCGCGCCCGATCTCGTCGACGAGCACCAGGCTCCGCGGCGTGGCGCTGTTGAGGATGGCGGCGGCCTCCGTCATCTCCACCATGAACGTCGAGCGGCCTCCCGCGAGGTCGTCGGAGGCGCCGATGCGGGTGAAGATGCGGTCGATCGGCCCCAGCACCGCCGACCTCGCCGGCACGAAGCTGCCGCAGTGGGCGAGCAGCGCGATCTGCGCGACCTGCCGCATGTACGTGGACTTGCCGCCCATGTTGGGGCCGGTGATGAGCAGCAGCTGGCGCGAGCGGGCGAGGCTCGCGTCGTTGGGGATGAAGCGCTCGACCTGGCTTTCCACCACCAGGTGCCGGCCCTCGGCGATGTCGATGCGCTCCTCGTCGGTGAACTCGGGGCACGCGAGCCCCAGCGCCTCGGCGGACGCGGCGAGCGAGGCGAGCGCGTCGAGCTCGGCGGCGGCCGCGGCGATGCGCTGCACCAGGGCGAGGTGCGCGTTGAGCTCCCGCAGCAGCGCCTCGTAGAGCGCCTTCTCCCGCGCGAGCGAGCGCTCCCCCGCCGCGAGCGCCTTGTCCTCGAAGGCCTTGAGCTCCGGCGTGATGAAGCGCTCGGCGTTCTTCATCGTCTGGCGGCGCTTGTACTCGACCGGCACCTTGTCGAGCTGGCCCTGGGTCACCTCGATGTAGAAGCCGTGGACGCGGTTGTACTCGACGCGCAGGTTCGCAATGCCGGTGCGTTCGCGCTCGCGCCGCTCCATGTCGAGCAGGAACGCGCCGCAGTCGCTGCCGATCGCGCGCAGCTCGTCGAGCTCGCCGTCGAAGCCGTCGGCGATCACGCCGCCGTCGCGCACGAGCGCGGCGGGCTCTTCCTTCAGCGCGCGGCGCAGCAGCCCGTGCGCCTCCGGGGCGGGCGCGAGCGCCGCGGCGTGCTCCTCGAGGCCGGCCCCGGGCGCGAGCGCGAGCGCCTCGTGCAGCGCGGGAAGCGTGGCGAGCGTGTCGCGCAGCCCCGCGAGGTCCCGGGGCCGGGCGGTGCCGAGCGCCACGCGCGCGGCGATGCGCTCGACGTCGGACCAGGCACCGAGGAGCTCGTGGATGCGCGGATGGCGCAGCGGCGAATCGCGATCGGCGAGCGCGCCGACGGCGGCGAGCCTCCGGCGCACGGCCGCGACGTCGCGCAGCGGATGGTGCAGCCAGTGCCGCAGCCGCCGGCTTCCCATGGAGGTCGCCGTGCGGTCGAGGAGGGAGAAGAGGGTGGGCGACTCGGCGCCGGCGAGCGTCTCGGTGATCTCGAGGTTGCGCCGCGTGGGCGCGTCCATCGTCACGAGCTCGCTCTCGCGCTCGACCTTGAGCCCGGTCACGTGCGGCAGGGCGGATTGCTGCGTGTGCCGGCAGTAGGCGAGCAGCGCGCCTGCCGCGCCGACGGCGAGGTCCATGTCCTCGCAGCCGTATCCGGCGAGGTCGGCGGTGCCGAACTGGCGCGCGAGGTCGCGCCGCGCCGTCTGCGGGTCGAATTGCCACGGCTCCACGCGTTTCACGGCCATGCCGGCGCGGGGCGCGAGCGCCGTCTCCCCGGCCACGAGGACCTCCGCGGGCTGCAGGCGCTCGATCTCCGCGTCGAGGCGCGCGAGCTCGACCTCGCAGATGCGCAGGCTCCCGCTCGCGAGCGCGATCCACGCGAGCCCCGCGCCGCCTCCCGCGACGTTCACCGCCGCGAGCAGGCTCTCGCGCGTGGCCGGCAGCAGCGCCGAGTCGGTGAGCGTGCCGGGCGTCACGATGCGCGTGACGCGGCGCTCGACGGGGCCCTTCGACGTGGCGGGGTCGCCCACCTGCTCGCAGATGGCGACCGACTCGCCCAGCTTCACGAGCTTCGCGAGGTACTGCTCGAGGGCGTGGTAGGGGACGCCCGCCATGCGGATCGGGCGCCCCGCCGACTGCCCGCGCGTGGTGAGCGTGATGTCGAGCAGCTTCGCGGCGCGCTCGGCATCGCCGTAGAAGAGCTCGTAGAAATCTCCCATGCGGTAGAAGAGCAGCATGTCCGGGTGCCGGCTCTTCAGCGCCAGGTACTGCTGCATCAGTCGCGAGGTGCCCGGGAGGTCGGCCGACGGAGCTCGGCTCTCGTCGTCGGGGTCCGGGGGTGCGAAGTTCGGCCTGTCCATCTCGTTCGCGGGCGCCTCGAGCGGCTCCAGCCGCCATGTTCCGGCACGCGGCGGCGCGTGGCAAGCGCGGAGCGCCTTAATTGATCAGCGGGCTTCGAGGACGCGCTCGACCGCGGGCCTGGGGAGAGGCACGCCCCGAACCCGCGCGGCGAAGGCCGCGGCGAAGATCTCGACCGCGTCCCAATCGGTGTACTCGTAGTCGCGCGAGGCGTCGGTGTCGCCGCCCGCGACGCCGACGATGATGCGCATCATCAGGCGCACGAACGGGTTGTAGCGGCGATAGGGCAGGGCGCCGGCGAAGCTCGCCTGGGTCGCCGGGTACCATCCGGTCCGGCGCATGAAGTCCGCGCGGTATCCGTCCGCCGTGGCGGGGCGCGCCCCGGGCCCTCCCGCGCTGAGGCACACCGAGAAGAACGCGCCGGGCCGCCGGGCGAGCTCCGCGAGGTGCGAGCGGACCCATTGCTCGAGGGCGGCGGAATGGCGACCGTAGCGGATGCCGCCGCCAACGATCACCGCAGCGTGGCCCGCCACCTCGGGCGGCTCGGGCGAATCGACGTCGTGCACGAGCGCTTCGAGGCCGGCCTCGCGCAGGGTGAGCGCCATGCGCTCGGCGATCCGCGCCGTCTGGCCGTCGATCGAGGCGAAGACGATGAGGACGCGCGGCATTTCCCCATCCTATGCGACGGGCCCCGCGGCCCCTTGATGGGCGTCAACCCCCGGCCGGCTGCGCCTTCGCGTGCAGCACCTTGAGGATCGCGCCGAAGAGCTTCCCGTTCGAGGCGACGATGCGGCCGCTGTCGAGGAATCCCTCCTCGCCCTCGAAGTCGCCCACGAGGCCGCCGGCCTCGCGCACGAGCAGCGCCCCGGCCGCCATGTCCCACGGCGAGAGCCCGATCTCCCAGAATCCATCCAGGCGCCCGCACGCCACCCACGCGAGGTCGAGCGCGGCCGAGCCGGGGCGTCGGACTCCGGAGCAGGCGAGCGTCATGTTGCGGAACATGCGCAGGTACTCGTCGAGGTGGCTCACTTCCTTGAACGGGAAGCCCGTGCCGACGAGCGCGTGCTCGACCTTGTCGGTGCGGCTCACGCGGATGCGCCGGTCGTTCAGGAACGCCCCGGCGCCGCGCGTGGCGGTGAAGAGCTCGTTGCGGTTCGGGTCCAGGACCACCGCCTGCTGCGGCACGCCCCGGTGCAGCAGCGCGATCGACACGCAGTACTGCGGGAAGCCGTGGAGGAAGTTCGTCGTGCCGTCGAGGGGATCGACGACCCAGACGTACTCGGCCTTCGCGCGGCGGGCCCCGCTTTCCTCGGCGAGCACGCCGTGGTCCGGATAGGCCTCGCGCAGCGTGCCGAGGATGGCGTCCTCGGCCGCGTGGTCGACCTCCGAGACGTAGTCGTGGCGGTGCTTGCTGCGCACGGTGAGCTTGTCGACGTCGAAGGCGGCTCGGCTGATGAGGGCGCCCGCCTTGCGCGCGGCCTTCACCGCCGTGTTGAGCATGGGATGCATGGGAGCGGGGCGCGGATGCCGCGCCGCCCGGCGGGGCGGCGCCACGGCATGGGGAACGCGAATTCTACTATGAACCCCCGGTGCGGCCCGCCCTACGGCACGGGTTCGCCCACGGCGCGCGCGAAGTACTCCATGAACTGCCCCATGTCGGGGCCGATGCGCTGCAGCTCGGCTCGATGCATGGAGGCGAGCTTCTCGAAGACCCGCGCGCCCTCGGGCGTGAGGCGGATGCCCACCTTGCGCCGGTCCCCCGGCGAGCGCTCGCGCTTGAGCATGCCCAGCTCCTCGAGGCGGTTCACCATGCCCACCGCGCTATGGTGCTTCACGAGCATCTGCGTGGCGAGGTCGGTGATGGTGAGCAGCTCCGGGCCGCGATGGGCGCGCAGGGCGAGCAGCACCTGGTACTGCTGCTGCGTGACGCCGACCGCCTCCGCGGCCCGCTCGCTGAAGGCGAGGAACTGCCGCAGGCGGTACCGGAACGCGGCGAGCATCTCGTACTCGGACCTCGAAAGCGGCATGCCCCCCTCCGCCGGCGTTGACAGGATGTCGCCCTGCGATCTATAAATGCAGCGACGAAATATCGTAATACGATATGACTCGCGCCGGTATCGCCGGATAACCGGACCGAAGCACCGTCCACGAACGGTGCCGTGAAGTGGTTTCATCGTGGGGCGCAAGAGCGGGGCGCCGGGGGCGGCGCTCCGCTCTTCTTTGTCCGCCGCCGGGCACGTCCCGCGGCGCCCGCGGCCCGCCCGCTCGGGCAGAATGGCGCCCATGCCCGTGGACGCGGCGCTCCGGCGCATCCGCATCGTGCTCTCCCGGCCGAGCCATCCCGGCAACGTCGGCTCGGCGGCGCGCGCGATGAAGACCATGGGGTTCGCCGACCTGCGCGTAGTGGCGCCGCGCAGGGCGCCCGGCGCGCAGGCGCGGGCGCTCGCCGCCGGCGGCGCCGACGTGCTCGAGCGCTCGCGCGCGGCCCTCGACCTCGACGCGGCGATCGCGGGCACGGTGCTCGCCGCGGGCTTCACCGCGCGCCGGCGCGAGCTGTCGCACCGGCTGCTCGCGCTGCGCGAGGCGGCGCCGCGCATCGTCGCCGCGGCCGGCGACGGTCCCGTCGCGCTCGTGTTCGGAAACGAGACCTCGGGCCTCACCAACGAGGAGCTGGGGCGTTGCGGCATGCTCGTGACGATTCCGGCCGACGCGCGCTATCCCTCGCTCAACCTCGCGGCCGCCGTCCAGGTGGCCTGCTACGAGGTCGCCGCCGCGAGCGCCTCCTTCGGGCCGCCGCCCGAGGCGCGCCGGGAGCCCGCGACCGCGGACGACGTCGGGGCGCTCCTCGCGCACTGGGAGTCGGCGATGGTCGAGAGCGGCTACCTCGATCCCGCGCGGCCGGGCCGGCTCGTGGAGCGCTTGCGGCGCCTGGTCGCGCGCGCCGGGCTGGAGCGCTCCGAGGTGAAGTTGCTGCGCGGGATGCTCGCGGCCTTCGAGGCGCGGATGCGCCGCTAGTCGCTGCCGCGCGCGGGCGACATCGCGCGGGCCGGAGCGATGGCGAGCGCGAGGAGCGCCATGGCGGCCACGATCGCCGCCCCGACCGCGAAGGAGGCGCGCACGCCGGGCGCCTCCACGAGGTGGCCGCCCAGGGCCATTCCGGCGCCTAGGCCGCTCACGATGAAGGTCGAAGACCACGTGAACGCCTCGGCCGCGTAGTGCGAGGGAGCGAGCCGCGAGACGAGCACCGATTGCGCCGCGATCGAGGGGGCGATGAGGGCTCCGGCGAGAAACGCCACCAGCGCGAAGAGCGCGGTGGGCCCGACGATCGCATGCAGGAAGAGCGGCACCACCATGAGGCCGAGCGCGGCGGCGAACTGGCGCTCCACGGGCGCCTTGAAATGCAGGCCGCCGTAGATCGCGCCGCCGATCGCGCTGCCGAGCGAGTTGATGCCGAGGAGCAGCCCGGCGAGCGCGGGCACCCCGAGACCGGTCGCGTACGCGGGATAGCCCACCTCCAGCAGACCGAACGCGATCGTGAGGCCGAAGGTGGCCGCGAACACCACCCACAGGCGCGGCTCGGTGAGCGGGCCCAGGAGGTGGCGCTGCACGTCCGCGCCCCGGCCGAAATAGCGCAGGCCCGGCGAGGTCGCAAAGACGCCCACGGCGGCCACGACCGCGGCGATGGCGGTGCAGAACGCCGCGGTCGCGCCGGCGCCGGCGAGGATCGCCCCCATGAGCGCGGGCCCCACCGTGAAGTTCACTTCGATCGTCACGGCGTCCAGGGCGAAGGCGGTGCGCCGGTCTTCCTCGCGCTCGAAGCGATGGCGCCAGACGGTGCGGGTGAGCGTCGTGATCGGGGGCGCGAAGACGCCGGCGCACGCGGCGCTCGCGACCACGAGGGCGAAGGGCAGCCCCAGCTTCGCCCCGGCGAGGATCGCGACGAGCGCAAGCGGCTGCAGGGTGCCCGTGACCCAAAGCACCGGGCGCGCCCCGTGGCGGTCGATGAGGCGCCCGAGCACCGGCGCGGTGATTGCGATCGCGACGAAGTTGGCGCCGACCGCGGTGCCCGCGGCCGAGAAGCTGCCGAGCGACTCGCGCAGGAACATGAGCATCGAGAAGCCCACCATGCCCACGGGCATGCGCGAGAGCAGGGCGACCCCCAGCAGCCGCGCGACGTCCGGCTGGCGGATGAACTCGACGTATTTCCGGAGCATGTGTTCCAAGGCAACGAGAAACCCCGGCCCGCGCCGGGCGTCGGGGCGCGGCATGGGCACAGGGGTTGTGTGGGAATAGTTGATAAGTTTACTCGGGAATGCGAGACTGGGTCCACAGCGGGGCCATCCCGAACGATCGAGGCGTCCATGTTCAGCCGCATCCGCGAGGACATCCACTGCGTGTTCGAGCGCGATCCCGCCGCGCGCTCCGTCTGGGAGGTGCTCACGTGCTATCCCGGCTTCCACGCGCTGCAGCTGCACCGCGTCTCCCACACGCTCTGGCGCTGGGGTCTGCGATGGCTCGCCCGCTACACGTCCCACCTCACGCGGTTCTTCACCGGCATCGAGATCCATCCGGGGGCGGTGATCGGGCGGCGCGTGTTCATCGACCACGGAATGGGGATCGTGATCGGAGAGACCGCCGAGATCGGGGACGATTGCACGCTCTACCACGGGGTGACCTTGGGCGGCGTCTCCTGGAACAAGGGCAAGCGCCACCCGACGCTCGGCCGCGGCGTGGTCGTCGGCGCGGGGGCGAAGATCCTCGGGCCCCTCACGGTGGGCGACGGCGCGAAGGTGGGCTCGAATTCCGTGGTGGTCAAGGAGGTCCCGGCGGGGGCGACCGTGGTGGGCATACCCGCGCGCACCGTGGAGCCGGGCACGCCCCGGGCCGAGGCCCGCACGGCCTTCGACGCCTACGCCGTGAGCGCGGACCTCGACGATCCGCTGAACAAGGTGCTCGCCGCGCTCAGCACGCACACCGACGACATCGACGGGCGGCTCGCCGACATCGTCCGGCGGCTGGAGGAGCTGGAGGGCCGGGAGGGGGACCCCGACACGGCCCGGCGGGCGGCCGGGGGGCGCGGCTAGGCGGCGAAGATTCTTGAGCAAATCGGTCGGATTTGATCTATACTTGAGTAATTCGCTCGGGTTTGCGCCCGGGCTTCCCCGAGGAACGCCATGAGACTCACGACCAAGGGACGCTTCGCGGTCACCGCGATGCTCGACCTCGCCCTGCACGCCGAGCAGGGGCCGGTGACGCTGGCCGGCATCAGCGCGCGGCAGAAGATCTCGCTGTCGTACCTCGAGCAGCTGTTCGGGAAGCTGCGCCGGCGCGAGCTCGTGGAGAGCGTGCGCGGGCCCGGCGGCGGCTACCACCTCGCGCGCGACCCGGCCCACGTGTCGGTCGCCGACATCATCTGCGCCGTCGAGGAGCCGCTCGACTCGACCCAGTGCGGCGGGCGCGAGAACTGCCACGAGAACCAGCGCTGCATGACGCACGACCTGTGGGAGGAGCTCAACAGCACCGTCTACGGGTTCCTGTCCGGCGTGAAGCTCTCGCACCTCGTGGAGAAGCAGCGCAACCGGCCGGTCTCGGTGGTCCGGTCCGCCGCGGCGCGCGACTCCCAACCCGTCCTGCGCGTGACGCCATGAACCGCGACCATCCCATCTACCTCGACAATTCCGCCACCACGCCCGTCGACCCGCGCGTGGCCGCGAAGATGATCCCGTGGCTCACCGAGCATTTCGGCAACCCCGCATCGCGCAGCCACGCCTACGGCTGGGAGGCGGAGACGGCGGTCGAGAACGCCCGCGCCGAGGTGGCGAAGCTCGTGAACTGCGACCCGAAGGAGATCGTGTGGACCTCGGGCGCCACGGAATCCGACAACCTCGCGCTCAAGGGCGCGGCGCACTTCTACAAGACCAAGGGCAGGCACCTCGTCACGATGAAGATCGAGCACAAGGCGGTGCTCGACACGATGCGCGAGCTCGAGCGCGAGGGCTTCGAGGTCACCTATCTCGACCCGGAGCCGAGCGGGCTGCTCGACCTGGAGAAGTTCAAGGCCGCGCTGCGCCCCGACACGATCCTCGTGTCCGTCATGCTCGTGAACAACGAGATCGGCGTGATCCAGCCCATCGCCGAGATCGGCGAGGTCTGCCGCGCGAAGGGCATCGTCTTCCACGTGGACGCCGCGCAGGCGACCGGGAAGGTCGCGATCGACCTGGAGAAGCTCAAGGTCGATCTCATGAGCTTCTCGGCGCACAAGACCTACGGTCCCAAGGGCATCGGGGCGCTGTACGTGCGCCGGCGCCCGCGCATCCGGCTGGAAGCGCAGATGCACGGCGGCGGCCACGAGAAGGGCCTGCGCTCGGGCACGCTCGCCACGCACCAGATCGTCGGCATGGGCGAGGCCTTCCGCCTCGCGCGCCTCGAGATGGCCGCGGAGAACGAGCGCATCCGCATGCTGCGCGACCGGCTGCTCGAAGGGCTGCGCGGCATGGAGGAGGTCTACGTGAACGGCGACCTCGAGCACCGCGTGCCGCACAACCTGAACCTGAGCTTCAACTACGTCGAGGGCGAGTCGCTCATCATGGGCATGAAGGAGCTCGCCGTCTCGTCGGGCTCGGCGTGCACCTCGGCGAGCCTGGAGCCCTCGTACGTGCTGCGCGCGCTGGGGCGCAACGACGAGCTCGCGCACAGCTCGATCCGCTTCACGCTGGGGCGCTTCACCACGGGCGAGGACATCGACTACGCCGTGAAGCTCATCAAGGAGCGCATCGGCAAGCTGCGCGAGATGAGCCCGCTCTGGGAGATGTACAAGGACGGCATCGACTTGAACGCGGTGCAGTGGGCCGCACATTAGCCAGGAACCAGCAGTCACAGGATTCGAGGAGGCTGAAATGGCGTACAGCGACAAGGTCGTCGACCACTACGAGAACCCCCGCAACGTCGGCTCCTTCGCCAAGGGCGAGGAAGGCGTGGCCACCGGCATGGTCGGGGCGCCCGCGTGCGGCGACGTGATGAAGCTGCAGATCAAGGTGAACAGGGACGGCGTCATCGAGGATGCCCGGTTCAAGACCTACGGATGCGGCAGCGCGATCGCCTCGTCCTCGCTCGTCACCGAGTGGGTGAAGGGCAAGACGATCGAGGAGGCCGCGACGATCAAGAACACGCAGATCGCCGAGGAGCTGGCGCTGCCGCCGGTGAAGATCCACTGCTCGATCCTCGCCGAGGACGCGATCAAGGCGGCGATCGCCGACTACCGGAAGAAGTACGGGGGCGCCGATGCGGCCCCGTCCGATCAGGCGGCAAGATCGCCCGAGCCCGTCGGGGAACCCCGCTGACCATGGCCGTGACCCTCACCGACCGCGCCGCCGAGCACGTGCGGCGCTACATCGAGAAGCGCGGCAAGGGCGTGGGCCTGCGCCTGGGCGTGAAGACCACCGGCTGCTCGGGCCTCGCCTACAAGCTCGAGTTCGCCGACGAGGTGCAGCCGGAGGACCGCGAGTTCGAGAGCCACGGCGTGCGCGTGCTGGTGGACCCCAAGAGCCTCGCCTACCTCGACGGCACCGAGCTCGACTTCGTGCGCGAGGGCCTGAACGAGGGCTTCAGGTTCAACAACCCCAACGAGAAGGACCGCTGCGGCTGCGGCGAGTCGTTCAACGTCTAGAACCGACGCGGCGGCTGACGAAAGGGGGCGGGGAACCGCCCCTTTTTTCTCCATGACCCCCGATTTCTCGCGCAACCACTTCGAGCTGCTGGGACTGCCGGTCGTCTTCGCGCTGGACGCCTCGCGCCTCGAGCAGCGCTACCGGGAGCTGCAGAGCCGCGTGCATCCCGACCGCTTCGCCGCGGCGAGCGATGCCGAGCGCAGGATCGCGATGCAGTGGGCCACGCGCGCGAACGAGGCGTACCGGACGCTGCGCGACCCGCTCGCCCGCGCCCGGTACCTCCTCGCCCTCAAGGGCTACGACACCGGCGAGGAGTCCAACACCGCGATGCCGCCCGACTTCCTCATGCAGCAGATGGAGTGGCGCGAGGGCGTGGCCGAGGCGCGCTCGGGCGGGAACGCGGCCGCGCTCGCCGGGCTGCGCTCCGAGATCGGCGCGGCGCGCCGCGACATGCTCGAGCTGCTCGAGCGCTCGCTCGACGCTTCCAACTACGACTCCGGCTGCTCGCTGGTGCGCAAGCTCCGCTTCCTCGAGAAGCTCGACGAGGAGATCGACGAGGCGCTGAACGCCTGACGCCATGGCCCTCCTGCAGATCTCCGAACCGGGCCTCGCGCCCGACCCGCACCGCCACCGTCTCGCCGTCGGCATCGACCTCGGCACGACGCATTCGCTCGTCGCGACGGTGCGCAGCGGCGCGCCCGAGGTGATCTGCGACGAGCAGGGCCGCGCGCTCCTGCCCTCGATCGTGCGCTACGCCCCGGACGGCCGCGCCGCGACGGGCTACGAGGCGCGCGAGGCGCAGGCCGACGATCCGGCCAATACGATCGTGTCGGTGAAGCGCTTCATGGGGCGCGGCGTGGCCGACGTGGCACGCTACGGGGCGCTGCCCTACCGCTTCGTCGACGCGCCCGGCATGGTGGCGATCGAGACGCGCTCCGGCGTGCGCTCGCCCGTGCAGGTGTCGGCGGAGATCCTGCGGGTGCTGCGGCTGCGCGCCGAGGCCGCGCTGGCCGGCGAGCTCTTCGGCGCCGTGGTGACGGTGCCCGCGTACTTCGACGACGCCCAGCGCCAGGCGACCAAGGACGCCGCGCGCCTCGCGGGCCTCAACGTGCTGCGGCTGCTCAACGAGCCCACGGCCGCGGCGATCGCCTACGGGCTGGACCACGCCGCCGAGGGCACCTTCGCCATCTTCGACCTCGGCGGGGGGACGTTCGACATCTCGATCCTCAAGCTCACGCGCGGGGTGTTCGAGGTGCTCTCGACCAACGGCGACTCGGCGCTCGGCGGCGACGATTTCGACCAGGCGATCGCGAGCCACTGGCGCAAGGCGCACGGGCTCGCGGACGCCGGAAGCCGGGAAACGCGGCGCCTGCTCGCCGCCGCACGCGAGGTGAAGGAGCGGCTGTCGGCCGCGGAGCACGCCGACATCCACGTGACGCTCTCCTACGGCCAGAAGCTGCACCTGCACCTGCGCCGCGACGACTTCGAGCAGCTCACGGCCGGCCTCGTGCAGAAGACGCTCGGGCCCACGCGCAAGGCGCTGCGCGACGCGAAGCTCGAGGCGGGCGAGGTGGACGGCGTGGTGCTGGTGGGAGGGGCCACCCGGATGCCGCACCTGCAGCGCGCGGTGGAAGCGTTTTTCGCGAAAGCGCCGCTCAGGGACCTCGACCCGGACCAGGTGGTCGCCCTGGGCGCGGCGATCCAGGCGAACGTGCTCGCCGGCAACCGGGCGCCCGGCGACGACTGGCTGCTCCTCGACGTGATCCCGCTCTCGCTGGGCCTCGAGACCATGGGCGGGCTCGTCGAGCGGGTGATCCCGCGCAATTCCACGATCCCGGTGGCGCGCGCGCAGGAATTCACCACGTTCAGGGACGGCCAGACCGCCATGGCGATCCACGTGGTGCAGGGCGAGCGCGAGCTCGTGAGCGACTGCCGCTCGCTCGCCCGCTTCGAGCTGCGCGGCATTCCCCCGATGGTCGCGGGCGCGGCGCGCATCCAGGTCACCTTCCAGGTGGACGCGGACGGCCTGCTGTCGGTCTCCGCGCGCGAGAAGACGACGGGTGTGGAGGCCTCGATCGCCGTGAAGCCGTCCTACGGGCTCTCCGACGACGACGTCGCGAAGATGCTGCAGGAGGGATTCGCCCACGCCGGCGAGGACCGCGACGCGCGCGCGCTCGCCGAGCAGCGCGTCGAGGCCGCTTCGCTCCTCGGGGCGATGGTCTCCGCCCTGGAAGCGGACGGCGATCTTCTCGATCCCGCGGAGCGCTCGGCCCTCCGGGACGCCTTCGCCGCGCTCGAGGCGGCGCGCGACGGCACCGACCACCGCCCGATCCGGGCCGCGATCGAGCGGCTCAACCGGGCATCCGAAGCCTTCGCCGCGCGCCGCATGGACCGCGCCATCGCCGGGGCGCTCGCGGGGCGCAACGTGGACGAAGTCGCGAAATGACGCGGCTCACGGTGCTGCCCCACGAGACGCTCTGTCCGGAGGGCGCCGTGATCGAGGGCGAGCCCGGCAAGTCGATCTGCGACACGCTGCTCGAGAACGGCATCGAGATCGAGCACGCGTGCGAGAAGAGCTGCGCGTGCACCACCTGCCACGTGATCGTGCGCGAGGGTTACGATTCCCTGGAACCCGCGACCGAGAAGGAGGACGACCTGCTCGACAAGGCGTGGGGACTGGAGCTCACGTCGCGCCTCTCGTGCCAGGCGCGCGTGGGCGACGCGCCGCTCGCGATCGAGATCCCGAAGTACACCATCAACCAGGTGAGCGAAGGGCGTCCGGCGAGCTCACCAGCCGAGGCCGAACGGTGACTGGCGGCTCGACACGCGGCCGGCATCGGTGAAGAACACCGAGCCGTTGCCGATCGCGGGGTAGTAGTAGTACCAGACGGTCCTGCCGTCGAGCGTGAGCTTCTTCGACGGCGGGCCGAGCAGCTTCGTGACTTGGCCGTCGTCCATCCCCGCGCCGATCTCCGACCAGCTCGCGCGCAGCGCCGCCTCGGGGCTCGCGTAGCCCGTGTCCGTTCCGAGGGGTGCGGCGCGCGGCGTCGTCGCTGCGACCGGAGCCGCCGGCATTGCGGGGGGTGACGGCGCAGCGGGAGGAGCCGTGGCGGTGGCCGCGGCCGGCGGCCCGGCCGAAAGGTTCGTCGTGGTGGCCGCCGCCGGAGGAACCGGCGTCGGAGCGGACGAGGTCGAGCCCTTCGGCGGTTCCGACGCGGCAGGGACGGAGGGGCGCTTACGGCCTTCGAGCACGTCCACGCGATGCTCCAGGTTGCGCACCGCCTCCTTGAGCGACTCGATCTCGCGCCGCAGGGCCGCGTCGTCCGGGTCCGCCGCGCGGGCCTGAACCGCGGCGAGCGCGAACACTACGACAAGCGCCCGGGCCGTCGGGCCCATATTCCGTCCACCCGACCGCGAGGGCAGGGCGGGTCGCGGGCCGCTCACGCTACTTCGAGGCGGCGTATGTCGCCGCCGCGCGCATCTGCTCTTCGCTCATCGTCTTCACGACGTTGGACATGATCGGCGCGTTGGCGCGGACCCCGGACTTGAAGCCCTCGAGTTGCGCGATCAGGTATTCCACGTGCTGCCCGGCGAGCCGCGGGAAGGCCGCGTTGCCCTCCGCGCCCGGCTGGTGGCAGGACGCGCAGGGCGGCACGCCCTCCTTCGGCATCCCTTCCGTGTAGATCATGCGCCCCTCGGCCATCAGCGCGGGATCGCCCGCCATCCCCGCCGCGGGCTTCTGCGCCGCGTAGTAGTCGGCGAGCGACTTGATCGTGGCGTCCGAGAGCTGGGAAGCCATGCCCCACATGTACGCCTGCGCGTTCGGGTCGCCGCGCATCCTGCCGCGGAACGCCTCGAGCTGCAGCACGATGTAGTCCGCCTGCTGCCCCGCGAGGTTGGGAAAGACCGGCGAGATGCTGTGGCCGTTGGGTCCGTGGCACGCGGAGCACACGCCGGTGGTGAGCTCCGTCGCGCCCTGCTGCTGGGCCGATGCGGTCGCGCCGGCGATGGCGAGCAGCGCGCCCGCCGCCAATGCAGTGATCTCTTTCATCGTCGTCCGCCTAGAAGTTGATCCAGCCGAGCACGTAGAGGGTGTTGTTGTCGGACGCGCTGCGCCCGAGGCCGTCGTAGTTGCTGCCGCCGCCGTTGAACTTGCTGTACGTGGTGTACTGCAGGGCGAACTTGGTATTCTCGTAGGGAACCCAGTCGAGCTCCATGATCCAGCCGTTGCTGTCGGGCTTGCTGTTGGCGAAGCCCGTCACCGCGGCGCCCGACGCGTAGAGTGCGTCATCCGAAGACCCGGTGGTCGAGAAGTACCCGAGCGCCGCGCCGTACTTGCGCTGGTAGTAGTAGCTGCCCCCGATCCGGACGGTCTTCAGGTCGTTCGACGGGTTGCTCGAGGCGCCCACGGCGTAGGTGGCATCGAGCGTCTGCTTCTCGTGGATGTATGTCCCGAGCACCGAGAACAGGTGCTGGTCGCCGATGTACTGGTACTGCGAATCGATCGCCCAGTCGCTGAACTTGTTCGTCGGCCCGGAGAGCGGCTGGCCGCCGCCCGGGTAGAGCTTCGCCTCGACGCCGTAGGCGCCGACCTCCCACGAGTTCCGGTCCCACTGGTGCTCGTAGGCGAGGCGCCAATAGGGCGCGAGGCCGCTCACGACGTTGGTGCTCGTGCTGTCGATCTGCGCGACTGCCGGCGCCGAGTGATACCCGCCGAGCTCCGCGTAGAACGCGTTGTTCACGTAGAAGTAGACGCTGGCGCCCGCTACTCCAGCGTCGACGAGCCCGCCGTCGATCATGGCAGCGGCGCCCGGCGTCGGCGCGGTCGCGCTGCGCTGGTCGAACGGCGACTGCCAGGCGGGGGTCGAGTTCCATGGATCCTGCACCGTGGGGTTGTTGTTGACGCTGATGCCCCAGAGCAGGTTGTCGTTCGCGAGCCTCGCATAGCGGAAGTCGGTGTTGTCCCAGCCGAACTGGGCCGCGGTCCCGTCGTAGGTCATCTGGACGAACGCGCCGAGGTTGGGGGCGATGCGCCCGGCGTAGAACAGGCTTGCCTGCTGCGGGAAGAGCACCTGCCCGTTCTTGGCGAGCGCGCCGGAAACCTGCGAGTCGGGAACCGCGCTCTTCAGCGAGGTATAGGACGCCTGGAACATGAACGACAGTGGCGGTAGCTGGTTGAGCGACAGCGTCTGCTCGCGATTCGCCGTGATCCCGCTCACCTGCGGAATATTGTCGATCGTGTAGCCGTTGAGCTTGAAGCGCCGGCCGAAGGGTGTGAGCTCCGGGAAGACGGTGTGGCACGCTTCGCATGCCATGCCGGTCTGTCGCGCGAAGCTCGGAACCGCGAGGGCCGCTCCGGGCGCGAGGAGCAACGCGGTCGCGGCGACTGAGACGACGGCGGCCATGTGGCTCCAGGATTTGCTTCTCGATCTCATTTGCGTATCTCCTTGGTCTTCGTTCGAGGGGAGAGATCAAGGGAAGTGAAAGCCGGGGTACGCGGAGCATTCTTGACAAGGGTCAAACAAGCGAGGTGCCGCGCGGCAAGTGCGCATGATTTCTTCGTTGAGGCTTCCTGTCTCCGTTCGTGAATCTGTCGCCGGCATGCTGCCCCGATGCCGGACGGCCCGGGCCCGACGCCTGCGAGCGAGAATCAAACGCGATGGGCAAGCCGCGGCGGCTTGTGTGCGCGACGCGTTAAGATGACGCCATGAAATGGACGGACACGCGCGAGATCGCCATTGCGCTCGCGGATGCGCGCCCCGAGGTGGATCCCCAGGGCGTCAACTTCGTGGACCTGCGCGACTGGGTGCTCGCGCTCGAGGGATTCGACGACGACCCGAAGCGCTCCGGCGAGAAGATCCTCGAGGCGATCCAGATGGCGTGGGTCGAGGAGGCGGGTTAGGGCCGGGGCAGGCGATAATGGCGCCTCCCCCACCCCGACCGGAGCCCTTCGTGATCCGCATCCTTGCCGTCGCAACCCTGCTAGCGCTCGCCACCGCCGCCCAAGCCGGCACTCTCGACGACATCCGCCAGCGCGGCGCGATCCGGCTCGGCTACTCCGAGACCTCGCCGCCGTTCTCGTTCAAGTCGACGACGGGCGAGGTCTCGGGCTACTCGGTGGAGCTGTGCAAGCGCGTGGCCGAGGCCGTGGCGCAGGCCGTGGGCGCGCCGGCGCTGAAGACCGAGTGGGTGCCGCTCACGCCTTCCACGCGCATCGAGGCGGTGGCCTCGGGCAAGGTGGACCTCGAGTGCGGTACGACGACCGCCACGCTCGGGCGCCGCGAGAAGGTGGACTTCAGCCTGCCGATCTTCGCCGACGCCTCGACGCTGATGGCGCGCCGGTCGGTCGCCACCACGCTCGCCCAGCTGCAGGGCCGCAAGATCGCGGTGGCCGAGGGCACGACGACGGTGGGGGCGCTCGAGCGCGCGCTCGCCAAGGGCTTCATCAAGGCCGAGGTGGTGAAGACGAAGACGGTGGCCGAGGGGTTCGAGCTCCTGCGCGACGGCAAGGTCGACGCGCTCGCGAGCGACCGCACGGTGCTCGTCGGCACCTTCCTCGGCGCCGGGGGCGCGGAAGGGCTGACCGTGTTCGCGGAGAACCTCTCGCTCGAGCCCTACGGCCTCGTGCTGCGGCGCGGCGACGCCGATTTCCGGCTGGCGGTCGATCGCGTCCTCGCGCAGGTCTACCGCAGCGGCGAGATCGAGGAGATCTACGGCAAGTGGCTGGCGCCGCTCGGCAAGCCCTCGGCGCCACTCGTCACGATGTACCTGCTGAACGCGCTGCCCGACTGACGCGCGCGAAAAAAAACGGGGCAGATCTTTCAATCTGCCCCACAAGGCGCACGCCATCCCGGCAGCAAGGAGGGTGCCAGCCTTGCGATTGCGCGATAAATCAAGGACTTCGGCATCGTGCGACGCGCCCCCGAGGAAGCCCCTGTCTCCGGCCGGCGACAGAGGCGCGCAGCGATTCAGGCAAGCGCCTGAATTAACGAACGAAAAGAGCGTCGTCGTCCGGCGACAGGACCGCGGGGCCACGCCCCGCAGCGTCACTTCGCTTCGGTCTTGAAGATCGCGGCCTCGATCCCGTGGCGCTGGAGGAGCTTGTAGAACTCCGTGCGGTTGCGGCGCGCGAGCTTCGCCGCCTGCGTCACGCTGCCGCGCGTGAGCTTGAGGATGCGCGTCAGGTAGTCGCGCTCGAAGCGCTTGCGCGCGTCCTCGAACGAGGTCATCTCGTGCATCTCCACCTGGATCGCCTGCTCGACGAAGGCCTGCGGGATGATGGGCGTGGGGCAGAGCGCGATCGACTGCTCGACCACGTTGTACAGCTGGCGCACGTTGCCGGGCCACGTCGCCTTCGCGAGGAGCTCGAGCGCCTCGGGGGAGAACTGCGCCTTGTCCCGCCCGTAGCGCGGCGCCAGGCGCGCGAGGAAGTGCTCGGCGAGCAGCGGGATGTCCTCGCGGCGCTCCTCGAGCGACGGGAGCCTCAGCGACACGACGTTCAGGCGGTAGTAGAGGTCCTCGCGGAACGCGCCCGCCGCCTTCTCGCGCGCGAGGTCGCGGTGCGTCGCGGAGATGATGCGCACGTCGAACGGGATCGCGCGCGTGGCGCCGATGGGGCGCACCTCCCGCGTCTCGATCACGCGCAGCAGCTTCACCTGCAGCGCGAGCGGCATGTCGCCGATCTCGTCGAGGAAGAGGGTGCCCTTGTCGGCGGCGACGAAGAGCCCCCGCTGGTCGGCGATGGCGCCGGTGAAGCTGCCCTTCATGTGCCCGAAGAGCTCGCTCTCGAGGAGGGTCTCGGGGATGGCGCCGCAGTTGATGGCCACGAAGGGGTGGTTCGCGCGCGGGCTCGCGCGGTGGATCGCGCGCGCGAGCAGCTCCTTTCCCGAGCCGCTCTCGCCCTGGATGAGCACGCTCGCATCTCCCGCGGCCACGCGCTGCGCCTTCGCGAGGAGGTCCTCCATGAGCGAGGAGCGCGTCACGATGTCCTCGCGCCACACCTGGCCCACGCCCGCCTGCATCGCGCCCGACCCGCCGTGCAGCGTGAGCGCGCGCTCGATCTGCGCGAGCAGCTCCTCGGCGTCGTAGGGCTTCGTGAGGTAGCCGAAGACCCCCTTCTTCACGGCGTCCACGGCCTCGGGGATCGTCCCATGGGCGGTGAGGATGATCACCGGCAGGCCGGGATACGACGCCTGGATCTCGCGGAACAGCGCCATGCCGTCCATGCCCTCCATGCGCAGGTCCGTGAGGACGAGGTCCGGGCGCGAGGCGCCGATCGCGGCGAGCGCGCGCCGCCCGCTGTCCGCGGCGGTCACGGCGTATCCGTTGGCCTTCAGGCGGATCGAGAGGAGCCGGAGCAGGTCCGGGTCGTCGTCCACGAGCAACAGCGATGCTTTTCCGGGTTGCGGCATTCAGGGGCTCGAGAGTCGTGGTCCAGAGGGGGCCCGCCGTGCTTCGCGGACCGTCGCGCACGCCAAGCGCGTTCGCGAGATTACGTGCAAGAAGCCTGCCATGACGAGGGGGCCGCCGCGCCCGCTCATGCCGCCGCCTCGACCGCCGCGGGCTTGCGGCGCGGGATGCGGATGCGGAAGTGGGCGCCCGGCCCCTCGAGCGCCTCGATCGTGCCGCGGTGCAGGGACACGTACTCCTTCACGATCGACAGCCCCAGGCCGCTGCCCTTCACCGCGGAAGTCGGGACGTCGGTGCCGCGGTAGAAGGCCTCGAAGATGCGTTCGCGCTCGGGCGCCGGGATGCCGGGCCCCTCGTCCAGCACCTCGAACACCGCGTCGCCGCGCTCCTTGTAGAGCTTGATCGACACGAGCCCCAGCTCCGGGGAGTACTTCACGGCGTTCGACAGCAGGTTGTCGAGCACGACGCGGATCTTCTCCTCGTCGCAGTAGGCCGAGACGTTCTCGCAGTTGAGCTCGATGCGGATGCCCTTTGCGACGATCGCGAGCTTGCGGTCGTTCACCACGCGGCGCACCACCTCGCGCAGCTGCACGATGCGCGCGTCGAGGAACGAGGCCTGCGCGTGCACGGCGCTGTAGTTGAGCAGCCCCTCGATGAGCTTCCTCAGCTCGATCGAGTTCTCCTGCAGGATGCGCGCGATCTCGCGCTGCTCCGCGTTGAGGTTGCCCACCACGCCCGAGGAGAGCAGGTCGGAGCCCTCGCGCAGGGCCGTGAGCGGAGTCTTCAGCTCGTGCGAGATGTGCTGCAGGAAGCGCGTCTTCTGGGCCTCGAGCGCGACCAGCCGCTCGCGCAGCCAGTCGAGCTGCTCGCCCAGTCGAACCATGTCGCCGGGGCCCTCGACGCGCACCGGCCGCGCGAAGTGGCCCTCGCCCAGCGCGCGGATGCTCGCGCTCACCTGCGTGATCGGCCGGGCGATGAGGAACGTGAAGGAGGCGATGAGCGCTACCGCGGTCGGGATGAGCGCCACCATCAGCCAGAACACGCTGTTCCTCGACTTCTCGGCCTGGGCCCTGAGCTCGGCGATGCCCTGGTCGGTCACGTGGTCGCCCAGCTGCACGAGCGCCTGGGCCCGCTCGAACAGCGCGTTGTATTCCCGCGGGAGGACCTCCGAGAGCTGGGGTACCGGCCCCAGCCGGGCCACGATCTGGTCGGTGGCCTGCTCGCGGGCGCGGATCGCGGTGAGGTCCGCGCGCTGGCCGTCGGAGAGCGCCATGTGGTCCAGGTCGTCGGCGGCGGCGAGGTAGCGCGCGCGGTTGGCGTGGTAGGCGTCGAGGTACGTCGCATCGCCATCCACCGCGTACTGGCGCGCCGAGCGCTCGAGCGCGGTGAGGGTCGAGAGCAGGACGCGGCTCGACTGCGTGACGCGCACCGCCGAATGCACCGCCTGCTCCGAGAGCGCCGCGAGGCGCTGGAAGGCGACCGCGTTCGAGAAGAGGGCGAAGAGGAGCGGAGCCGCGACGATCGAGAAGCCGATCAGCAGCAGGGCGAGGAAGGAGCGCGGATAGGTGAGCCGCATCAGGCCTGGATTATCGGTGATAAAATGCCTGCGAATCAATTGTTTGTCGTTCCCGCCATGTACGAATCCGAGCTCACCCGCTTCCTGCGCGACTTCGTGCGGAAGAACCCGCAGGTGGTCGAGCAGCAGAAGAAGAACCGCCTCACCTGGTGGGACCGCCCCCAGGACGTGGACACGCTCGACGAGCGCGGTCAGGCGACGTTGCCGCAGGCCGGCTACGTCTACTTTCCGCTGCCGCGCCGGGACGCGGAAGGCCCCGCCTCGGGGAACAAGGCGAGCACGCCGTCCAGCCCGACGAAGTCGAGCGCGTAGTCCGCCTTCTCCCGCACCACGGGCTTCGCGTGGTACGCGACGCTCGTGCCCGCCTCCGCGAGCATCGCGAGGTCGTTCGCGCCGTCGCCGATCGCGAGCACGCGCTCGGGGCCGATCCCCATCTCGCGCTTGAGCCGCGCTACGTGACCCGCCTTGCCGCGGGCGTCCACGAGCGGTCCCGTGACCCGTCCGGCGAGCTTCCCGTTCTCGATCACGAGCTCGTTGGAATAGGCGTGGTCGATCGCGAGGCGCTCGCGCACGCGGTCGGTGAAGTAGGTGAACCCTCCCGAGACGAGGAGCGTCCTCACGCCCGCGTGCCGGGCCCCCGCGATGAGGCGCTCGGCGCCCGGGTTGAGCCTGAGGCGCTCGGCGTACACGCGCTCGAGGCAGCCGGCGTCCAGGCCCGCGAGCGCGGCCACGCGGCGCCGCAGGCTCTCGGGCCAGTCGATCTCGCCGCGCATCGCCGAGGCCGTGACCGCGGCCACCTCGGCCTTGCGCCCCGCGAAATCGGCGATCTCGTCGATGCACTCGATGGAGATGAGCGTGGAGTCCATGTCCATCACCATGAGCGCGAAGTCCGCGAGCGTGCGGCCCTCGGCGACGAAGCCCCAGTCGAGCCTCGCCCGCGCGCAGTGCTCGGCCACCGCGCCCCTCGCCGAAGGATCGGCGCGCGCCACCCGGAACGCGTTGTCCGCGATTCGCTCGATGGCCTGCGCGCCCGTCATGCGCGCGAGCGCCTTCAGGTCGGGCGTGGCGACCTCTTCGCCCTGGATCACGAGGTTCATGCGGCGCTCGTCGACGCTCATCGGCGCTCGCCCGCGGATTCGTGGGGCCCGGAGGCCAGTCTTTTCAGGAACTGCCGGACCTCGCCCGCGCGCCCGGACAGGTCGTCGTGCTTCATCTCGATGCGCACGCGGTCCGGGCCCGGCAGGCGATAGATGCGGCTCGACTGCACCAGCGCGAGCACCCGGGCCGCGTCCACCGGGGGCTCGGGCACGAACTGCACGACGATGCCGGAGGGAGCCGCGTCGATCTTCTGCACCCCGAGGGGAGCCCCCTGGATGCGCAGCTTGTGGGATTCGAGCAGCACGCGCGCCGGCTCGGGGAGCGGCCCGAAGCGGTCGACGAGCTCCTCGGTGAGCCGCTCGAGCTCCTCGGGGGAGGCGCAGTTCGCGAGGCGCTTGTAGATCACGAGGCGCTCGTGCACGTCGCCGCAGTACGTCTCCGGGAGCAGCGCCGGCGCGTGCAGGTTCACCTCGGTGGCGATCTCCAGGGGCCGCGAGAGGTCCGGCTCCTTGCCGCGCTTCAGGCTCTTCACCGCGTGCTCGAGCATCTCCGTGTAGAGCGCGAATCCCACGTCGTGGATGCCGCCGGACTGCGACTCGCCGAGCACCTCGCCCGCGCCGCGGATCTCGAGGTCGTGCATCGAGAGGTAGAAGCCCGTTCCCAGGTCCTCCATCATCTGGATCGCCTCGAGGCGCTTCTTCGCCGTCGCCGAGAGCGCGTCCTCGGGCGGCGTGAGCAGGTACGCGTAGGCCTGGTGGTGCGAGCGGCCCACGCGCCCGCGCAGCTGGTGCAGCTGGGCGAGGCCGAAGCGGTCCGCGCGGTGGATGAGGATGGTGTTCGCGCTCGGCACGTCGATGCCCGACTCGATGATCGTCGAGCACAGGAGCAGGTTGGTGCGCTGGTGGTAGAAGTCGCGCATCACCGCCTCCAGCTCGCGCTCGCGCATCTGCCCGTGGGCCACCGCGACGCGCGCCTCGGGGACGAGGTCCTCGAGCTCGGCGCGGCGGTTCTCGATCGTCTCCACCTCGTTGTAGACGTAGTAGGCCTGCCCGCCCCGCTTGAGCTCGCGCAGCACCGCCTCGCGCACGAGCCCGCCCGAGAGCCGGTGCACGAAGGTCTTGATCGCGAGCCGGCGCTGGGGTGCGGTCGCGATCACCGAGAAGTCGCGCAGGCCCTCGAGGGACATCGCGAGCGTGCGCGGGATGGGCGTGGCGGTGAGGGTGAGCACGTCCACCTCGGAGCGCAGCTTCTTGAGCTCCTCCTTGTGCCGCACCCCGAAGCGATGCTCCTCGTCGATGATCACGAGGCCCAGGTTCGCGAACTGCACGTCCTTCTGGATCAGGCGGTGGGTGCCGATCACGATGTCGATCGCGCCGGAGGCGAGGCCCTCGAGGGACTTCGCCGCCTCCTTCGGGCTCCTGAAGCGCGACAGCTCCGCGATGCGCACCGCGAAGCCCGCGAAGCGGTCGCTGAAGTTCCCGTAGTGCTGCTCGGCGAGCAGCGTCGTGGGCACGAGGATCGCGACCTGCTTGCCCGCGGCCACCGCGATGTAGGCCGCGCGCATCGCGACCTCGGTCTTGCCGAAGCCCACGTCGCCGCAGATCAGCCGGTCCATGGGCCGGCCCATGGTCATGTCCACGATCACCGACTGGATCGCCTCGGCCTGGTCCGGCGTCTCCTCGAAGGGGAAGGTGGCGGCGAAGGCCTCGTAGTCCTGGAGCTTGAGCGGGAAGGCGAAGCCCTGGCGCGCGAGGCGCTTCGCGTACAGGTCGAGGAGCTCGGCGGCGGTGTCGCGCACCTGGCGCGCGGCCTTGCGCTTCGCCTTCTCCCACTGCCCGCTGCCGAGGCGGTGCAGCGGGGCCGACTCGGGCGCGGCGCCCGTGTAGCGGCTGATCGCGTGCAGCTGCGAGACCGGGACGTAGAGCTTGTCGCCGCCCTCGTAGGCGAGGTGCAGGAACTCCATCGCGCCCTCGCCGAGGTCGAGCGTGACCAGGCCCAGGTAGCGTCCGATGCCGTGCTGGCTGTGCACGACGGGGTCGCCCGGCTTCACCTCCGCGAGGTCGCGCACCATGCCTTCGGCGCTGAGCCGCGCGCGCGTGTCGCGGCGCCGCGCCTGGCGGACCTGGCCGGGATAG
>DASPRQ010000072.1:0-3592 GCA_035624355.1 Usitatibacter sp. | reverse complement strand
CGCCCGCCGCACGCGCGCCCTCGATCGCCGTCTCGACGAGCGTGTTCCACTCGTTGCAGTGCGGGCATTGCCCCTGCCACTTGGGCACCTGGCCGCCGCACTCGGTGCAGGTATAGACCGTCTTCGCCCGGGCCATCAGCTGGCTTCCGCTTCCACCATGGGCACGCGCGGGGCCACCGCGCACAGCAGCTCGTAGCCGACGGTGCCTGCGGCCGCGGCCACCTCGTCGACGGGAAGGCCTTCCCCCCAGAGCACGACCGGCGTTCCCACCCGCGCCGAAGGCACGGGCGCGAGGTCCACGGCGATCATGTCCATGGAGACGCGGCCGACGATGCGCGTGCGCGTCCCGTCCACGAGGATGGGCGTGCCGGTGGGCGCGTGGCGCGGGTAGCCGTCGGCATAGCCGCACGCGACGACGCCCACGCGCGTCGCGACGGCCGCGCGGAACTGCGATCCGTAGCCGACGGTCTCCCCCGCCTCGAGGTCCTGGACCGCGATGAGTTGCGAGGCGAGCGTCATCGCGGGCTTGAGCCCCAGGGTGTCCGCCGTCCGGTCGGCGAAGGGCGTGGCCCCGTAGAGGCCGATGCCGAGACGCACGACGTCGGCGTGGGATTCCGGATGCGAGAAGATCGCCGCGGTGTTGGCGAGGCTGCGGGGAAGCGCGAGGCCGCGCGTGGCCGCGTCGAAGCGCCGCATCGCCTCCTCGATTCCGCCGGCGAGGTCCGCGTTGGCGAAGTGCGTCATCAGCGTGACCGACCGCGCCGCCCCGCTCGCGCGCAGCCGCTCGAGCGCGCGGGGGACTGCGCGCGGCGCGAAGCCGAGGCGGTTCATGCCGGTGTTCACCTTGAGCCAGAGGTCGAAGGGCGCGCCGCGGCGTCCGGTTTCGAGCATGCGGAGCTGCTCCTCACAGTGCACGACGGTGGCGAGGCGCGCCGAGGCGATCTCGACGAGCTCGCCCGGCTCGAAGAATCCCTCGAGGAGGAGGATCGGCGCCTCGGGCCTGCGGCCGCGCAGCGCGAGGGCGCCTTCGAGCTCGACCGTCGCGAAGCCGTCGGCGCGATCGAGGGCGCGCGTGACCCGCTCGATCCCGTGGCCGTAGGCGTTCGCCTTCACCACCGCGAGGACCCGCGAGCGCGGCGCCGCGCGCTTGGCCGCCCAGTAGTTGTGGCGCAGCGCCGCAGCCGAAACCGTGGCCTGGATGGGCCGGGACATGAAGCTCAGTAGCCCGGGGCGCCCGAGTAGTTCTCGAACCGCGTGTGCTTGCCGAGGAAGGTGAGCTTCACCGTGCCGATGGGGCCGTTCCTCTGCTTGCCGATGATGATCTCGGCGATGCCCCTGTCCGGCGAGTCCTCGTTGTAGACCTCGTCGCGGTAGATGAAGAAGATCATGTCCGCGTCCTGCTCCAAGCTGCCGGATTCCCTCAGATCCGACATCACCGGCCGCTTGTTGGGGCGCTGCTCGAGGGAGCGGTTGAGCTGCGAAAGCGCGATCACGGGAACCGAAAGCTCCTTCGCCATCTGCTTCAGGCCGCGCGAGATCTCGCCGATCTCGGTGGCCCGGTTCTCGTTGCCGGGATCGGCCCCCTGCATGAGCTGGATGTAGTCGATGACGATGAGCCCGAGGCCGCCGTACTCGCGCCACTTCCGGCGGGCGCGGGCGCGGAGCTCCAGCGGGTTGAGCGCCGCGGACTCGTCGATGAGGAGCGGGGCCTCGTTGAGCTTGCCGAGCGCCGCGCCGAGCCGGTCCCAGTCGCCCGCCTCGAGTCGCCCCGTGCGCAGGCGCTGCGCGTCGACCTTCGCCACCGAGCCGAGCAGGCGCGTCGCGAGCTGCGTCCCGCCCATCTCCATCGAGAAGACGAGCACGGGCAGCTTCAATTCCAGCGCGACGTGCTCGGCCATGTTCAGGGCCAGGCTGGTCTTCCCCATCGAGGGCCTTCCCGCCACGATGATGAGGTCGCCGTCCTGCAGCCCCGTGGTCATCTCGTCGAGGTCGACGAAGCCCGTGGCCTTGCCGGTGACGCTGGCGGGGTTCTTGTGCAGCTCGTCCAGGCGGCTCATCACGTCGGCGAGCACCTTGGACATCTGCGCGAAGCTCTCGGAGGAGCGCCCGCCCGATTCCCCGATCTCGAGGATGCGCGTCTCGGCCTCGTCGAGGAGCTGGCGCGCCTCGCGCCCCTGGGGCGAATAGGCCGAGTCGGCGATGGAGGTGCCCACCTCGGCGAGCTTGCGCATGATGGCGCGCTCGCGGACGATCTCGGCGTAGCGGCGGATGTTCGCGGCGCTCGGCGTTCCGGAGGCGAGCTGGTTGAGGTAGGCGATTCCGCCCACGTCCGGGAGCTCGCCGGCGAGCTTGAGCGCCTCGGAAACCGTGAGGACGTCCGCCGGCTTGTTCTCCTCGACGAGCCGGGTGATGGCGCGCCAGAGGATGCGGTGGTCGGCCCGGTAGAAGTCCGATTCCGAGATGAGGTCGCCGATGCGGTCCCAGGAGGCGTTGCTGAGGAGCAGCCCCCCGAGCACCGCCTGCTCCGCCTCCACGGAATGCGGGGGCAGGCGCAGCGATTCGATCTGGGCGTCTCCCGGCACGGAGCCGGTGCGGGCGAAGCGTTCGGATCCCGCGGGGGCCGAGGGCATGGTCTATCTTCTCCTCGAGGTGAACGCGATGCTCCCGACATCGCGAGCGGCGAGTGTGTCACGCGGTTCCTGTGCGCACAATGGGATAAGTCTGTAGATAAGTTGTGGGCGAGCGATGAATTTCGCGGGAGTGCCTGTGCGGGAAAATAGCGCGCCAGGTAGCTCACCACGTGCGCCACCCCGGAAAGAAAAAATGGCCGCCCGAAGGCGGCCATTCTCATTAAGGGGCGGTGCCTCAGGCCTCGGCGGCCACGTGCACCATGATGTTGGCGAGCACGTCGGAGTGCAGCGCCACCACGAGGGGAAACTCGCCCACGTGCTTGAGCGGGCCCTGGGGCATGCGGATCTCGGCCTTCTTCACCGCCACGCCGGTCGCCTTCGTGAGCGCCTCGGCGATGTCTGCGTTCGTGACCGAGCCGAAGAGACGCCCGTCCACGCCCGCCTTCTGGGCGATGTCCACCTTGAGGCCCTCGAGCTTCGCCCCCCGCTCCTGGGCGGTGGTGAGGAGCTCGTTCGCCTTGCGCTCGAGCTCCGCGCGGCGGTTCTCGAATTCCTTCAGGTTCGCGGGCGTCGCGCGCCTCGCCTTGCCCTGCGGGATGAGGAAGTTGCGGGCGAAGCCGTCCTTCACCTTGACGACGTCGCCGAGGCCCCCGAGGTTCACCACTTTCTCCATCAGGATCACTTGCATGGCGGGCCTCAGTGCAGGTCGGTGTAGTGCAGGAGCGCGAGGAAGCGCGCGCGCTTGATGGCGACTCCGAGCTGGCGCTGGTAGCGGGCCTTCGTGCCGGTGATGCGCGCGGGGATGATCTTCCCGTTCTCGTTGATGAAGTCCTTCAGGACGGCGATGTCCTTGTAGTCCACCTCCTTCACCTTCTCGGCGGTGAAGCGGCAGAACTTGCGGCGGCGGAACAGGCCGCGGCTCTGGCCGCGGGTGTCCTTCTTGGCGAACTTGCCGCCTTTTC
>DASPRQ010000015.1:0-59052 GCA_035624355.1 Usitatibacter sp. | reverse complement strand
GGCAGAAACCTTCGCCCGTCTGTTTTCCATGGATGACGGCGATGGTCCCTACGCAGCGTTGCGTGAAGTTGTCGAGGAACTTCGTCGGCTCCTCGGACAATATGACGCCTCGGTGGTCGACGGTATAGATGACGGTGTCCTCGGTCTTCGCCAGGCTGGACGTCACGCCGCTGCGACAGATGACGAACGAACCCTGCTCCGCGGACACGTTGCCGATGATGCCGCAAGCAACGACGACCAGGCTGCAAGAAAGCGCTTTTCCGTAGAGCTTCATGAGACCCCCTTCCTTGCGAACGGTGACGCGGAAAAAGTCCATAGCGAGATTTCGAAAATGCTACGCTTGCCCGCAAGAGCGTGGTTTGACCCTTCGCAAGCATCCATGCGGATCGACCGGTGAAATTCCGCCCGTGTCGCAAGAGCCGCGAAACGCGAACGAAGCGCGCGCGACCTTGCGTCGCAATAGACTGTAATATTCCGGCGGTGGTACGTTCTTGGCCGCCTGACACCAGGGAGGGATGGTCATGATGCTCAGGTCGATCCTGCTCGTCGCCACGATGAGCGCTTGTCTCCCGGCGGCTGCCGTCTGCACGTCTCAGCCGGACGGCACGACGATCTGCAGCGCCCGCACGCCGATTCACATGCGCTGCGTTCCGCCGGATGTATTCGACCTCGAGACACGGCAATGCAGGGCGCCGACGCCGGCCGAGGTCGATCCGGGCACGGCCGGAGCCTGCACGTTGCGTCTCGTCTACCAGGACGCGGATCCTTCCACCGCGAACGTGACCGTGAGTCCCGGCTGCAGCGCGTCCGGCGCGGAGCTCGCACTCTCCGTCGCGGATGCGAAGGTGCGCTGGGCCTCGCACGGGAGGTAGCAGCCGACGAAGAAGCGGGCAAAGGGCCGACCGAATTGTGTCAAGCTGTACGGATGTACGCAGCCTACGAATCCGCCGCGCTCAAGACGCGCCTCGGGCAGGCCTTCCCGAAGCTCGACGACACGGAGATCGAGCGCATGCGCCGGTTCGGCATCGTTCGCCGGTTCGGTCCCGGCGAGAAGCTGTACGAGACGGGCAAGCCGAGCGCCGGCGTGTACGTGCTGCTCTCCGGAAACGTACGGATCACCGGTCGAGACGCGCACGGCCAGGACGTCGGCGTGAGCGAGCACACCCGCGGCTCGTTCACGGGCGAGCTGTCGGCGCTGTCGGGTCGCCGCGCGCTGGTGGATGGCGTTGCGATGGAGGACGTGGAAGCGCTGCTCCTGGATGCCTCGCACTTGCGCTCGCTCCTCATCGCCGATGCCGCGGTGGGGGAGAAGGTGACGCGCGCCCTGATCCTGCGCCGCGTCGCGCTCATCGAGTCCGGCTTCGGCGGACCGGTCCTCGTGGGCGCCTCGACGAGTCCCGAGCTCGCGCGCCTGCAGGGCTTCCTGCGCCGCAACGGCATTCCCAGCCTGCTGCTCGATCCTGCGAGCGATCCGGATGCGCACGCGTTCGTCGAGCGCTATGCGCCGTCGCCGCACGACCTGCCCCTCGCGATCTGCCCCGACGGGACGGTGCTGCGCAATCCGACGGAGGAGGAGCTCGCGCGCTGCATCGGCATGGCCGACGGAGAGGCCGTGGATCGGATCTACGACGTCGCCATCGTCGGGGCGGGGCCGGCGGGTCTCGCGGCCGCGGTGTACGCGGGATCGGAGGGCCTCTCGGTCGTGACGCTCGATGCCCGCGCCTTCGGCGGCCAGGCGGGCGCGAGCGCGCGCATCGAGAACTATTTCGGGTTCCCGACCGGCATCTCGGGAATCGCGCTCACGGCTCGCGCCTACACCCAGGCCGAGAAGTTCGGCGTGCGAATGATGATCCCAGTCGAGGCGAAGCGCCTTGCGTGCGATCCGACGCCCGGCGAGCCGTTCGCGCTCGAGCTCTCCGACGACCGCGCGATTCGCGCGCGCAGCATCGTGGTCGCGAGCGGCGCCCGTTACCGCCGTCCCGCGTGCGCCAACCTGCGGGAGATGGAGGGACACGGCGTGTGGTACTGGGCCTCGCCGATCGAGGCGCGGCTCGCGAGCGGGCAGGAGGTGGCGCTGGTCGGCGGCGGCAACTCGGCGGGACAGGCAGCGGTCTTTCTCTCCGCGCACGCCTCGAAGGTCTGGATGCTCGTGCGTGGCGAAGGGCTCGCGGTCTCGATGTCGCGATACCTGATCGACCGCATCGCGGCCACTCCCAACATCGAGGTCCTGACGCGGACGCAGATTGTCGGGCTCGAGGGCACGCCGGGGACCGGCGTCGAGTCCGTGACGTGGCGAAACGGCGCGACGGCACGCGAGGAAACCCGCGCGATCCGCAACGTATTTCTCTTCCTGGGGGCGGATCCTGCCACCGCCTGGCTCGAGGGCTGCGACGTCGAGCTCGACGCGCACGGCTTCGTGAAGACCGGCGTCGACCCGCGCGCGCCGCTCGCCACTACGGTGCCCGGTGTCTTCGCGATCGGCGATGTCCGATCGGGGTCGGTGAAACGGGTTGGCGGCGCGATCGGCGAGGGCGCGAACGTCGTCGCCCAGATTCACTCCTGGATGGCGACGGCCCCGCGATCGATCGCCACGACGGCCTCCTGATCCGCGACGACGAGGACGTCGAGCGCCTGCTCGCCGCCCGTCAGAACGCGCACGTTGCGGTAACCCGCCTTGAGCAGCAGCTCGGCGACGAACGCCGCGCTCGCTTCGTTGGGGCACGTGCAGAACGTGATCACCGTCTTCGCGCGCAATTCGTGCGGAAGCGCATCGACTGCGCGCGGATCCTCGAGAACGATCGAGCGGGGCAGGGCGCGCGGATCGGAGGCGCGCGCGATGCGCGAGCGGGCATCCACGATCACGAGGTCTTCGCCGTCTTCCAGTCGACGCGCGACTTCCTCGGGTGAGATTCGCACGAGGTCGTGCAGTCGGCGCAGGCGTCGCCGCTCGAGGACCTTCGCCGCAATGTAGACGGCGATGATCGCAACGCCCACCTCGACGGCGTCCGCGCCGAATCGCCTCATCGTGCGCAGAAAGTCGTCGATCTCGCGGTGAAAGATCGCGCCCGCGCCGATGTAGGCGCCGCACCAGATTGCGCACCCGGGCGCCTCGAATCGGACGAACCGTCGCCAAGGCACGCCCATCGCGGCCATCGTCGGAATGGAGACAGCCGAAACGCCGGGCAGGAACTTCGCGAACAGCAGCAGCGATGGCCCGTAACGTCCGAGGAGCTCGTCGGTGCGGCTCACGCAAATGTCCGGCGAGATCGATACCCGGCAGATCGTCTCGAGCAAGCGGCGGCCGTGGCGCCGGCCGGCGAGGAACCACGCGTGATCCGCCACTACCGCGGCGGCGAATGCCGAGGCGAAGACGAGGTCGGCGCGCAGCGATCCTTCGACCGAGAGCGCGCCCGCGACCACGAGCCACGGTGCCGACGGGATCGGCAAGCCGCCGAGATCCACGAAGACCGCGGCGAAGACGAGCGCGATCCCCCAATGGTTCAGGACCGGAGCGAGCTCCATTGCCGCGGCAGCCTCAACCGTTGCGCGCCGAGCAGACGCCGTCGACTTCCCGCATGCGATCGGCGATGCGCCGGTCTGCGAGCACTTCGAGAACTCCCCAGGTTCGCCTCGCAGCCCGAAAGCTATCCCGTCAGTTGATGCAGCAAGGCCTCCCATTGATCGTGACCTGGGGGTTCCCGCCCACCGCCGTAGTCTTGTTGCAGGTCACGTTCGTGTTCGGATAGTTGAATGCCCTCGCGGGAACGCCCGTCGAGCACTGGAATTGCGACTTCGCGAGGTCGTAGCCCTTCGCGCACACGCTGACGGGGACTCCCGTTCCGCTGAAATTCGGCGACTTGAGCGGAATCGTCGCTCCCCCCCAGTTCGTGAGCGTGCACGAAGAGCCGGCCGGTGGCGGCGGTGGCATTCCGTGGGTGCCGCCGATCGTGATGGGCTGGGGCGGTGTGGTGGAAACGCACTCACCCTTCGGAAACACGGTGGAAACGCTCCACCTCATGTTCGAGCACTGGTCGCATTGGGCCTTGGTGTACCCGAGGTGGTGAATATCGCACACAGTCTTCGCGGGAACCGGGGCTGGCGGCAGGGTTCCCTTGTTGGCGCCGCCGATCGTGATGGGCTGGGGCGGTGTGGTGGCGACGCACTCACCCTTCGGAGTCACGCGGGTGACGCTCCACCTCATGTTCGAGCACTGGTCGCATTGCGCCTTGGTGTATCCGAGGTGGTGGATGTCGCAGACACTCTTCGCATGAAGCGGGACGCTTGCGAAGCTGAGAACGGAGACGGCACCGGCAATCCAAAGCGTTTTCATCGCGCTTCCTCCTCTGGGTCGATTGTCGTTGACGCACACTATACGATCTTGCACGGGATGACCGCGTCCTCGGCGAACGAGTACACGGCGCAGAGGCGGTGGTAGCCGTCGGCGATGACCAGGCCGCAGCGCTCCGGGATGCGCACGAGAAGCAGGGGCGAAAGCGGCTTGCCCGTCGCGATCTTCTGCCGGTCGTGCTCGACGTGCGAGTTGCTCACCCCAAGCAGCGAGAGCCCCGATGCCCGGAAGATGTCCTTCGCCTTGAAGTCCACGGTCCTGGCGCCTCGCAGCTTGCGCACATGCGCCGCGGCGACCTTCGGCGGGAACATCAAGCTCAGGTAAGAGAGCGCGGCCGGGTAGTCCTGCTCTTCCGGCTCGTCGAGCCAGCGGACGGTCGTTCCTTTCGCCATCGGGAGCCTCCCTGAACGAACGCCGATTGTAATCGCGAGAGGCGCCGAGTCCGGGGTGCACGCCTTCTCACAGGTAGGGCGACACGAGCCAGCACAGGGCGTTGCGCACCCGCGGCAGGACCGGCACGGAGCGGGTCTCCTGGACGGTCAGGGGCGGGGATGCGCGCTCACGCTCGGCGATGGACGCCGAGAGCTCCGCGCAGAAGCGCTCGTCGTAGACCTCCACCGCGATCTCGAAATTGAGGCGCAGGCTGCGCGTGTCGACGTTGACCGAGCCGATGTGCGCGTAGCGGCCGTCGACGACCACGAGCTTCGCGTGTGAGAAAGGCGGCTCCTGCAGGTGCACGCGCACGCCGCGCGCCACGAGCGCCGGGATCCAGTGCAGCGTCGCCCAGTCGATGTAGCGCAGGTTGCTGCGGCGGGGCAGCACGACCGACACGTCCACCCCGCGCAGGGCCGTGGCCTCGAGCGCCGCGACGAGCTCGAGGGGCGGGATGAAATAGGGCGTCATGATCTGCACGTGGCGCTCGGCGCTCGCGAGCGCGCTCAGCAGGATCAGCAGGATCTTGTCCACGTCCTCGTCCGGCCCGCCGGTGATGACGCGACAGACGGATTGCCCCGCCGAGCCCGGCGCGGCCGGAGTCGGCAGCCGCTCGTGGGTCGCGAACCCCCAGTCCTCCGCGAAGGCCTCGGCGAGCTGCGCGACCACCGGCCCGAGGAGCCTGAAGTGGATGTCGGTCATGCGGCGGCCCGTTCCGCCCCCGACCTCGCGCCCACCGAGATTCATCCCGCCGATGAAGGCGATCCGGCCGTCGGCGACGAGGATCTTGCGATGGTTGCGGCAGTTGAGCGAGAGGTTCGGGGGCAGCAGGCGCGGCGGCAGGAAGCGCGCGGTCGGCACGCCCTTGCGCCGCAGGCGCGGCACGACGTGCGGCCAGTCGTACCACTCGCCGATGCCGTCGACGAGCACCCGCACGCTGACCCCGCGCCGCACCGCCGCGCCGAGCGCGTCGATGAATTCCCCGCCGACGGCATCGGTCTGGAAGATGTACGTGGCGAGCCAGACGGACTCGCGCGCCTCGCGGATCGCCTCGAGCATCCTCGGGAAGGCGAGCTCGCCGTTGTGCAGCGCCTCGATGGCGTTTCCCGGCTCGAGGGGGCGGCGCGTGAGCGCGTCCCCGATCCGCACCTGGGCGCGCAGGCCCTCCCCGGCCAGGGCGCTCGTGTGGACGGCGGTCTGCGAGGCCGAACCCCACGGCGAAAGCTGTCGGCGTCGCACGCGGTTGATCCCGAGCAGCCAATAGAACAGCGCCCCGCCATAGGGCACCAGGACGCACAAGGCCATCCAGCTCAGGGCGCTGCGCGGATCGGACTTGGTGAGCAGGGCGTGCAGGCCGGAGCCGAGCCCGGTGACGAGATAGATCGCGGCGCCCAGCAGGCCCGGCAGGTCCAGGGACTGCATCTCCGACCAGGTGTACAAAGGTGTTCCCCCACGTCCTCCGGTGTCCGGTACCGCGGCCGCCCGTCGATTCACCGCTAGGATAGCCGCGCAGCGACGGCTTCGCGCAGGACCGCCCCTGTATACTCGCGCTCGCCAGGAAACCCAGGGAGCGAACATGCAGGGACGAATTCTCGGCGGCTGTCTTTTTACGGCCGCCATTCTCGCTGCCGCCGGCGCGTCGGCGGCCGACAAGAAGTGTACGAACCCCGAATGGGCGCCGACCCCCATGCCCGGCTTCGCGATCTCCGGGTGCGAAGAGCGCGCGTGGGATTCGCGCGACGTCGACGCGGACGGGAAGACCCGGAGCGTGAGCGGCCACCGCGTCTCGGTCTTCTACGAGCTCAAGGATCCCTCGAAGGATCCGAAGGCGGCGACCGCGCGCGAGTACTACGCGAAGGCCGGCCAGAAGTTCGGCGCGCAGGTCGTCCAGAACGAAGGTTACAACGCCCTGCTGCGCAAGAAGGGCCCGCATGGCGAGGCGTGGTACTTCTACGAGCACGGCAGCGGAAACGAGGACTCCACCGGGACGTACACGCTCACCACGCTCGAGGAGGCGCCGCTCGAGCAGGAGGTGGTCGCGAAGCCCGTCGCGGGACCCATCGACACCGCGGGATGCAAGGATCCCTCGTGGCTCGTGAAGCAGTTCTCCTACTTCAAGCGCGCGGAGTGCAACAACCGCGACTTCGACACGGTCGAGTTCGACACGAAGGACGGCACGAAGAAGATGGCGGGCCGCGTGCACGAGATCGTCTACGAGCTCGCCGACCCGAGCCGCGATCCGGTGCCGATGGCCGTGCAGCGGAACTACGTCGCGGCGCTGGAGAAGATCGGCGCGCAGCTCGTCACCGACCCGGCCGACGCGAACCAGGCGGTGCTCACGCAGAAGACGCCCCAGGGCGACCTCTGGTACATCTACAGGCACGGATCGGGCAACGAGCAGTCCACCACCTCGTACAGCCTGCTCACGGTGCAAGCGGGCGGGCCGCCGCCCAAGTCGTGCAAGCTCGAGATCTACGGCGTGAATTTCGACTTCGACAAGGCGACGCTCAAGCCCGAATCCGAGCCGGTGCTGAACGAGGTGCTCGCGATCTTCAAGGCGGAGCCGAAATTCAGCGGCGAGATCGGCGGCCACACCGACGACGTCGGCAAGCGCGACTACAACATGAAGCTGTCGGCCGAGCGGGCGGGCGCGGTGAAGGTGTGGCTCGTCGCGCACGGCGTCGAGGCGGGGCGCATCCGCACCGCGGGCTACGGCGATACGCGCCCGCTGGTTCCGAACGACACCGACGAGCACCGCGCCAAGAATCGCCGCGTGGAGCTGCAGCGGGACCATTGCACGGGAGGGTGATCGCGCCCGCGGGACGCCACCCTCAACGCGGAAGCTTGTAATAGATGAGCAGCAGCCCCACGGCGAGCCCGGCGAAGCACGCGAGGCTGCCGTCGAACGGGCCCAGGAGCCGGTGCGCGTCGTCGGGCACCCGGTAGTACAGGCTCGGCTGGAAACCGAACGATTCGAGGATCGTCGAGGCGGGCGGCGGCAGGTACGGCTTGACGAGCCGATAGACGAATCCCGCGGCCACGATCCAGAGCGGCACGAGCAGGATGATGCCGGACATCCGGCCGATCAGCCGGAAGCGCTCCCGGCGCGCCACGGGATACGACGCGTGCGCCCACGGGAAGAGCGCCAGCGCGAGGACCAGCAGCGCGAGGAGCACCGGCGCCAGGACGCCGAACGTGAATCCGCCCAGCACCTTCGCACCGGACAGCATGAGGCCCGGCTGCGCGAGGAGGGCACTCGAGAAGGCCGGCAGTGCGGCCGCGAGCCACAGCCGGTCGAGCGCGATCCCCGCCAGGAATCCGGCGCAGACGAGGAGCGTTGCGATCCTGCGGGTGCCCATTCGGCCTCCCATGCCGTCTTCGCGCGGCGAGCCCCGCCCCGCCGTCGGCGCCAGACTATCGGATTCCACCCAAGAAAACGATATCCGGGGATCAATTTATTCAAGTGGCGCACGCGGGTGGACGGCTGCAACATCGTCGTCACGCAAGCCGCATCCACGGAGACCCCCATGCAGGCGTTCCCGGCGCTGACCGCCCGGCCGCTCCCCCGGCATGCCACGTTCTGCCAGCCGAGCATCGAGACCGGCTCGGCGAAGCTCGAGGATCCGGCGACCAGCGTGATGACGGACCTGAAGGTCGTGACCGCGGTGACGATCGACCCGCAGGCCTCCATCGAGCACGCGATGCGGGTGATGGTCCGCCGCAACGTCCGGCTGCTGCTCGTCGTGAACGTCGAGAACGAGGTCGAGGGCCTGATCACCGCGACCGACCTGTTGGGAGAAAAGCCCCTGCTTCACCTGCGCGAGTTCGGCGGCACGCGCGGCGACATCGCGGTGGCCGACATCATGACGCCGCAGGAGCGTCTCGAGGTGCTCGCCTACTCGGACGTGCGCTCGGCGCGCGTGGGGCACATCGTCACCACGCTCGCACGCTCCCGCCGGCAGCACGCCCTGGCGGCCGAGTACGACTCCGCGGGCCACCCGATGATCCGGGGCATCTTCTCGACCTCGCAGATCGCGCGCCAGCTCGGGGAGGCGCTCCAGACCGGGGAGGTCGCGCACAGCTTCGCCGAGATCCAGGCGGCCCTGAACCACGACTAGCCGCGCAGGCTCGACGGAGGCTCAGGCGCTCTGCGTCCAGTCGAACGTCGTACGCACGTAATCGTCGCCTCGCCGCAGGATGCGCACGCAGCGCAGGAAGCGCGCTGTGCCTTCGACCGCCACCTCGAAAGCGCGGCCTTCCTTCCAGCTCTCCGGCGGCAGGAGCGCGTTGGCCGGTTGCGACGTCGCGGCGCCGTCCGATACGATGATCGCGCGCACATTGGCGTACGAGAACTGGCGGGCGGCCTGTTCGCTGACGCCGGCCTCCTCGCCGCGCGGGATGACCATGCGCGCCTGCATCGCCTGCGGATGCCGGCTGGCGATGTAGATGCTGGCATGCGTGCCGTGTCCCGCCCCGGCATGCATCGAGCGGATCAGGCCCAGCCACCACTCGCCCTCGGCGCCGGTCGAGATCGCGACCACGTCGCCGCAGCGCACGGAGTCGGCCGATGAGCGCGGAATCTCCACCCCGAGCTCGTTGCCGCCCCGGTCGTGAAGGGTCCAGGTTTCCGGCGCCTGCAGGGGAACGTCTCCATCCTCCGCGAGGCTCAGCTCGCTCGTGGACGTTCCACCATGGGAAAGCTGCTGCCAGGCCTGGGAATAGCCGCGGACGACCTGGAGGGTCCCCGTCGCCGGCTCGCGAGCGGGTGCCGTATACGGAGACCTCTCCGCCCAGAACGCCAGCAGATGCTGCACGGCCGAGAGCTGGACGTGCGGGGCGATCGCCTTGCCGGCCGCCTTGATCTCGACGCTTCCGCTCGTTCCCATCTGCTTGAAGACGCGCCCCAGGGACTCGTAGGCCATGCCCGGGCCGAAATAGCGCAACGCCGCATCGGAGCCCGGCGCCGGGTCGGCCGCCCGGTGCGGGGGCGCGTCGCCCGCCGGATCGAAGCAGAACGGGTTGTCCGCGACCCCGGGCGGGCGCAACGTGAAATCCGCTCCCAGCTGCTCGGTCGCCCAGTCGGCCACCTCGACCTGTCCCGGCGCCATCATTTCGGGCGCGGCGGATTGCAGCATCAACAGCCGCAGGAGCTCCTGCTCGACGGTGGTCGTCGTCTTGTCGCCGCCGTGCATGCGGACCGCGATCGCGGCGCAGTGGGCCGCCTCCGCATGGCGATGAACGGTGTATGCCGTCCGCCAGACCTGCGGCGGGACGCCGAGATAGCGCACGAGGCAGGCCTTCGTGAACAGCCGGCACGCGTGCAGCGCTCGGGCCGCGGCGGCCGCGGCCGCAGGCTGCGCCGACGGGTCGCTCGCCGCTCGCTCGAGCAGGCGCTCCGCTGCCGTGCCCAGCGCGCGCGACGCCTCCGCAAGGTAGCTGTTGACCGGAGGCCACGTCGACTCGTGGCCCTTCGGCCTGTCGGCCGGTCTCAGGAGGAACGGCGCCAGCAGCGCGGAAACGTGCGGGGCTCCCGCCTCTTGGATCAGCGCGACGATCTCGCCGTGCGCGGCTGCGTCGGGGGCGGGAACCGCGGTGAGCTCCCTGAGCCAGGCGGCCAGGTCGTTCAGCGCCGCGAGGGAATCGGCGCCGCGCAGCTCGGCGAGCAGCTTCGCCGCCGCTGCGGGGTCGTGCTTCGGGTGGCCCCGATGCCCGGGGCCCCTCTCGATCGTGTCCATGATCCACGTCCTCGCAGGCGAGGTCGCAGGAAGACCATTGTGATCCCCTTGTTCGGCCTGGCGCTGTGGCCGGCCGCACAAATCCGGGGCGTTTTTTGGCGCCGGCGTTGTGACGTGGTTCACAGATTTCGGCGGAGCGACGCCCGAGCCGCCGCCCTGGCCGCCATGCTCACGCACGCGACACCCAGCAGCGCGACGATCGAGAGCACCGCGAAGCCCGTGCCGTATCCGAGATGCATCCGGCCGTGCAGCGTCGCGAACGCGGGCGGCACGACGATCACGCCCGCGTAGGTCATGATGAGGCTCCCTCCCACCGCGTAGCCGATGCGCTCCGCAGGGCTGAACTGCGAGATGAGCGCCATGTACACGCCGTTCCAGCCCACGGCGCAGAAGCCGAAGAATGCCGCCGCCCCGATCACCGCCGCGATCGGCCATTGCGGCGCGATCGCGGCCGTGACGAGCGCCCCCACGGCCGCGAGCAGCCCGTTCACGACGAGCGCGAGCGACCCGGAGCGCACGCGGTCCGCGAACCAGCCCCACACGAGCCGGCCCACCGCGCCGCTCCCGTGCGTGATCGAGAGCACCGTCCCCGCGAGCACGAGGCTCAGGCGGATGTCGCTCACGAGATACGTCGCGAGGAATCCGGTGAGCGAGAGCTGGACGCCCGAATAGAGGAACGAGGTGACGGAGATCCAGCGCAGCGGCCCGTGCCCCCACACGAGCGCGGCGCTCCGCGCGACCGCGGCGAGGATCGGGGCATCGGGCCGGCGGTCCCCGTCCCACGCCTGGCGCACGACGCCGATGCCCAAGCCGAGCGCGCCGAGGAGCGCGGCGCACACGAGGAGCGCGGCCTGCCATCCGAACGCGACCGCGATCGGCGGCGCGAGCACGCCCGAGAGGATTCCGCCGATCGGCACGCCGGTCTGCTTGATCGAGTAGAGCAGGTTGATGCTGCGATGCGACGGAATGCGCGCGAGCAGCGCCGAGGCCGCGGGGTTCGGGATCCCGTAGCCCAGGCCCATGACGATCGCGCCGGGAACGGTCGCGTAGAGGGAGCCGATCGCCGACATCGCGCAGCCGGCGCCGATGAGCCAGAGCGTGACCTGGCTCGCGCGCACGGCGCCGTAGCGCATCACGATGCCGCCGGCCGTCGCGGCGGAGACCATCGCGCCGAAGAACACGACGCCGACCTGGTAGCCGATGAGGGCCGGGCTCACGCCGAGGCCCTTCGCGGCCGCGGGCGCGACGGCGGCGAGCGCGAGGATGCCGAGCGTCGAAAGCGACTGGGTGGCCGTCGTGAGCGCGAGGACGGGCCCGACGGGCAGTTCCGACGGCGGGTTCGGCGTCTTCAGATGGCCTTGGCGACGGGCTTCGAGGGGTAACCCGCGTTCTTCGTGGCGTCCGTGAGGTCCCCCACGCTCGCCTTCGCGTCGTCGAACGTGACGGTGGCCTCGCGCTTGTCGAAGTTCACGTCGGCGCGCGCGACGCCGGGCACCTTCGCGAGCGCCTTCTTCACGGTGATCGGGCAGGCCGGGCAGTCCATCGACGGAATCGACAGCGTGACCGTCCTTTCGGCCGCCCATCCGGGTGCGGCAGCGAGGCCGAAGGCGATCGCGGCGAGGAAACGTTTCATTGCATCTCCCATCAGTAGAAAAGCGGAGCGACGTACGGAAATCCGAGCGCGACGACGACGAGCAGGACCACGATCCCGTACAGGATCTTGTACGCCTGCTTGACCTGCGGAACGGCGCAGACCTCGCCGGGCCTGCATTCCGCGGCCGGGCGCCAGATGCGTCGCTGGGCCACGGCGAGGGCGACCAGCGCCGCCCCGATGAAGTAGGGGCGATAGGGCTCGAACGCCGTCAGGTTCCCGATCCACGCGCCCGAGAAGCCGAGCGTGACGAGCAGCAAGGGCCCCAGGCAGCAGGTCGAAGCCAGGATCGCCGCGATGCCGCCGGCGGCGAGCGCCACCTGCGCGGGCGTCCCGACCGGCCGGTCGTCGGCTCGCGCGCTCATGTGAAGCACAATGGGATCGGAAGCATGCGGCATCATATCTCGATCGAGCGGGCTTTCGCGAGGAGGTGGAAGATGGACGAGGGCATGAAGCGGAAGATCCTGGAGATCCTGGACCAGCACCGGGTCATGACGATCGCGACGCTACGGCCCGACGGCTGGCCGCAGGCGACGACGGTGGGCTACGCGAACGAGGGCCTTGCGATCTATTTCCTCTGCGGCCCGGACAGCCAGAAGGCGGCGAACATCGCGCGCGACGACCGGGTGTCGATCACGGTCGACCACGATGCGCCGCAGGTGATGGAGATCATGGGGCTCTCCATGGCGGCGCGCGCGAAGGCCGTGACCGATCCGGCCGAAGGGGAAAAGGTGCTGCGCATGCTGATGCTCAAGTATCCGAAGCAGGACTCGATGCCGGTGGCGATACCGGCCCCGTCGGACGTTCGCATCTTCCGCGTGGCGCCGGAGGTGATCTCCGTGCTCGACTACTCGAAGGGCTTCGGGCACACCGATCTCGTCCGCTGCTAGGAGCGACTTGCATCGGGCGGTGCCGCCGGTGCCGCGTACCACTTTCCCTTCGGCACCACCTTCGGGGAATCCGGGTCGCCGAGATAGTGCGGCGACATGATCTGCACGCCGTACTCGTTGAAGACGTCCTGGATGTTCGTGTGCAGGGCCGAGAGGACCACGGCGCGGGGCATCGGCTCGGCGGGAATCGCCTGGCACACCAGCCGGTACTCGGGATAGAAGTCCGTGAGCCCGGTCTGGAACACGTGCGGCGCGGGATCGGCGAGGACGCCGGGCGTGCGCTTCGCCGCCTCGACGAGCATCGCCTCGACCTGCCGCCACGGCGTGTCGTAGCCGATGGTGACGGTCGTGTCCACGATGAAGCCCGGCCCCTTCACCGCCCGCGAGTAGTTCCGGATCACCGTGCCGAGGACCATGCCGTTGGGCAGCGTGAGCTCCTCGCCGAGGCCGGTGCGGATGCGCGTCGTGAAGGTGCCCATGCCGACCACCGTGCCCTCGTGCTCGTTCACGCGCACGTAGTCGCCGATGCGCAGCGTTCGGGAGTACATGAGGATGAGGCCGCTCGCCGCCTGCCCGAAAACGCTCGAGCCCCCGACCGTGATCACGAGGCCGATGAGCACCGACATGCCCTTGAAGGCCTCGCTCTGCGATCCCGGCAGGTAGGGGTAGGCCATCACGAGCGCGAAGAGCCACACGGCCACGTTGACGATGCGGCGCGTGGGCCGCACCGAATCGGCGTCGAGCCACCGCAGCCGTCCCCGGCCGGCCTCGATGTGGTCGAAGATCGGCCCGAGGATGGCGACCACGCCGCGCGCGAGCAGGAAGACCACCACCGCCACGACGAGGTCCGGCACGGACTTCACGATGCCGCCGGCGATGTTGCGGACGGTGCCGAGCAGGAAGTCGTCCAGCCCCTCGCCCCAGGGGCGCGTATACGGGAACTGGTTGAAGACGTAGCTCAGCCACCGATCGGTGAAGAGCAGGACCAGGAGCCACGACAGGCCGCGCACCAGCAGGCTCGCGACTCCGTACACCCGCTCCGCTTTCAGCAGCCGCGCGCCGGCGACCTCGAGGGCGGCGGTCCTGCGCTGCAGCAGCCCCGCCAGGCCGCGCACCAGCCATCCGCGCGCGCGCCAGATCACCCAGATCGCGAACGCGAGGATGGCGGTCGCCACGGAAGCGGCGGCGGCGCTGCGGAGCAGCCGGCTGCGGTCGCGCGATTCCCGGGTCTCCGCGATGACTTTCTCCAGGTTGGCGGCGGCCTGCGCCGTATCCTCCTCGAGCGACTGGTTGCGGAGCCGGTCCGTATCCTGCGGCGTGATGATGATCGCGAGCTCCCCGTCGATCATCACCATGTTTCCCTGCGGCGCGGGGCGCACCTCGACCTTGCCGGGCCCGCCCTTGTCGAGGATCTCGGCGAGCGTCCTGCGGGTGCGCGCGGCGCGGTCCTCCGGCGTGACGCCGAGGAAGGGCGCGCGGAAGACGGTGATCGTCCGGTTGAAGAGGCGGAGCGGGACCTCGGTCCGCTCCTCGGCCGTGCCCCCGCCCGCAGGCGAGGGCGTGGACGGCTGTGCGGGGGTCGACGCGGGCGCGGCCGTCTCTGCCGCCCGCGAGCACGGCGAGATCGCGGCGAGCGAAGCGGCAAGGACCACGAGGGCTGCGCCCGCGGCGCCCGGGCACCGCCGCGGCCTGTCGCGACCGGCGTTCATTCGTGTCTCCCTTTTCGAGGACGTCGCGCCGGCAAGTATAGGACGGCGCGGAGCGCGCGGCGCTCAGTGCGGCGCGGCGAGCTTCCAGGCCGCCTCGCGATCGGCGAGCACGAGCGCCCGGACCTGCGCGACGCGCCCCGCCGGGATCGACCGGTCGCCATCCCGCAGGCGCTCGAGCATGAAGGCCTTCTCGGCGCCCGTCGCGAGCCACAGGACGCGGCGCGCGCCGTTGATCGCGGGATAGGTGAGCGTCATCCGCCGCAAGCCCTGGTAAGGCCCGGCGAGCGCCACGAGCGCGTCGCTCACTTCGAGCACGGGATCGCCCGGCACGAGCGAGGCGGCATGGCCGTCGGCGCCGAGCCCGAGGTGGACGAGGTCGATCACCGGCGGCGAGCCCGCGAGGTCGGTGAGGGTTGCCGCATAGTGGGCGGCGGCCGCTTCGAGATCGGGCGCCTCCACCGGCATCGCGTGGACCTGGTCGGGGCGCAGCGGCGCGTACTCGAGCAGGTTCGCGCGCAAGTGCGTGAGGTTGCGCTGCGGGTCGCCCGCAGGCGCGATCCGCTCGTCGACCTGGAGCACGTCCACGCCGCCCCAGGGAAGGTCCGCGTCCGCGAGGTAGCGCAGCATCGCCCACGGCGTGCGGCCGCCGCTCAGCGCCATCACGAAGCGCCCGCGCGCGGCCACCGCCGAGCGCGCGTCGGCGGCGATGACCTGCGCGCCGCGCACGGCCGCGGCCTCGGCGTCTGCGAGGATTTCCAGCTGCATGTTCACGCCTTGCCGTCTGCGACGCGCGGCTCCTGCCAGCCGCCGGGCGGCAGGACGTTGCGGTCGACTTCCTCCGGGCCCCACGTGCCGGGCCGGTATGGGAACACGGGCGTGCCGGCGCGTAGAACGGGATCGACGATGCGCCACGCCTCCTCGACGTAATCCTCGCGCGCGAAGAGCGAGCGGTCGCCCGCCATCGCCTCGACGAGGAGCCGCTCGTAGGCGTCGGTCTCCCCCGCGCCGGGCGCGCTGCTCGCGAGCAGCTCCACGCTCTGTCCCACCATTCGGTCGTCGGCGTCCATCACGGTCGCGCCGAGCGCGATCGTCGTCTGCGGGTTGATGCGGAAGCGGACGTGGTTGGGCACGCCCGGGCAATCGGGGAATATCCTCGGTGCGCGGTGCAGCCGGACCGTGACCTCGGTGCACGTCACCGGCAGCGACTTTCCGGCGCGGATGAAGAACGGCACGCCCGCCCAGCGCCACGAGTCGATCTGGAGCTTGAGCGCCGCGAAGGTCTCGGTGCGCGAATCGGGCGCCACGCCCGGCTCGGCGTGGTAGCCCTCGAACTGGCCGCGGACGAGGTCTTCGGTCCGGACCGGCGCGATCGACTTGAGCACCTTCACCTTCTCGTCGCGCACGGATTCGGCGTCCATGCGGGCCGGGGGCTCCATCGCGAGGTTCGCGAGCACCTGGAAGAGGTGGTTCTGGACCACGTCGCGGACCGCGCCGATCTGGTCGTAGAAGGCGCCGCGCCCCTGCACGCCGAAGCTCTCGGCCATCGTGATCTGCACGCTCTTCACGAAGCGGCGGTTCCAGAACGACTCGAGGAAGGCGTTCGCGAACCGGAAGAACACCAGGTTCTGCACCGGGTGCTTGCCGAGGTAATGGTCGATGCGGAAGATGCGCTCCTCGTCGAAGGTGGAGAGCAGGATCCGGTCGAGGACGCGCGCCGAGGCGAGGTCGCGACCGAACGGCTTCTCGACCACGATGCGCGCGCCCTGCGTGCAATTCGCCGCGGCGAGCTGCTCGACCACCTTGCCGAAGAACGCCGGCGGGATGGCGAGGTAGTGCACGGGATGGCGGGCTTCCCCCAGCTCGCGGCGCAGCGCCTGGAACGTCGCCGCCTCGGCGTAGTCGCCGTCCACGTAGCGCAGGAGGGCGGAGAGCTTCGCGAACGCGGGCGGGTCGAGGCCGCCGTGCCTGCCCACGCTGTCGCGGGCGCGCGCCCTGAGCTCTTCGAGGGTCCAGCCCGCCTTCGCCACCCCGATCACCGGCACGTCGAGATGGCCGTGGCGGACCATCGCCTGCAGCGACGGAAAGATCTTCCTGTGGGCGAGGTCGCCCGTCGCGCCGAAGAGCACCAGCGCGTCGCAGCCCGGCTCGTCCATTCTTCCTTCCTCCCGGGCGGGCCCGCTATCGGGCCGCGGGCCTTTCCACGTGCCCGCCGAACTCGTAGCGCATGGCCGAGAGCAGCTTGTCCTGGAAGCCCGCCGAGCCGCGCGAGCTGAAGCGCTCGAAGAGCGCCGTGGCGAGCACCGGCACCGGCACGCCCTCGTCGATCGCCGCCTCGATCGTCCAGCGTCCCTCGCCCGAATCGGAAACGCGTCCCTCGAAGCGGTCGAGCTCCGGATCGGCGAGGAGCGCGGCGGCCGTGAGGTCGAGCAGCCACGAGGAGATCACGCTGCCGCGCCGCCACACCTCGGCGATGTCGGGCAGGTCGAGCGCGTACCGGTAGTGCTCGGGATCGCGAAGGGGCGTGGTCTCGGCGTCGACCGCGCCGGCCCGCGCGCCGACGTTCGCGCCGCGCAGCACGCCCAGGCCCTCGGCGTAGGCGGCCATGATCCCGTACTCGATCCCGTTGTGCACCATCTTCACGAAGTGGCCGGCGCCGTTCGCCCCGCAGCGCAGGTAGCCCTGCTCGGCCGTGGCGAGCGCGCCGCTGCGGCCCGGCGTGCGGGCGATGTCGCCCATGCCCGGGGAGAGGCTCGCGAAGATCGGGTCGAGGCGCTGCACCGTCGCCTCGTCGCCGCCGATCATCATGCAGTAGCCGCGCTCGAGGCCCCGGATGCCCCCGCTCGTGCCCACGTCGACATGGCGGATGCCGCGGCCGGCGAGCACACGCGCGCGGCGGATGTCGTCGACGTACCACGAGTTCCCGCCGTCCACGATCGCGTCGCCCTCCGCGAGGTGGGGCACGAGCTCGGCGATGGTGTCATCCACCGCCGCGGCCGGAACCATGAGCCACACCGCGCGCGGCCGGGCGAGCTTGCCCGCGAGGTCCGCGGCCGAGGCTGCGCCCACGGCCTTCGCCTTCGCGAGCTCCTCGACCGCGTGCGCCGACCGGTCGGACACCACGCAACGGTGGCCCGCCTTCAGCAGGCGCCGGACCATGTTGGCGCCCATGCGGCCCAGTCCGATCATTCCGAGCTCCACGACGCGCTCCTTAGTTGTGAGGTTGTGCCGGGCTTGGCCGCTCACTCCGCGGGCATCAGCCCCGATCCGCCGGCGAGCCCTCCGCCGCTGTGCAGCGAGAGCCACTTGAGCACGTCCTCGCGGCGCAGGAGGCCCATGAGGCGCGTGCCGTCGACCACCGGCAGCTGGTTCACGTCGCGGCTGGCCATCTCGTTGGCCGCCTCGGCCGCGTCCTGCCGCGGCGAGACGGTCGCGAGCGAGGCGGCGGGCGTCATGATCTGGTCGACGCGGGTCTCGGCCCAGCTCGCACGCGGCCGCTTCTGGATGTCGCTCAGCGACACCATCCCCACGAAGCGGCCGTCCTGCTCGACGGGGAAGGCGCGCTGGCCGCTCGCCATGACGTGCTCGTCCACGAGCCTCGCGACGGAGAGCTCCGGCGCGATGCGCACGAACCGGGTCTGCATGATGCGCTCGACCGGGACGTCCTCGAGCGCCTCGCGCACGAGCAGCTGCCGGTAGCTCACGAGCGCCGCGTTGTTGAGGTACCAGCCGATGAAGGCGAGCCACATTCCGCCCACGAGCCCGGTGCCGAAGAACGGCACGCGCAGGCCGAGCATCATCAGGAATCCGAGCCCGATGAGCGTCCACGCGACGAATTGCCCGCCGCGCGAGGCCCAGCGCGTGGCGCGAACCATGTCGCCGGTAGCGCCCCACAGGATCGCGCGCAGCACGCGCCCCCCGTCGAGCGGAAAGCCGGGCACGAGGTTGAAGATCCCGAGAAGGATGTTGATGGGCCCGAGCCAGAGGAGCAGCGTGGGCAGGGCCCCCAGCGAGGCCACGTACCGCCGGGGCTCCTCCATGTCGAGCGTCACGGGTCCCGCGACCGCCCCGGCGATCCACAGGAACACGAACCCCAGCACGAGGCTCGTGATGGGGCCGACGATCGCCATGGCGAGCTCCGCACGCCACGTGCGCGGCTGGCCTTCCATGTGCGCCATGCCGCCGAAGATGAAGAGGGTGATGCGCCGGATCGAGATGCCGTAGGAGCGCCCGACGAGGGCGTGGGAGAGCTCGTGCGCGAGGACCGAGGCGAAGAAGAGCGCTGCGGCGGCGAGCGCCGTCGTCCACGCGAGCCCGGGGCTCCAGTCCGGGTGCCAGGCCGGGAAGAGGCCCGCTCCCAGGCTCAAGGCGATGAGGAAGAAGATGATGAGCAGGCTCCAGTCCATCACGATGTCGATGCCGGCGATCCTGCCGAGGCGCAATCCGTTGAACATGGCGGGGGTCCTCCAGGGGTTCGACCGCGGACGGGCGCGCGAGATTCCCCGGGGCGCCCCGCCCGGGTTTCCCTATGCCTGCTTCGCCGCCTGGTGGTACTCGCGGCGGATGTGCTCGAGGTCCACCGTCGGCTTCGGGTAGCCCATCCCGAGCGCCTCCAGGTGCTCGACGATGATGCGCGCGACGGTGAGGTTGCGGAACCACTTGTGGTTCGAGGGAATCACATACCAGGGTGCGTGCTCGGTGCTGCAGCGCGCGAGCGCCTCCTCGTACGCGGCGACGTAGTCGTCCCAGTACTTGCGCTCCGCGTAGTCGGCCTCGCTGATCTTCCACTGCTTGGTCGGGTCTTCGAGGCGCTCCCGGAAGCGCGCGAGCTGCTCTTCCTTCGAGATGTGCAGGAAGAACTTGAGGATGCGCGTGTCGTTCTCGGCGAGGCCCTTCTCGAAAGCGTTGATGCGCTCGTAGCGGCGCGACCAGACCTCCTTCGGCACCAGGTTATGCACCCGTACGATCAGCACGTCCTCGTAGTGGGAGCGGTTGAAGATCGCGACCTCGCCGCGCGCCGGCGTGCCCCGGTGCACGCGCCACAGGAAGTCGTGCGCGGCCTCCTCCGCCGAGGGCTGCCGGAATGGGACCACCCGGCATCCCTGCGGATTCATCGCGGCGAGGACGTGGTTGATCGTCCCGTCCTTGCCGCCGGTGTCCATCGCCTGGAGGCACACGAGGAGGGAATGGCGCCGCTCGGCGTAGAGCAGGTCCTGAAGCGCGCGCAGCCTCTGCTGGCAGCGCTCGATCTCCTCGAGCGCCTCCTTGTGCTCCTCGTGGCGGTCCTTGAAGCCGGGGTCGAAGTCCTTGAGCGCGAGCTTGCTTCCGGGCTTCACGCGGAACCGATCGAGATCGCTCACTTCGGGCCTCCGATTTCCTCTCCCGGCGTCGGTGCGAAGGATTCTAGCGCGCGGGCCTGCGGGACGTCCCCCACGCTCCTTGGAGTGGTGCCGCCCGACACAAATTCACACAAAGGGAGCCCCGGCGCGGCCCTTTGGAGGCGCTCCCCGTTTGATCGAGATCACCTCCCGGCGGCGGCGCCGAGCGACCATTGGGCATGGTTTCCGGACGGGAGATGAAGGCCGATCGGCGGAGGGGGCGCGGGGGCGGCATGCGCGCACGGGCCCGCCCGCTGGTGCTCGCCGCCGCGCTCGCGGCTTGGTTCGTGCCGTCCCTGGGGGCCTCGGCGGACGAAGGCCGCGATCCCTTCGGGACCCGCTCGCTCGCGGCGCCCTCGCCGGCGCAGAGCGTGCACCCCGGATACGCGGCCCCGTCGTGCGCCGCGCGGGTCGACGCCTCCATGGAGCTTTCGCTCGCCGACGTCGTGAGCCGCGCGCTCTGCAACAATCCGCAGACGCGCGTGGCGTGGGCGAGCGCGCTCGCGCAGGCGGCGCAGGTGGGGATCGCGAAGTCCGCGTTCCTTCCTTCGGTCACGGCCTCCGGCGCGATCGATCACGTGAGCGCCCACGGCGGGGGGCCTTCCTCGCTGACGGGCAGCTACCGCGAGACGAACGGCGACGTGAACGTGGGCTACGTGCTCTTCGACTTCGGCGCGCGCGACGCGACCCTCGACGAGGCGCTGCAGACGGCGACCTCCGCGGCCTACGCCCAGGACGCGACGCTCCAGAAGACCATCCTCTCGGCGCTCCAGGCCTACTACCAGCTCTTCGGCCTGCGCGAGGCGGTGTCCGCCACCCAGGAGGCGGAGAAGGCCGCGCAGGAAAGCCTCAAGGCGGCGACGGCGCGCTACGACGCGGGAACCGCGACGCCGGCCGACAAGCTCCTCGCGCAGACCGCGTACTCCCAGGCCGTGCTCAACCGCATCCAGGCGCAGGGCGCCGCGAAGGTCGCCGAGGGCACGATGGCGAACGTCATGGGCGAGGACGCCGACCGGCGCTTCGACTACCGCGCTCCGGCCACGAGCGCCGCGGGCCGCGGGTTCGAGGCCGACCTCGGCAAGCTGATCGCGGCCGCGCGCGAGCGCCGCCCGGACCTCGCGGCGACCCAGGCGCAGGTCGAGGCGGCCGGCGCGGCGGTGCGCGCGGCGCGAGCCTCGGGATGGCCCACCGTCTCGGTGGTGGCGAACGCCGGCTCCACCGACACGAGCATCACGCCGTCGCTGGGCACCGGCACCATCGGCCTGCAGCTCACCGTGCCGCTGTTCAGCGGCTTCGAGACGACCTACCGCGTGCGCTCGGCGCAGGCGCAGCTCGAGAGCCAGAAGGCGCAGCGCGACAACGCCTCCTCGCAGGTGGCCCTCGACGTCTGGCAGGCCTACTACAACCTCGACACCGGCACGCAGGCGGTGCGCTCCTCCGCGGACCTCGTCGCGAGCGCGCAGGCCGCCGCCCAGGTCGCGCTGGGCCGCTACAAGGCCGGCGCCGGAACGCTCCTCGACGCGCTCACGGCGCAGGCCTCGCTCGCCAACGCGCGCCTGCAGGAGATCCAGGCGCGCTACAACTGGTTCGTGCTGCGCGCGGACCTCGCGCAGGCCCTCGGTCAGCTGGACTTCGCCCGCGCGACGTCGCTCGAGGCGCGGCCGGGAACGACCCCATGAACGTCCGCAGGCTCCTCGCCCATCCCATCCTGCTCGCCGCCGTCGCGATCCTCGTCGTGGGGGCCGGGATCGTCGCATGGACGATCGGCAGCCCCTCGACCGCCGCGAGATACCAGCTCGCCGCGCTCAAGACGGGGGACGTGGTGCAGACCGTGTCCGCGAACGGGACGCTCAACCCGGTCGTGCTCGTCAACGTGGGCACGCAGGTCTCCGGCACCGTGATGAAGCTGCAAGCGGACTTCAACGACCGGGTGAAGCAGGGCCAGGTGCTGCTCGAGCTCGATCCGGCGCTTCTCCAGGCGCAGGTCCACCAGGACGAGGCCGCGCTCGCGAACGCCCGCGCGTCCCTCGACCTCGCCCGGTCGAACGAGAAGCGCGCCCAGGAGCTCATCGAGCAGGAATACATCTCGCGCCAGGATTTCGACGCCGCCGTCGAGGCGCGCAAGTCGGCCGAGGCGCAGGTCGCGCAGGCCACGGCCACGCTCGGCAAGGACCGCACGAACCTCGGCTACACCGTGATCCGCTCGCCCGTCTCCGGCGTCGTCGTGAACCGCGCGGTCGACCTCGGGCAGACCGTCGCGGCGAGCTTCCAGACCCCGACGCTCTTCCAGATCGCGCAGGACCTGCGCAAGATGCAGATCGATTCGAGCTTCGCCGAAGCCGACGTCGGCCGGATCAAGGTGGGGCAGCCGGTGCGCTTCACGGTGGACGCCTTTCCGGACCGCACCTTCAACGCGAAGGTGAGCCAGGTGCGCCTGAACGCGACGACGGTGCAGAACGTGGTGACCTACGACGTGGTGGTGGGCGTGGACAATCCCGAGGAGGTCCTGATGCCGGGGATGACCGCCTACGTGAACGTGACCGTGGCGCGGGCGAACCGCGTGCTCCTCGCCCCCAACGCGGCCCTGCGCTTCCGCCCGCCGGGAGCCGCGGCGGAGACGGCTCGCGCGCGGCCCGGCGCCCCCGCGGAGAAGGCCTCCGCCGGGACCGTCTACGTGCTCGACCCCAAGGGCCAGCCGCGCGCGGTCGCGGTCGAGGTGGGGATCGGCGACGGCCACCGCACGCAGATCGCGAGCCCCGAGCTCAAGGACGGCGACCAGGTGGTCATCGGCACGGCCGAGGAGGCCGCGCCGCAGAGCACGAGCACGCTGCGCATGCGGATGTTCTGATGGCCGATGCCCCTCTCATCCGCATCGAGCACCTCCACAAGCAATACGAGACGGAGGCGGGGGCCGTGCCGGTGCTCAACGACGTGAACCTCGTCGTCCGGCGCTCGGAGTTCGTGGCGATCATGGGCCCCTCGGGGTCGGGCAAGTCGACCTTCATGAACATCCTCGGGTGCCTCGACCTGCCGAGCTCGGGCAAGTACTTCCTCGACGGCGAGGACGTGGACACGCTCGACGCGGACCAGCTCGCGCGCCTGCGCAACAAGGTGATCGGCTTCGTCTTCCAGGGCTTCAACCTCCTGCCGCGCGCAACCGTGGCGGAGAACGTGGCGCTGCCCCTCATCTACGCCGGCCTCGAGCGCCGCGAGCGCGCGCGCAAGGCCGAGGAGCTGCTCGCCCAGGTGGGGCTCGCGCAGTTCGGGCGCTATGCCCCGAGCCAGATCTCGGGAGGCCAGCAGCAGCGCGTGGCGATCGCCCGCGCGCTCGCCTGCGATCCCCGGCTCATCCTCGCCGACGAGCCGACGGGCAACCTCGACATGAAGACGAGCCACGAGGTGATGGACGTGTTCAGGCGCCTCAACGAAAACGGCATCACCATCGTCCTCGTCACCCACGAGGCCGACATCGCGACCTACGCGAAGCGCCTGGTGCGGTTCAGGGACGGCCGGATCACGCACGACGGCGCGGTGAGCGGCACCGCGATCGCGGGGGTGGAGTCGTGATCGGCGCGATGCTCGCCGAGGCGTGGCGCGCGATGGGCGCGAACCGCCTGCGCAGCTTCCTCACGATGCTCGGGATGATGATCGGGGTCGCCGCCGTGATCATGATGCTCGCCATCGGGCGCGGGGCGCAGTTCGTCGTGGACCAGTCGATCGCGTCGATGGGAAGCAACCTGTTCATCATCCTGTCGGGATCGGCGACCTCGGGGGGCTTGAGGCTCGGCTCGGGCGCGATCCCGACGCTCACGACGGGCGACGCGGACGCGATCGCGGAGCTGCCGTCCGTCGCCGCGGTGGCGCCCGTGGCTCCCGGCAGCGCCCAGCTCGTCGCCGGGCCGGCGAACTGGAGCACGCAGGTGATGGGGACGACGCCGGCGTACCTCGACGTGCGCGATTGGCAGGTCCAGTCGGGCTACGCGTTCTCGAATGCCGAGGTCCGCTCCCAGGCGCGCGTGGCGCTGCTGGGCCGGACCGTCGTGACCAACCTCTTCGGCGACGAGGACCCGGTGGGCAAGACGATCCGCATCAAGGGCAGCCCCTTCACCGTGATCGGCGTGCTCGCCCCGAAGGGGCAGAGCCTCGACGGGCGCGACCAGGACGACACCGTGCTCATCCCCGTGACCACCGCGCAGCGCAAGGTCTTCGGCAGCCAGTTCCCGGGAAGCGTGCGCTTCATCATGGCCCAGGCCGTCTCCGCGGCGGCCATGCCCGCGGCCCAGCGCGAGATGACCGAGCTCCTGCGCCAGCGGCACCACCTGCCCGAGCGGGCCGACAACGACTTCGACGTCCGCAACCTCACGGCGCTCGCCGACGCGGCGGCGCAGACCGCACGCGTGATGTCGATCATGCTCGGGGCGATCGCGTCGGTGTCGCTGCTCGTGGGCGGCATCGGGATCATGAACATCATGCTGGTGTCGGTGACCGAGCGCACGCGCGAGATCGGCATCCGCGTCGCGATCGGAGCGCGCAAGCGCGACATCCTCGCGCAGTTCCTGCTCGAGGCGATGATCCTCTCGCTCATCGGCTGCGTGATCGGCGTCGTGCTGGGCATCGGCGCCGCGGTGATGGCGAACCTCGTCGCGAAGATCGCGGTGGTCATCACCGGGACGGCGGTGCTGCTCGCCTTCGGCGTGGCCGCCGCGGTGGGCGTGTTCTTCGGCTTCTATCCGGCGCGCAAGGCCGCGACGCTGAAGCCGATCGAGGCGCTGCGCTACCAGTAGGCGCGCGGGCCCTCAGCAGATCCGCGGCAGGGGATCGTCCTCCAGCTCCTCGAGCAGGCGCTCGCCGCCGATCCCGGTCTCGAGCATCACGCGCCCGCGCCCGTCGGCGAGGCGACCGATCACGTTCGCCTGCTCTCCCGCAGCGAGGCCGCGCCAGCGCTCGAGGACCTGCGGCGCGATTTCCGGCGCCACCACCGCCACGACCCGGCCCTCGCACGCGAGGTAGTAGGGGTCGTAGCCCAGCATGCGGCACACCGACCGCACGCCGTCGCGCACGGGTGTGGCCGATTCGGACAGGCGCACGTCGAGGCCCGTGGCCGCCGCGATCTCGTGGGCCACGGTGGCGAGCCCCCCGCGAGTCGGATCGCGCATGAAGCGCACGCCCGGGAGGTCGGCGATGGGCGAAACGAGCGGCGTGACCGCGGCGCAGTCGGAGCGGATCGATCCACGCAGGTCGAATTGCCCGCGCGCGAGCATGACGGCGATCGCGTGGTCGCCCACCGGCCCGCTCACCAGCACCGCGTCGCCCGGGCGGATCTCGGCGACGCCGAAGCGCCGCCCGTTCGGGCGGGTGCCGACACCGGTGGTCGTGAGGTACAAGCCCCCGCCCTGGCCGCGGGGCACCACCTTCGTGTCGCCGGCGATCACGCGCACGCTCGCCTCGCGGGCGGCGCGCGCGACGCTCGCGGCGATGCGGTCGAGGCGCTCGAGCTCCAGGCCTTCCTCGATGATCGCGCCGAGCGTGAGGATGCGCGGCCGCGCCCCGGACACCGCGAGATCGTTCACCGTCCCGTTCACGGCGAGCGTGCCGATGTCGCCGCCGGGGAACTCGAGGGGCTGCACGGTGAACCCGTCGGTGGTGATGAAGGGCGCGCCATCGCCGTCGAGCTCGAAGCGCGCCGCGTCAACCTCGAGGTCCAGGTCCGGATCGGCGAGATGGCGCGCGAAGACCTCGCGGATCAGCTCGCGCATGAAGCGCCCGCCGTTGCCGTGCGCGAGGCTCACGTGGCGCTCCTCGATCATGGGCCCTCCGTCCTTCGCGACGCCTCGACGAGCTGGCCGAACGCGAGGCCGCCGTCGTTGGCGGGCACCCGCTCGGGAAGGACCGCGCGGACGCCGATCGCGGCGAGGCCGGCGAGCACGCGCTCGGCGAGGACCCGGTTCTGGAACACGCCGCCCGTGAGGCCGACCGCCTCGAAGCGGATGTCGCGCGAAAGGGCGGCGGCCTGCGCGACGAGCGCGTCGGCGAGCGCGTTGTGCACGATGCGCGCGCGCCGCTCCACGGCGAGCGAGGGATCGCGCGCGAGGTCGAGGAGCGGCTCCCAGTCGAAGCGCAGGATCCCGTCGCCATCCACCGCGAGCGGGAGCGCGACCGATTCGGCCGTGTCGCCGGCCGCGCTTTCCAGCCGCATCGGCCCCTCGCCTTCGAAGCTCGCGCGGTCGATTCCGAGCACGAGCGAGGCGGCGGCGTCGAAGAGCCGCCCGGCCGACGAGGTGCGCACCGTGTTGAGGGAGCTGCGCCACGCCGCCTCGGCCAACGCGGCGTCCTCGACGGGCGGCGTCCAGGGACGGGCGCATTCCCACAGGAGGGAAGCGGCGGAGCGCCACGGCTCGCGCCCCACGAGGTCGCCGCCCGCCACGCGGAACGGGCGCACGCTCGCCACGCGCTCCCAGCGTCCCGGCGCGCCGGCGAACGCCTCGCCGCCCCAGAGCTCGCCGTCGTCGCCGAGGCCGAAGCCGTCCCAGGCGAAGACCAGCCATCGCTCGATGCCGGGATGCTCGGCCGCGATCGCCGAGGCGTGGGCGCGGTGGTGCTGCACTCTCGCGACCGGAAGTTCCTGCGCGAGCGCCCAGCGCGTGCTCGCGTAGCGCGGGTGCAGGTCGCACGCGATCCGGCGCGCCTCGACGCCGTAGAGCCGCTGCAGGTCGGAGGCGAGCCGCGCGAACACCTCGAGGGCGTGGGGACTGTCGAGGTCGCCCACGTGGGGCGCGACCACCGCGCGCCGCCCCCATCCGAGGGCGATCGCACTCTTGATGTGCCCACCCGCCGCGAGGATCGGCTCCGCGAGGGGCTCGGCGAGCTCGAGCTCGAGGGGCGCGAGGCCGCGCCCGAGGCGAATGGGGCGGGCGCGGCCGCCGACGATGCGCACGACCGAATCGTCCGCGGGCCGCAGGATCGGGCGGTCGTGGTGCAGGAACGCGTCGGCCACCGCGCCGAGCCGCGCCTCGGCATCGGCGTTGTCCGTGATGACGGGCTCGCCGCCGACGTTTCCCGAGGTTGCGACGAGAGGCCCGCCGAATCCTTCGAGCAGCAGCGCGTGCAGCGGGCTGTAGGGCAGGAACGCGCCGATCTCGGCCAGGCCCGGCGCCACGTGGCGGCTCAATGGGCACCGCGCATGCCGCCGCACGAGCACGATGGGGCGCGCGGGATCGACGAGCGCTTCCTCCTCCGCGCGGCCGAGCGAGGCGCATTCGCGCACCGCGTCGAGCCCGTCGTCGCCGCGCAGCGGGAACAGGACCGCGAGGGGCTTTGCGGGCCGGCGCTTGCGGGCTCGCAGCGCCGCCACCGCGCCGTCGTTGCAGGCATCGCACAGCAGGTGGTACCCACCCACGCCTTTCACGGCGACGACGGCGCCGGCGCGCAGGCGATCGAGCGCGGCGGCGAGCGCCGCGTCGCCGCGCTCGATCGCTTGCGTGCCGGCGAGCGCGAGCGTCGGGCCGCACGCGGGGCAGGCGAGCGGCTGCGCGTGGAAGCGCCGGTCCGCGGGATCCCCGTACTCGCGCCCGCACTCGGGGCAGAGCGCGAAATCCGCCATGCTCGTGCGCGGACGGTCGTAGGGGAGCCCCGCGATGATCGTGTAGCGCGGGCCGCACTGCGTGCAGTTGGTGAACGCGTAGCGGAAGCGGCGCCCGGCGGGATCGCCGAGCTCCGCGAGGCATTCGTCGCAGCAGAAGAGGTCCGGCGGAAGGTGCACCTCGGGATCGCCCTCGGCAAGGCTCGCGAGGATGCGGAACTCGCGCGCACCGGTGCTCGCGACCGCCGTCGACGCCTTGAGCCGCGCGCGGGCGAGCGGCGGGGCCTCGTCGGTGAGGGAGGATTCGAAGCGGGCGAGGCGCTCGCGCGCGCCCTCGACGTGGATCTCGACCTCGCCCGATCCGTTGCGCACCCATCCCGTGAGCGCGAGCTCGCGGGCGCGGCGATAGACGAAAGGCCGATAGCCCACGCCCTGCACGCGCCCGGCGACCACGATCCGGCGGGCGGCCGTGGCTTCCTTCATCTCACGGCTCGACGGGGGTCGCATCGCCGCGCGCGGCCTCGCGCACGCCCGAGGCCCACCAGATGCGGCAGGCGCCTTCGTCCGAAACCATGCACGGGCCGATGGGCCTGCGCGGCGTGCAGGCACGGCCGTAGAGGATGCACTCGTTGGGATAGATCTTGCCGAGGACGACGCGCGCGCAGTCGCATCCGGGCGGCATCTGCCCCATGCGCTTGCGCGTGTAGTCCGGCGCGATCCCGAAGCGCTTCGCGGCGTCGATGCGCGAAAGCTCGGGCTTGAGCGCGAATCCGGAGCGGGGAATGACGCCGATCCCGCGCCACGTCGCGTCCACCACGTCCATCGTCGTCTCGAGCAGCCGCCGCGCGGTGCGGTTGCCGCCCGGCCTCGCGACGTTGCCGTAGCAGTTGTCGAGGAAGGCGCGCCCCTCCAGGTGCTGGCGCAGCACGGAGTAGGTCGCCGCGAGCAGGCTGTCGGGCTCGAACCCGGCGAGCGCCGAGGGGATGCCGTGGCGCTCGGGGACGAAGGCCCATTCCTCCGGTCCCATCACGGTCGCCACGTGGCCGGGCGCGATGAGCGCGTCGAATCCCGGCGCCTCGCTCGCGAGCAGCATCGCGACCGCGGGCCACGTGAGCCGCCCCGAGAGCAGGATGGAGAGGTTCGCGGGCACGCCCTCGGCGACGAGGCCGGCGACGGGCGCCGTCGTGGTCTCGAATCCGGCGGCGAAGAAGACCACCTCCCGGTCGGGATGGGCGCTCGCGATGCGCACGACCTCCATGGGAGAAGCGACGGGCCGCACGTCCGCGCCCGCGGCCTTCGCCTGCTCGAGCGAGCGCGCCTCGCCCTTGGGCAGGTTCGCCGGCACGCGCAGCATGTCGCCGAAGGCGGCGACGATCGTTCCCGGCCGCCGCGCGAGCTCGATCGCCGCGTAGATGTCCTCCTCGGGGCAGACGCAGACCGGGCATCCGGGACCCGGGATGAGCTCGATCGCCGGCGGGAGCGCGCCGCGCAGTCCGGCCGTCGAGATGGAGCGCTCGTGGCCGCCGCACACGTTCATGATCCGCACGCGCCCCGGCAACGGCAGGGCTCGAATGCGCTCGAGCCACGTGCGGGCGTCGGTCATGCCGGATCCGCAGCGCGGGGGTGCGAGTGCGGCGCCGTCTCCGGATGCTCGTGCCCGTGCGAATGCTCGTGCCGGTGCGAATGACCCTGAGGGTGCGCATGCATTCCCGGATGAGCGCGGACGGCGGCGAGGCCTCCCTCGAGCCAGTCGAGCCAGGGGCGCAACGTGGCGGGACGGCGCGCCGAAATGGCGAGCACCGGGGCGGGGTTGGCCAGCTCGCGCACATGGCGCCGCGCCTTCGCGGGATCGAAATCGTCGAGCACGTCGAGCAGGTCCGACTTGGCGAGCAGCACGAGGTCGGCGGCGCGGAACATCACCGGATACTTGGCCGGCTTGTCGTCGCCCTCGGTCACCGAGAGCAACGTCACGTTGGCCGACTGCCCCAGGTCGAAGCTCGCCGGGCAGACGAGGTTGCCGACGTTCTCGATGAAGAGGATGTCCAGGGCGTGCAGGTCGAGCGCGTGCAGGGCGTCGTGCACCATGCCCGCGTCCAGGTGGCACGCCTGCCCGGTCGTGATCTGCACCGCCGGCACGCCCTTCGCGCGGATGCGCAGCGCGTCGTTCTCGGTCTCGAGGTCCCCCTCGATCACGCCGATGCGCCAGCGCCCCGCGGCCGCGTCGAGGGTCGCCTCGAGCAGGCTGGTCTTGCCCGAGCCCGGCGATGACATGAGGTTCACGGCAAGCACGCCGTGCTCCTCGAAGTGGGCCCGGTTGTGGGCCGCCACGCGGTCGTTCTCCGCAAGGAGCGCCGCGTGCACCTCCACCGTCGTCGCCGCCGCGGGGCGCGAGGAGATCGTCCTTCCCGAATCCGTCACCCGCACCGTCCCGGGGGTCGATCCGCAGCCGCATTGCTCGCACATGGCCTCAGTCCTCGATGTCGATGCTCGTCAGGAGCAGCTCCGCGCCGCGCCTCACCTCGACCCGCCAGCCGCCGCACCGCTCGCACACGAGGCGGTTGGGCGCCGTCACCGTCTCCGCGCCGCACGACTCGCACCAGACCGCGACCTCGGTCGCCTCGGTCACCAGCACGGCCGCGTCGGCCACGGTGCCCGCGCGCGCGACGGCGAAGGCCCTTTCGAGGAGCGGCGCTTCCACGCCCGAGAGCGGCCCCACCGCGACGGCGATCCGCGTGACCCGCGAGGCGCCGTGCGCCGCGGCCACGCGCGCGACCTCGTTCACGAGGCCTTGGCAGACGGACAGCTCATGCATGATCCGGCGCCGCTTCGGCGGGCGGGAGCATTTGGTCGAACAGCTCCCAGGTCGAGCGCGCCTCCTCGCCGCTGATTTTCTGGATCGCGTAACCCACGTGGACCATGACGTGATCGCCAGGCGAAACGTCCTCGTGCTGCAGGAGGAAGAGGCTCACCGAGCGCTCGATCCCGCGGGCTTCGCAGCGCGCCACGAAACCGTCGAGTTCGATGACCTGCATGGGAATCCCAAGGCACATGGCCGGCTTCCGACCCCGCTCGAGGCAACGCCCCTCCTGATGCGAAAAATTATCGGCTCCCGTCGCGCGCCGGACGTTTGACGCAGATCAGGAACGCCCTCCAAAAAGTCGCCGATTCTCTGTCGTTGGAGGAACCCAGCGATGACTGCAACCCCCGGGATCCTGATCCTGGGGATCGGCAATGTCCTGCACGGCGACGACGGCGTCGGTGTGCGGGTCGTCGAGGCCCTGGGCGGCGAGGATGCGGCGCGCGCTGCGCGCCCGGGAGTCACGCTGCGCGACGGTGGCACCATCGGCCTCGCGCTCCTGCCCGAGATCGAGGACGCGTCCGCCCTCATCGTCGTCGACGCGGCCGAGCTCGGCGCCCGGGCAGGCACCGTTCGCGTGTTCGAAGGCCGTGCGATGGATGCGCAGCTCGGCGGAAGGAAGCGCACGGTGCACGAAGTCACCCTTTCCGACCTGCTCGCCTCGGCGCAGCTCACGGGACGGCGCCCCGCCCGGCGTGCGCTCGTCGCGATCCAGCCCGAATCGACCGATTGGCGCACGACGCCGAGCGAGGCCGTCGCTGCGGCGATTCCGCGCGCGTGCGAGGCCGTCGCCTCGCTGATCGACCGGTGGAACGATGTCGCCCCGTGATCCCGTGATCGCCGCGCCGGCCGCAGGCGGCATCGCCCGGGCGCTGCTGCGCGAGGTGGCCCAGCTGCTGAAGAAGCTCGCCGAGGAGGGCGAGGGCGGCTCCATCGACCTGAGGAGCCTGCCCATGTCGGACGCCGACCGCGACGAGGTCCGGGAGCGGCTCGGGCGCGGCGAGGTGCGCGCGGACTTGGACGTGGCCGGAACGAGCGAGGTCTGGGAGACCCGTTACGCGGGCGTGTGGTGGATCCGCCACTTCGGATCGGGCGACCGGATCGCGGCCGAGGAGATCGCCGTCACCGGCGTGCCCGCGATCCTGGTGGCGCATCGGGCCGACATCGTGGCGGCGGCATCGCGCATCGAAAACGACCTGGAGACGCCCCCGGCCTCCGGGCGCGAAGAAGGGATCCGGAATGCCTGACCGCGAAACCATCGGCGAAGCGCTCTCACGCCGCGGCGTATCACGGCGCGCCCTGCTCAAGTACACGGCCTACCTCGCGAGCCTCATGGCGCTGCCGCCCGTGGCCGCGAGCGCCATGGCCGAGGCGCTCGCGAAGGCGCGGCGCCAGTCGGTGATCTGGCTCTCGTTCCAGGAGTGCACCGGCTGCACGGAGTCGCTCACGCGCTCCTTCAGCCCGACCATCGAGGACCTGCTCTTCGACGTGATCTCGCTCGACTACCACCACACGCTGCAGGCGGCCTCGGGCGAGGCGGCGGAACAGGCGCGGCTCGCCGCGATGAAGGAGAACGCCGGCAAGTACGTGGTCGTCGTCGACGGGTCGGTCTCGACGAAGGACGACGGCGTCTACTCGACGAGCTCGGGCGTGACCAACCTTCAGCTTCTCCGGGAAACGGCGAAGGACGCCCTCGCGCTCATCTCGGTAGGCACCTGCGCGGCCTTCGGGGGCATTCCCCACGCGCGGCCCAACCCGACGGGCGCCGTGCCGGTTTCCGAGATCGTCACCGACAAGCCGGTCATCAACATCCCGGGATGCCCGCCGATCGCCGAGGCCATGGCCGGCACCGTCGCCTACCTGGTCTCCTTCGGCAGGATCCCCGAGCTCGACCACCTGGGCCGGCCGAAGTCCTTCTTCGGCGAGGCGATCCACGACCGCTGCTACCGCCGCCCGTTCTACGACCGGGGCCTGTTCGCGAAGAGCTTCGACGACGAGGGCGCGCGCAAGGGCTGGTGCCTCTACGAGGTCGGGTGCAAGGGACCGATCACGCACAACGCCTGCGCGACCGTGAAATGGAACGGCGGCGTCTCGTTCCCGATCCAGTCCGGACACGGCTGCCTCGGATGCTCCGAGCCGGACTTCTGGGACGCGGGCGGCTTCTACACGCCGCTGTCGGCGGGCACCCGCCGCGTCGGCGAGGTGGTCGCCGGGGCCGCGCTCGCCGGCGCCGCCGCGGGCGTTGCGAGCGTCGTCTTGGCACGCCGGCGCAAGGCGCAGGCCGCGGCGGCCGAAGCCTCCGCGAAGAAGGAGCCTACCCCATGAGCCTGCTGGAATTCGCGCGCGGGCCGGCGTTGCAGGCCGGGATCGCGATCTTCGTCTTCGGCGTGACCTGGCGCCTGCTCGCGCTGCTGCTGCTGCCGCGCCTGCGCGAGCGTTCGGTCGCGCGCCCGGGCTCGCCTCCTGCGGTGTGGGCCGGGCTGCGCGAGATCGGGCGCCGCTCGCTGCCGTGGACGGGCCTGCCCAAGGCCTCGCTCTTCGGGACGCTCAACGGCTACGTGTTCCACCTGGGCATCGCGATCGTGGTCTTCGGCCTGGCGCAGCACATCGTGTTCATCCGCGGCCTCTTCGGCGTGGCGTGGCCGAACCTTTCGAGCAACCTGGTGAACGCGGTGGCGATCGTGACGGTGGCCTCGATGCTCGCCGCCCTCGCGCGCCGCATCGCGAGCCCCGTGCTGCGGCTGCTCTCGAACGTCGACGACTACCTGAGCTGGCTCCTCGCCTTCCTTCCGGTGATCACGGGGGTCGCGGCGGTGGCCCACTTGGGGGCGCGCTACGAGACGCTGCTCGCCGCGCACATCCTGAGCGTCGCGCTCTTCCTCGCGTGGTTCCCGTTCGGGAAGCTGATGCACGCCTTCCTCGTGTTCGTGACGCGCGCGCAGACGGGCGCCTTCTTCGCGCGCCGCGGCGCCGAGGCCTGAAGGACCGGGACCCATGAGCGAACGCATCGTCGTCGATCCCATCACCCGCATCGAAGGCCACCTGAGGATCGAGGCCGAGACCAACGCGGCGGGGGACATCACCGGAGCCTACAGCTCGGGCACCATGGTGCGCGGCATCGAGCTGATCCTGAAGGGCCGCGACCCGCGCGAGGCGTGGGCTTTCGCGCAGCGCATCTGCGGGGTCTGCACGCTGGTCCACGGCATCGCCTCGGTGCGCGCGGTCGAGAACGCGCTGCACTATCGGATTCCGGCCAACGCGCAGCTCATCCGCAACCTGATGATCGCGGCGCAGTACGTGCACGACCACGTGATGCACTTCTACCATCTGCACGCGCTCGACTGGGTGGACGTGGTCTCGGCGCTCAAGGCCGATCCGGCGGCCACCTCCGCGCTCGCGCAGTCGATCTCGAGCTACCCGAAGTCGAGCCCGGGCTACTTCGCCGACACGCAGAAGAAGCTCCGCAACTTCGTCGAGTCCGGCCAGCTCGGCATCTTCGCGAACGGCTACTGGGGACACCCCGAGTACAAGCTGCCCCCGGAAGCCAACCTGCTCGCGACGGCGCATTACCTCGAGGCGCTCGCCTGGCAGCGCGACGTGGTGCAGATCCACACGATCTTCGGCGGCAAGAACCCGCACCCCAATTTCCTCGTGGGCGGGGCGCCGGCGCCGATCAGCATCGACACATCGGGGACGAGCGGGGGCGCGGCCGCCACCGCCGTGAGCCTCGTGGGCCTCAACCAGGTGAAGAACGTGATCGGGCGCATGAAGGCGTTCGTCGAGCAGGTATACCTGCCCGACACGCTCGCGATCGCCTCGTTCTACAAGGACTGGTTCCGGCGCGGCGAGGGCGTGGGCAACTTCCTCACCTTCGGCGACTTCCCGGAGAAGGGCACCGACGACCCGTCGAGCTGGCTCATCCCGGCGGGGGCGATCCTCGACCGCGACCTCTCCAGGGTCCATCCCGTGGACCTCAACGATCCGCAGCAGGTGCAGGAGTTCGTCGCCCACTCGTGGTACGACTACTCGGGCGGCAAGGCCGAGGGGCGCCACCCGTACGACGGCGAGACCCGGCTGAAATACTCCGGCCCGAAGCCGCCGTTCACCCAGCTCGACGTGGCCGACGGCTACTCGTGGCTGAAATCGCCGCGCTGGCGGGGCAAGGTCATGGAGGTGGGCCCGCTCGCGCGCGTGCTCATGCTCTACGCGCGCGGGCACGAGCCCACGCGGGAGCTCGCGAAGGCGGCGCTCGCCAAGCTCGATCTCCCGCTCGAGGCGATGTTCTCCACCCTCGGGCGCACGGCGGCGCGCACGCTCGAAAGCAAGATCGTCGTCGACCAGATGCAGGTCTGGTACGACAACCTCATGGCCAACATCAAGCGCGGCGACCTCGCGGTCCACAACGCGGGTCTTTGGGACCCGTCCACGTGGCCCCGGGAGGCGCGCGGCGTGGGCTTCATGGAGGCCCCGCGCGGGGCGCTGGCGCACTGGGTCGTCATCAGGGACGGCCGGATCGACAACTACCAAGCCGTGGTGCCGAGCACCTGGAACGCCGGTCCGCGCGACGCGAAGGGACAGGCGGGTCCCTACGAGGCGGCGCTCATGGACCGCCACTCGCTGCACGACCCGAAGCAGCCGCTCGAGATCCAGCGCACGATTCACAGCTTCGACCCCTGCATCGCGTGCGCGGTGCACGTCGCCGACCCGGACGGCGAGGAGCTCGTCCAGGTGCGGATCCGTTGAGGGCCCAGCGATGACCGACGCAATCGCAATCGACGTGAAGGCGGCCGCGAACCGGTTCCTCGCCATGACCGAGGAGCACGTCGCGACCTATCTCGACGCGTGCGTGCACTGCGGAAACTGCGCGGAGGCCTGCCACTTCTACGAGGTTTCGGGCGATCCCCGGCACACGCCCGCCTACAAGCTCTTCCCGATCGCCAAGGCCTACCGGCGGCAGAAATGGCCGCTCGCCTGGCTGGGCCTCGCTCCGGGCATCGGCGAGAAGGACCTCCGGGAGTGGGAGACCCTCCTCTTCGACACGTGCACGATGTGCGGTCGCTGCACCCTCGTGTGCCCGATGGGCATCGACATCGCCTCGATCGTGGGCGCGGCCCGACAGGCGTTCGTCGCGGCGGGCCTCGGCCCCGCGGACCTCATGCAGGCGGCGGACAACTCCCGCGACCTCGGCAGCCCGCTCGGCGTGACGGTGGACAAGCTCCGCGAGCGCGTCGAATGGCTGGAGGACGAGCACGAGGTGCCGATCCCGCTGGACGAGAAGAAGGCCGACATTCTGCTCACGGTTTCCTCGATCGAGCTGATGAAGTATCCCGAGTCGCTGGTGGCCATGGCGAAGCTGCTCAACCACGCGGGCGTGCGCTGGACGCTGAGCTCGAAGGGCTACGAGGCCACGAACTTCGGCTACATGGCGGGCAAGGCCGACGTCGCGAAGCTCATGGTGGAGCGCGTCGCCGGGGCCGCGGAGAGCGTCGGCGCGAAGACCGTCGTGATTCCCGAATGCGGCCACGCCTACGGCGTGCTGCGCTGGTCGGCGGCGAACATGCTCGGCCGGCCGCTCCCGTTCGAGGTGCTGCACATCTCCGAGTTCCTGGCGAAGCTCAAGCGCGAGGGCAAGCTCAGGCTCAAGCCCCTCGAGGGCGCGATCACCTATCACGATCCCTGCCAGATCTCGCGGCGCGGAGGCGCGGCCCAGGCCGCGCGCGACGTGCTCGACGGCTTCGCGACGGATTTCCGCGAGATGACGCCCACCGGCAATCGGAACTGGTGCTGCGGCGGCGGGGGCGGCGTGCAGGCGATCCAGAGGGCAGCGGACCTGCGCCACAAGGTGTTCAAGATCAAGATGGACCAGGTCGAGCGCACGGGCGCGAAGACGATGGTGTCGTCCTGCTCCAACTGCCGCCTCACGATGGACGAGAGCCGGCAATACTGGAAGTGGGACCGCGGCCTCGAGAGCCTCGTGGAGCTCGTCGCGGACCACCTCGTCGAGGAGCCGCCGGCGGCACGCTGAGGCGTCGCGGGTGGGGCGCCATCCCGACGATGGCGGAGTAGACTGGATCACCTTCCCGGCGGACGCCCCGTTCGCCGGTCCTCCGTCCCTTCCCTTCCCAGGAGGCATGACCCATGAGCACCCAAGCCACCGCCGCGCGTCGCAAGGCGCCGCTCCAGGCTCGCGGAGGCCTCGGCAGCGAGGCCACCCACCAGATCTCGGCCTCCCTCAACGCGCTCCTCGCCGACGTCTTCGCCCTCTACCTCAAGACGAAGAACTTCCACTGGCACGTCTCGGGCCCGCATTTCCGCGACTACCACCTGCTGCTCGACGAGCAGGCGGACCAGATCTACGCGATCTCGGACCCGATCGCCGAGCGCGTGCGCAAGGTCGGAGGCACGACGCTGCGCTCGATCGGCCACATCGCCCGGCTGCAGCGCGTGCTCGACAACGACGCGGACTACGTGACCCCGCTCGACATGCTCTCGGAGCTGCGCGAGGACAACCGCCAGCTCGTCGAGCGCATGCGCGAGGCGCACGGCCTGTGCGACGAGCACGGCGACGTGGCCACCGCGAGCCTGCTCGAGGTCTGGATCGACGAGGCCGAGCGCCGGGCGTGGTTCCTCTTCGAGGCGACGCGGCGCGGCGAGGCCCCGGGGCGCTGAAGGGCGGCGCTACTTCCGGAGAAGATCCCGGGTACGGCGCCTGGCGAGGATGGTGAGGTAGATCGTCACCTTCGCGTCGGATTCGAGGGCGGCGATCTGCTGGTTGAAGACGACTTCGACTTCGTCCTCGGATTTGCGCATCTGCCGCGCGAGGTCGCGGATCACATCGGCTGCCGGCTGGGGCGTCGTGCGGGGCTCGGTTCGCATGGTCTCCTCGAACGTCAGCGCGATGATACCGCGACCGGGCGACCGCGCGCGGCGATCGCGCTTGATCGCGATCAATGACGTCACGAGAATGAAACCGCGCGCCCGTAGGCTCGGAGCGACTTGCACCGAGTTGGGGCGGAAATGCCGTACTGGGGGCGCGGAGCGGAGGGCAAGCGGCGTCGGGTCGCGGGGACGGGCCTGCGCCGGCGTGCGGCGCGCACGCGCGAGGACGCGGGCCCCCCGGCGGCGCCCGTCGCATTCCCCGGCACCGCCGTGAGCTGCGCGCCCGTGATCATGGGCCGGAAGGCGCGCGGCGCGCGCTGAAGAAGGAGCGTCACGGGATTGTCACGGGCGCGATCGACAATCGCCCGAAACGATCAGCGAAGACGCGATGCCCGACCCCGCAGCCGCATACGAAAGCCCCTTCAGCCTCGATCCCGGCCTCCTTTCGGAGATCCTCCGCCACGCGAAGCCCCTCGGCCACCACGAGGAGGCTTCCACGCTCAACATCGGCTTCGGCTTCCTCTACTACGCGCTCGCGCGCGCGCTGCGGCCGCGGCACGTGGTGGTGGTCGGCTCGGGCTACGGCTTCAGCGTCGTGTGCCTCGCGCTCGGCCTCAAGGACAACGGCGCCGGGAAGCTCTCCTTCGTCGATCCGTCGTACTCGGTGCTGCGCAACGGCCCGCTCAACACGATCGGCGGCACCTCGCAGTGGGACGATCCCGAGCGCGTGCGTGCGCACTTCGGCCGCTTCGGCGTGGCCGGGATCGTGACCCACTTCAAGATGACGAGCGCGGATTTCTTCGCGGGCTACGCGGCGCGGGAGCTGCCGGACATCGACATCGCCTTCATCGACGGCAACCACTCCTACGAGGACGTGCGCCACGACTTCCTCGCCTCGCTCGCGTTCATGCGCCGCAACGCGTGCTTCCTCCTGCACGACACGAACATCTACGTGCGCGAGTTCCTGGGGCACGCGGGCGTGAAGCGCTGGCTCAAGGTCCTCGAGCGCGAGGCGGGGCGCTTCCAGATGGTCGATTTCCCGCTCTCCTCGGGGGTGGCGCTCGTGCGGGTGGTGGACGAGGGCCCCTGGCAGCCCGCGGATTGATCGCCGCTCTCGCGCTCGCCGCCGCGCTCGCGGCCGCGTTCGCCTTCTGGCGCTACTGGTGGTTCTTCCGCAACCCGCCCCGCGTGCCTCCGGCGGCCGAGGGCCTCGTGAGCCCGGCCGACGGGACCGTGGTCTACGTGAAGCGCGTGGAGCCGGGCGCCCCGATGGTCGTCATCAAGAAAGGTGTGGCGGCCACCGTGAAGGACATCGCGAAGGAGGACGACGGGGGCGCGAAGCTCGTGATCGGCGTGTTCATGAGCCCCTTCGACGTGCACTACAACCGCGCGCCGCTCGCCGGGCGGGTGGGCTTCGTGCATCGCCATCCCGGCACGGGCGCAAATCTCGCCATGACCGAGATGCACCTGCGCACGCTCCTGGGGCTCGAGCCGCTTTACGCGGGCAGCATGCACATCGTGCGCAACGAGCGCGCCGTGACGCAGTTCCGCGGGCGTTACCGCGGCGCGCCGCTCGCGGTGTATGTGGTCCAGATCGGCTCGTTCACCGTGCGCGGCATCGACAGCTATGTGCCCGTGGGGGCGCACGTCGATCGGGGGGCGGTCTTCGGCATGATCCGCATCGGCTCGCAGGTGGACCTCATCGTCCCGTGGCGCGAGGGGCTGGAGCCGCTCGTGCGGCCCGGCGACCGGGTCCGGGCGGGCGAGACGATCGTCCTGCGGTAGGGAACTCCCGATCGCATAACCGCTCGAAGAAAGCGGCGCAAGTCCATGATCCGTATGGATTCCCGTTTCAGGTGTCATTTGGAACCCCGGGAATTTTCGGTTAAACTCGGCGCCTCGGTTGGAAATCCGGGACGATGACGCGGTGAAGACCCGATACACGCTCTGGCTCGCGCTGGCCGCCCTCGCGATGGGGGTGCGGCCCGCTCTTGCCGACATCTACTCGTTCAGGGACGAGCGGGGCGTGGTCCATTTCACGAACATCAAGGGACTCGATCCGCGCTACAAGCTGATACGCCGCGAGAGCCCGGAGCCCCTGCCCGGCACCCACAGCGTCGCCCGGGCTTACATGCCGAGTCAGGCCGACATCGATCGCTACGAGGCGATCGTGGAGACCGCGGCGCGCACCTACGGGGTCGACGAGGCGCTGGTCCGCGCGGTGATCTCCGCGGAGTCCGGCTACAACCCGCAGGCGGTGTCGCGCGCGGGCGCGCGCGGGCTCATGCAGCTCATGCCCGAGACGGCGCGGCGCTACGGCGTGCGCAACTCGATGGACCCCGTGGACAACATCTACGGCGGCGTGAAGTACCTGCGCGACCTCATCGCGATGTTCCGCGGCAACCTCGAGCTCGTCGTCGCCGCCTACAACGCGGGCGAGAACGCGGTGATCCGCTACGGCTTCCGCATCCCGCCCTACACCGAGACGCTGGTGTACGTGCCGCGGGTGATGGATTTCTACCGCAAGTTCCAGACGCGCCAGGGCTGAAGCCGTTTTCGGCTCGGCCGGGCTCGATCTCCCGGAAGGAAGGACGCGATCTCTAGGCGGGGATGTCGGGGACCAGCTGCCGCTGCAGCATGAAGATCTGGTCCTTGAGCATGAGCTTGCGCTTCTTCAGGCGCTTGAGCTGCAGCTCGTCGTGGAGGGGATTCTGCTCGAGGGCTTCGATGGCGCGGTCGAGGTCGCGATGCTCGAGGTTGAGCTCGCCGATGCGCCGCTTGATTTCCTCGGAGTTTTCCATCGTCACAGTGGCCATGGGAGGATACCTCCGGTTCTTCGGAAAACCATACTCCCGGCGGTGGCCTTTGGCTAGTCCGCCGAAGGGCCCTTCGGGGGCCTTGCGCGCGGGCGGGCGATGCGCTCAAATGCGCCGTTGGGCCGCCGCCGCGGCCCGATTAAATTCCATCAAAATTACAAGCAGTTAGGGATTCAGGGCGCATGAACTTCCGCCGGGCGGATTTCGACGTCACGAACCGGATCAACACCACCGATCCGGTGTGCGTGAAGCTCGAGGTCGACCGCATCTTCCGGTCGCTCTACGCGCGCCCGCGCGCCGTCACGCTCAACCGCGCCTTCGACGACATGGTGCGGCTGTACCGCGGCGAGTTCCCCGGCTACGCGAAGTGCGAGACCGGCTACCACGACCTGCAGCACGTCCTCGAGGTGACGCTCGCCATGGCGCGGCTGCTCGACGGCTACGAGCGCACGCGGGGCGAGAGCCGGCACATCCCCGAGCGGCTCTTCGAGCTGGGCGTGATCTGCGCGCTCTACCACGACATCGGCTACATCCGGCGCGTCGGCGACAAGAAGCACCGCAACGGCGCCGAGTACACGCGCGTGCACGTCTCCCGCGGCGCGCGGTTCCTGCGCGAGTACATGCCGACGATCGGCATGCCCGAGTACGCGGACGTCGCCGGGCAGATCGTGCACTTCACCGGCTACGAGCGTCCCGTGTCCTCGATCCGCGTCCCCGATCCGATCTTCAAGCTGCTCGGAAGCCTGCTCGGCTCGGCGGACATCATCGCGCAGATGTCGGACCGCTGCTACCTCGAGAAATGCCGCGACAGGCTCTACCCGGAGTTCGTCGCGGGGGGCATCGCGCGCATGAGCACGGAGCAGGGCGAGGTGGTGCTCTTCGAGTCCGCCGACGACCTGCTGCGCAAGACGCCGAAGTTCTACCAGAACGCCTCGCGCCGCCTCGACGTGGAGCTCGACGGCGCGTACCGCTACGCCCAGACGCACTTCGGCGGGCAGAACCTCTACATGGACGCGCTCAAGCAGAACATCCGCTTCGTGGAGAAGAGCGCGCAGACGGGCGAGATCGTGCTGCGCCGCCAGCCGCCGAACAACGTCTGCGATTGATCCCGTCCCCGTCCAGCGCCGCGATCGTGTGGCGCGGGCGGCCGGTTCGCATCGAGTACGAGTGGGTGGGAAGCGGCGATGCGCATTCCCCCGTCGTCCTATTGCTCCACGAGGGCCTCGGGTCGCTTTCGATGTGGCGCGACTTCCCGGCGCGGCTGTGCGAGGCGTGCGGCGCCCGCGCTCTCATATATTCGCGTCCGGGCTACGGGCGCTCGACACGGCCTGAAGGCGACGAGCCTCGCGAGCCCGATTATCTGCATCGCCAGGCTTACGAGGTGCTCCCGGCCTTCCTCGAGGCGGTGGGCGTCGGGCAGGGCGCCCCGGCGCCGTGGGTCTTCGGCCACAGCGACGGCGGCACCATCGCGCTCCTCTACGCCGCGCGTTTTCCGGAACGCGTCGCAGGGCTCGTCGTCGTCGCACCGCACATCTTCGTCGAGGACGTGACCGTGGCCGGAATCGAGCGCGCGCGGGCGGCCTACCTCGCGGGCGGCGTGCGCGAGCGCCTCGCGCGCCACCACGACGATCCCGACTGGGTCTTCCGGAGCTGGTGCGACATCTGGCTCGACCCGCGCTTCCGCGCCTGGAGCATCGAGCGCGAGATCGCGGCGATCCGCTGCCCGGTGCTGGCGGTTCAAGGCGCCGACGACGAGTACGGCACGATGGAGCAGATCCGCGGCATCGCGCGCCAGGTGCCGCACGCGCGGCTCCTCGAGATCGCGGGCGCGGGTCATTCGCCGCATCGGGACCGGCCCGAGGCGGTCATCGCCTCGGTGAGGGAATTCATGGCGGGCGCCTGAGCCAGCGCGGCCACATGGATACAATGCATCGTCATGGCCCAGCCCCCCGTCTACCGCAATGCGCTCGCGCCGCAGTCGATGCTGCACGAGTACCGGCTCGAGTCGGTCCTCGGCGCGGGCGGCTTCGGCGTGACCTACCTCGGCTGGGACACGCACCTCGAGAAGCACGTCGCGATCAAGGAGTACCTGCCCACCGAGCTCGCGATGCGCGCCGCCGACGGCAGCGTCGCGGCGCTCACCACCGATGCCGAGAAAGGGTACAAGTGGGGCCTGGAGCGCTACATCCTGGAGGCGCGCACGCTCGCGAAGTTCGGCCATCCGAACATCGTGCGCGTCAACCGCTACTTCGAGGCGAACGGCACCGGCTACATGGTGATGGACTACGAGCGGGGCGAATCGCTCGCGGCCCTGCTCAAGCGCGCGCCGCGCCCCGACGAGGCTTTTCTCAGGCGCATGCTGGGGCCGCTGCTCGAGGGCCTGCGCGCGGTGCACGCGGCCGGGTTCCTGCATCGGGACATCAAGCCGGACAACATCTTCCTGCGCGCCGACGGCGCTCCCGTGCTCATCGACTTCGGTGCCGCGCGCCAGTCGGTCGGCGGCGCGACCAAGACCCTGACCGCCGTGCTCACGCCGGGCTATGCGCCGCTCGAGCAGTATTACAGCGATGGCCACCAGGGTCCGTGGACCGATCTGTACGCGCTCGCGGGCGTGCTCTATCGCGCGGTGACCGACGAGCCCCCGCCGGACGCGGTGACCCGCCTGAAGGACGACCGGGTCGGCGAGGTGCTCGCCCGGGCGCGCGACCGCTACGGCGAGACGTTCCTGAAGGCTCTTCAATGGGCGCTCGTGCCGGAGGAGAAGAAGCGGCCGCAGAGCGTCGAGGAGTGGCAGCGCGCGCTCGCCGGCGCGCCGGCGGTACCCGCTCCTGCCGCGCCGGTGCTCGCTTCCGCCGCGTCCGGGGTCGGCTCGCAGGAAGCCGCGACCGTGCGCGTCGCGCCGCAATCCGCGAAACCCGGCACCGAAAGGATCCCACGGCCCACGGCTCCCGCGCGCCGCCCCGTGCCGGCGCCGAGCGCTCCCGCTCACGAAGGATGGCCGTGGATGCGCGCGTTCGCGTTGCTCGTTCTCGTCGCCGCCGCTTTCGGCTTCTGGCACATGCACCGGGCTGCGCAGGAGCGCGCGCACCAACGCGAGCAGGCCGTGGTCGAGCCGCCCGCGCAAGGGCCGCTATCGGCGCGGGTCGCAGCGCCCGCTCAATCCGCTCCCGAATCGCCGGCGCCGCAGGCCGCTCCCGAATCGTCAGTCGCCGCGCCGCCGCCACCGGCCGCCGAGAGTCCGCAGACGGGCGCGGCGGCGAGCTCGCCCGCGCCGGCCGACGAGCGGATGCAACGCCTGCGGCTCGAGGCCGAGAAGCAGTTCCGCGCGGCGGACAAGGACGGCGACGGCTACCTGTCGCGGAGCGAGGTGCGGGCGCGCTTTCCTTTCATCGCACGCGCATTCGATCGCGTCGACACCGACGGCGACGGGCGCATCTCCTTCGATGAATTCCTCGCGTTCCGGCGCGAGCAGATGGAGCGCCGCTGAAGCGCTCGTCGGTCGAGAGTGGCGCCCCGAACACGAATCGAACGTGCGACCTGCCCCTTAGGAGGGGGCTGCTCTATCCACTGAGCTACCGGGGCGCTGCGACGGAATTATCGCACGCGCCCCGTGGAAGGCCCGTCGCGGGCCGGCCGCTCAGGCGGCCTGAACCTCGATGCGCCGCGGCTTCGCCACTTCGCGTTTCGGCACGGTGAGCGTGAGCACGCCGTTCTTCATCGTGGCGGCGATCCGCTCGGTGTCGAGGTCGCGGCTCAGCACGAAGGACCGCCGGTAGCGCGCGACGCGGATCTCGGCGTACACGGGCTCCATGTTCGGCGTCTCGCCGAGCCGCACCGTTCCTTCGACCGAGAGCTGGTCCCCATCCACGCGGATGGAGAGGCTCTCCTTCGACACCCCGGGAAGGTCCGCCTTCAGGGTGATGCCGTTCTCGTTCTCGACGATGTCCACCGGCGGCGCGAGGGCGGGCGCTTCGGGCGCCGCGGACTCGGCCTGGGCCGGGACTTGCTCTTTCACGTTCATGTCCATGGAATGCTCCTTTTCGACGGGCGGGTTGTCAGCGGATCTCGATGCGCCGCGGCTTCGCCGACTCGCGCTTCGGGATCGCGATGCGCAGCACGCCGTCGTTGTAGGTCGCCTTCACGCCGGTCGCATCCACGTCGTCGGGAAGGCTGATCGCGCGCCGGAACGCTCCGGAGCAGCGCTCGGCGGCGTACACGCTCACCTTTTCGCTTTCCTCGGGCAGCTCCGAGGCGCGCTCGCCGGAGATCACGAGCAGGCCCTTGTCGATCGAGACGTCGATCGAGGCGGGATCGAGCCCCGGCGCGAACGCGTACACCTCGACCGCGTCGGCGGTCACGCCCATGTTGATCGCGGGAAACGCGCCGCGGCCCGCGGCACGGATGCTCGAAGGCCACGCGCGGGCGCCCACAAGCCGCTCCACCTGGCGCTGGAGCATGTCGAAGTCGGAAAACAGGCCGCCAGGAAACCTCGTCAGCGACGGATACATTTCGCCTACTCCTTTGATATTGGTTCTCGCATCGGACGGCGGCCGCGAGGGCGAGCCGTCCACCCGGGCGCGGGCGGACCGGCAGGCCGGGACCGCTGCACCCCATGACAGCCAGATTTGGGGAGGGTCGGCGCGGATTCAACCCCCCGCTCGCCCGATTGGGCCGGGGCGGGCGCGCGGGTGGGAGGCTAGCGCGGGGCGGCTCGCGGAGGATTGCGGCCGCCCGGGTCCGGATCGGCCGAGAGCGCGTCGGCCTTGAGGGCGCGCTTGAGCGACAGCACCAGGCCCACGGCGATGACGATCACGATCGCGGCGATGGCGATCAGGACGCGGCGCGACATTCAGGCAATCTCCATGGCCGTCATTTTGCCGGTCCCGCCGCATCGGCGGAAGCCTCGACGAACCCCTCGACGCGCTTGAACGGGGCCTGAAGCACGCGACCCGTCCGGGCGCGCGCGCCGCGGTAATGCTCGAGATCGGAAGCGCCCACGTCGAGCGTCCCGGGCTTGTCGCCGCGCTTGATCGCCGCGATGCGCAGCTCGCCGGCGACGGGAACCAGCGCGAGCATCCTCTCGCCCTCGTGCAGGCGCATCGCCATGACGCCCTTGCCGCCGCCCGCGAGCTCCTTCACCTCCTCGAGCGGGAAGACGAGGAGGCGCCCTTCGGCCGAGAGCGCCGCGACCTCGCGTGCTTCCGGGGGAATGACGGAGGGGGCGAGCAGCGCCTCGCCCTCGTCGAGCGAGACGAACTGCTTGCCCGCGCGGATGCGGGTGACGAGGCCTTCGACCTTCGTGCGCAGCGCGTTGCCGCCGCTCGTCGCGAGCAGCACCGCGACCTCGGCCGGCCCCGAGAGCATCCCGACCACGGGCGTTCCTGCCGTCTCGGCGAGCGAGGACACGGGCACGCCGTCGCCCTTGCCGCCGGGGATGTCGGCCGCGCGCACGTTGAAGACGCGCCCGTTCGCGCCGAAGAGGACGATGGCGTGGATGGTGCGCGTCTCGCGGATCGCGAGCTCGCCGTCGCCTTCCTTCCACGCGAGCGCGCCGCGGTCGATGCCGTGGCCCGAGCGCGCGCGCAGGAACCCGTTGCGCGAAAGGATCACCGTGATCGGCTCGTCGGCGACCGTCTCCACCATGGAGACCGTGATGCGCTCGGCCTCTTCGATCACCGTGCGGCGCGCGTCGCCGAAGCGCTCCGCGTCCTCCCGCACTTCCTTCGCGGCGAGCTTGCGGCGCTCGGCGGGCGAGGCGAGGAGCTTCTTGAGCGAGGCCGCCTCCTTGCGCAGGTCGCCAAGCTCCTTCTCGATGCGGATGCCTTCGAGCCTCGCGAGCTGCCGCAGCCGGATCTCGAGGATGTCCTCGGCTTGGCGCTCGGAGAGCTTGAACTTCTTCACGAGCTCGGGCTTCGGCTCGTCGGCGGCGCGGATCACCTTGATCACCTGCTCGATCGAGAGGAAGGCGATCATGCGCCCTTCGAGGATGTGGACGCGGTCGGCCACCTCGCCCGCGCGATGCTTGAGGCGCCGCTCGAGCACGTCGAGCCGGAACCGGGCCCAGTCGCCGATGGTTTCCGCGAGGCCCATCTGGCGCGGGCGCCCGTCGGTGCCGATCGCGACGAGGTTCATCGGGACGTTGGCCTCCATCGACGTGTGCGCGAGGAGGAAATCCATCAGCTCCTGGGGCTCGACCTTGCCGGTGCGCGGCTCGAGCACGAGGCGCACGGGATGCTCGCCGTCGGAATCGTCGCGGGCGCTCTCCAGCAGGGCGAGGGCGGCGCTCTTCACGCTGAGCTGCTCGGGCGTGAGCGATTTCTTGCCCGCCCTGGGCTTGGGGTTGGTGAGCTCGTCGATCTCGGCGAGCACTTTCGCCATCGACGTGTTCGGCGGAAGCTCCTTCACGGCGATGCGATACTGGCCGCGCGCGAGCTTCTCCACGTCCCAGCGCGCCCGCACGCGCACGCTCCCGCGCCCGGTCTCGTAGGCGCGCTTGATCTCCTCGCGCGGGGAGATGATCTGGCCGCCGCCGGGGAAGTCGGGGCCCTTCACCGGCCGGGTGACGGGCTTCGCGCCGTCGCCCGCTTCCAGTGTCTGCGCGCAGGCTTCGGCGACCTCCTTGAGATTGTGCGGCGGGATCTCGGTCGCCATGCCGACCGCGATGCCCGAGGCGCCGTTGAGCAGCATCACGGGAAGCCGCGCGGGCAGCAGCTTCGGCTCCTGGAGCGACCCGTCGTAGTTGTCGATGAAATCGACGGTGCCGCGGTCGAGCTCGGAGAGCAGCACGTGCTCGGCGAAGGGCGTGAGGCGCACCTCGGTGTAGCGGTAGGCCGCGGGGCTGTCGCCGTCGCGCGAGCCGAAGTTGCCCTGGCCGTCCACGAGCGGGTAGCGCAGCGTGAAGTCCTGCGCCATGCGCACCGCTGCGTCGTACACCGCGACGTCGCCGTGGGGATGGTACTTGCCGATCACGTCGCCCACGATGCGCGCGCTTTTCTTGTGGGGCGCGTCGGACCGGTTGCCCATCTCGCGCATCGTGTAGAGGATGCGCCGCTGCACGGGCTTCTGGCCGTCCTCGACGGATGGGAGGGCGCGACCCTTCACCACGCTCATCGCATAGGCGAGGTAGGCGCGGGCGGCGAACTGCGAGAGGGTGGGCTCGTCGGGCGCGCGCGGGGGCGCTTCGCCGCCGCGGGGCGGCGCGGGCGGGGAGGGCGGCTGGGAGAACAGGTCCGCGGTCCGTCCCGCGTCGTCGCGCGGGCGGCGGGTCTTCGTCTTCACGGTGCTCATGGCTCGGTCTTCCGTTCCTTCGAGGGCTGCGAGGCGCCGCTCACAGGTCGGCCTCGATGGTGTTGCCTTCCTTCTCCATCCACGCGCGGCGCCCCGCGGCCTCGGCCTTGCCCATCAGCAGCTTGAAGACGGGCGGGGCGGCGATGTGTTCGGCCGCGTCGAGGCGCATCTCGACGAGGCGCCGCGTATCGGGGTTCATCGTGGTCTCGCGCAGCTGCTCGGGGTTCATCTCGCCCAGGCCCTTGAAGCGGCCCACGTGGATCGCGGAATCGCGCACGCCCTCGTCGCGCAGCTTCTCGAGGATCGTGTCGCGCTCCGCCTCGTCGAGCGCGTAGAGCCGGCGTTCGGCCTTCGCCTTCCCCTGGGGCGCCACGCGGATCGAGTAGAGCGGCGCCTGCGCGATGAACACGTGCCGGTCCTCGATGAGCTTCGGGAAGTGGCGGTAGAAGAGGGTGAGGAGGAGCGTCTGGATGTGCGCGCCGTCCACGTCCGCGTCCGCCATCACGATGACCCTCCCGTAGCGCAGGTTCTCGAGGACCGACTCGGGGGCGCCGGGCTCGTGGGGGTCGATGCCGAGCGCTACCGCGATGTCGTGCACCTCGGTGTTCGCGTAGAGCTCCGTCGCGTCCACCTCGTACGTGTTGAGCACCTTGCCCTTGAGCGGCAGGATCGCCTGGTAGAGGCGGTCGCGCCCCTGCTTGGCCGATCCACCCGCGGAATCGCCCTCGACGAGGAAGACCTCGTTGCGCGTCATGTCCTGGGACTCGCAGTCGGTGAGCTTGCCCGGGAGCACCGCCACGCCGCCGCCGCGGCGCTTCTCGACGACCTTGCCCGCTTTCTGCCGGGCGGTCGCCGCGCTGATCGCGAGCTGGGCGATCTTCTTGCCTTCCTCGGCGTTCTGGTTGAGCCAGGCGTCGAGCGGGTCCTTCACGCGCGAGGCGATGAGCTTCACGGCGTCGCGCGAGGAAAGGCGCTCCTTGGTCTGGCCCTGGAACTGCGGATCGAGGAGCCGCGCGGAGAGCACGTAGCGCAGCGGTTTCCACGCGTCCTCCGACTGGAGGCTCACCCCGCGCGCGAGGAGCTCGTGGTGCTCGCAGAACTCCTTGATGGATTCGTACACGGCGTTGCGCAGGCCCGCCTCGTGCGTGCCGCCGAGCGGGGTGGGGATGAGGTTCACGAAGGATTCGCCCTCGCCGCCCGCCTCGGCCCACGCGATGGCCCACGCGGCGCCTTCGCCTTGCGCGAATACGGGGTCGTCGGCGCCGCAGTACGCCTCGCCCGCGAAGATCGGGCTCACATAGCCGCCCGCTTCGTCGAGCCGCTCGCGCAGGTACGCGCCGAGGCCCCCCTCGTATTTCCACTCGCGCCGGTCCTTCTTGCCTTCCTCCTCGAGCGTGACCTTGAGGCCCGGCAGCAGCACGGCTTTCGCGCGAAGCAGCCTCTCGAGATCCGAGCGCTTCACGCGCGGGCTGTCGAAGTATTTCGGATCGGGCCAGGCGCGCACGACGGTCCCCGTCTCCCGCGGCCCCGCCTTGCCCGCCTTGCGCAGCTTCGAGGCGACCTCGCCACCCGCGAAGGCGATCTCGTGCACCGCGCCGTCGCGCTTCACGCGCACTTCGAGGCGCTTGGAGAGCGCGTTCGTGACCGACACGCCCACGCCGTGCAGCCCGCCCGAGAAGGCGTACGCGCCGCCGCCCTTCTTGTCGAACTTGCCGCCCGCGTGCAGGCGCGTGAAGACCACCTCGACCGTCGGCGCCTTTTCCACGGGGTGCGGCCCCACGGGAATGCCGCGGCCGTCGTCCTCGACGCTCACCGAGCCGTCGGCGTGCAGCGTCACGGCGATGCGGCTCGCGAAGCCGCCGAGGGCCTCGTCCGCGGCGTTGTCGATGACCTCCTGGATGATGTGGAGCGGCGTGTCGGTGCGCGTGTACATCCCGGGGCGCGCGCGCACCGGCTCCAGGCCCTTGAGGACCTTGATGGACTGCTCGTCGTATCGGTTGGCCATGGGTAGGACGTCCGCTCGAAGGCGTTGAGCGGCGTGAGTCCGCTCCAACGCCGTTCCCGCTATCGCAAATATACCTCCGCGTGCTACTTGCGCTCGGTCTCGACCTCGAGCGCAAGGAGCACGCGTGCCACCATGTTGTACGCGGCGATCGCCGCCGTGAGCTCGACCACCTCGGAGGTCGTCCAGCGCCGGCGCACCTGGGCGAAGAGCGCCTCCGGCACCTCGATGGAGCGGGTCATGGCGATGGCGTAGCGCATCGCGAGGCGCTCGTCGTCGGAGAACGCGGCGTCCTCGGAGGCGCGCACGGGGTCGTCGAGCTTCGGACGAAGCGCGTCGTTCCCGCCCGCCTTCACGTACTCGGGCCAGTGGTGCGTGAACTCGAACTCCGCGCCCGTGAGGCGGGCCACCGCGCAGATGGCGATCTCCTTGGCGCGCGGATCGAAGGCGAACTCGCGCCGCACCGCGCCGAGCAGCGTGTTCCAGCCGCGCGCGAGGGGCTCGCTCCAGAGGAGGGCGAGGTCGAGGTTGATGAACTTGCCGCCGCGCCGGGCGAGGATCGCCGCGACGAGCTTCGGGTCGCGCGGGGCGGCCTCGTTCGTCCAGTCGGGAATGCGCATGGGGCTCTCCGGGAAAGCCGGAAAGCTTAGCAAAGCTGATAGAATTGCGGTCTTTCGAGCGTCGCCGGAGAGGTGGCAGAGTGGTCGAATGCGGCAGACTCGAAATCTGTTGTCCTCCTTTCGGGGGACCGTGGGTTCGAATCCCACCCTCTCCGCCAGGAATCCCAAGCTTCGGCGCGTTGATCTGCCTGGAGTCCCGGGCGCGCGGGGAACGCGGACGCCGCAGTAGGCTTTCGGATCGCCGCGTTGCCACAGCCATGACTCACGACGACACGGACTTCGACAGGCTCCTCAAGGAAACGCGCGAATGGGAAGCGCGCGACCGTGCGCGCCACAAGTCCTTCGGCATGAAGGACGGCGACGGCGCGGAGCCATTCCCTGCCGGGCCTCGCGCGCCTACCGTCACGGTCGAGGAGCTCGAGAGGAAGACGGCAGCGGACCTCAAGCCGATACGCGAGCCGCCGCCGGGGGCGGAGACGCCGAAGCCCGCGACGGCGATCAAGATCGCGCTCAGGGCCGTGAAGCAGGCCCAGGCGCACCGGCCGGCGGATCGTGCCAGGAGCAAGGGCGGCTGGGGGTGGATCTGGGCGCTTATCCTTCTCTACTTCATCATCAAGCACTTCACGCGCTAGCCGCAGCCGCCGCGCTCGCGGCATTCGGGTGCGCATCGCCGGGCGCGCCGGAATTGTCGGGCGCGAGCCCCTCGTATCTTCACGAGGCGACCGAATCGGTGCCCAACGCGGCGGCGCTCGGCCGTCGCATCTGGGCCCCCGGGCTCGATGACGGGTACGTTCCGCAAGGGCTCGCATCGGCCGGCGATTACCTCTTCGTGTCCGCCTATCACCCCGAGCCCGAGGAGCACTCTCCGAACGGCACGTGCCGCGTCTTCCGCATCGAGCGCGCCACGGGGCGGACGGCAGGGTCGTTCGGCCTTCCCGCCGGATTGTGCGGGCATGCCGGCGGGCTCGCCTATCTCGGAAACGGCCGGCTCCTCCTCGCGGACACGCGGCGGATCTTCGGCATCGACCTCGCGCGGGCGCTCGCCAGCGGCCAGGCGGAAGGCGCGATGGAGTGGGTGGAGCTTTCCGGCGCGCTGCGCGGCTCGTTCGCCGCCTTCGACGGCCGCGACGCGTGGATCGGCACGTGGACGCACGACGCCAACCAGTCGCACATGTATCGCCTGTCGCCGCGCATCTTCGACGAGTTCGACCGGCGGACGGTGGACGAGCGCGAGGCCCTCGGGTCGATCGCGATTCCGCTCGAGGCGCAGGGCGCCGCGTTCGCGCGCGACGGCGACCTGTGGCTTTCCGCGAGCAACAGCAAATGGGGACGGCTGTATCGCCTCGACCCGAGCGGGAAAGTGAAGGCGGAGTACGAGATGACGGCCGGGCTGGAGGGCCTCGCCTTCGATTCCGGCGGGCATCTCTGGGCGCTGTCGGAATCGGGCAGCCGCAAGTACCTCTACTGGGGCACCGCGTTTCCGTTCGTCTTCGAGATCGACGTGAGCCGCCTGCGCTAGCACGCGCGGCAATGGTCATTCCTCCTTCCGGTTTTCGGCGCCCAGGGGCCCGTTTCAATTGAAACGCGGTTGAAATCATCCGTATCGGTCGCTTGGCTATCCTGACTTCGCCGCAGCGACGGTAGCCCGCGTTTCCCCGCCGTCGCCTGTGGACGACAAAAGGAGACCGATCATGTCCAGCGTGGAAGTTGGGTTCGCATTCATCGTGGTGCCGCTCTATTACCTCGTGTGCGTGGCCGTGGCGCGGCAGGAGGCGTTGCGCCGTGCCGGATGGCCCGTGCTCTTTCTCGCGAACTGGGCGATTGCCGGGGCCTGTTTCGCGGTGTACAGCGTGCTCACGGACCTGGGCGCCGGCCAGTGGCTCGGCGTGGCCCTTTTCTCGGGGTTCGTCGCCGCTTCCGTGGGGACCGCGCTCGCGGTGCGCCTTCGCGGCACGCCCGCGCGAGGCGAGCCGGAAGCCCTCCCGAAGGTGGGCCTCGGAGCGCACGCCGTCATGGTCTACCACTTCGAGATCTTCGACGGCGCGCAGATGCGCTACGTGAAGTCGGGCATCCGCGCCACCCTCGACGCGATCGAGGCCGCGCGCGGCAAGGTCCTCATGGAAAGTGGCAGGTCGGTTCCCGCGAGCGAGGTGAGCCCGAGCGGCTTCCTCATCTTCGGGACGAACGGCTAGCGCGCTCCGGGCGAGGCGAGGCTCCCATGACGAAGACGCAGCTCGTCAACGCGCTCGCCCGCCGGCTCAAGGACCATTCGCCGGAGGACCTGCGCATCGTGGTGTCCGGGATCCTGGGCGCGCTCGTATCGCGCCTCGCGCGCGGCGGGCGCATCGAGATCCGCGGCTTCGGGACCTTCGAGATTTCGCACCGCCCCGCTCGCGTGGGGCGCAATCCGAAGACGGGCGCGCAGGTCCAGATCCCCGCGCGGCCGCTTCCACGGTTCCGGGCCGGCAAGGAATTCCGCGAGCGGCTCAACCGGGCGGCGTCCGCCGTCGCCGCGAAGGACTCGGGCGCGCCGTCGGGCGGCGCCGGCAAAGACCCCGGCGCGCCGCCGCCTGCTTGAACGGCCGACCGCCTGGCCCCGTTTTCCTGCCGCGCATCGGTGTCCCGGCCCGTCCGCAGGGGGCGGACGGTATCATTACGTCCGCCATGGACGCCATACCGGGCCCCCGCTCCCCGCGCGACGCGCGCGGCTTCACGCTCATCGAGATCGTGGTGGTGCTGTTCATCCTCGGCGTGGCGATCTCCATGGCCGCGGCGATCACCACCGCGCTGCTCGCGAGCCAGAAGCTCACGCTCACCACGACGCGGCTCGCCGCGGTGGACACCGCGCTCGTGCAGTTCGTGATGCAGCAGAAGCGGCTGCCCTGTCCCGCCGACGGGACGCTCGATTCCACGAACGCGAACGCCGGCCAGGAGGTCACGCCGAACGCCGCGGGCTGCGCCACGAACGAGGCGGGCGGCGTCGTTCCCTGGGTCCCGCTCGGCCTCACGGAGTCGGACGTGACGGACGGTTGGAACCGGCGCTTCACCTACCGCATCGATCCCACGCTCGCGGGCACCGCGGCGCTCGACATGTCGTCGTGCGATCCGGCGGGAACCGGGGGCCTCGTCGGGACGGCGTGCAACACGGCGTGCAGCTCCGGCTCCCTCGGCTCCTGCACGCCCCCGGCGACCTTCCTCCTCAACAAGGGCCTCAAGGTGCGCAACGTCGCGGGCACCACGGTCATGGATCCCACCATCGCCGCGGCGCCCACCGGTGCCGCCTACGTCCTCGTCAGCCCGGGTTCCACGGGGGGCGGGGGCTATCTCTCGAGCGGCAGGCTTTCCACGAGCACGGTCACCGACGGCACGCAGGAACAGAAGAATTACGCGAACCTGGGCTATACCGCGGGCACGACCTACTACGTGGACGACTCCATCTCCGATGCGTCGGGGGCGACGCATTTCGACGACATCATCTCGCGGCCGGCGCTGCTCACCGTGATCAACAGGGCGGGCCTGGGGCCGCGCTCCCACTCGTGACCATCGAGCGCGAGCGGGGCGCGGGCGGCGTCTTCATCTTCGTCATCCTGCTGCTGGCGGTCCTCGTGGTGATGGCGATGTACGCCGTCTCGCGGACGTCCTCCAACGTGAACGATCGGGCGCAGACCGTGGCGAGCCTGCAGACGGCCGCCGCCGCGCTCGAGCAGTACGCGAGCGCCACGGGGCGCCTGCCTTGCCCGGCCGATCCCACCCAGGACACGGGGCTCGCCTCGCCCACCGGCGCCTCGGTGAACTGCGACTTCCCGACGAACTCCGTCGGCGGCACCTTGCCCTGGCAGACGATCGGCATGCGCCGCGACGATTCGTTCGACGCCTGGGGCTGGAAGATCTCCTACCGCGTCTACAGCAACACGACCGGGGCCCTGACCCAGGCGGGCGGGGCGAGCATGGTGAACTGCAATTCCGCCCAGGCCTACACCACGCGCCAGGCCGTGGACGCCAACGACCTCTGCCCGGTGGCGCACACGACCGTGCCGTCGGACTTCATCTCGGGCAAGGGGCTCACGATCACGGACTTCGGTACCACCTACAACGGCGCGAGCCTCACGGGCGGCGCCGCCTACGTGCTCATCAGCCATGGGCCGACCGGCTACGGCGCCTACACTGCCGCCGGAATCCAGGCGGCGGGAGGCTCGAATCCCGGCTCCACCGAGGAGAAGAACAACGTCAAGCCCTCGGGCCCGTTCACCGCCATGGCATGGTCGAACTTCGACGTGGCGCCGGACGACAACAGCCATTTCGACGACGTCCTTTTCTACCGGACCGTCTCCGACCTCGCCACGCACGCCAATCTCGCCGCGCGCGACTGGAACGCGGCCATCGGCGCGACGATCGTGGCGGGCGAGCAGTTCAGCTCGACGCGGGTGGGACAGGTGCTGGGGAGCACGCCGTCCAGCGACGTCGGCGTGGCCACGCTGAATTTCGGGGATCTCTCCGTTTCGGCGTTCAACAGCGGAGGGGCGACGGACATCGGCTTCACCAGCGGCAGCACGGCCGGCATCGGCGCGGTGGGCGGCGGGAGCAGCAACCTCACGAGCACGGGAGGCGAGGGGCTGCAGTTCAACATGGCCGATTCCGCGCGCCAGTTTTCCGTGACCCTGGCGAGCTTCACCGGTTCGGAGCGGGCGCAGCTCATCTTCTACTCGGTGAATCCCGCGACGCTCGTCGCGACCAACCTGCTCACCGCGTACAAGACCGCGTGCGGCTTCAGCAGCTCGGCGAGCTTCACCATCGACGTCGGGGCATTCCCGTACAACCTCCCCGCGGGCGAGACGTTCAACCGCGTGGAGATCCGTCCGTGGCCACAGGCCTTTTCCGGCTTCTCCTCGACGTTCCGGGTCGAGGAAGTCCGGGCCTGTGCGTCGGGGGTGACCTGCCGGACGACGATCTACAATTCCGGCGATCAGTGCTGATCGACCCTCACCGCATGCCGCCTTCCATCCAGAACGCGACCACCGCAACGCCGATGACCGTCATCGTGCGCACCGCGATCGTCGCGGTCACGGTCGCGCTCTTCGCCTACTCGTCGATGCACGCCATGCTGGGGCACCGCGACATCGCGGTGCTCACCGCGCTCGCCACGCCGCTCGGCATCTCGTCGTGGGGCTTCGCGCGCGCCGGCCACCACGAGGCGGCGGTGATGCTGCTCGCCTGCGTCGTGATCGCCGCGGTCAGCCTGATCCTCGTCCTCAACCCGGCGGGCGTGCACGACGTGGCGATCACGGCGTACAGTGGAGTCGTGATGGTGGCGGCGTTCCTGCTGTCGCGGCGCAACTTCGCCATCATCGCAGGGATCACGGCGATCGCGGCGATCGGCGTCTTCGTGCGCGACATCCTGATCCACGCGCACGGAGGGCCCACGTCGCACCGCGAATGGGAGCAGCTCGCCACGTTCCTCCTCGTGACGTCGGTCTTCGGCGTCATCGCGCGCGTCATCTCGGAAGCGCTCTTCGGAAGCCTCGGCCAGGCGGTGCTTGCCGCTTCCGGCGACCCGGTGACGGGGCTCGCCAACCGGGCCGGCTTCGCCGAGCGGGCCGGCGAGATGCTCAGGGCCGCGCGCGATGATTCCTCCCAATGCGCGCTCGTGCTCGCGGACCTCGACGGCTACCGGCGCCTGAAGGTCGTGGTGGGCCACGCGGCAAGCGATCGCGTGCTCGCGGAGGCGGGCCGCCGGATCGCGGCGGTCTCGCCCGACAGCTTCGTGGGGCGCGTCTGCGACGACGAATTCGCCGTGTTCGTGGCGAACATTCCCGAGGCGAGGGTGCCGCACCTCGCGCGCGAGGTGCACGACGCGCTGCGGTTCGACTATTCCGGGGTGAACGTGCGAGGGGCCGTCGGGTTCTCGCGCTTTCCCCGCGACGGCGACGGCCTGGACGCGCTGATGCTCGCCGCCGAGAGCTCGCTGCTCAACGCGAAGGCCGAGGCGGACGGCGAGCGCATCGCGGGCCCCGGCGACCGGATCTAGTCCCCGTTGCCCGCCGCCGACCGCTACGCGCGGCTCACGGGCGCGGCCTTCTGCGCCGTCGCCGCCGTCGCCTTCTCCGGCAAGGCGGTGATCATCAAGCTCGCCTACCGCTACGGCGTGGACGCGCTCACGCTGCTCGCCCTGCGCATGCTCTTCAGCGCGCCGCTCTTCGGGGCGCTCGCGGCGTGGTCGGCGAGGCGCGGCGGCGCGCAGGCGCTCTCCCGGGGCGAGCTGGCCTCGATCGCGGCGCTCGGCCTCGTGGGCTACTACCTCTCCAGCTACTTCGATTTCCTCGGCCTGCAGCACATCACCGTGGCGCTCGAGCGGCTGGTGCTGTTCCTGTACCCCACGTTCGTGCTGCTGCTCTCGGCGCTCTTGCTCGGCCGGCGCGTGACCGTCGTGGACGTCATCGGGATCGGCGTGTCGTACCTCGGCATCGCCTTCGTGTTCGTGAACGACCTTTCGACGCACCAGGGCGACGCGGTGCGCGGCTCGCTCTGGGTCGCGCTGGCGGCGCTGCTCTACGCGATCTACCTCATGGGCAGCGGGCGCCTCGTGGGCCGCGTCGGCAGCATCCGGTTCGCCTGCTACGCGGGCGTGGTCTCGTGCGTGGGCGTGGTGGCCCATTACGTCGTGGCGACCCCCGACTGGCACCGCATCGCCTCCCAGCCCGCGCCGGTGTACGGGCTCGCGATCCTCATGGCGGCGGTGTCCACCGTGATGCCCATCGTGCTCACCTCCGAGGGGATCCGGCGCATCGGCGCGAGCCACGCCTCGATCCTCGGCGCGGTGGGGCCGGTCGCGACGATCTTTCTCGGCTACGCGTTCCTCGGCGAGCCGATCACGGCGGTGCAGGTCGCGGGGGCCGCGCTGGTGCTCGCGGGCGTGCTCACGGTGACGCTGCACGCGCGCAAGGCGGAGGCTTGACGGTCGTCAAGGGCGCGCGCAGCGGTCGAGTATAATTCCGCCTTCGGTTACGTTCCTCGCACGCCTTCCGGAGAACCCCATGAAGAAGCCCATGCGCGTCGCCGTGACGGGCGCCGCCGGCCAGATCGGCTACAGCCTCCTGTTCCGCATCGCGACCGGCGAGATGCTCGGCCGCGACCAGCCGCTGATCCTCCAGCTGCTCGAGATCCCCGACGAGAAGGCGCAGAAGGCGCTCAAGGGCGTGATGATGGAGCTCGACGACTGCGCCTTCCCGCTCCTCTCGTCGATGATCGCCACGGCGGACCCGAAGGTGGCGTTCCGCGACGCCGACGTCGCGCTCCTGGTGGGGGCGCGACCCCGCGGGCCGGGCATGGAGCGGAAGGACCTGCTCGAGGCGAACGGGGCGATCTTCGTCCCCCAGGGCAAGGCCCTGGACGAGGTGGCCTCGCGCGACGTGAAGGTGCTGGTCGTGGGCAACCCCGCCAACACCAACGCGCTCATCGCCATGAAGAACGCGCCTTCGCTCGAGCCGCGGCAGTTCACCGCCATGATGCGCCTCGACCACAACCGCGCCCTCACGCAGGTCGCGCAGAAGACGGGCCGCGCGGTCACCGCGGTGACGCGCATGACGATCTGGGGCAACCACTCGGCCACGCAATATCCCGACGTCTTCAACGCCGCGGTCGAGGGCAAGCCCGCCGCGCGCGTGATCGACGACCAGCCGTGGATCGAGGGTACCTTCATCCCGACGGTGCAGAAGCGCGGCGCGGCGATCATCGAGGCGCGGGGGCTCTCCTCGGCGGCCTCGGCGGCCAACGCGGCGATCGACCACGTGCGCGACTGGGTGCACGGCACCCCCGCCGGCGACTGGGTGTCCATGGGCATCCCCTCCGACGGCAGCTACGGCATCGCCGAAGGCATCCTGTTCGGCTATCCGGTGAAGTGCTCGGGCGGCCGCTACGAGATCGTGCAGGGCCTGGAGCACAACGAGTTCGCGAAGGGCAAGATCGCCGCCACGCGCAAGGAGCTGCTCGAGGAGCGCGCGGCGATCGAGCACCTGCTCAAGTAGGGCGGAATCCGCCCGCGTTTCGCCCGCCGTTACCCGTTACCGAAGCGAAACAAGCCGAAACAAACGGTCAACGAACAGGAGCGCTCGCGCGTTACCATAAGTCGTTGCCCAGGAGGAGGACGCCATGAAGACCCTGCTCGCCCTGTCCGCGTCGGCCCTCGTGTTCGCCGGCTGCGCCACCGCGCCGGAAAACCAGTACGCCCAGAACGACGAATGCAAGCTCTCGCCGGTCGTCACCGCCGGTCCCGCGGCCCAGGCGCGCGTGACGAACCTCGACCAGCGCTTCGCGGAGATGCAGCTCGCGACCTCGGACCTGCGCCTGCGCAACCTCCAGCAGAACCCCGACACCTCGATCAACAACCTCGAGCAGAGCCTGAACGGCTGCGCTAGAAGGTAGTTTCCTCGGCGAGGCTCTCGGTGATCGCCGGCTCCTTGGGGCCGGGCAGCTCGCGCATGGCCGCGAGCGGCGAAAGCCAGGTGACCAGCGGGGCGAGGAGCAGCGCGCCCGCGCCCACCGCGGCCATCGCGGCGCGCAGCCCCAGGTGGTCCGCGACCCAGCCGCCGACCAGCCCGCCCACCGGCGCCATCGACACCGTGAGCGCGATCATCGTCGCGGTGACCCGCCCCAGCAGCGGGTCGGGCGTCACCGCCTGGCGCAGCGACAGGTAGTTGATGAAGAAGGTCATCGCGGCGAGGTCGAGCAGGAAGAGGCCCCCGCCGAAGAGGATCGAGGCCACCCACGCCGGCCCCATCGCCGCGGCCATCACGAGCCACGCGATGCCCGTGCCCGCGATCCCGCCGAGCATCGTGGGTCCCATGCCGTAGCGCCGGTTGAGCCGCTCGGTCACGTG
>DASPRQ010000104.1:0-9114 GCA_035624355.1 Usitatibacter sp. | reverse complement strand
TACACCTCGTGGGACTTCGCGTCGTCGTTCGCCGACGGCGGCGGCAGCATCTCGAAGACGTCGTAGAGGCGCAGCTCCCGCTCCGGGGCCTTGGTCTTCGCGATCACGATCGCCGATCCGCCCATCGCCACGCCCGCCTCGAGGAAGATCCCGGGGACGTTCGCCCCCTCCACCGAGCGCGCCGCTTCGTGGACCGTCTCGAGCTTCCCCGGGCGGCCGCAATAGGTGAGCGCGTTGGCGCGCAGGAACTGGATCGTCTCGGAGACGTTCATCGCGGCCGGAGCCGGCGGGATTCGGGACGGCGGGAAGGAGCACGTCATTGTATCATCGGGTCGCGCGCGTCCCGCGCCCGCCGCGCCCGAATCGTCCGTGATGAGTGACCAGGATACCGGCAATCCCGCCGGGCATTCTCCCCGGGGCGCCCCCCCGGGCGAGGCCCGGAGCGGCGCGCCCGCGACCGCCGATCCGCGCGAGACCGAGGTCGGGCGCGTGATCGCGGAGCTGCTTGCCCGCGGCGACGTCGATCCTGCGCGAAGCGCGATCGCCGAGCTCGCGCGCATCGCGCCCGCGAGCCCCTGGGTGCCCCACTTCGCGCGCGAGGCGGCGATCGTGGGATTCGAGTGGCCGCTCGCCCGATCCGGGTACGTGCCCGAGCCGCGCCCGGCGCCGCCGCCCGAGGCCGTCGACCTCGTCGCCTTCCACGTCCGGCTCGTGAACGTCCCGAGCGGCGTCCACGGTGCGATCGACTACGCGGAGGTCCTTGCCCTGTCGTTCGAGTCCGCGCGCCTCAGGGCGCCGCGCGCGCGCCGCATCCTGCTCACCGACGAGGCCACGCCCGTGCCCGATTCGATCGCCGTCGACGAGGTGCGCCGCTTCCCCCTCGACCCCGAGCGGCTCATGTACGAGCGCATGCGCGTGCAATCGGCCTACGTGGAGGGGCGCGAGCCGGGTCGCGTGAGCGTGCTCATGGATTCGGACATCGTCGTGAACCTCGACCCGGCGCCGGTCTTCGCGGAGACCTTCGACGTGGGCCTCACCTGGCGCCGGGGCTTCCCGGCCGCGCCGTTCAACGGCGGCATGATCTTCGTCGCGGAAGGGCCGGGCGCGGGCGGGTTCTTCCGGAAGGCGCGCGCCTGCTACGACGCCCTTGCCGCCGACGCGTCGATCGCGAGCCTCTTTCCCCGCGACCTTCGCGCCTGGTGGGGCGACCAGTTTGCGCTCGCCACCCTCGTGGGCGTGCGCGAATACGCCGAGCGCACGACCGACGGCATCGCGATCGAGGGGCTCCGCGTGCGCCTGTTCCCCTGCGAAACGCACAACTTCACGATCGAGCCGGGCGCGAACTACCGCCTCGACGACCTCCGGCGCAAGCATTTCGTCCACTTCAAGGGCAACCGCAAGGCCCTGCAGGCCCAGTATCTCGCCGCGATGCGCGAGGGGCGGTTGTAGCGGCCCATGGTCCCCGACGCGGTCAATCCGGATTCGATCCGCCGCGCGCTGGTCGTGAAGCTGCGCCACCACGGCGACGTGCTGCTCGCATCGCCCGTGTTCCAGGTGCTGCGCAACCGCGCGCCGCGCGCCGAGATCGACGCGCTGGTCTACGACGACACGCGCGACATGCTCGCGGGCCACCCGGCGATCGCCGAGATCCACGGCATCGACCGCGGCTGGAAGCGGCGGGGATGGGTCGAGCAGGCGCGGCAGGAAAGCCGCCTGCTCTCGACGCTGCGCGAGCGCCGCTACCAGCTCATCGTGCATCTCACGGACCACTGGCGCGGCGCGTGGCTCGCGCAGGGGCTGCGGCCGCGCTGGAGCGTGGCCCCGGAGCGCGACAACGCCTTCTGGCGCTGGAGCTTCACCCACCGCTACAAGCTCCCGCGCGCGACCCCGCGCCACACCGTGGAGGCGAACCTCGACGCGCTGCGGCGGCTGGGCCTCTATCCCGAGGAGAGCGAGAAGCCGCTGGTGATGGTCCCCGGGGCCGAGGCCGGGGCGCGCGCCGACGCGCTCCTCGCCGGGGCCGGGCTCGCCCCGCGCGGGTTCATCCACGTGCATCCGACGTCGCGCTGGCTCTTCAAGGCCTGGACCGAGGGCCAGAGCGCGGAGCTGCTGCGCCGCCTCGCGCGCGACGGCCATCGCATCGCCGTCACCTCGGCGCCCGACGCGCGCGAGAAGGCGATCGTCGGGCGCACGCTCGCCGAGGCGGGCGTGCCGGTGGCCGACTTCTCCGGGCAGCTCACGCTGCGCGAGCTCGCCGCGCTCACCGCCCGCGCGCGGCTCTTCGTCGGCGTCGATTCCGCGCCCATGCATATTGCCGCCGCCATGGGGACGCCGATCGTCGCGATCTTCGGCCCGAGCGGCGAGGACGAATGGGGGCCGTGGCGCGTGAGGCACCGGGTGGTCGCGAGCGACGAGCACCCGTGCCGGCCGTGCGGCAACGACGGCTGCGGCGGCGGCAAGGTGAGCGAGTGCCTCACGCGACTGCCGGTGGAGCGCGTGCACTCGGCGATCAACGAAGTGCTCGCCGCGCCGTGAGCGCCGTCGCGCCGGGCCCCGCCCCGCGCGTGGCGCTCGTGCGTGCCCGCTACGATCCCTCGGGCGGCGCGGAGCGCTTCGTGCAGGGCGCGCTCGAGCAGCTCCGCGCGCAGGGCGCGGCGGTCACCGTGGTCGCGCGCCGCTGGCCCGGCCACGACGGCACCGCCATCCTCGTCGACCCGTTCCACGTCGGGAGCCTCTGGCGCGACCGGTCGTTCGCGCGCGCCGTCTGCCGCGAGCTCGCGCGGCGCCGCTTCGACCTCGTGCAGTCCCACGAGCGCATCCCGTGCTGCGACGTCTACCGCGCCGGCGACGGCGTGCACGCGCAGTGGCTCGCCGAGCGCGCGCGGGCGCAGGGACCGCTCGCGCGCCTCGCCACGCGCCTGAGCCCGCACCATCGCTACCTGCTCGCCGCGGAACGGGCGCTGTTCTCGAGCCCGAGGCTGCGCGCGGTGATCTGCAACTCGGAGATGGTGCGCGGCGAGATCGCGGAACGCTTCGGGACCGCGCGCGAGAAGCTCGTCCTCATCCGCAACGCCGTGGACGCGCGGCGCTTCCATCCCGGGCTGCGCGAGGAGATGGGCGCCGCGGTGCGCGAGCAGCTGCGCGTGCCGCGGGAGGCGAACGTCGCCCTGCACGTGGGCTCCGGCTTCGAGCGCAAGGGCGTGGCGGGGATGCTTGCGGCGCTCTCGCGCGCGCGCACGCGCCCCTGGGGCGTCGTCGTGGGCCGCGACAAGCACGCGGCGCGATACGCTGCGCTCGCCGCGCGCCTCGGCGTGGCCGAGCGCGTGCGCTTCGTGGGCAGCGTCTCCGACGTGCGCCCGTACTACGCGGCGGCCGATTCCTTCATGCTCGCGAGCCTCTACGATCCCCAGCCCAACGCGGCCCTCGAGGCGATGGCGAGCGGCCTTCCGGTGGTCACGACCCCCAAGTGCGGGGTGGCGGAGCTCCTCGCCGAGGGCGAGAGCGGGTTCGTGCGCGACGCCCTCGACGCGCCCGGCCTCGCGGAGGCGCTCGAGCGGCTCGACCCGGAAACCGCGCGCCGCCTGGGCGAGGCCGCCCGGGCGGCCGTGGCGCCCTACACCCCCGAGGCCATGGCGGCGGAGTACCTCGCCCTGTACCGCCGCCTACTTCGCCGATAATGTCGGGATGAAAGCCTCCCACCCGTCGAGCCGCCAGCTCTACGCCCGCCTGCTGCGCCACGTCTGGCCGTATCGCGGCGTGCTCCTCGCGGGCATCGCCGGCATGATCGTCGGCGGGCTCGCGGACGCCGCCCTCGTGAAGCTCATCCGGCCGCTCACCAACCAGCTGTTCGTGAGCCACGACCGCAGCCTCATGGTGCTGCTGCCGCTCGCGATCGTCGCCGTGTTCTTCGTGAGCGGGCTGGCGAGCTTCACGTCGGGCTATTGCTCCCAGTGGGTCGCGAACAAGGTGATCCTCGACCTGCGCCGCGAGATGTTCGCGAAGGTGCTGAGGCTCCCGCCCGCCTATTTCGACGAGGTGCCCACGGCGCAGCTCGTCACGCGCTTCACCTACGACGTGAACAACCTCGCGGCGGCCTCCACGAGCGTGCTCACCGTGCTGGTGCGCGACAGCGTGACCATCGCGGCGCTCCTCGCGGTGCTGCTCTACTCGAACTGGAAGCTCACGATCATCGCCTTCGTCGTGATCCCCCCCATCGCGCTCGTGGTGCGCGCCTTCAGCCGGCGGCTGCGCCAGATGAGCCGCGAGGGCCAGCGCGCCGTGGGCGGGATCGCCGAGGTGCTCGACGAGGCGATCGGCAACCAGCGCGTGGTGCGCATCTTCGCGGGCCAGAAGTACGAGAGCCGCCGCTTCGAGGAGGCGGGCCTGCGGATCCGCCGCTTCGCGATGAAGCAGGCGGCCGCGGCCGCGGGCACGGTGCCCGCCACGCAGCTCATCGTCGCCTGCGCCATCGCCGCGATCATCTACTTCGCCGCGACCCAGGCCTTCGAGGGTTCGACGGACGTCGGGCACTTCCTCGAGTTCATCGCCGCCACGGGGATGCTGCTGCAGCCGCTCAAGCGCCTCACGGGCGTGAACGAGCAGCTCCAGAAGGGGCTCGCCGCGTGCGAGAGCGTGTTCGGCCTCGTCGACGAGGCGCCCGAGGAGGACCGGGGCACCGTGTCGCTCGCCCGGGCGCGCGGGGCGATCCGCTTCGAGGACGTCTCCCTCACCTACCGCGGCGCCGCCCGCCCGGCGCTCGAGCACGTCTCCCTCGACATCCGCCCGGGCGAGACCGTGGCGCTCGTGGGCCCCTCGGGCAGCGGCAAGACGAGCCTCGTGCACCTCCTGCCGCGCTTCTACCGGCCCACCTCGGGGCGCATCACGCTCGACGGGCACGACCTCGAGTCGCTCACGCTCGAGAGCCTGCGCCGGCAGATCTCGCTCGTCTCGCAGCACGTCGTGCTCTTCAACGACACCGTGGCCGCGAACATCGCCTACGGGCGGGCCGAGCGCACGAGCGAGGCCGAGATCGTGGCCGCGGCGGAGGCCGCCCACGCGATGGAATTCATCCGCGCGCTGCCCCGGGGGCTCGCGACCGAGATCGGCGAGAACGGCGCCAAGCTCTCGGGGGGCGAGCGGCAGCGCATCGCGATCGCGCGCGCGATCCTCAAGGACGCGCCCATCCTGCTCCTCGACGAGGCCACCTCGGCGCTCGACACCGAGAGCGAGCGCGCGGTGCAGGCCGCTCTCGAGGCGCTCATGGAGGGGCGCACCACGATCGTGATCGCGCACCGGCTGTCCACGATCGAGAAGGCCGACCGAATCGTCGTCCTCACGCAGGGGTGCGTGGCCGAGGCCGGAAGCCACGGCGACCTCGTGTCCGCGGGCGGCGTGTACGCGGGCCTGCACCGCCTGCAGTTCGCCGGCGCATGACGGGCGGCGCCTCGCCGTCCCGGCGGCTGCGCATCCTGCACACCGAATCGTCGAAGGGCTGGGGCGGGCAGGAGATCCGCGTGCTCACCGAGGCGCGCGGCGTGGCCGCCTGCGGCCACGAGGTGACGCTCGCCGCCCCGCCGGACGCGCGCATCCTCGCGGAAGCCGAGGGCTACGGCGTGTCGGCGATCGCGCTGCCGATCGGGCGCAAGGGAGCGCGCGGGCTCTTCGCTCTGCGCTCGCTCCTCTCGCGGCGGGAGCTCGACGTCGTGAACACGCACAGCTCCACCGATTCGTGGCTCGCGGCGCTCGCCTGCGCGACGCTCGCCCGAGCGCCGGCGATCGTGCGCACGCGCCACATCTCGGCCCCCGCGCCGCGCAACGCGGCGACCCGCTGGCTCTACACGCGCGCGGCCGAGCGCATCGTCACGACGGGCGAGCGGCTGCGCGCGCAGGTCCTCGAGGAGACCGGCGCCGATCCGGCGCGCGTGGTCTCGATTCCCACCGGCATCGACCTCGCGCGCTTCCGGCCGGGCGAGCGCGCGGCTGCGCGCGAGCGCCTCGGGCTTCCGCGCGAGGCGCGCCTGGTGGGCATCGTCGCCACGCTCCGCTCGTGGAAAGGCCACCGCCACCTGATCGAGGCCGTCGCGGAGCTTCCGGGCGACGTCACGCTGGTGATCGTGGGCGACGGGCCGCAGCGCGCGGCCCTCGAGGCGCAGGCCGCCGGGCTCGCCGCGGGCTCGCGCGTGCGCTTCGCGGGTCAACAGGCCGACGTCGCGCCGTGGATGCAGGCCTTCGACCTCTTCTGCCTTCCCTCCTACGCGAACGAGGGCGTGCCCCAGGCGCTCATGCAGGCGATGGCGTGCGCCCTTCCCGTGGTCACGACGCCCGTGGGCAGCATCGGGGAGATCGTCGCGGACGGCGAGACGGGCGTGCTCGTGCCGCCGCGCGACGTGGAGCGGCTGCGGGCCGCGCTGCGCACGCTCCTCGACGACGCCCCGCGGCGCGAAGCGCTCGGGCGGAGCGCGCGCGAAGCGGCGCTGCGGCGCTTCGGCGAAGACGCCATGGTCGAGCGCATGGTCGAGGTCTTCCGCGCGGCGGCGGCGCGCCGGCATGGGTGAGCGCTTCGCGACCCGCGCGCTCGTGGTGTCGCGGGCGCTCGCAGGCGCCCCCACGCGCCGGTCGCGCGCCCCGGGGCCATGGCGCCGCGTGCTGGTCGCGCACAACCTCCTGCTGGGCGACACGATCATGCTCACGCCGCTGCTCGCCAAGATCCGCGCGCGCCATCCGCAAGCCGACGTCGCGCTGCTCGCCGCGCCCGCCTTCGTTCCCCTCTATGCGGGGCGTCCCTACGGCGTGCGGGCGCTGCCCTTTTCCCCGAGGCGCCCGGAGACCACGCGCGCGCTGCTGCAGGAAGCCCCGTTCGACGCCGCCTTCGTCGTGGGCGACAACCGCTACAGCTGGCTCGCCGCAGCGCTTCGCTCACGCCACATCGTCGCGCATTCGGGCGACCGGCCCGCACGCAAGAGCTGGCTCGTGGACGAGCAGCGCGACTATGCGGCCCTGCCCTCGGCGTGGGGCGACATGGTCGCCGACCTGCTCGACGGCGAGGACGCGCCGGCCTACGCGCGCGGCGATTGGCCCGCGCCTCCGGCCGCGGCGCTCGAGCGCCCCGCCGCGCCCTACGCGGTGCTGCACGTCGGCGCGAGCACGCCCCTCAAGCAGTGGCTCCCCGAGCGCTGGCGGGCCCTGGCGGCCCGCCTGCGCCGCGAGGGGCTCGGCGTGATCTGGAGCGCCGGGCCCGGCGAGGAAGGCCTCGTGGCGGCGTGCGACCCCGCGGGCGAGCACCCTTCGGTCGCCGGAAGGCTCGACCTCGCGCAGCTCTGGCACCTGCTCGCCGGCGCGGCGGTCCTCGTCTCCCCGGACACCGGTGTGGCGCACCTGGGGCGCGCCGCCTGGACGCCCACGGTGACCCTCTTCGGGCCCGGATCGGCGGTGATCTGCGGGCCGGGCCGCTTCTGGCGCGACACGCCCTGGACGGCGGTCACCGAGGATCCCTTTCCCTGCCGCGACCAGCGCATCCTCTTCCGCCGGGAGATCCCCTGGGTGCGCCGTTGCGGCCGTTCGCTGGCCGAGTGCGCCGAGCCGCGCTGCATGCACGCGATCGCGGTCGATGCGGTGCTCGCGGCCGTCGCGCGCGTCCGGGCGGCCGGTCAGCCGGCGTCCGAGCCCGGCCGTTGAACCGAGGGAAGAACGCGCGGAAGCCTCATAATCGAGCCCATGGATAACCGGTTTCCCCGAGGACTGCGCCGCGGCGCGGCGCTCCTCCTCGCCGCGGCGTTGCCCGCCTGGGCGCAGCTGCCCGTCGTGATGGGCGAGGCGGCGCGCTCGCCCAAGGCGGAGGCGCCCGCCGCGCAGCTGCGCCTGGAAGGGGCCGTGGCGGCGCATCCGGCGCTGCGCGCGCGCGCGGTGCTGGCGCCGGTCGGCGCAGCCGAGATCGCGGCCGTGCAACGCGCCAACGCGAGCTCCGGCGGGCGGATGCAGGCGAAGCGGGTCGTGATCGGCGTCGTGCGCCCCGCCGAGGCAGCCCCGACCCTGCCCTCGGCCGCGGACCTCGCGTGGCTGCCCGTGCCGGGCGGCAACGCGGCGCAGATCGCGGTCTCGTCGCCGGGGGCTGCGGCGCTGCGTGTCTCCTTCGATCTCGCCGCGGTTCCCCCGGACGTGCAGATGGTCTTCTTCGGCTCCGGCGATCCCGGCCGCCTCGTGGGCCCGGTGCGCGTCGCCGACATTCCCGACCGTACCGCGCCGTGGTGGTCCCCGGTGACCGACGGCGACACGCAGGCGGTCGAGTTCTTCTCCCCCGGCGCAGGCGATCCGCGCACGCTCGGCTTCCGCACGACGGCCGTCTCGCATCTGTTCGCCGGGCCGTCGAGCCGCTTCGAGAAGCGCGTGCAGGACATCGGCGCGGCGGGCTCGTGCAACGTGGACCTGCCCTGCTCGCCGCTCGCCTCCGACAGCGCGTTCCGGAACGCCGCGGCGGCGGTCGCGCAGATGGTCTTCACGGACGGCAACTTCACCGTGCTCTGCTCCGGGACGCTCCTCAACGACACCGACGGCTCCACGCAGATTCCGTGGTTCTTCAGCGCGAATCACTGCTTCGACAACGACTCCCCGCCGTACAAGACGCCGGGCGAGATGCAGGTCGTGGCGAACACCCTGGATACGCTCTGGTTCTTCCAGTCGAGCGCGTGCAACGCCGGCGTCCCGGGCGCTGCCTATCGCGAGCTTCCGACGGGCGCCGCGTACATCTACAGCAATCCGACGACGGACGTGCTGTTCCTCCGCCTCAACGGGACGCCGCCGCAGGGCGTTTTCTTCGCCGGCTGGAGCGCGAACGCGCTCGCGGCGGGAACGGCGGTGGTGGCCATCCACCATCCCCAGGGGGACCTCAAGAAGGTCTCGCAGGGAACGGCGCTCGGCTTCACCACGCCGACGATCGCGCCCGCCTCGAGCAGCGTGAACCAGTACATTCTGGTGCGCTGGGGCTCGGGCGTCACGGAGGGCGGCAGCAGCGGCGGGGGGCTGTTCACGAGCGCGAGCTCGCAATACGTGCTGCGCGGCGCGCTTTGGGGCGGCGCGTCCTCGTGCTCGGCGCCGACCCAGCCCGACGCCTTCTCGCGC
>DASPRQ010000079.1:0-16325 GCA_035624355.1 Usitatibacter sp. | reverse complement strand
TCGCGATGAAGGCGTGGCGGAAGACCTGCCAGGCGCCGACCGACCACACGAGCGCCCGCAGCGTGGCATCGCCCCAGACCGCGCGCAGTCCCTCGGCGATCTCGCGGCCGACGGAGCGCGCGCGCGCCTTCGGCGCATCGCTCGCGCGCGGCGGGATGCCGCGCAGCATCCACGCCGAGGCGAAGAACCCGCACGCGTCGAGCAGGATCGCGAAGGGCGCCGTGAGCCACTGGATGAGGGCGCCCGCGATGCCCGGCCCCACGAGCTGCGCGGCCGAGTCCGCGACGCCGATCTTCGCGTTCGCCTCGACGAGGTTCGCGCGTCCCACCCGCTCCGTCATGAACACCTGGTAAGCGGGCCAGCCGATCACGCTCCCGACTCCCACGAGGAAGCTCGCCCCGTAGAGCAGCGGCATGGTGAGCGCGCCGAACCACGCGCACACGGGGATCGCGAGGAGCGCGAGCCCGCGGCCCACGTCCATCGCGACGATCACGGGCAGCTTCCTCGCGCGATCGACCAGCACGCCGGCGAAGAGGCCGAAGAGGGGGTAGGGGAGCGCGCCCATCGCGGTGAGCACGCCCACCTCGAAGGGCGTCGCATGGAGCATCAGGGCGGCCGTGAGCGGCAGCGCGAGGAACGTGACCTGGCCGCCGAAGTGGGTGATCGTGAGCGATCCCCACAGCTTGACGAAATCCGGGTGCCGCCAGAGCCCGCCGAGCCAGCGGGAGGGGACGAGGCGTGAGGCGAGGGGCAGGGTACGCGAGCGCAAGCCCGCGATTATAGCCGGGGGGGCCGAACCCCGTTTCCCGCGGGGTAGAGCACGGCCGGCCCCGCCGCTCTTCAGCGATAGGTGATCGAGAGATCCCCCACGCCGTCCACGTGGCCCTCGAGCCGGTCGCCCGCCTTCGCGGGGCCCACGCCGGCGGGCGTGCCCGTGAAGATGAGGTCCCCGGGCTGCAGGGTGATCATCGACGAGAGGTGCGCGATCTGCTCCTGGACGTTCCAGATCTGCTGGGCGAGGTCGCCCTTCTGCCGCACCTCGCCGTTCACCTTGAGCCAGATGGCGCCCTTCGCCGGGTGCCCGATGGCCGAGGCGGGCTGCAGGCGCGAGCACGGGGCCGACTCGTCGAAGGCCTTGCCCATCTCCCACGGCCGGCCCATCTTCTTCGCCTCCCCCTGCACGTCGCGCCGCGTCATGTCGAGGCCCACGCCATAGCCCCAGACGTGCTCGAGCGCGCGCTCGGCCGGGATGTCGTGCCCGCCCTTGCCGATGGCGACCACCATCTCGATCTCGTGGTGCACGTCCTTCGTCTTCACGGGGTAGGAGAGCGTCGAGCCGTCCTGCACGACGGCGTTCGCGGGCTTCATGAAGAAGAACGGCGGCTCGCGGTCGGGGTCGTGGCCCATCTCGCGGGCGTGCTCGGCGTAGTTGCGGCCCACGCAGTAGATGCGCCCCACGGGGAAGCGCAGGTCGCTGCCGGCCACCGGAAGCGAGGGCCGGGGCCCGATGTCGATCACGTACTGGACGCTGCGCAGGTCGTCTTTCATCGTTCCTCCTTCCGGGCGGAGAGGGCGAAGTATGCCACCGCCTACGTGCCGTAGCGAACCGGGGAGCCGAACGCGCGCACGGCCGCGAGCGCGCTGTAGCAGGCGAGCATCGCGGTCTTCGGGTTGTCCGGCGAGGGAACGCTCTCGAACTTGAGGTCGATGGTGCCCGTCGCTCCCCGGATGCGGATGAAGTGCGTGTTGAATTCCAGTGCGGGATCGGCGACCACCCTCAGGCGCGTGCGGTCGAACCCGGCGCCCGCGAGCGAGAGCACCGCCGCGATGTTCACGTTGGCGGGGAAATGGGGCACGCCCTCGCGGGCGCTGCCCTCGAAGAGCGTGGCGGGGCCTTCGAGCCGGTCGAGGTCGATCCCCAGGCGCTCGACGTAGGCGATGCCCTTCCAGGCGCGCGGCGGCTTCGTCACCGCGATGCTCACCTCCTCGACGCCCGCGGCGCACGCGGCCTTGAGCGCGTCCAGGCCCCCGATGCCGCCCGAAGGCACTTGGAGCATCGCGCCGCGACGGCGCGCGGCCGCCTCGAGCCGCTCGCGCAGGGCGTCGTCCGCGAGCGCCCCGCCCGAGAGCAGGATCACCGCGATGCCGGCCTCGAGGAGCGCCTCGGCGTGCTCGCGCACCGCCTCGTGGGACGCGGCTTCCACGACTACGTCCGGGCGGGCCTCGAGGAGCGCCTCGCGCCCCACGCCGTAGGGCACCCCGAACTCGCGCGCGAGGAGGGCCGCTTTCGAGCCGGCGCCGCGCCCGGCGATCGCGACTACGCGGGCGCCTTGCGCGGCGTCGCGGAGGTGCTCGAGGAGGAGGCGGGCGATGATGCCGCCGCCGAGGAGGCCGACGCGCAAGGCAGGGTCCGGTGTGGCGAAGGACGAATTCTGCCACGGCGATTGTTGCGTGCGCCCCCATGGCTTACCATGCCCGCTCGCCCGTCCGGAGGAGGTTCCCATGACCCGCATCGCCGCCGCCCTGCTCGCCTGCCTCGCCCTCGTCCCGGGCGCCGCGCTCGCCTCCTATCCGGAGCGTCCCGTGAAGCTCATCGTGCCCTGGGGCGCCGGCGGTGACACCGACGTGATCTACCGGGCGCTGCTGCCGTACCTGCAGAAGCACCTGGGCGGCACGGTCATCATCGCGAACATCGGCGGCGCCTCGGGTACCCGGGGCGCGAAGGAAGCGAGGGCCTCCCCGCCCGACGGCTACACGATCTTCGCGATGCACGACTCGATCCATTCGACCTACTACACGGGCGTGGCGGACGTGAACTGGACGGACTTCGAGCCCATCTGCCTCGTCTCCTCGACGCCTTCGATCCTCACCGCCGCGCCCAAGGCGCCGTGGAAGGACGTGAAGAGCCTCATCGCCGACGCGAAGAAGCGTCCCGGGCAGATCACGGTGGCCGCCACCCTCGGCTCGACGAGCCACTTCTTCCCGGCGCTCGTCGAGAAGGCGGCGGGCATCACGTTCAAGTACGTTCCCTACGAGGGCACCGCGGACCGCATGAACGCGCTCCTCGGCAGCCACGTGGAGCTCGGCGAGTCGAACCTCACCCAGAAGGGCAAGGCCGACGCGGGCAGCATCCGCTTCCTCGCGATCGCCACCGACGAGCGCGACGCGGAGATCCCGGACGTGCCCACGCTCAAGGAGGAGGGCGTGGACGTCGACTACGCCGTGAACCGCGGCATGGTGGCGCCGAAGGGGACGCCCGCCGGCGTGCTGGAGAAGCTGCGCTCGGCCTGCGGCGCGGCGGTGAACGAGCCGGGCTTCGCCGAGGCGATGAAGAAGCAGGGCACGCTCGTGCACTACCTCGATGCCGCCGGATATGCCGGGTTCCTCAGGGCGGACGACCAGCTGAACCACGACCTCGCGCAGGACCTCGGCCTCCTCAAGCGCTGAGCCGCGGCCGCCTCGACCATGGGCCGCGACGGGATCGCGGGCTTGGCGACGCTCGCCGGGAGCGTGGCCCTGTACTGGGCGACGCTGTCGATCGAGTCCAATCCGCTCGTCCCGGTGAGCCCGGCATTCTATCCGCGCCTGGTCTTCGCTCTCACGGGGCTCCTGAGCGCCATGCTCGTCGCGAGCGACGTGCTCGCGCGGCGCGCGGCGCGCCGGGCGGTGCGGGGCGCGGTCCCGGAGCGGGCACCGGCGCGCCACTACGGCATGGTCGCGCTGCTGTTCGCGATCTTCGCCGCGTACGTGCTCTTCCTTCCCTACGCGGGGTTCCGGGTCGCGACGTTCGGCTTCATGGTCTTCATGCAGCTCGCGCTCGATCCGGCGCGGGACGCGCGCCGCTGGATCGCGGTCCTCGTCGTCGCGCTCGCGACCATGCTCGTCGCGTACTACACGTTCGAGCAGTACCTGCAGGTGCTGCTGCCGCGGGGCGAGTGGACGGGCCTCTGACATGTTCGAGCTCCTGGGCGCCGCCCTCGTCAACATCGTCCAGGTGAAGTACCTGGTGCCGCTCTTCCTCGGCACGCTCGCGGGCGTGATCGGGGGCGCGCTTCCCGGCGTGACGATCACGATGACGATCATCGTGGCCCTGCCGTTCACCTTCGGGCTCGATCCGCTCCAGGGGCTCGCGGCCATGGCGGGCCTCTACGTGGGAGGCTCCGCGGGCGGGCTCGTGACCGCGGTGCTGCTCGGCATTCCCGGGACGCCCTCGGCGATCGCCACGACCTTCGACGGCCACCCGATGGCGCTCAAGGGCGAGCCGGGGCGCGGGATCTGGCTCGGCATCTGGGCATCTTTCTTCGGCGGGCTGCTGGGGGGCGTCTTCCTCATCTTCACGACGGGACCGCTCGCCGAGTTCGCCCTCGCCTTCGGTCCGTGGGAGTACTTCTCGCTCTTCGTGCTCGCGCTCTCGATGGTCGCGGGGCTGGTGGAGGCCTCGCTCGCGAAGGGGCTGCTCTCGGGCGCGCTGGGGCTCGTCGTGACGGCGCTCGGCAACGACCCCATGCTGGGCGCCCCGCGCCTCACGTTCGGCATCTCCTTCCTCGAAGGCGGCATCCCGTTCCTGCCGGTGCTGATCGGCGTGTTCGCCTTCGCCCAGATCATGTCGGACGTGGAGAAGCACGGGCGCGAGGGCGTGGCGGCACGCGCCGTGGATGCCGCCGCCCGGCTCACGGTCTCGCAGCTCCAGGTCCTGAAGGACATCCTCACGCGCCCCTTCCTGCTGCTGTGGTCCTCGATCGTCGGCGTGTGGATCGGCGTGCTGCCCGCGATCGGCGGCAGCGCCGCGAACATCATGTCCTACGACCAGGCGAAGAAGTTCTCGAAGCGGCCGGAGAAATTCGGGACCGGCATCCCCGAGGGCATCATCGCGTCGGAATCGGCGAACAACGCGAACGTCGGGGGCTCGCTCGTCACCATCATGGCCTTCGGCATCCCCGGCGACGCGGTGACCGCCGTGATGCTGGGCGCGCTCACGATCCACGGCATCCAGTCGGGGCCGCTCTTCATCTCCCAGCACCCGAAGCTCGCCTACGGGATCTTCGCGGCGTACATCGTCGCCCATCCGATCATGGTGCTCATCATGGGGCTCGGGGCGCGCTGGGCGATGAAGGTGATGACGATCCCGAAGTCGGTGCTCTTTCCCGTCGTGCTGGTGCTGTGTGTGGTGGGCGCCTACGCGCTCGACAACACGATGTCCACGGTGTACGTGCTGCTCGTCTTCGGCGTGCTGGGCTACCTGATGGTGAAGGCGGGGCTGCCGCTCGCGCCGTTCATCCTCGGCGTGATCCTCGGCGACCAGATCGAGGTGAACCTCGTGCGCTCGATCATGACCGACTCGAACCCGTGGCTCTTCGTGACGCGCCCGATCTCCGGCGGCCTGCTGCTCGCCGCGGTCGTCTCGGTCGTCTTCTCGCTGTGGCAGCACCGGCGCACCCAGCGCCGCCTCGCGCGCGCCGGCGAGCAGGACGAAGGGGACGTGGCCGACTTCTAGGTCCTGGCGCTAGCGGCTCAGCACCTTCGCCCGCCGCTCGAGGCTCTCCTTCGGCCACATCTCGCTCGACTTGTAGTACTCGGGGACGGCGGGCATGCCGGGCGGGATCACCACCCACGGCTGCTTCGTGGACGTGAAGATGTGGATGTCGGGAGGAAACGCGTCCGGGTCGTCGAGCGTTCCCACGCGCACGAAGCGGATCGCATCCCCCGCGCCCGCGTAGTTGCTCCAGAGCGCGATGCGGCACTTGGGGCAGCGGGCGATCTTCTGCCCCTTGCCGCTGTTCGAGGGGGTGAGCACCACCTCGGGCTCGCCCTCGAGGAGCCGCACCCGGTCGGCCTCGATGAGGGCGTTCAGCGCGAACGAGGCGCCCGTCTCCCGCTGGCACCAGCGGCAGTGGCAGCAGTGGACGAACATCGCGCGGCTCGTCATGCGGTAGCGCACCGCCCGGCAGTCGCAGCCGCCGTCGAAGGGGCCATCCTTGCCTGCGGCAGCCACGGCCTCCTCAGGCCGTCGCCGCCGTGGCCGGGCTCTTCTGCACGAGCCCGCGCAGCACGTAGGGGAGGATGCCGCCGTGCAGGTAGTAGTCGACCTCGATCGGCGTGTCGATGCGCAGCAGGAGCTTCGTCTCCTTCGTCGAACCGTCCTTGCGCCGGACCGTGAGCGTCACGTCCATCTGGGGGCGGATGCCCTGCTCGAGGCCCGTCAGGTCGAAGGTCTCGTCGCCCTTGATGCCCAGGCTCTCGACGGAATCGGCGCCCTTGAACTGCAGCGGCAGCACGCCCATGCCCACGAGGTTCGAGCGATGGATGCGCTCGAAGCTGCGCACGATCACCGCCTTCACGCCGAGGAGCTGCGTGCCCTTGGCCGCCCAGTCGCGCGAGGAGCCGGTGCCGTATTCCTCGCCGCCGAACACGACCGTGGGCGTGCCGGCCGAGACGTACCTCATGGCCGCGTCGTAGATCGCCATCTGCTCGCCCGAGGGCTGGTGCAGCGTGAACCCGCCCTCGACGCGGGTCCCGTCGGCCTTCGGGGGGATCATGAGGTTCTTGATGCGCACGTTGGCGAAGGTGCCGCGCATCATCACCTCGTGGTTGCCGCGCCGCGCGCCGTAGCTGTTGAAGTCGGGCTTCGCGACGTCGTGGGCGATGAGGTACTTGCCCGCGGGCGAGGTGTCCTTGATCGAGCCGGCCGGCGAGATGTGGTCCGTGGTGACGGAATCGCCGAAGACGCCGAGCGCGCGCGCGCCCTTCACGTCGTGGGCTTGGCCCGCGCTCATGGTGAATCCCTGGAAGAACGGCGGCTCGGCGATGTAGGTCGACTTCGGCCAGTTGTAGACGTTGCCGCCGGAGGTCGCGACGCCCTCCCACATCGGATCGTTCTTCCCGATGCTGCCGTACATGCGCCCGAAGACCTTCGGATCGACCGCGTACTTCATGAGCGCCTGGATCTCCCCGGAGGCGGGCCAGATGTCCCTGAGGAACACGGGGCCGTCCCGGCCCTGGCCGAGCGGCTCCTTCTCGAGGTCCTTGAGGACGGAGGCCGCGATGGCGTACGCCACGACCAGCGGCGGCGAGGCGAGGAAGTTCGCGCGCAGGTTCGGGTGGATGCGCGCCTCGAAGTTGCGGTTGCCGGAGAGCACCGCGGCGCACACGAGGTCGTTGTCCACGATCGCCTGCTCGATCGCCGGATCGAGCGGCCCCGCGTTGCCGATGCAGGTGGTGCAGCCGTAGGCGGAGACGTAGAAGCCGAGCTTCTCGAGGTAGGGCAGGAGCCCCGCGGCCCGGAGGTACTCGGTGACGACGCGCGAGCCCGGCGCGAGGGAGGTCTTGATGTGCTTCGGGACCGCGAGCCCCTTCTCGACCGCCTTCTTCGCGAGGAGCCCCGCGGCGAGCAGCACGCTCGGGTTCGAGGTGTTGGTGCACGACGTGATCGCGGCGATCAGCACGTCGCCGTTGCCGACCTCGGCGCCGTCCTTCGTCTTCGCGCGCTTCGCGAGGCTCTCGGGCTTCTGCGCGAAGCCGCCGGAGAGCACGGGCGCGGAGAAGAGCTCCGTGAAGCGGCCCTTCATGCGGCCGAGCTCGATGCGGTCCTGGGGCCGCTTCGGCCCGGCGAGCGAGGTGCGCACGCTCGCGAGGTCGAGCTCGAGGACCTGCGAATAGTCGATCTCGCCCTTGCGCGGGATGCCGAACATCTCCTGCGCCTTGAAGTACGCCTCGATGGCGGCGACCTGCTCCGGCGAGCGCCCCGTGCTGCGGTAGTAGTCGACGGTCTTCTCGTCCACGGGGAAGAAGCCCATGGTCGCGCCGTACTCGGGGGCCATGTTGCCGAGGGTGGCGCGGTCCGGCACCGCGAGCGAGGCGGCGCCCTCGCCGAAGAACTCGACGAACTTGCCGACGACCTTCGCCTTCCTCAGCATCTCGGTCACGGTGAGCACGAGATCGGTCGCCGTCACCCCCTCGCGCAGCTTCCCGGCGAGGTTCACGCCGACCACGTCGGGCGTGAGGAAATACACGGGCTGCCCCAGCATCCCGGCTTCCGCCTCGATGCCGCCCACGCCCCAAGCGACCACGCCGATGCCGTTCACCATCGTCGTGTGGCTGTCGGTGCCGACGACCGTGTCGGGGTAGTGGATGCCGTCCTTCTCGAACACGCCGCGCGCGAGGTACTCGAGGTTCACCTGGTGGCAGATGCCCACGCCCGGCGGGATCACCTTGAAGGTGTCGAACGCGGTCGTGCCCCACTTGAGGAACTGGTAGCGCTCCTTGTTGCGGGCGAACTCGATCTTCATGTTGAGGTCGAGCACGTTGGGCGCGCCGTAGTTGTCGATCTGCACCGAGTGGTCGATCACGAGGTCCACGGGCACGAGGGGCTCCACCACCTTCGGGTCCTTGCCCGTGCGCGCGGCGACGTTGCGCATCGCGGCGAGGTCCACGAGCGCGGGCACGCCGGTGAAGTCCTGCAGCAGGATGCGCGCGAGGACGAACGGGATCTCGTCGGTGCGCGCGCCCGTCGGAGACCAGCTGGCGAGCTGCTTCACGTGCTCCTCGGTGATCTTCCTGCCGTCCACGTTGCGCAGCACGCTCTCCAGCACGATGCGCAGGGACACGGGAAGGCGCTTCACCCGCGGGAAGGTCTTCGCAAGGGCGGGAAGCGAGTAGAGCTGCGCCGACTTTCCCGGGGCGCTCTGGAAGCTCTTCAGGGTGTCGAACGAGTTGTGGGGCATGGTGGCCTTCCCTTCTTCGTCGGGTTGTTCGGTCGCGGATGCGTCCGCGCCTCGCCGCGGGCGGCGGCGGGCGCGCCTCAGGAGCTGGGTACGGAGCGGATCTGCACGTCGTAGGGGCGGCCCGAATCGTCGCGGCACAGGCCGTCGCCGTAGCCGTAGTTGATGCGCAGGTCGCAGCGTAGCCCCGAGCCGTCGGGCGCGGTGAGCAGGGCCTTCGCCTGGCCGCCCTGCGGGTTGTCGACGCTGTACACGGCGCCCATGCCGCCGTGGTACCAGCCTCCCCAGCCCCAGCCGCCGCTCACGTACGCGCTCGAACGCGACGGCGTGGCCTGCACCCACGTGCCGGAATAGGCCCGGTCCCCGATCTTGATCGAGATCGGGCCCTCGCCGCCCCCGTTGTCGTGGGCGACGCCGGTGTAGGTGACGCCGCGGTCCGGCGGCATGAGCGTGAGCTCGTAAGTGGTCGCGCAGCCCGCGAGGGCGAGGGCGGCGGCGAGGGCGAGGATGCGCACACGACCTCCTTCGGGGCCTAGATCACCATGAGGTCCACGAACTCTTGGACCGCCGTGGCGTCCAGGCGTTTCGCGTCGAGGCACAGGTCGAGGATGCGCGCGCGCTGCTTCTCCGGGAAGCGGCGGGCGAGGTTGGTGCGGAACTTCTCGACCAGGACCGGCATGCCCTCCTTGCGGCGGCGCTTGTGCCCGATCGGGTACTCGACCACGACCTCCTTGAGCCTCTTCCCGCCGGCGAGCTCCACGGTGAGGGCGTTGGCGATGGAGCGCTTGTCGGGATCGTGATAGTCCTTCGTGAAGCCCTTGTCCTCCACGCAGGCGATCTTGTCCCGCAGGGCGTCGATGCGCGGGTCCTTCGCGACCTCGTCCTCGTAGTCCGCGGCGGTGAGGCGCCCGAAGAGGATCGGCACCGCCACCATGTACTGGATGCAATGGTCGCGGTCGGCGGGATTCGCGAGCGGCCCCTTCTTGTCGATGATGCGGATGCAGGCCTCGTGGGTGCGGATCGTGATGCGCCGGATGTCCCCGGGGCTGCGCCCGAGGCGCGCGAGCTCGCCGTGGATCGCCATCGCGGCCTCGACCGCGGTCTGCGAGTGGAACTCGGCGGGGAAGGAGATCTTGAAGAGCACGTTCTCCATCACGTAGCTGCCGTAGGGCCGCTGGAACCTGAAGGGCTTGCCCTTGAAGAGCACGTCGTAGAAGCCCCAGGTCTTCGCGGTGAGGGCCGAAGGGTAGCCCATCTCCCCGGTGCGCGCGATGAGGGCGAGGCGAACCGCGCGCGAGGTCGCGTCCCCGGCCGCCCAGCTCTTGCGCGAGCCCGTGTTGGGCGCGTGCCGGTAGGTGCGCAGCGATTGCCCGTCCACCCAGGCGTTCGAAACGGCGTTGAGCGTCTCCTCGCGGGAGAGGCCGAGGAGCGCCGACACCACCGCGGTCGAGGCCACCTTCACGAGGACCACGTGGTCGAGGCCCACGCGGTTGAAGCTGTTCTCGAGCGCGAGGCAGCCCTGGATCTCGTGGGCCTTGATCATCGCGGTAAGCACGTCGCGCATCGTCGGCGCGGGCTTGCCGGAGGCGACGGCGTTGCGCGCCACCCAGTCGGCGGCCATGAGGATGCCGCCCAGGTTGTCGGAGGGGTGGCCCCACTCGGCCGCGAGCCAGGTGTCGTTGAAGTCGAGCCAGCGGACCATCGAGCCCAGGTCGAAGGCCGCCTGGACCGGATCGAGCTGGAAGGAGGTGCCGGGCACCTTCGCCCCGTTCGGGACCACCGTGCCGGGCACGATCGGGCCGAGGAGCTTGGTGCACGCGGGATAGGACAGGGCCTCGAAGCCGCATCCGAGCGTGTCCATGAGGCAGTAGCGCGCGGTCTCGTAGGCCTCGCGCGAGGCGATCCGGTAGTCGCGGGCGTAGTCGACGATGTCGACGATGGCCCGGTCGAAATCGGGGCGGACGTTGCTGACGTGTGACGACACTTGTTCTCTCGTCTCAGGGGCGCTTCGCGAGCGGGACGAAGGCGAGGTTCTCGGGGCCGGTGTAGTTGGCCGACGGGCGGATGATCTTGCCGTCGATGCGCTGCTCGATCACGTGCGCGGACCAGCCGGAGGTGCGCGAGATCACGAACAGCGGCGTGAACATCGCGGTGGGCACGCCCATCATGTGGTAGGACGTCGCGCTGTACCAGTCGAGGTTGGGGAACATCTTCTTCTCGCGCCACATCACCTCCTCGACGCGCGCCGAGATGTCGAAGAGCTTCATGTTCTTGGCGTCCTTCGAGAGGGCGCGCGCGACTTCCTTGATGATCTGGTTGCGCGGGTCGGACACGGTGTAGACGGGGTGGCCGAAGCCGATGATCACCTGCTTCTCCGCGAGGCGCTTCACGATGTCGGCTTCCGCCTCGTCGGGCGTGTCGTAGCGGCCGATGGTGTCGAAGGCGAACTCGTTCGCGCCGCCGTGCTTCGGCCCCTTGAGCGCGCCGATCGCGGCGGTGATGGCCGAGTGCATGTCGGAGCCCGTGCCGGCCACCACCCGCGCGGTGAAGGTGGACGCGTTGAACTCGTGCTCCGCGTAGAGGATGAGGGAGGTGTGCATCGAGCGCGCCCACAGCGACGAGGGCTTGTGGCCGTGCAGCAGGTGGAGGAAGTGTCCGCCGATGGAGTCGTCGTCCGTCTCCACGTCGATGCGGCGCCCCGAGTGCGAGTAGTGGTGCCAGTAGAGGAGCATCGAGCCGAACGAGGCCATGAGCCGGTCGGCGATGTCGCGCGAGGGCCCGAGCTTGTGGTCGTCGGCCTCGGGCAGGACGCTGCCGAGCGCCGAGCAGGCGGTGCGCATCACGTCCATCGGGTGCGTGCTCGCGGGGATCGCCTCGAGGATCGACTGCACGGCCGCCGGGATGCCGCGCAGGCCCTGCAGCTTCTGCTTGTAGGCCATGAGCTCGGCGGCATTGGGCAGCTTCCCGTGCACGAGCAGGTGGGCGATCTCCTCGAACTCGCAATGCTCGGCGATGTCGAGGATGTCGTAGCCGCGGTAGTGCAGGTCGTTGCCGGTGCGGCCGACGGTGCACAGGGCGGTGTTGCCGGCCGTGACGCCCGAGAGCGCCACGGATTTCTTCGGTTTCGGCCCGACGGCGGGCGCGACGGTTGCCTGGGACATGGATCCTTCCTTCACGGGGTCTTCTCGAACAGGGCGTCCAGCTTCTCCTCGTAGGCGTGGTAGCCGAGGTAGCGGTAGAGGTCGTCGCGAGTCTGCATCGACGCGAGGCACGCCTTCTGCGTGCCGTCCTTGCGCAGCCTCCCGTAGACCTCGAGGGCGGCCGCGTTCATGGCGCGGAAGGCCGAAAGGGGATAGAGCGCGATGTCCGCGCCCACGCTTCGCAGCTCCTCGAGGGTGAAGAGCGGTGTCTTTCCGAACTCCGTGATGTTGGCGAGCACCGGCACCTTCACCGCCTCCTTGAAGCGGCGGTACATGCCGAGCTCCGTGACCGCCTCGGGGAAGATGCCGTCGGCGCCCGCCTCGACGCAGGCGCGCGCCCGCTCGATCGCCCGCTCCAGGCCCTCCGAGGCGAGGGCGTCGGTGCGCGCCATGATGAAGAACGACGGATCGGTGCGCGCGTCCACCGCGGCCTTGACGCGGTCGACCATCTCGGCGCTGGAAACGAGCTCCTTGCCGGGCCGGTGGCCGCAGCGCTTGGCCCCCACCTGGTCCTCGATGTGCATCGCCGCCGCGCCGAACTTGACGAGCGACTTCACGGTGCGCGCGACGTTGAAGGCGCTCGCGCCGAATCCCGTGTCGGCATCGACGAGCAGCGGCAGGTCGCAAGCATCCGTGATGCGCCGCACGTCGGTGAGCACGTCGTCGAGGTTGGAGATGCCGAGGTCGGGCACGCCCAGCGACCCCGCGGCCACGCCCCCGCCCGAAAGGTAGATCGCGCGGTAGCCGCTCGCTTTCGCGAGGATCGCGTGGTACGCGTTGATCGCCCCGGGGAGCTGGAGGGGCTTCTCCTCCGCCAGGGCCCGCCTGAATTTCTCGCCTGCCGTCATGTCGCTCCCGTCCCGGTTTCCCGCCCGACCCTCGGCCGCCCGTTCGTCGGGGGCCCCCATTCTAGGCGCTTTGGCGGGGTGTCCCGGCTCACTGGCCCGCCTCCAGCTTGGCGATCATGTCGGCCATCGCGAGCAGCCGCCGCGCCGCCTTCACGTGGTGTCCCTCGACGAGGCGCCCGTTCACCACGACCGTGCCGCGGCCCTCGCGGTGGGCGCGCTCGAGCGCCTCGATCACCTCGTTCGCCGCGGCGAGGTCCGCGGGCTTGGGCGTGAAGGCGTCGTTGCAGTAGGGCAGCTGGAACGGGTGCACGAGGCTCTTGCCGTCGAAGCCGAGGTCGCGCGCGAGGCGGCACCCGTACTCGAAGGCCTGCATGTCCTTGAGGTCGGTCGAGATCCCGTCCACGACCGAGCGGTCGTGCGCGCGCCCCGCGAGCAGCACGTGCGCGAGGCTGTGAACCAGCGCGACGCGGTCGGGCGTGCGCCGCCCGTGGAGCTGGTTCAGGAGGTCCGAGGTGGCCACGATCAGGCAGGCGATGCGGTCGGAGGCGGCCGCGATCTCCTCGGCGCGCAGCACGCCGAGCGGGCTCTCGATCATCACCATCACGGGCAGGTGAGCGCCGCCCGCCTCGTCGAGGAGCGCGATCGCCTCGGCCACGTCGTCGCGGGACTCGACGTTGGGGAAGAGCATCGCGTCGGCGCCGATGGTGGCCACGGCCTTCACGTCGTCGCGGCCCCAGGGCGAATCCAGGTCGTTCACGCGGACCACGACCTCGCGGCGCCCGTAGCCGCCGGCGAGCACCGCGTCGCAGACGTTGCGGCGGGACTCGACCTTCTTGTCGACCAGGATCGGGTCGCCCAGGTCGAGGATCACCGAGTCGACGCGCAGGGTGCGCGCCTTGTGCAGGTAGCGCGTCTCGCAGCCGGGCACGAAGAGCATCGATCGCCGGGGGCGGTAATACACGTTCATCGAGGCAAGCCCTTGAATCTCCGGATGTTTACCTGATCTGCCGCCCGGCGAAAGATGTATCTTATACAAGACAGCAGAAAAAAGCTATGATAGCTTGATGGTCGTGACCAGGAGAGAGGTTCGCGCACCGGGGGACTCTCCGGGCTCCCCGAGGGCCCGGCCGGCGTTCCGCCCGCTCTACGAGCAGATCAAGCTGCTGCTCACGCAGAGCCTCGTGTCGGGCGAATGGCGGCCCGGCGAGGCGATCCCCTCGGAGCACGAGCTCGCCGCGCGCTACCACGTGAGCCAGGGAACGGTGCGCAAGGCGATCGACGAGCTCGCCGCCGAGCACATCGTCGTGCGCCGCCAGGGCAAGGGCACCTTCGTCGCCTCCCACGCGGAGCCTTCGTACCAGTACCGGTTCCTGCGCGTGATGCCCGACTCGGGCGAGAAGCCGCAGCCGCAGAACCTCTTCTTCGGCCTCGAGCGCGGCAAGGCCCACGGCGAGAGCGCAGCGGCCCTGGGGCTCGAGCCGGGCGCGCCGGTGCTCGCGTTCAAGCGCGTGATGTCGTTCGCGGGGCGGCCCATGATCCTCGACGAGATCGTGCTCGACGCGCGGCAGTTCCCCGGGATGACGCTCGCGGAGCTCGAGGAGTTCGGCGGTTCGGTCTACAGCTTCTACGAGGCGGTGTTCGGTGTGCGCATGATCCGGGCCCGCGAGCGGGTGCGCGCGGTTGCCGCCGATTCCGTGGCCGCGGCGCACCTGAAGGTGCCCCCGGGCACGCCGCTGCTGTGCGTCGACCGGGTGGCCTGCACCTACGGGGACAAGCCCGTCGAGTGGCGCCGGGGCCTGTGCCGCACCGACGGCTTCTCGTATTTCAACGAGCTCAGCTGAGTTTGTGCGGCCCCGTCCATCCGATCTAGAATCCATGACCGCCGACGAAGGAATAACAAAGAGATGAGCGCAGCACCGAGGGCGCGGCCGAAGTACTACGAGTTCAACCTGGCCAACCACTGGCCTCCGGCGGTCCTGTCGATCGTCCACCGCATCACCGGCGCGCTGCTCTTCTTCCCGCTGCTGCCGCTCGCCCTCTGGATCCTGCAGTCGACGCTCGGCTCGGAGCAGGGCTACGGGCGCTGGCACGCCCTGCTCGCGCACCCGCTCGCGAAGCTCGTCGCGATCGGCGCGGCCTGGGCCTACGCGCACCACTTCTTCGCGGGGCTGCGCTACCTCGTGCTCGACATGCACCTCGGCATGGGCAAGGGGCCGGCCCGCGCCTCGGCGCTCGCGGTCTTCGCCGCCGAGGCGCTCGCCGTCGCCCTGGTCGCCTGGAGGCTGTGGTGAGCCGCGCCTACGGGAAGGAGCCGGTCGGCGCGCACTACGGCGTCGGCGGGTGGCTCGTGCAGCGCTTCACGGCGGTGGTGATGGCGCTCTACACGGTGATCGCGCTCGCCTTCGTGCTCGCGGCCCCCCCGGCGACCTACGCGGACTGGAAGGCGCTCTTCTCGGGCGGCTTCTTTCGCCTCGCCACCATGCTCTTCCTCGCGGCGCTGCTCTGGCACGCGTGGGTGGGCGTGCGCGACATCCTCATCGACTACGTGCACCCGTACGGCGCGCGCGTCGCGGCCCAGGCGGGGGCGGCGGTCGTGCTGGTGTTCTACCTCATCTGGTCGGCCTCGATCCTCTGGGGGCGATGACATGGCGATTCCCGTGCGGCGGTTCGACGCGGTGATCGTGGGCGCGGGCGGCTCGGGCCTGCGCGCGGCCCTCGAGCTCGCGCACGCGGGGTTGCGCGTGGCGGTGCTCTCCAAGGTCTTCCCGACGCGCTCGCACACGGTGGCCGCCCAGGGCGGCATCGGGGCGGCGCTCGGCAACATGGGCGAGGACCACTGGATCTGGCACATGTACGACACGATCAAGGGCTCGGACTACCTGGGCGACCAGGACGCGATCGAGTTCATGTGCCGCATGGCCCCCGAGGTCGTCTTCGAGCTCGAGCACTTCGGGATGCCCTTCGACCGCAACGAGAACGGCACCATCTACCAGCGGCCCTTCGGGGGCCACTCGGCGAACTTCGGCGAGAAGCCCGTGCAGAGAAGCTCGTGCGCGGCCGACCGCACCGGGCACGCCATGCTGCACACCCTCTACCAGCGCAACGTGCTCGCGAAGACCCATTTCTTCGTCGAGTGGATGGCGCTCGACCTGGTGCGCGACGCCGAGGGGCGCGTGCTCGGGGTCACCGCCCTCGAGATGGAGAGCGGCGAGACCGCGCTCTTCCACGCGCGGGCGACCCTCTTCGCCACGGGCGGTGCGGGGCGCATCTTCCATTCTTCGACCAACGCGTTCATCAACACGGGCGACGGCCTGGGCATGGCCGCGCGCGCCGGCATCGCGCTCGAGGACATGGAGTTCTGGCAGTTCCACCCGACCGGGGTGGCGGGCGCGGGCATCCTCATCACCGAGGGCGTGCGCGGCGAGGGCGGCTACCTGGTGAACAAGGACGGCGAGCGCTTCATGGAGCGCTACGCCCCCACTATCAAGGATCTGGCGCCCCGCGACATGGTCTCGCGCGCCATCTACACCGAGATCCGCGAGGGCCGCGGCTGCGGACCG
>DASPRQ010000068.1:0-30803 GCA_035624355.1 Usitatibacter sp. | reverse complement strand
GATGCTGGGCCTCGCGCTCCGCGTGGCGGGCCGCCCGCGCGTGCACGTCACGCAGATGATGGGGCGCGACCTCGAGGGCAATCCCATCGCGGTGCGCGACCACTGCTACGGCTGCACCGCGGGGCAGGGGTCGAGCTGCGGCGGGGCGCTCGCGTGAGCGCCGGCGCGCTCGCCGGGGCCGGCCGAGCGCCCGCGGCCCGTCCCGGACGCACCTGCCCCGTCTCCTACCTCTATCCGCCCCGGGTGTTCGATCGCGACCCGGAGCTCGCCGCGCGCACGCTCTACGTGGCGGGCGGCCTGTACGGCAACCGGGAGGCGCTCGCCGCGATCGGCGCGCTCGCCGCGCGCGAGGCGGGGCCCGTGGAGCTCGTCTTCAACGGCGACTTCCACTGGTTCGACGTGGCGCCCGGCGATTTCGCCGCCGTGAGCGAGGCGGTGCTCGCGCAGCGGGCGTTGCGCGGCAACGTGGAGACGGAGATCGCGGGCGAGGAGAGCGGGGCGGGCTGCGGCTGCGCCTATCCGGCCGACGTGAGCGACGCGGAAGTGTCGCGCTCGAACGAGATCCTGGAGCGGCTGCGCGCCACGGCGCGCGGGGTTCCCGACCTGCGCGCGCGGCTGGGCGCGCTTCCCATGCACCTCGTGGCGCGGGTGGGCGCGGCGCGGGTCGCCATCGTCCACGGCGACGCGGCCTCGCTCGCGGGATGGGGCTTCGCGCACGACCGCCTCGACGACCCGCGGCACGGGCGCTGGATCGCCTCCGCGTTCCGCGACGCGCGCGTGGACGTGTTCGCGAGCTCCCACACGTGCCTGCCGGCGCTGCGGCTCTTCGACGTGGACGGGCGTGCGCGCGCGGTCGCGAACAATGGCGCGGCGGGAATGCCGAACTTCGAGGGCACGCGCTTCGGCGTGGTGACGCGCATCGGCGTCGACTCCTTCGCCGGCCCCGAGCGCCTGTACGGGGCCGCGGTCGCCGGCGTGCACGTGGAGGCGCTGCGGGTCGACTACGACCATGGACGCTGGCTCGAGCGCTTCACGGCGAGCTGGCCCGAGGGCTCGAGCGCGCACGCGTCCTACCAGCGGCGGATCGTCCACGGACCGCGCCACGGGATCGAACGCGCGCGGCCCGCGTCCGCCGCGCGAGGGTGAGGCACGCGTCCGCGACGCACGGGCGCGCTTCGGGGAGGAGGCTTCCATGAGCAAGGGCAAGCTCGCCGTCTTCGGGGTCCTCGCGATCCTGGTCGCCGCGTTCTTCGCCCTCGGCCTGCAGCGCTACGTCTCGCTCGAGTACTTCCAGTCGCAGCGCTCGGCGATCGAGGCCTACGCCCGCGACCATCCCCTTCGCACCGCGGGCGGATTCTTCGCGGTGTACGTGGCGGTCACGGGGCTGTCGCTGCCGGGGGCGGCGATCATGACGCTCGCGGGCGGGGCGATCTTCGGGCTCCTGTGGGGCACGGTGATCGTCTCCTTCGCCTCGACGATCGGCGCCACGCTCGCCTTCCTCGCCTCGCGCTTCGTGCTGCGCGACTGGGTGCAGGCGCGCTTCGGCGACAGGCTCAGGCCCGTGAACGACGGGATCGCGCGCGAGGGCGCTTTCTACCTGTTCGCGCTGCGCCTGGTCCCCGCGTTCCCCTTCTTCGTGATCAACCTCGTGATGGGCCTCACGCCGATCCGCGCGTGGACCTTCTACTGGGTGAGCCAGGCCGGGATGCTCGCGGGCACCGTCGCCTACGTCTACGCCGGCACGCAGCTCGGCGCGTTTCGCGTCTCCCCGGGGCTCGTCGCCGCATTCGTGATCCTCGGCGTCTTCCCGCTCGCGGCGAAGAGGGCGCTCGCGGCGATGAAGGCGCGCAGGCTCTACGCGCGCTGGAAGCGCCCGGCGAAGTTCGACCGCAACCTCGTCGTGATCGGCGCGGGCTCCGCGGGGCTCGTCGCCGCCTACATCGCGGCGGCGGTGAAGGCGAAGGTGACCCTCGTCGAGAAGGGCGCCATGGGCGGCGACTGCCTCAACACGGGGTGCGTGCCCTCGAAGGCGCTCATCCGCTCGGCGAAGCTCGTCGCCGACATGGGGCGCTCGGCCGACTTCGGCATCCGCGCGGCGAGCGCGCAGCTCGATTTCGCCGAGGTGATGGAGCGCGTGCAGCGGGTCGTGCGGGAGGTCGAGCCCCACGATTCGGCCGCGCGCTACACGAGGCTCGGGGTCGAGTGCCTGCAGGGCGCCGCGCGGATCACGAGCCCCTGGACGGTCGAGGTGGCGCTCGCGGGCGGGGGCACGCGCACGCTCGCCACGAAGAGCATCGTGATCGCCGCGGGCGCCCGCCCCTTCGTCCCGCCCGTGCCGGGGCTCGCCGAGGCGCTGCCCCTCACCTCCGAGAACGTGTGGAGCCTGCGCACCCTGCCGCGGCGCCTCGCGGTGCTGGGCGGCGGGCCCATCGGCTGCGAGCTCGCGCAGTGCTTCGCGCGCCTGGGGGCGAAGGTGACCCAGGTCGAGATGCTCCCGCGCCTCATGACGCGCGAAGACCCGGAGTTCTCGGAGCTCGTCGCGGCCCGCTTCCGCGCCGAGGGCATCGAGGTCCTCACGGGGCACCGGGCGAAGACGGTGCGCCTCGAGGGCGCGGAGAAGGTCATCATCGCCGAGCACGACGGAAGCGAGGTGCGCATCGCCTGCGACGAGATCCTCTGCGCCGTGGGGCGCGTGGCGAACACCGCGGGCTACGGCCTCGAGGAGCTGGGGATCCCCGTGACGAAGCAGGGGACCGTCGAGGTGGACGAGCACCTCGCGACGATCTATCCCAACATCTACGCCTGCGGCGACGTCGCCGGGCCCTACCAGTTCACGCACACGGCCTCGCACATGGCGTGGTACTGCGCCGTGAACGCGCTCTTCGGGCGCTTCCGGCGCTTGCGCGTCGACTGGTCGGTGGTGCCGTGGGTCACCTTCACCGACCCCGAGGTGGCGCGCGTGGGCCTCAACGAGCAGGAGGCGCGCGCGCGGAAGATCCCGCACGAGGTGAGCGTGTACGGCATCGACGACCTCGACCGAGCGATCGCCGACGGCGAGGCCCGCGGCATGGTGAAGGTGCTCACGCGCCCGGGCGGCGACCGCATCCTGGGCGCCACCGTCGCGGGCGAGCACGCGGGCGAGATCCTCGCCGAGCTCGTCGCGGCGATGCGGCACGGCATCGGCCTGAAGGGCATCCTCGGGACGATCCATGCCTATCCGACGCTCGCCGAGGCGAGCAAGTACGCCGCCGGGGCGTGGCGGCGCGCGCGCGTGACGCGGGGGCAGATGGCGCTCGCCGAGGCCTACAACGACTGGGCGCGCGGGGCGGGGGGCCTCGGCGCGGTGCTCGTGCGCCTCACGGGGCTCTCGGACACGCGCCCCTACTACGACGCGGCCGGCAATCCGGGCGACGACTGAGGCGGTCATGGTCGCGCGCCGGTTCCTCGCCGTCCTCGTCCTCGCCGCCGCCCCCCTCCCCGCGGCGGCCTTCGACCACACTTACGCCGCGTGGAACGCGCTGCTCGCGAAGCACGTGCGCTACATCGCGAACGGCGTCGCCTCGCGCGTGGACTACGCGGGCATGGCCCGCGACCGCGCGCAGCTCAAGGCCGTGCTCGCCGACGACGAGAAGGTGACGCGCGGCGACTTCGACGGCTGGAGCAAGCCGCAGCAGGAGGCGTTCCTCGTCAACGCCTACAACGCCTTCACCATCGAGAAGATCCTCACGCGCTATCCCGACATCCGCTCGATCCGCGACTTCGGGACCTTCTTCGGCAACCCGTGGAAGGACCGGTTCTTCACGCTCTTCGGCGAGCCGATGAACCTCGACGGGATCGAGCACGGGATGCTGCGGAAGGTTGGCGTGTACGACGAGCCGCGCGTGCACGTGGCGGTGGTGTGCGCCTCGGTCGGCTGCCCGATGCTGCGCAACGAGGCCTACGTCGCCGACCGCCTCGACGCCCAGCTCGAGGACGCGATGAGACGGTTCCTCTCCGACCGCACGCGCAACCGCTACGACCCGGCGTCCGGCCGGCTCGAGGTCTCGAAGATCTTCGACTGGTACGGCAAGGACTTCGAGCACGGCTGGCACGGCTACACGTCCGTGAAGGCCGCGCTCGCGAAATACGCCGACCTCCTCGCCGACCGCCCGCAGGACCGCGAGCGCGTGCGCGCGCAGCAGGCCGAGGTCGCGTTCCTCGACTACGACTGGTCGCTCAACGACGCGAAACCGTGACGTTCCGGGGGCGGACGTTACAATCGCGCCCATGGCACGGGTCTCCATCGTCGTTCCCACGCTGGACGAGGCGGCGGGCATCGAGCGCGCCCTCGCCCCGCTGCAGGCCCTGCGCGCGCGCGGCGCGGAGGTGATCGTGGTCGACGGCGCGAGCCGCGACGCGACCCGGGCGCTCGCCGCGTCCTGGGCCGACCGCGTGCTCGAGGCCCCGCGCGGGCGCGCTTCCCAGATGAACGCCGGAGCCCGCTCGAGCCGCGGCGACGTCCTGCTCTTCCTGCACGCCGACACGTCGCTTCCGGAAGGCGCCCTCGAGGCGATCGAGGCGGCGCTCGCCGACCCGCGCCGCGCCTGGGGCCGTTTCGACGTGCGCATCGAGGGGCGCGCGTGGCCGCTTCGGCTGATCGCCGCGGCCATGAACCTGCGCTCCCGGCTCACGGGGATCGCCACGGGCGACCAGGCGATCTTCGTGCGGCGCGCGGCCTTCGAGGCCGCCGGCGGCTTTCCCGACATCCCGCTCATGGAGGACGTGGCGCTCAGCAAGGCGCTCAAGCGCGCTTCAGCCCCGGCGTGCCTCGCCGAGCGCGTGACGACCTCCGGCCGGCGCTGGGAGCGCCGCGGCCCCTGGCGCACCATGGCCCTCATGTGGCGCCTGCGCCTCGCCTACGCCCTGGGCGCCGATCCGCACCGCCTGGCCCGCCGCTATGACGTCGAGCGCACCTCGCCCTGAGGCGGCGATCGCCGTGTTCGCGAAGGCGCCCGTCGCGGGCGGCGTGAAGACGCGTCTCGCCGCGGTGCTGGGGCCGAGCGCGGCGGCGAGCCTGCACGCGGGGCTCGTGCGCCACGCGCTCGCCACCGCGGTGCAGGCGCGGGTGGGCCCCGTGTCGCTCTGGTGCTCGCCGGACGCGAGCCACCCTTTCTTCGAGCGCTGCCGCGACGAGTTCGGCGTGGCGCTCGAGGCGCAGCGCGGCGCGGACCTGGGCGAGCGCATGCTGCGGGCCTTCGAGCCCGCGTGGGCGGCGGGCGGGCGGTTGCTCCTGATCGGCTCCGACTGCCCCGCGCTCACCGGGGAGCACCTCGCGCGGGCCGCCGGGGCGCTCGAGGCGCAGGATGTGGTCCTCGTTCCCGCCGAGGACGGCGGCTACGTGCTGGTCGGCGTCGCGCGCGCGCTGCCGCGCCTCTTCGAAGGCATCGCCTGGGGCGGGGCCGCGGTGATGGCCCAGACGCGCGAGCGCCTCGCGCAGCTGCGCGCCCGGTGGGAGGAGCTTCCCGCGCTCTGGGACGTCGATCGCCCCGAGGACTACGCGCGGCTGCGGCGCGAGGGCCTGCTCGCCGAGGTGCTCTCGTGAGATGCCGGCCGCTCGGCGCGGCGCTCCTCGTGCCGGCGGCGCTCGCCGCGGCGCCCGCCGCCGTGATCTCCTTCTCGTCGCTCACGCCCGGCTCGGCGCCGGCGGCGGCGTGGCGCGAGCTGGTGCCGCCGCGCGCGAAGGCTCCCTCGTTCGCGCTCGTCGACGAGAACGGCACGACGGTGCTGCGCGTGCGCTCGGAAGCGGCGGCCGGGACGCTCGCGCAGACGCTGCACGAGGACCTCGCCGCGCGCAACGTCCTCGCGTGGCGCTGGAAGATCGACCACGTCGTCGCGAAGGGCGACCTCGCGGCGAAGAGCGGGGACGACTTCGCCGCGCGCGTCTACGCGTTCTTCGACGTGCCGGTCTCCCGCCTGCCGTTCAGCGCGCGCGTGCGGATCCTGCTCGCGCGGCTCCTCTACGGCTCGCAGCTTCCCACCACCGCCATCTGCTACGTCTGGGACAACCGGCACCCGGTCGGCACGTCGGCCTGGAGCCCGTACACCGACCGCGTGCGCGTCGTCGTGCTCGAAAGCGGGGACTCGCGGGCCGGCCGCTGGGTCCCGGAGCGGCGCGACCTCGTCGCCGACTACCGCCTCGCCTTCGGCGACGAAGGGCCGCTTCCCGCGCTCTCGGGCATCGCCGCGGGCAACGACACGGACCAGACGGGGGAGAGGGCGACGGCGTGGTTCGGGGATTTCCGCCTCGAGGCCGCGGGGGGCGCGCGGTGAAGCGCCTGGTGCTGCTGGGCGGCGGGCACGCCCACGTGGAGGTCCTGCGCGACCTCGCCGAGCGCCCCGACGAGAGCCTGCACGCGACCTTGATCACGCCCTACCCGTGGCTCACGTACTCGGGGATGGTGCCGGGGCTGTTCGCGGGGCACTACGAGATCGACGAGTGCTCGATCGACCTGCGCGCGCTCGCCGAGCGGGCCCGCGTGAGCCTCGAGCAGAGCTCGGTCGCGCACGTGAGCACGGGCGAGCACGAGGTCGCGTGCGAGAACGGCGCGCGGTTCCGCTACGACGCGCTCTCGCTCGACGTGGGCCTCGCCCCCTACACCGTCGGCGTGCGCGGGGTCGACAGGCACGGGGTGCCCGTGCGACCGCTCGAGCGCGCCGTGAAGGGCTGGAGCGACGTGATCGTGCGCGCGCGCGAAGGGGAGATCGGCGCGGTCACGGTGGTGGGCGGGGGGGCCGCGGGCGTGGAGCTCGCGCTCGCGATGGAGTACCGGCTGCGGCAGGAGCTGGGGCTCGCGTGGGCCCACGTGCGCGTCATCACCAACACGGGGCACGCCGTGCCCGGGTTCCCGGAGGGGGCGCGCCAGCGCCTCACCGCGAAGCTGCGCAAGCGCAACGTGGGCCTGCACCTGGGCAGCGCCGTGACGGAGGTCGGGCCCGACTACGTGCGCCTCGAGCAGGGGCTCGAGTTCGCCTCCGACGCCGTGTTCTTCGCCACCGGCGGGTCCGCCCACGCCTGGATCCGCGAATCGGGCTTCTCGACCGACGAGCGCGGGTTCCTGCTCACCAACGAGTGCCTCCAGTCGGTGTCCCATCCCGACGTCTTCGGCGCGGGCGACTGCGCGGGCGTCGAGGGCCGTCCCCACGCGAAGGCGGGCGTCTTCGCCGTGCGGGCCGCGCCGACCCTCGCCGCGAACCTGCGCGCCGCGCTCGCGGGCGAGCCGCTCACGCCCTTTCGCACCGGCGAGCGCTACCTCGCGCTGGTCTCGACGGGCAACCGCCACGCGGTCGGCGTATGGGGCGACTGGTCCTGGGAGGGCGGCTGGGTCTGGCGCTGGAAGGACCGCATCGACCGCGCCTTCGTCCGGCGCTATTGCGCCCCGCCCGCGCGGCGCTAGGCGGCGCGCGCCTGGGGCGCGGCGGGCTTCGGCAGGATCCGCACCACCTTCACCATCCGGTTCTGAACCTGGAGGATCTCCACCGGGTGGTCCGAGACCACGAGGCGCGTGCCGGCCTCGGGGATCTCCTCGAGCTGCTCGAGGAGCAGCCCGTTGATGGTCTTCGGGCCCTCGAGCGGGAAGTCGAAGCCCGCCTTGCGGTTGAGCACCCGCAGCGAGCAGGCGCCGTCGGCGATGACGGCGCCGTCGTCCTCCCGGTGGAAGTAGGCGGCGCTGCCGATCGCCTGGCTGGTGAATTCCCCCACGATCTCCTCGAGGATGTCCTTCATGGTGACCAGCCCCAGGATCTCGCCGTACTCGTCGACCACCAGCCCCATGTGGCGCTGGTTGTCCTGGAAGTTGCCGAGCTGGGTGAGCAGCGGCGTGCCCTCGGGGACGTAATAGGGCTCGCGCATGATGGCGCGCAGCGACTGCGCGTCGACCTGCTCGCGGTGCGCGACGCTCAGGACCTTGCGCACGTGCACCATGCCCACGACGTTGTCGAGGCCGCCCTCGCACACCACGAGCCGCGTATGGTGCGCGGTCGCGAGCGCGTCGCGCACCTTCTCGATGTCGTCGGCGAGGTCGATCGCCTCGATCTGCCCGCGCGGCGTCATCGTGTCGTCGACCGTCATGTCCTCCAGCTCGAAGAGGTTGAGGAAGATCGAGCGGTGCTTCTTCGGGATGAACTTGCCCCCCTCGAGCACCAGCGTGCGCAGCTCCTCCATGCTGAGCGGCTGCGCGCTGCTCTCGCCCACCTGGCGGATGCGCAGCACCCTGAGCAGGCCGCGCACGAACACGTTCACGATCCACATGAGGGGGCGCGTGACGCGGATGAGCGGCGTGAGGACGTAGGAGGCGGCGAGCGCGATCGCCTCCGAGTAGGTCGCGCCGAGGATCTTGGGCAGGATCTCGGCGAAGATCAGGATCGCGAAGCTCGCCGCGACGGTCGCGATCGCGAGCACGAACTCGGCGTTGCCGAGGAGCCGGCGGCAGATCTCCGCCACCAGGATCGTGATGGCGGCGTTGAACAGCGTGTTGCCCGCGAGGATGAAGGCGAGCAGCTCGTCGGTGCGCTCGAGCAGCGCCGAGGCGAGCTTCGCGCCGGTGTTGCCCTCGCGCACGAGGTGCCTCAGGCGGTAGCGGTTGAGGGCCATCATGCAGGTCTCGGACATCGAGAAGAAGCCCGAGACCGCGAGCAGCGCGGCGAGCGCGCCGAAGAGCCAGCGCAGGGGGACGACGTCGATCAAGGGGTGGGCGACAGCCCGCGCTTGAGGATGAGCTCGAGGACCGCCTTGCTCCCGACGTACGCGAGCATGAGCGCGGTGAAGCCCGCGAGCGTCCAGTACACGGCGGTGCGGCCGCGCCAGCCGCGCACGAAGTGCCCGGCGAGCAGCCCCCCGAAGATGAACCAGGAGATGATCGCGAAGACGTTCTTGTGGGTGAGGGTGAAGGGCTTGCCGAAGATCTCGTCCGAGAAGAACAGGCCCGAGACCACCGTGAGCGTGAGCAGCACGAAGGCGGCGAGCAGGATGCGGAACAGCAGCGCCTCCATCTCGAGCAGCGGCGGGAGGCTGCGGATGAACGGCGGGAGCACGCCCCGGTGCAGCCACTTCTCCTCGGCGAGCATGACCAGCGCGTGCACCGTGGCCACGAAGTAGAGCGCGTAGGCGAGCATCGCGATCGCGAAGTGCAGCGCGAACAGCGGGTCCCCGCCGTAGTTCACCACGTGGTGCACGCTCATGATCGAGACCTGCAGCACGACCGCCCCGAAGGCGATGGGCGCCATGAGGCCGAGGATGCCCGCGAGCCCCCGGAAGGCGAGCCCCGCGAGCCAGTAGATGAGCACCGTGAGCCACACGAGCATCGCGACGCCGTTGCCCACGCTCATGTCGAGCCCGTCCGGGTGCACGATGCTGCGGTAGAGCAGCAGGCCGTTCAGGGCGAGCGCGAGGGGCACCAGGACGGTCTCGATCCGCACGTCGTCCCGGGCCGCAGGGCCGCCGGGCGCCGCGGCGACCCGGCTCGTGCGCCACGCCATCCCCGCGAGCAGGAGCCAGACGGCGGCGGTGCTAAAATATAAAAGCAAATCAGGCATTTCAGTGCCGGCCCCTCGACCGACGTTCATCCAGTTTACCAATTCCCATGCTCGACGCCCTGACCCAACGCCTGTCGTCCGTCGTGAAGACGCTGCGGGGCCACGCGCGCATCACGGAGGACAACGTCCAGGAGATGCTGCGCGAGGTGCGCCTCGCCCTCCTGGATGCCGACGCGGGCCTGCCGGTGGTCAAGGACTTCGTCGCGAAGGTGAAGGAGAAGGCGCTGGGCCGGGAGGTGATCGGGAGCCTCACCCCCGGCCAGGCGCTGGTGGGCGTCGTGCACCAGGAGCTCGTCGAGCTCATGGGCGGGGCGAACGCGGCACTGAGCTTCGCGACGCAGCCTCCCGCGGTCATCCTCCTCGCGGGGCTGCAGGGCTCCGGGAAGACCACCAGCGCGGGCAAGCTCGCGCGGCTCATCCGCGCGACCACGAAGAAGAAGGTGCTCCTCGTCTCCACCGACGTCTACCGGCCGGCCGCCCTCGAGCAGCTCGCGACCCTCGGCAGGAGCCTCGACATCGAGGTGTTCCCCGCGGACCCGTCGGGCAAGCCCGTGGACATCGCCCGCGCCGCGCTCGACCACGCGAAGCGCCACTTCTTCGACGTGCTGATCGTGGACACCGCGGGGCGCCTCGGCATCGACGAGGCGATGATGAGCGAGGCGCGCGAGCTGCACGCCGCCCTCGACCCGATCGAAACGCTCTTCGTCGTGGACTCCATGCAGGGCCAGGACGCGGTGAACGTCGCGCGCGCCTTCGGCGAGGCGCTCCCCCTCACCGGCATCATCCTCACCAAGCTCGACGGCGACGCGCGCGGAGGCGCGGCGCTCTCGGTGCGCCACATCACCGGCAAGCCGATCAAGTTCGTGGGCGTCTCGGAGAAGATGGACGGCCTCGAGGCCTTCCACCCCGAGCGCATGGCCTCGCGCATCCTCGGCATGGGCGACATCCTCTCGCTCGTCGAGGAGGCGCGCGCCAAGGTCGACGAGAAGGAGGCCGAGAAGCTCGCCGAGAAGTTCCGCAAGGGGAAGGACTTCGACCTCGAGGACTTCAAGGCGCAGATCGCGCAGATGAAGAAGATGGGCGGCATCGCGAGCCTCGCGGACAAGCTCCCGGTGCAGCTCACGCAGATGGCGCAGGCCTCGCCCGACCTGCAGGAGAAGGCGCTCAAGCGCACCGAGGGGATCATCAACTCGATGACGCCGCTCGAGCGGCGCAAGCCCGAGCTCATCAAGGCCTCCCGCAAGCGCCGCATCGCCGCGGGCGCCGGCGTCCAGGTCCAGGAGGTGAACCGCCTGCTCAACCAGTTCGAGCAGATGCGCAAGATGATGAAGATGATGCGCGGCGGCAACCTCGGCAAGATGCTGCGCGGCATGAAGGGGATGCTTCCGGGGATGCGGTAGGTGGCCCTGGCCGCGCACCGCTCGAATCGAGGAGGATGCATGGACTGGAGATATCCGCTGCTTCTGGCGATGTCCGGCCTTGCGATCGGCCCGGCGTTCGGGGAAGTCACCATCACGCCTGGCGACCCCGGCGCCTTGGACACCGTGCGGATCCATGTCCCCGGAGGCGAGCTGCACGCGCAATGGGGCGATCCGGAGGTGTCGATGTCCTCGGGCACGATCACCGTGATCCTGCACGATGCCCCGGTGCAGCTCGAAGCACCCGTCCCCGACGTGGATTGGCCGATCGGCCAGTTGCCGGCAGGCAGCTACAAGGTCGAAGTGCTGGAGCATGTCGGATCGACCGAATACAGCCACGGGGAGACGAGCTTTACCGTGTCGCCGCGAACCGGGACCGTGCCGCGCGCCGACTACGGAGACATGTGGTGGGTGCCGTCGGAGTCCGGGTGGGGCGTCTCGATCCACCAGCATCCGTCGAACGTCCTCTTCGTCGCCTGGTTCGTCTACGGAGCCGACGGGAAGCCGTCGTGGTACGTGATGCCGACGGGCGAGTGGCAGACGACGACGTACTACGCGGGAACCGTCTACAAGACCACGGGCCCCTATTTCGCCGGCGCCTTCGATCCCGCCTCCGTTTCCGTGGCGCCCGCGGGCACGGCGTATCTCTCGTTCCTCACCTACCAGACGGCGATATTCGGCTACGTCGTCGATGGGGTGGCGGGCCAGAAGAGTCTCGTCCGCCAGAGCTTCTGAGGCGCTTCCCAGGGGGTGCATGAAGGGGCAGAAAATCGTATAATCCACAATTTTCCGCGATTCACGTTGCCCGTTTTCAACGGGAAAGGAGCCTCGAGTTGGTCGTCATCCGCATGGCCCGCGGCGGAGCCAAGAACCGCCCCTTCTACAACATCGTCGTCGCCGACTCGCGCATGCCGCGCGACGGGCGTTTCATCGAGCGCATCGGCTTCTACAATCCCAAGGCCGCCGAGAACGAGCCCAAGTTCCGCATCGCGCTCGACCGCGTCGAGCATTGGGTGGGCCGCGGCGCGCAGCCCTCCGACGCGGTGAGGAAGATCATCAAGCGTGGCAAGGCCGAAGCGGCCGGCAAGCCGCAAGCGAGCGCCCAGTAGGCCCGCGCCCCGCTTCGACGGGGACGCATCGACGCTCGTGGTGATGGGCCGCGTGGTCGGCGCCTTCGGCGTGCAGGGCTGGGTCAAGGTGAAGCCCTACACGGCAAGCCCGGCCGCGCTCGGCGATTTCCCGCGCTGGGTCGTGCGCACCGCCGAGGGCTGGCGCGAGATCGCCGTGGAGGATTTCGAGGTGCACGCGAAGGGCCCGGTCGCGCGCCTCGCGGAATGCGCCGACCGCGCCGCCGCCGAGCGCCTGCGGGGAGCCGAGGTGGCGGTGCCGCGCGCGGCGCTGGGCGAGGCGGAGGAGGGCAGCTACTACCAGGTGGACCTGGTGGGGCTCGAGGTGCGCGGCGAGGACGGGCGCGTGCTGGGCACGGTCGAGGGCTTCGTCGAGGCGGGCGAGTCGATCGTGATGGTGGTGAAGGGCGGCGTCGAGCGGCTGATCCCGTTCGTCGCGGACTACGTGAAGGCGGTGGACCGCGAGGCCCGGCGCATCACGGTGGACTGGAAGGCGGAGTACGACGCGTGAGGCACTACGACGTCATCACGATCTTCCCCGAGATGCTCGAGGCGCTCAGCCACCACGGCATCACGCGCCGGGCGATCGAGGATGGCCTCTTCGGGCTGAAGACGTGGGATCCGCGCGATTTCACCGCGGACGCCTACCGCCGGGTCGACGACCGGCCGTACGGCGGCGGCCCGGGGATGGTGATGATGGCCGAGCCGCTGGAAGCGGCCATCGGGGCGGCGAAGGCGAGGCAGAAGGACGCGGGAGTGGCGCGGCCGCTCGTGGTGCTGATGTCGCCGCAGGGCGAGCGGCTCACGCAGCGGCTGCTGCGCGACTTCGGGGGCGAGGCGGGTCTCGTGATCGTCGCGGGCCGCTACGAGGGCGTGGACGAGCGGCTGGTGGAGAAGTGCGTCGATCGCGAGATCTCGATCGGCGACTACGTCACGTCGGGCGGCGAGCTGCCCGCGATGGTGCTGATCGATTGCCTCGTGAGGCGGCTCCCGGGCAGCCTCAACGACGCGCGCAGCGCCGCGGAGGACTCGTTCTCCGCAGGCCTGCTCGACTGGCCGCACTACACGCGGCCCGAGGCGTGGAAGGGAGCCGCGGTGCCCGAGGTGCTGCTGTCGGGCAACCACGCGGCGATCGCGCGCTGGCGCCGCAAGCAGGCGCTGGGGCGCACGTGGGAGCGCAGGCCCGAGCTCATCGACGAGGCGGGCCTGTCGCGGGAAGACCGCAAGCTGCTCGAGGAGTACCGCGGCGAGCGGGGCAGAGGCATCTAACAAACCGCGCGCACCCGGTCCGCGGACCGGCTCTGCGCGCAAGGCCGGAAGGCCGCGGACGAAAGGAAGGACGCAATGAACCTGATCCAGCAGCTCGAGCAGGAAGAGATCAAGCGGCTCGCCCGCAAGATCCCCGAGTTCGCCCCGGGCGACACGGTCGTCGTCAAGGTGACGGTGGTCGAGGGGGACAAGAAGCGCGAGCAGGCCTACGAGGGCGTGGTCATCGCCAAGAGGAACCGCGGCCTCAACTCCTCGTTCATCGTGCGCAAGATCTCCAGCGGCGAGGGCGTGGAGCGCACGTTCCAGACCTACTCGCCGTCGCTCGCCTCGATCGAGGTCAAGCGCAAGGGCGACGTGCGGCGCGCGAAGCTCTACTACCTGCGCGGCCTCACCGGCAAGGCGGCGCGCATTCGCGAGAAGCTCGCGACCGTCGAGGATCGCGAGGTGCTGCCGCCCGAAGAGGCGGGCGCCGAAGCGAGCTCCGCGGCCCAATCGCAAGCCGCTGCCGAGTCGCAATCCGCGGCCGGGAAGCCCGCCAAGGCCCCGAGGAAGAAGGAGAAGCGCGCGAAGGGCCGGAAGGGCTGAGCGCCTGCAGGGAGCGCGTCCCGAACGTGTCGCAATCGGCGACGCGCCCCGAATCGGCGCGAAGCCGGGCAGGGCCGCGAGCGCCGAGGGCATCAGGCGGCGACGTCCTTGCCCAGCGTGTTGTGGTAGTCGTGGCGCGTGGTGTCGACGCGCGAGATGCGAAGCTCCACCGGGCGTTCGCGGAAGGTGAGCGCGACGCGGCGGATCTCGAGGAGCGGTGCGCCGGGCGCGACCTGCAGCGGCTGCGCCACCTCGCGCGAGGCGAGCACCGCGCGCAGGCGCTCGTCGGTGCGCAGCACGTTGATCCCGTAGCGGCTCTGGTAGAGGTGGTAGATGGTGTTGTCCCGCGCGAGGAAGATCTTCTCGGTGAGGCCGGGGAAGAGCGCCGCGGGGATCGTGACGTCGTCGAGGATCGCCGGCCGGCCGCCGAGCGAGAGGACGTTGCGGATGCGGATCACCTTGTCGGCGGCGGGGATCGCGAGTGCGGCCGCCTCCTCCGCGCTCGCGCGGGCGCGGCGGAAGTCGAGCGTGCGCACTTCGGGGTAGGCCTTCGCTCCGCCGCGCTCCACGATGTGGAAGAAGTGGAACATGAGGCGCCGCCCGTCGTGCGTGGCGACGAAGGTGCCCTTGCCCTGGCGGCGCACCAGCACCTGCTCGGCGACGAGCTTGTCCACGGCCTTCCTCACCGTGCCGACCGCCACGGCGAAGGTGCGCGCGAGCTCGCCCTCGGAGGGAATCGCCTCCCCGGGCCGCCAGGCGTGCGCGGCCATGCCCTCGATCAGGCGCGCGCGCACCTCCTCGTAGAGCGGGCGGTCGGCGGCGGCGAGGGCGCCGAGCAGGCGCCGGGCGGGGACGGCCATGGCCGCACGATACGCACGGGCAACGTATCATGCAACTCATCTAGTTGACTTCGCGCGGCGTCCGCGCCTAGGATCGCAGGCTCGCGACATCCGGGGGGCGCAACATGATCCATTTCGTGGTGCACGACGAGAACGACTCGGTCGGCGTCGTCGTGGTGGAAGGCGTGAAGGCCGGGCAGAAGCTCGCCGGCTGGATCATGGACCAGGACAAGTCCATCGAGGTCACGGCGAAATCCGACATCCCCATCGGGCACAAGCTGGCGATCAAGCCGCTCGGCAAGGACGCGACGGTGATCAAGTACGGCGTGGACATCGGGCGCGTGGTGGCCCCGATCGCGGTCGGCGAGCACACGCACGTCCATAACCTCAAGACGAAGCGGTGGTGACCGACATGGATCTGGCCAAGGCGACTTTCAGGGGCTACAAGCGCGAGAACGGGCGCATCGGCGTTCGCAACCACGTCATCATCCTGCCCGTGGACGACCTGTCCAACGCGGCGGCGCAGGCGGTCGAGAACAACATCAAGGGCACGATCGCCCTGCCCCACCCTTACGGGCGGCTGCAATTCGGCGCGGACCTGGACCTGCATTTCCGTACGTTGATCGGCACGGGATCGAACCCGAACGTGGCGGCGGTGGTCGTGATCTGCATCGAGGAAGGCTGGGCGAAGAAGGTCGCCGACGGCATCGCCGCCACCGGCAAGCCCGTCGCCTGGTTCGGCATCGAGCAGCATGGCGACCACGACACGATCCTGCGCGCCTCGAAGAAGGCGAAGGAATTCGTGCAGTGGGCGAGCGAGCTCAGGCGCGAGGAGCGGCCCCTCAAGGACCTCTGGGTCTCCACCAAGTGCGGCGAGTCGGACACCACTTCGGGCTGCGGCGCCAACCCGACGGTGGGCAACGCCTTCGACAAGCTCTATCCGCACGGCGTGACGCTCGTCTTCGGCGAGACCACCGAGCTCACGGGCGGCGAGCAACTCGTCCTGCAGCGCTGCCGCAACGACGAGGTGAAGAAGAAGTTCCAGTACATGTTCGACCGCTACCAGCGGGTGGTCGAGGCCCACAAGACGAACGACCTGTCGGATTCCCAGCCCACCAAGGGCAACATCGAGGGCGGGCTCACGACGATCGAGGAGAAGGCGCTCGGCAACATCCAGAAGATCGGCCGCAAGTGCATGGTGGACGGCGTGATCGACAAGGCCGAGACGCCGACGCACCCGGGCCTGTGGTTCATGGATTCCTCCTCCGCCGCGGCGGAGATGCTCACGCTCCTTGGCGCCGCGGGCTTCGTGGTGCACCTCTTCCCGACCGGCCAGGGAAACATCGTCGGCAACCCGATCCTCCCCGTGATCAAGCTCTCGGCGAACCCGCGCACCGTGCGCACCATGAGCGAGCACATCGACGTGGACGTCTCGGGCCTGCTGCAGCGCCAGATGACGCCGGACCAGGCGGGCGACAAGCTGCTCGAGTGCATGTTCCGCACCGCGAACGGGCGCCTCACGGCCGCCGAGGCCCTGGGGCATCGCGAGTTCGTCCTCACGCGCCTGTACGAGAGCGCGTAGCGACGGGGCAGCCGTGGACTCGGCGCAGGCAGGCTCGGGGGAGCTCGCGGTCGACGTCTGGCGGGGCGGGGACGACGGGCGCTACCAGCGCTTCGCGGTCCCGCGGCGCGCGAGCCAGACGGTCCTCGACGTCGTCACCCACATCCAGCGCTTCCTCGATCCGACGCTCTCCTACCGCTTCGCCTGCCGCGTGGGGATGTGCGGGTCCTGCGCGATGACGGTGAACGGCAAGCCGCGCTGGACCTGCCGCACGCACGTGGACAAGGTGGCGCGCGACGGCCGCCTCACGCTGGGCCCCCTCGCCAACATGCCGGTGGTGCGCGACCTGGTGGCGGACATGGGCGGATTCTTCGACAAGTGGGCGCTCGCCCGCGGGCAGTTCGCGCCGACCGCCACCCGCGCCGATCCGTTCGCCGTGGTCGACCCGGCCTCGGCCGCGCGCCGCGAGGCCGACGCCGCGATCGAGTGCATCGGCTGCGGGGTCTGCTACGCGGCCTGCGACGTGGTCGCCTGGAACCCCGCCTACCTGGGGCCCGCCGCGCTCAACCGCGCCTGGACCCTCGTGAACGACGTGCGCGACGGCGCGCGGGGCAAGCGCCTCGCGGCGGTGGCGGGGGACGCGGGCTGCCACGCGTGCCACACGCTCATGAGCTGCACCGAGCTCTGCCCGAAGGCGCTTTCGCCCACCCGCTCGATCGCGGGGCTCAAGCGCGAGAGCCTGCGCGCGCTGCTCTCCGGAAAGGACGCCGCCCCGTGAGCCGCCGCGCCGAGGTCGCGCTCTGGGCCGCGCAGCGCCTCACCGCCGCGCTCCTCGCCGTCTTCGTGCTCGTGCACCTGGCGACCATCGTCTACGCCGTGCGCGCGGGGCTGAGCGCCGCGGCGATCCTCGCGCGCGTGCATTCGTCCCTCGCGTGGCCCGCGTTCTACGCGCTCTTCGCGCTCGCCGCGGCGATCCACGGGGCGATCGGGCTGCGCACGGTAGCCGCCGAGTGGCTTTCGTGGCGGGGCCGCGGGGCGGACGCCGCGGCCGTGGGCGTCGCAATCGCGCTCGCCGTGGCGGGGCTGCGCGCCGTGGTGGCGGTGGCCGCGTGATGCTGCGTCCCGCCCGCAACCATCCGGCGTGGTGGGCGTTCCTCGTCCACCGCGCCTCGGGCGTGGCCCTCGCCCTCTTCCTGCCGGCGCACTTCTGGGCGCTCGGCACCGCGCTCGAGGGGGAGGCCCGGCTCGACGCCTTCCTGCGCTGGGCCGACCGGCCCGTGGTCGTCGCCGCGGAATGGGCGCTCGTCACGCTGCTCGCGGCCCACCTGGCGGGGGGGCTGCGGCTGCTCGCGCTGGAGTTCCTGCCGTGGCGCGAATGGCAGAAGGCGCTCGCCGCCGTCGCGGCCGCCTTCGCCGTGCTCGCGGGGCTCGTCTTCGCGATGGTCCGCTGAGGGTTATGCTTGGCGCATGGAGCGCAGCTGCGCGATGAAAGGTCCCCGATGAGGGTCGATCCGGCGAAGGTGGAGGAGGTCGCGCGGGAGCTGTACGTGCGCGCGCTGAAGGTCCTCCCGCCCGACGTGAAGGAAGGCCTCGCGCGGCTCGAGGCGGCCGAGACGGACGCCACCGCGAAGGACGTCCTCGGCACGATGGTCGCCAACATCCGCGTGGCCGAGCGGACCGACAACCTCCTGTGCCAGGACACCGGCATCCCGATCTACAGCGTGGTGATCGGGCGGGGCGTGGAGATCGACGGGGCGGAGCTCAAGAGGGCGATCCGGCGCGGCTGCGAGCGCGCCACGCGCGAGCACCCGCTGCGCTCGTCGGTCGTGCATCCGATCACGCGGCGCAACGAGCAGACCTCGTGCGGACCGGGCGTGCCCGCCATCCACGTCGATTTCAGCGACGAGCGGGAGCGCCTCGTGATCGAGATGGTGCCCAAGGGCAGCGGCTCGGAGAACAACTCGTGGCTCAAGATGGCGATCCCCGCCGACGGCGTGGACGTCATCAAGACCTTCGTGGTGGACTGCGTCCTCGAGGCGGGCGGCAAGACCTGCCCGCCCACGATCGTCGGCGTGGGCGTGGGCGGCACCTCGGACCTGTGCGTCGCGCTCGCGAAGCGCGCGGCCACGAGGCCGCTCGGCACCGCCTGCGAGGACCCCGAGGGCGCGGCCCTCGAGAAGAGCCTCTCGGAGGCGGTGAACCTGCTCGGCGTCGGTCCCCAGGGGCTGGGGGGCGACTCGACGAGCTTCGCCGTGCACGTCGAGCTCGCCGCCACGCACATCACCATGAACCCGGTCGCGGTGAACATGCAGTGCCATTCCGCCCGCCGCGCCTCGGCCGCCATCACGCCGGCGGGCGTCGAGTACGGCTTCTAGGGAGCGGCGCCATGGCCCACCACGTCCTGCGACCGCCGATCACCGAGGCCCAGGTGCGCGCGCTCCGCGTGAACGACACCGTCACGCTCGAGGGCACGCTTTACGGAATCCGCGACGCGAACCAGATCGCCCTGGTCGATCGGGGCCGCGCGACCAAGTTCGACCTGCGCGGGCAGGCCGCGATCCACACCGCGCCCAACGTGAAGCGCGTGGCGCCCTCGCCCGAGAATCCCGCGGGCTACGCCCCCGTGTGCGTCGGCACCACGACCTCGGCGCGCATGGAGCGCTTCACCCGGCCGATGCTCGAACGGGGCCTGCGCCTCATCGTGGGCAAGGGCGGGCTAGGGCCCGGCTCGTCGCGGGCCTTCGCCGAGCTGGGCGGGGCCTACCTCGCGATCGTCGGCGGCACCGCGGCGCTCGAGACCACCTGGGTCGAGGCGATCGAGGACGTGGACATGGACGACCTCCACCCGGAGTCGATCTGGAAGTTCCGCGTGCACGGCTTCGGCCCGCTGCTCGTCGCGATGGACAGCCACGGCGCAAGCCTTTATGACGCGGTGCAGCGCGACTCCCGCGGCCGGAGGGCGCAGACTCTGGCGCGGCTCGGCGTGCGCTAGCGGTTTCCCGCGTCGCAAGATTTCGTAACGTGGCTGCGCGGCGCGGAATGGGGTAAACTTGACCGTTTTGTGACCGGCGCCCCCGGATTTATCCCCGGCGGCCCCGGGAGCATGGAGAATCCAGGGCGCTTCCCACGAGGGGGCGCCCGGCGAGGCGCGGCCCGCCGCGGCCGGCCGAGGGAGCAAGAGGAGGTCTTGAGATTGGATTACGCGCAACAGCAGAGGAGCTGGGGCAGGCACGCGCCCAGCATTCTCGCCGTCGTCGCCCTGCACATTCTCCTCGGGTGGGCGTTGGTAAACGGCCTCGCCCGCCGGGTGATCGACGTGGTCAAGCAGCCGATCGAGACCAAGATCATCGAGGAGATCAAGAAGCCTCCTCCGGAAGTCCCGCCGCCGCCGCCGCCGAAGCTCGCGGCCCCGCCCCCGCCCTTCATTCCGCCGCCGGAGATCAACATCGAGGTTCCGCAGGTGAACCCCGCGCCCACGATCACCGCGGTCACCACCGTCAAGCCGCCGCCCGGCCCCGCGCCCGTCGCGCGCCCGGCGCCGGCCCCGAAGCCGCTCGTGCGCAAGGAGTACAAGGCGAGCTACCGCGTGGAGCCGACCTTCCCGCGCGAGGCCCTTCGCCGGAACCTGACGGGCCGCGTCGTCGCGTGGGTCCACGTCGCCCCCGACGGCAGCGTCACCCACGTGGAGATCCGCGAGACCACCAACCGGATCTTCGACCGCGAGGTGGTCCGCGCGCTGTCGCAATGGAAATTCAACCCCGAGCCGGTGGGCTTCATCGGCGAGTACGAAATCATCTTCAACCTCAAGGACTGAAAGGGTCCGCGCCTCCCGGCGCCATCCCGGAAACAGGAGAACCGACCATGAAGCCATTCAATCGCCTGCCCGCGCTCCTCGCGGCGGCCCTCATCGGCCTCGCCGCCTGGGCGGCGGCGCCCCTCGCGCTCGCCCAGGCGAGCGACCAACCGGCCGCGCCCGCCGCGCAGCCGGCCGCCACTCCCGCCCCCGCCGCCGCCGCGCCGGCGCCGCAGCCGCCGCCGCCTGCCGCGGACAAGGAGGTCGTGGAGAACCCGTACGGCCTCGAGGCGCTCTGGAAGGGCGGCGACTTCGTCTCCCGCGGCACGCTCATCATCCTCGTCATCATGTCGATGGGCAGCTGGTACATCATGTTCGTGAAGGTGTTCGAGCAGGCGAAGATCTTCCGCCAGGCGCGCACGGTGCAGTCGTCGTTCTGGGCGGCGGGCTCGGTGAACGAGGGCGCGGGCAAGCTCAAGGACGGGACGGCCTATCGCTACATCGCCGACAGCGGCATCAAGGCGAACCAGCACCACGAGGGCAAGCTCCTCGAGCAGGTGGACCTCAACACCTGGATCACGATGTCGATCCAGCGCGCCGTGGACAACGTCTCCTCGCGCCTGCAGGACGGCCTCGCGTTCCTCGCGACCGTGGGCTCCACGGCGCCGTTCGTCGGCCTCTTCGGCACGGTGTGGGGCATCTACCACGCCCTTACCGCGATCGGCATCGCCGGCCAGGCCTCCATCGACAAGGTGGCCGGCCCCGTGGGCGAGGCGCTCATCATGACCGCCTTCGGCCTCGCGGTCGCCGTGCCGGCCGTGCTCGGCTACAACTGGCTCGTGCGCCGCAACAAGATCGCCCTCGAGGGCCTGCGCGCCTTCGGCGCCGACCTGCACATGGTCCTGATGAGCGGCGGCGTGAAGCCGCGTCCCGCCGCCGTCCCCGCAGCCGCCGCGAGGTAGTCCCATGGCAATGACCGTCGGCCAGGAAGTCGCCGAGGGCGAACAGGAGGTCATGGCCGCCATCAACACCACGCCCCTCGTGGACGTGATGCTGGTGCTGCTCATCATCTTCCTCATCACGATCCCGGTCGTGGTGCAGCAGGTGCCGCTCACGCTTCCCAAGGAGCGCAACGTCCCCACGCAGACCAAGCCCGAGAACGTCGTCATCGCGATCAACAAGGACGGCGACGTCTTCTGGAACATGGAGTACGTGAAGGACTCGAAGGAGCTCTTCGAGCGGCTGAAGACGATCGCGGTCATGGTGCCGCAGCCGGAGATCCACATCCGCGCCGACCAGGAGACCCGCTACGAGAGCGTCGGCCGGGTGGTGGCCACCTGCCAGCGCGCCTCGATCCTCAAGATCGGCTTCATCACCGAGCCGCCGGTGCGCTCGGTCTCGGGCGGCTAGCGCCGGAAGGGAACGGGCCATGGCCATGAACGTAGGAGCCGGGAGCGGCTCGCGCGACCCCGACGTGATGGTGGACATCAACACCACGCCGCTCATCGACGTGATGCTGGTGCTGCTCATCATGCTGATCATCACCATCCCCATCCAGACCCACGCGGTGAAGCTCAACATGCCGGTGGGCAACCCGCCCCCGCCGCTCACGCCTCCCGAGGTGGTGACGCTCGACATCGACTTCGACGGCACGCTCTCGTGGAACGGCGAGGCGGTCGACGTGAAGGACCTGGACGCGCGCTTCCGCGGCGCAGCGAGCGAGGCGGTGCAGCCGGAGTTCCACATCCGGCCGAACAAGCTCGTCGCGTACAAGTACGTGGCCCACGTGATGGCGGCCGCGCAGCGCGACGGCATCACCAAGATGGGCCTCGTCGGGGCCGAGCAGTTCCTCGACTAGCGGAGGCGCGACCGATGATCCGCAACCACCGCGTGCGTCTGGCGATCGCGGGCGCCGTCCTCGTGCTCGCCGCCGCAAGCGCCGCCGCCGCCGAGGCGGTGCGCCCCGAGGTCGGCAAGCCGCTCAAGGCCGCCGAGGCGCTGCTCAAGTCGGGCCACGCGAAGGAAGCCCTCGCGAAGGTGGGCGAGGCCGACGCCGTGCCCAACAAGACCGCGTACGAGACCTTCCTCGTCGAGGAGCTGCGCGGCAGCGCGGCCCACGCGGCCGGGGAGCTCCCCACGGCGGTCAAGTCCTTCGAGACGGTGGTCGCCTCGGGGCGCGTGTCGGGACGGGAGAAGCTCACCTTCGAGCAGGCGATCGCGGTCGACTACTACAAGGAAAAGGACTACGCGAAGGCCGCGGATTGGGCGCAGCGTTACTTCAAGGACGGCGGCACGGATCCGGCGATGCGCACCGTGCTGCTGCAGAGCTACTTCCTCGGCAACGACTGCGCCGCGGTCGCGCGCATGGTCGGGGGCAACGGGGAGGAGGCCGGGCGCAAGCCGAGCGAGGAGGAGTTCCAGATCCTGCGCAGCTGCTACCGCAAGGAGAAGGACGACGCGGGGTACGTGGCGGCCACCGAGCGGCTCATCGCCTTTTATCCCAAGAAGGAGTACTGGGCCGAGCTCCTCGCGCGCGTGCAGCGCAAGCCGGGCTTCGCCGACCGTCTGAGCGTGAACGTCTATCGGCTGAAGCTCGCCACGGGCAACCTCTCCGGCGCCGACGACTACATGGAGTTCGCCCAGCTCGCGCTGCAGGCCGGCATCCCGGCCGAGGCGAAGTCCGTGATGGAGCGGGGCTACGACTCGGGCACGCTCGGCCGCGGCGACCAGGCCGCCCGCCAGGGGCGCCTGCGCGACCTCGTCGCGAAGTCGCTCGCCGACTCGCAGAGGACCCGCGCGCAGGACGAGCAGGCCGCGCTCGCGACCCGCAGCGGCGACGACCTCGTGAGGATCGGCCTCGAGGAGGTCTACGAGGGCCACGGCGACAAGGGGCTCTCGTTCATCCAGCAGGGCATCCACAAGGGAGGGCTCCGGCACCCCGAGGACGCGAAGCTCGCGCTCGGCGAGGCCGAGATCCACGCGGGCCACCGGACGCGCGCGGCGCAGACGCTGCGCACCGTGCACGGCAACGACGGCACCGCCGACCTCGCGCGCCTCTGGATCCTGCAGGCGCGGTCCTGAGGCCGCCTGCGCCGCGCCGCGGACCGGCCGTAGAATCCCGGCAGCCCGAAGCATGAAACGCATCCGCACCGACATCCTCGTCCTCGGTTCCGGGGGGGCGGGCCTCTTCGCCGCGCTGCACGCCAAGCGCGCCGCGCCCGCGCTGCGGGTCACCGTCGCCGTGAAGGGGCTGCTCGGCAAATGCGGCTGCACGCGCATGGTGCAGGGCGGCTACAACGTGGCCCTCGCGAAGGGCGACTCGGTCGAGCGCCACTTCATGGACACGATCGAGGGCGGCAAGTGGCTGCCGGACCAGGAGCTCGCCTGGACGCTCGTCACCGCGGCCGTCGAGCGCGTGCACGAGCTGGAGAACGAGCTCGGCTGCTTCTTCGACCGCAACCCCGACGGCACGGTGCACCAGAAGGCGTTCGCGGGCCAGACCTTCGACCGCACCGTGCACAAGGGAGACCTCACCGGCATCGAGATCATCAACCGGCTCGCCGAGCAGGTGTGGGTCGCGGGCGTCGAGCGCCTCGAGGAGCACCGCGCCGTCGAGCTGGTGAAGGCGGGGGACGGCCGCTCCATCGCGGGCGTGGCGATGATCGACATGCGCTCGGGGGAGCTCGTGTTCGCGCAGGCGAAGAGCGTGCTACTCGCGACCGGCGGCGGCCCGACGATGTACCGCTACCACACGCCTTCGGGCGACAAGACCTGCGACGGCCTCGCCATGGCCCTGCGCGCGGGCCTCGTGCTGCGCGACATGGAGATGGTCCAGTTCCACCCGACGGGGCTCCTCGCCGGCACCGGCACGCGCATGACGGGCACCGTGCTCGAGGAGGGCCTGCGCGGGGCGGGCGGCCACCTTCTCAACGGGTCCCGCGAGCGCTTCATGGCGAATTACGATCCGCGCGCCGAGCGCGCGACGCGCGACGTCGTCTCGCGCGCGATCTTCTCGGAGATGCGCGCCGGGCGCTCCACGCCCGACGGAGGCGTGTACATCTCCATGGGGCACCTCGGTCCCGACAACGTGCGCAGGCAGTTCAAGGGCATGGTGGAGCGCTGCGCCGACTGCGGCTTCGACCTCGCCGGTGGGCTCGTCGAGGTGGTGCCCACCGCGCACTACATGATGGGCGGGGTGGAGTTCGGCGCGGACTGCCGCACGGCGCTCGAAGGCCTCTTCGCCGCGGGCGAGGACACGGGTGGCGTGCACGGCGCGAACCGCCTCGGCGGCAACGGCGTGGCCAACTCCACCGTGTTCGGCGGCATCGCGGGCGACTCGATGGCCGCGCTCACGCCGCGCGGCGGCGACTGGCGCGAGCCTGCGGCGGGGGCGCTGGAGGAGGCCGAGGCGCGCGCGCGCTTCCCGCTCGGAAGACCCGCGGGCGACCTCGAGCGCGTGCGCGAAGGGCTCTACGAGGCGATGTGGAGCGACGTGGGAATCCTGCGCGACGCCGCGGGGCTCGCACGCGGCCGCGCGCGGCTCGGCGAGCTGCGCGCCGAGCTCGAGGCGACGGGGGTCACGGGCAGCGACCTTCGCTACAATCTCACGTGGCATGACTGGCTCAACCTTTCGAACCTCATCGCGGTGAGCGCGGCGATCTGCACGGCGGCGCTGGCGCGCGAGGATTCGCGCGGCGCGCACTACCGCGAGGACTTCCCGCGCACGGGCGATCTCGCGCAGTCGGCCTATTCGCGCGTCGTGCTGCGCGGCGGCGGCTTCGAGGTCGCGTGGAAGCCCGTGGAGTTCACGCGCGTGCGACCCGGCCAGTCGCTGGTCGAGGCATGAGCGCCGTCGCGATCGGGGTTGCGGAGCTCGAGCGCGTCATGGCCGCGGCGCTCGCGGCGAGCGGGGCGACGCCCGCGATGGCCGGGGCCACCGCGCGAGCGCTCGCCGCCGCGGAGATGGACGGCATCGCCTCCCACGGCGCCTCGCGCGTTCCCCAGTACTGCTCGCACCTTCGCAACGGGCGGGCCACGGGCTCGGCGGTTCCCGTGGTCGCGCGCGACTCGAAGGCGGCGTGCCTCGTGGACGCGCGCGGCGGGCTCGCGTTCGAGGCCTGCGCGCTCGCCGTGCGCGAGGCGATCGAGCGGGCGCGGCGCTTCGGCGTCGCCTTCGTGTCGGTGGCGAACAGCAACCACTTCGGGGTCGCGGCCCATCACCTGGAGCCGGTGGCGGAGGCGGGCCTCGTGGGGCTCGCGTTCGGCAACTCGCCCGCGGCGATGCCGGCCTGGGGCGGTCGGCGGGCGCTCTTCGGGACGAACCCGATCGCCGCGGCGTTCCCGCGCCGCGCGGGCCCGGCGCTCGCGGTCGACGTGTCGCTCTCGGCGGTGGCGCGGGGCAAGATCATGGTCGCCGCGCGCGAGGGCAGGCCGATCCCCGAGGGCTGGGCGCTCGACAGCGAGGGCCGCCCCACCACCGATGCGCGCGCCGCGCTCGAGGGATCGATGCTGCCCGCGGGCGGGGTGAAGGGGGCGATGCTCGCCCTCACCGTCGAGCTCCTGGCCTGCGCCCTCTCGGGCTCCGCCTTCGGCTTCGAGTCCGACAGCTTCTTCACCGAGGAGGGCCGGCCCACGCGCATCGGGCAGGGCTTCGTCGCGATCGACCCCGGCGCCCTCGCAGGGCGCGAGGTCTTCCTCGAGCGCGTCGAGACGCTCGTCGCCGCGATGGAGGCGGACGCGGGCGTGAGGCTTCCCGGCGCGCGGCGCCTCGAGCAGCGCGAGAAGGCGCGCCGCTCGGGCGTCGCGATTCCCGGCGAGCTGCTGGAGCGCATCCGCGCGCTCGCGGGCGAGACCGCCCGTGGGTGAAGGGGCGTTCCAGGCGCGGGTGCGCACGCCGTTCGCCACCCTCGGCATCACGACGAGCGCGACCCACGTGACGGGCATCCGTTTCCTCGCGCCGTCGGTGCCCGGGCTCGCGCCGCGGCGCGATTCCATCGCGTACCTCGCGTGCGTGCAGCTGCAGGCCTACCTCGACGAACCCCGCTTCGTCTTCGACCTGCCCCTCGCGCTCTGCGGCACGCGCCACCAGCTCGCCGTGTGGGAGGCGATGCAGCGCATCGCCCCGGGGCGGACGCGCACCTACGGCGAGCTCGCGCGCGAGCTCGGCTCCTCCGCGCGGGCCGTGGGCGGGGCGTGCGGCGCGAACCCGCTGCCGGTGGTGGTCCCGTGCCACCGCGTGGTCGCGGCGGGCGGTGCGCTCGGTGGATTCATGGGCGCGAAGGACGACGGATTCGAGCTCGGCATCAAGCGCTGGCTCCTCGGCCATGAAGGCGCTCTCCGAGGCTGACGCGCGCGTGCTCGACCGCTTCTGCGACGGCCTGTGGCTCGCCGACGGCCTCGCCCGCAACACGCTCGACGCCTACCGCCGCGACCTCGCCCAGCTCTCCGCCTGGCTTGCGGGATCCCATGGCCGGACGCTGCTGGAAGCGAGCGCCGAGGACCTGCAGCGCCACCTCGCGTGGCAGGTCGGGGACCGGCACGCGAAGCCCCGGACCACGGGCCGCCTCGTCTCCTCGCTCAAGCGCTTCTACGGCTTCGCCGTGCGCGAGGGGCTGCGCGCGGACGACCCCGCCGCCGAGCTCGAGGGGCCGAAGCTGCCGCGGTCGCTCCCCAAGTCGCTCTCGGAAGCGGAGGTGGAGGCGCTGCTCGCCGCGCCGGAGACGGGCACCGCCGCGGGCCTTCGCGACCGCGCGATGCTGGAGACGCTCTACGCGAGCGGGCTGCGCGTCTCGGAGCTGGTCGGCCTCAAGCCCGTGCAGGTGAGCCTGGACATGGGCGTGGTGCGCGTGCTCGGAAAGGGATCGAAGGAACGCCTCACCCCGCTCGGCGAGGAGGCCGCCGACTGGATCGGGCGCTATCTCGCCACCGCGCGCCCGGAGCTGCTCGCCGGGCGCCGCTCGGACGCGCTCTTCGTGACCGCGCGCGCCGGGCCCATGACGCGGCAGGCGTTCTGGGCCCTCGTGAAGCGCCACGCCGCCCGGGCGGGGATCGCGCACGCGATCTCCCCGCACACGCTGCGCCACGCGTTCGCGACCCACCTCATCAACCACGGCGCGGACCTGCGCGTGGTGCAGCTGCTGCTCGGGCACGCCGACATCTCGACCACGCAGATCTACACGCACGTGGCGCGCGAGCGGCTGAAGGCGCTGCACGCGAAGCACCATCCCCGCGGATGATCGACCTCGCCCACGTCTCGCCGTGGCTGCTCCTCCTGGCGCCGCTCGTGGTCGTCCTCGCCTACACGGTCTTCGGCCTGAGCGGCTTCGGGTCGACGGCGGTTTCCGTGCCGATCCTCGCGCACTTCCTCCCGGTCTCCTTCCTCGTGCCGCTGATGGCGCTGCTCGATTGCGCCTCCTCGAGCTTCATCGGCACGGTGGAGCGCGAGCACGTCTCGCGCTCGGAGCTCAAGTGGCTGGTGCCGGTGATGTTCGCCGGCTTCGCGGTCGGGGCGACGATCCTCGTGCGCGTGCCCGATCACTACCTGCGCGTCGCCCTGGGCGTCTTCGCGATGGCGATCGGCGGCTACAGCATCGCCAATCCCGGCGTGCACGCCTCGATCTCGCGGCTGTGGGTGGTGCCGGTGGGCCTGGTGGGAGGCGCCGTCGCGACCGTGTTCGGCGCGGGCGGCCCCATCTACGCCACCTACCTCTCCGCGCGCCTCGGCGACAAGCGCCAGGTGCGCGCGACCACCTCGGCCCTCATCTCGATATCCGCCTTCAGCCGCGCGGTGATCTACGCCCTGAGCGGCCTGCTGCTGAACGCGGCCACGGGCATGGGCGTGATCTTCCTCGCGCCCTTCGTGTGGGTGGGCCTGAGGCTCGGCTCGCGCATCCACGTGGGGCTCACGCAGGAGCAGATGCGCCGCGTGGTGGGCGCGATGCTCGTGTTCACGGGGCTGAGCCTGGTGGCGCGCCTCGTGCTGCAGGCGCTCGCGCCTTGAAGGGTGCCGCGACTCCCGCCACGACGTTCCTCGCGGCGCGCGGCGTGCGTTACGCCGAGCACTTCTACGCGTATGTCGAGCACGGCGGGACGGAGGTCTCCTCCGGCGCGCTCGGCGTGCCGGAGCACCAGGTGGTGAAGACCCTCGTGATGGAGACCGACCGGGGCGATCCCCTGGTGGTGCTGATGCACGGCGACCGCAAGGTCGCCACGAAGGAGCTCGCGCGCGTCGCCGGCGCGAAGCGCGTGTTCCCGTGCCGGCCCGAGGTCGCGCAGCGCCATTCGGGATATCTCGTGGGCGGCACCTCGCCCTTCGGCACCCGCAAGCCCATGCCCACCTACCTCGAGCGCTCGATCCTCGGCCTCGAGCGCATCTACATCAACGGCGGCCGGCGCGGCTACCTGCTCGAGATGGACCCGAGCGAGCTCGTGCGCGTGCTCTCCCCGATCCTTGTTGAGGTCGCGGCGCAGGAGTAATCTCGCCCGCGCGGGGCGCCCATCCGGCGCCCCCTCACCGCCGGAGGAGCCATGAGCGCCACCCCCACGCAAGCGCCGCCGGCCGCAGAGCCCGGCAGCGGCCTCACGCTCGTGCAGCCTTCGCGTTCCGTGCCCGCCGGCGACGGCTGGACGTGGATCGCGCAGGGCTGGAAGCTCTTCACCCGGGCGCCGCTCATGTGGATCCTCGCGATCCTCGTGGTGCTCGTCGCGGCGATCGTGATGGGCCTCGTGCCGATCGTGGGCTCGCTCGTGTACAACGCGCTGAGCGCGGCCATCGGCGCGGGCTTCGTGGTCGCGTGCCGCTCCCTCGAGCAGGGCGGCGACTTCGAGCTGGAGCACCTCTTCGCGGGCTTCCGCTTGCGCTTCGCGAACCTGCTCGTGGTGGGGCTGCTGGTGATGGCCGGCGGGTTCCTGATCCTCGTCGTGTTCGCCGCCTTCGTGGGCTTCTCGATCCTGCCGGCGCTTCTCACCGGCGACCCGCACCGCGTCTACGACGTGGTGATGGGGTCGATGATGTCGATCCTGCTGGGGGGGCTCGTCGCCGCGGCGCTCGCGGTGCCGCTCATGGCCGCGTACTGGTTCGCGCCCGCGCTCGTGGTGATGCACGGGCTGGGGCCCGTCGAGGCGCTGAAGGAGAGCTTCGTGGGATGCATGCGCAACATCGTGCCGTTCCTGGTGTACGGCATCGTGATGCTCTTCTTCGCGATCCTCGCCGCGATCCCCTTCGGGCTCGGCTACCTCGTGTGGGTGCCGCTCGCCATCTCCTCGACCTACGCGGCGTACCGCGGGATCTATACGGCGGAGGGGGCGCCGGCCGGGGCGCCCGCCCCGACACCCTAGGCCCGCGGCGCGCGATGGCCGCGCGGCCTTCACTCCTCCGGGTCGCGGCGCCGCTCGAGGGTCACCCCCACCTTGCGGACGTTGCGCAGGTGGCCCAGCTTCGCGACCGACAGCCGGACCCAGGGCGCCTTGAACTCGCCGGTGAGCACCGCGCACACGTGCTCCGCGAGGGCTTCCAGCAGCTTGAAGCGGCGCTCTCCGAGCTCGCGGGAGATGCGCTCGACCACATCGCCGTAGTTCACCGTGTCGTGGATGTTGTCGGTGAGGCCGACCTCGTTGCCGGGAATTCCGATGTCGATCTCCATCTCGAGCGTCTGCGCGCGCTGCTTCTCCCACTCGTAGATCCCGACCCACGCGTCGACGCGGAACTCGCGGATGAAGATCGTATCCATGGGCGCGTATTGTAGAGTATGGCCATGACGGCGTTCCTGTGCGCGCTCGGGGGCTACCTCGCCGGGTCGATCCCGTTCGCGCTGCTCGTGAGCCGCGCGATGCGCCTGCCCGACCCGCGCAGCTACGGCTCGGGCAACATCGGGGCGACGAACGTGCTGCGCTCGGGCAGCCGCGTGGCCGCGCTCGCGACGCTGGCGGGCGACGCGGCCAAGGGGTGGGCGGCGGTGCTCGTGGCGAGCGAGCTGGGCCTCGCCTCCGGGCCGGCGGCCCTCGCCGGCTTCTCCGCCTTCGTGGGGCACCTCTTCCCGGTCTGGCTGCGGTTCCGCGGCGGCAAGGGGGTGGCGACCGCCGCCGGGGTGCTGATCGCGTTCGACTGGCGCCTGGGGCTCGTCGCGTTCGCCGCGTGGCTGGTGGTCGCCGCCGCCACGCGCTATTCCTCGCTCGGGGCCATCGTCGCGGCGCTCGCCGCCCCGCCCGTCGCCTGGTGGCTGCTGGGTCCGGGGCCGATGTTCGCCGCCGTGGCCGCCATGGCCCTCTTGCTCGTCGCGCGCCACCGCGCCAATATCCGCAAATTGCTGCGCGGCGAGGAGAGCCGCATCGGCGAGAAGAGGGCCGCCGGGACGGCCCCGTAGGCCACCGAATGGGCGCACGATGACCGACGACAACGACCTCGACCTCGATTTCACCAAGCCACCGCCCAAGCCGGCGCCGCCGCCGCCCCCCGAGCGGGTCGAGAGCGCGAAGAAGGAGGCGGCCGCGAGCACGCCCGAGCTCGCGCGCACCGGCTTCTACGTGGCCATGGCGCGCCGCCCCGCCCAGCGCGTGGTTCCCCGCAACGGCAGCCGCCACAGCGTGCTCGTGGTCGACGACGACATGGATCTGCTCAAGCTCGTGAGCGAGGTGCTGTCCAAG
>DASPRQ010000061.1:0-7647 GCA_035624355.1 Usitatibacter sp. | reverse complement strand
CGGACGGGCGAGCGGCTTGCCCCGGGCGAGCGTGGCGCGGGCGAGGTCCTCGAACCCCGCCTGGTCGACCACGTCGGCGATCCTTCCGCCGCCCAGCTCGGGAAGCTTCGCGACGTCGTAGGGAGCGAAGCCCGTCGCCTGCACGATGGCGCCGGCCTCGATTTCGGTTCCGGCGCCGTCGCCGCGCGCGAGCTTCACGCGGAAGCGCCCGGGAGCGCCGCTCGTGCGCGCCACGGTCGTCCCGAGGTGCACGGTGACCAGCGGGTGGCCTTTCACGCGCTCGACGAGCTCGCCCACTCCCGTGGGCACGGGCGCCTCGTACGGCCCGCGCGCCGGCACGCGCTTCCACAAACGCGCGGCCATCCCCCCGAGCGCGTCGCTCTTCTCGACCAGTGCCACTTCGTATCCCGCCTCGGCCGCCTCCAGCGCCGCCGTGAGGCCCGTGATCCCGCCGCCCACGACGAGCAGCCGCCGGCACGTGGCCGGCTCGGGATTGCCCTGCGGCAGCTGCATCTTCTTCAGCTCCGCGCACGCCATGCGGACGTAGTCCTCGGCCATCTCCTGCGCGGTCTCGCGCGCCTCGTCCGTGGCGGGACGGGCCCAGATCACCCCTTCGCGCAGGTTGGCGCGGGCGACCGGCACCGACGGGAAATCGAACGCGTCGGTCTTCGCGCGCCGCGAGCACGCCGCGATCGCCACGTGGGTCACGCCCTCGTTGTCGAGGTCGGCGCGGATCGACTGCACGCCGGCGGCCGAGCACAGGAACCCGTGCGTGCGCACGAGCGCCATCTTGCCTTCCTTCTGCGCGACGGCGGCGAGCTTCGCGACGTCCAGCCGCTCCGCGAGGCCGCAGCCGCCGCACACGTATGCCGCGAACTTGCTCTCGGCCATCACTCGCCCCCCACGGGCTCGGCGACGCGCGCCGGCTCCGCTGCGGCGGCGCGGCGCACGACCTGGATCGCGCGAAGCGCCGCGGCCGTCCCGTTCTGCGCGGAGCGGTTGACGTCGAGCGGGCCCGCCGCGCAACCCGCCGCGATGTGCCCGCCGTCGGCCGAGCCCTCGAGGAAGCCGCTCGAATCGACGACCACGTCCGCGGGCAGCTTCATGCTCCGCGCCTCCGGCTCCATCCCGATCGCGAGCACCACGAGGTCGTGGGTCGCGGCGTAGCGGCGGTAGCCCTCGGTGTCCACGCCGTGCAGCACGAGGTCGCCCGTCGCCGGGTCCTCGGCGATGCGTGCGACCTTCGACTTGACGAAGGCGACCTGCGGGTCCTCGCGCACCGCGCGGTAGAAGTCCTCGAAGCGGTCGATCGCGCGGATGTCGATGTAGTAGATCGTCGAGCGGCCCTCCGGGCCCGCGGCATCGCGCACGTAGCGGGTCTGCTTGAGCGAGGCCATGCAGCAGATGCGGGAGCAGTGGCGCAGGTGGTTCTCGTCGCGCGAGCCCGCGCACTGGATGAACGCCACGTGGGTCGCGGGCTTCCCGTCCGAGGGCCGCAGCAGGCGGCCTCCCGTGGGCCCGCGCGGATCGGCGAGGCGCTCGAACTCGACGCTCGTGATCACGTTCGGGAAGCGCCCGTAGCCGTAGGGCTGGATCCGCGCGGCATCGTAGGGCCGCCAGCCGGTCGCCCAGATCACCGCGCCCGCCCGCAGCCGCACCGTCGATTCCTTCTGGTCGAGCTCGATCGCGCCGTAGCGGCACGCCGCACGGGCCTTCTCGCCTTCCGGCGTGCCGACGATGCTCGGGTCGAGCACGTAGCGCCGCGGATGCGCCATGGCGTGGGGGAGGTACGCGGCGCGCGTCTTCGCGAGGCCGTATTCGTAGGGATTCGGGACCTCCGCGCCCACTGCGGCCGCGCATTCGCCGCAAGCGGTGCAGTTCTCGTTCACGTAGCGCGGGGCGATGCGCACGGTCGCCGTGTAGTCGCCCCGCCGCCCTTCGACCGAGACGACCTCGGCCATCGTGATCACGCGCACGTTGCGGTTGCCGCGCAGCCGGCGCAGGTTGATCTCGAGGCCGCACGTCGGGTGGCAGAGCTTCGGGAAATAGCGGTTGAGCAGCGCCGTGCGCCCGCCCAGCGTGGCGCCGCGCTCCACGAGCACCACCGGCCGGCCGCACTCCGCCGCCTCGAGGGCGGCCGTCATGCCGCCGATGCCTCCGCCCACCACGAGGATCGTGGGGTCGGTGGCGATCGCTGTCGCCATTGCGCCTCCGTCGCGCGAAGGGGACGCAGCCCTTGCCCCGCCCGGCGGGTCGAGGGATTGATCCCCGGTCCTTTCCACGACGACGTTTATGGATCCCGCGGCCTCCAGGGTCAATCACTCCGATGGGAGGCGGGATAGCCCATCGGAGTGATGGACGCGCGAAACCGGGGCCGGCGCCTCAGCCCGACCTGGCGCGCAGCAGCTCGTCGATGCAATCTCCCAGGTCCGAATGCTCGACCCCGCCCCCGCGCAACGGATCGCCGCTCGCGTCGAACGCGCCCCCGCGGTAGCGCGCAGGACCGACCTTGCACACGACGAACTGCGCGCCGCGCGACTCCCAGACGAGTGCCGCGCAGGCGAACGGCACCGGCGCGCCCGGCTCCGGGACCTCGGCCTCGCCCAGCTCGAAGCGCACGGAACGTCCGTGGCGCAGCTCGAGGAGCTCGGCGGCGAGGGCGAGCTCCTGGTCGTCGTAGGCGATCACGGCGACGCGGCCGCCGCACCGGGGGAGCGCTTGCGCAGGTAGAACTCGCGCGCGCCGGCTTCCGCCTCCGCCATCGCGACGATCTCGTTGCCCGTGACCCGCGCCCATCCGGCAAGGTCGTCCTGGATGCCCCGGCAATCGCTCACGAGCTCGAGCACCTCGCCCGCGCGCATGCCCTTGAGCCGCTGGTTCGCCTCCACGATGGGAGCGGGCTCGAGGCTGCCGCGCAAGTCGAGCCGGGCGCTCACGTCCATCGCCTGCGAGCGGCCCCGGCGCAGGCGGTAGCCCGTGACGCCGCGTTCCCGCGGCTCGCAGGCGATGAGCTCGTTGCCGGTCTGGCGCGCCCACGCCACCAGGTCGTCGCGCGTCCCGGCGCAGTCGGAGAGCAGCAGCAGCACCTGCCCCTCGCGGAGGGCGTCGAGGATGTGCCGCGCCCCCAGGAGGGTGCCGGGGCATCCGAGGCCGCTCAGGTCCACCATGGCGGCGGGCTCGGGGCACGGGCGCGAGTTGTAGGTCACCGGGTTCGCCTGCGCGTGCGATGTGTCGATCCGGCTAATGTGGAGCGGCGTCGAGGCGGGCGTCTAGCCCCCCGGGGAAGGACGTTCCCATAGCCCATTCGGGCTATGCGCGTCCCCTTCGGAGGGATGGCGGCCCCGCGCGCCCCTCCCTAGCATCGACGGCTACGTGGGCGCGGCTCGCGCCGCGCGCCCGCCGAGCGGAGATCGCATGAGATTCGGCGTCCTCGTGAACGAAGGTCCGTACCAGCACCAGTCGAGCGACTCGGCGTACCTCTTCTGCCGTGCCGCGATCGAGGCCGGCCACCGGATCGACCGCGTGTTCTTCTACGAGGACGGCGTCAACAACGCGAACAAGCGCTCCGAGGCGCCGCAGGATGATCGCGACGTGATCGGGCGCTGGACCGACCTCGCCGAGAAGCACGGCGTGGACCTCGTCGTGTGCGTCGCCGCGGCGCTGCGGCGCGGGATGGTGGACGAGGCGCTCGCCCGCGGCTTCCGGATCTCGGGGATCGGGCAGCTCGTCGAGTCGGCGATCCGCGCCGACCGCCTCGTGGTCTTCGGCGATTGAGCCCCCCCATGGAGCCCGGCACCGTCCGCAAATTCCTGTTCGTGAACCGCAAGGCCCCCTACGGCTCGGGCTACGCGTCGGAGGGACTCGACGTGGTCCTCGTCACCGCCGCGTTCGACCAGGACGTGAGCCTCGCCTTCCTCGACGACGGGGTCTACCAGCTCGTGCGGGGCCAGGACACGCGGGCGATCGGGCAGAGGAACTTCTCGCCCACCTACCGGGCGCTGGAGGACTACGACGTGGACAAGCTCTACGTCGAGCGCGAGTCGCTCGAGCTGCGCGGGCTCGACGGGTCGGACCTCCTGGTGCCCGCCCACGTCGTGCCGGCGGCCCAGATCGCCGCGCTCATGGAAGCGGCCGACGTGCTGATCAGCTTCTGAGCGCCGCGCCCGTGCTGCACATCGTGAACAAGTCGCCGACCGAGCGCCCCGCTCTCGAAAGCTGCCTCGCCCACGCCCGCCCGGGCGACTCGGTGCTGCTGATCGAGGACGGCGTGTACGCGGCCACGCGAGGCTCCGCGGGCGCACGACGCCTCGAGAGCCTTCCTCCCGACGTGAAGGTCTACGCGCTCGCCCCCGACCTGGAGGCGCGGGCCATGGACGGGGCCCTGGTCGAAGGGGTGATGACCGTGGACTATCGCGGGTTCGTCGACCTGGTCGCCCGCCACTCGCGCGTGCAATCCTGGCTCTAGGCCCCGGAAGTCCTAGCCCGCCGAGCCGGAGACCTTGCGCTCCACCGCGTAGACGGCGGCTTCGACGCGGGAGCTCACGTTGAGCTTGGACAGGATGTGGCGCACGTGCAGCTTCACGGTGTCGTGGCTGATGGCGAGAGCCTTGGCGATGCCCTTGTTGCTCATGCCCCGGGCGATGTAGCCCAGGATCTCGACCTCGCGCTCCGTGAGCGAGCGGCCCGCGGGCTCCTTCGCCGGCCCGGCCCCGAAGAGCTGCGAGAGCTTGTTCGCCATCGCGGGCGCCACCACGAGCTCGCCGCGCAGCGTGCGGCGAATGGCGTCGACGACGTCCTCGGGGTCCATGTCCTTCAGCAGGTAGCCGCGCACGCCCGCGCGCATCGCGTTGGCGAGGTCCTCCTGCGAGTCGCACATGGTGAGGACCACCGCCGGCGTCTCGAGTCCCTCGTCGCGGATGCGGCGGAGCAGGGCGAGGCCGTGCATCGCCGGCATGCGCAGGTCCATGATCACGAGGTCGGGCTTGAGCTCGCGCACGAGGCGCACGGCGGCCTCGGGCTCGCCGGTGGAGCCCACCACGCGGATGCCCGCCCGATGCTCGAGCAGCTCGGCGAGGCCCCGCCGGCACAGGCCGTGGTCGTCGACGACCACCACGCGCACGGGAGTCGCGTCCATCGTCAATCTGCCGCCGGCGCCGCGGCCGCCAGCGTAAGGCGCACCCGCGTGCCGCCGCGGGGCGGGCTCACGATGTCGAGCTCGCCCCCGATACGCTGGGCGCGCTCGCGCATGATGTCGAGGCCGTAGTGCCCGCCTTCGGCGGGGCTCGCCGCGCGCAGGCCGCGCCCGTCGTCGTCGATGCTCACCGTGAGCCGCCCCTCGCGGCGCTGGATCGCCACCCGGGCCTTGCGCGCCTGCGCATGCTTCACGACGTTGGCGAGGGCCTCCTGGACGATGCGGTAGACCTGCACCTCCTGCTCCGGGGAGAGCTCCAGGTCGGCCACGCGATTGTCGACCGCGAGCGCCACGCCGGTGCGCGCCTCGAAGGTCCGGGCCATGGCCTCGAGCGCGCGGGCGAGCCCCGGGTCGGCGCCGGAGCGGAACTGGGTGATGAGCTCGCGCAGGCGCCCGTGGGCCTCGCCCAGGGTCCCGCTCACGTCCGCGGAGCACTCGAGGGCGCGCCCCGTGTCGCCCGCCTCGAGCGCGCCGCGCAGCAGGCTCATGCGCATGCGCATGAAGGCGAGCTCCTGGGCGAGGCAGTCGTGCACCTCGCCCGCGAGGAGCTGGCGCTCGGCCGCGAGCGACGCACGCAACCGCTCCTGCTCGAGCATGGCGTTCTCGATCATGATGTCGAGCATGTCGCTCATGGGCCGGAGCAGCCGGGCGAGGTCGGTGTCCCCGCGCGGCGCGGGCCCGAAGAAGAGGTTGAAGACGCCGATCGCCTTGCCGCGGCAGTGCAGGGGCAGGGCGAGAGCGGATCCGCCGTGGCCGTCGCAGAGGAAGGAGCCGAGTCGGCGCCTGCAAGAGGTCGCCTCGGAAGCGAGCCGCAGGGAGTCGTCCTGCAGCGCGAGCCCGCAGACTCCGCATCCGGCCGAGACGCTGCGCTCCTCGGCGACCCAGCGCGCGGGAAGCCCCTGGGCGGCCACGAGCCGCAGCTCGGTCCCGTCGTCAGACGAGAGGCGCACGGCCCCGCCCGCGGCGCCCGTGAGCCCGACGATGGCGGCGAGCCCGCGCTCGAGCACCGCCCTCAGCGCCGCGTCGGCGATGAGGAGGAGGGGCGGGGACCCCTCCGGCGCGGGCGCCCTCGGGCCGCGATCGGCGTCGTGAACGATTCTCAGTTGCTGCTTCGCCACTGCTGCGTCTCCTCCGGAAGCCTTGCGGCGGGGAGTGCGCGCGTTCCCCGTTTTGTGGCCGGATCCAGTGGATTCTAGAAGCCCGCCCCCGGGCTCCTTTGCGCGCGATCAACCCCTCCCCCAAGTGGGTAGGTGCCCTTCCTCCACACGGTAATAGACGGCGGGCGGGCGGCCTGCGGTAATAGCTTCCATGGCACTGGTCCATCCCCACGGAGGCGGAGCGCTCAGGCCGCTGCTCCTTCACGGCGCCGAGCTCGCCGCGGAGCGGCGGCGCGCCTCGCACCTGCCTCGCCTCACGGTCTCGTCGCGCGAGAAGGGCGACCTCGTGATGCTGGGGATCGGAGGCTTTACGCCGCTCGAAGGGTTCATGACGCACGCGGACTGGGAAGGCGTGTGCGACGGCTACAGGACCGCGAGCGGCCTTTTCTGGCCTATCCCCATCACATTGTCGGCGGGACGCTCGGCTTCCGCTCCCATCGAGGTGGGTTCCGACCTCGCGCTGGCGGACCCCGAAGGCGGGGAGATCCTTGCCACGATGCGCGTCACCGAGAAGTACGCGATCGACAAGGCGCACGAGTGCGCGAGCGTGTTCCGCACGACCGACCCGGAGCACCCCGGGGTGAAGATGGTGATGGCGCAGGGCGAGGTGAACCTCGCCGGCCCGGTGAAGGTGCTCTCCGACGGGGGCTTCAAGGCGCGCTACGGGGCGCTGTTCATGACGCCGGCCGAGACGCGGGCGGCCTTCGAGGCGCTCGGCTGGTCGAAGGTGGCGGCCTTCCAGACGCGCAACCCCATGCACCGCTCGCACGAGTACCTGGCCAAGGTGGCGATCGAGGTGTGCGACGGGGTGCTCATCCACTCGCTGCTCGGCAACCTGAAGCCCGGCGACATCCCGGCCGAGGTGCGCACGAAGGCGATCGCGACCCTCACCGGGAAGTACTTCGTGGCGAAGACCGTGGTGCAGGCGGGCTACCCGCTGGACATGCGCTACGCGGGCCCGCGGGAAGCGCTGCTGCACGCGCTGTTCCGGCAGAACTACGGCTGCTCGCACCAGATCGTCGGGCGCGACCACGCGGGCGTGGGCAGCTACTACGGCCCGTTCGACGCGCACCACATCTTCGACGAGATCCCGCCGGGGTCGCTCGAGACGCAGCCGCTCAAGATCGACTGGACGTTCTGGTGCTACCGGTGCGGGGGCATGGCCTCGGCGCGCACCTGCCCCCACGACGACAAGGACCGCCTCCTGGTGTCGGGCACGAAGCTGCGCAAGTGGCTCTCGGAAGGCGCCGAGGTGCCCGCCGAGTTCAGCCGCCCCGAGGTGCTCGAGATCCTGCGCGC
>DASPRQ010000035.1:0-12577 GCA_035624355.1 Usitatibacter sp. | reverse complement strand
AAGAGGTCCTCGATGAGGTACTCGTACTGCGGCGGCGTCACGGCGCGGAACTCGGCGAGGAGGTCGCGCGAGGTGGGGTAGGGCGGCCCGCGGAAGGCCCACTTGCGCAGGAACGACGCGAGCGCGCGGTTCACCGCGTCCTCGCCGATGTAGTCCTGCAGCGCGTACATCGCGAGGCTGCCCTTGCGGTAGTGGATGTAGGGCTGGTCCTCGTTGCGGTAGAGCGGCTCCTCGGCCTTGCGCTCCGTCGCGCGCCCGACGAGGTACGCGTCCAGCTCGTACTTGAGGAAGCGCTTCATCTTCGCGTCGCCGTAGCGGTGCTTCATCACCATGAGGGCCGAGTACTGCGCGAGCGTCTCCGAGAGCATCGTCGCGCCCTGGACGTCGGCGCCGACCACCTGGTGCGCCCACCACTGGTGCGCAACCTCGTGCGCCGTCACGTAGTAGGGATAGTCGATGTCCCTCGGGTCCTTGCGGTCCACCTTCGCGATGAACCCGATGCTCTCGGAGTACGGGATGGTGTTCGGGAAGGACTGGGCGAACGCGGCGTAGCGCGGGAATTCGACGATGCGCAGCCGGTCGTACTGGTAGGGGCTGAAGTTCCTGGTGTAGTAGTCGAGCGCGTCCTTGACGGCGCTCGCCATGCGCTCCAGGTTGTACTCGTGGCCCGGCTGGTAGTCGATCTCGATCGGCACGACCTTGTCGGGCCCGTGCCACGCGTCGCGCTTCACGGCGTAGCGCGCGGAAAGGAACGCGTAGAAATCCAGGATCGGCGCGCTCGCCCGGTAATGGAAGTAGCGCCGCCCGCTCTCGGTCCACTCGCGCTCGAGGCGCCCGGGTGCCACGGCGAGCTGCCCCGGCGAGGTGGAGAGGGTCGCGTCGAAGTCGATCCAGTCGCCCTCGCCGGTGAGGTAGTTGCGCTGGCGGTAGGCCGCGTCGTCCAGGTCGTGCATGCGCGGCTTGGGCGCCAGCCCGTGGCGCTTGCGGTCGCGGTCCTGCGCGAGCTCCATCCGCTCGTCGTAGCCGATGTGCGGCAGAAGGGTGGAGTGGAGGAACGTTCCGTTGTCCACCACGAGCTTGCTCTCGCCGTCGTTCGCGAAGCCGCGCGGCGCGTACTCGACGTCGAAGTCGAACGCCATGGATTCGCCCGGCGCGAGGGGGCGTGCGAGGACGTAGCGGCGCCAGGAAAGCTCGCGCCGGTCGTCGACGAGGCTCAGCGCGATGCTCCCTTCCATCCGATGGACGATCAGCTGCTCGGGGAGCGTGACGTAAAGCTCGTCGATCGGCGCTTCGGACTTGTTGCGCAGCGTGTAGGTCGCCTGCGCGCGCACCCTGTGGCGGTGCGGGAAGAGGTCCACCGCGATGCGCACGCCGGTCACCTTCGGCTGCGGCAGCGCGCCATAGGGCTTGAACGATTTCTCGTACTGCGCCCGCAGCTCGTCCTGCGCGTATTCGGTGCGATAGCGGTTGAGCACGTCGGTGTTGTAGTAGATCCACGCGCCGTCCGCGGCGAGCACGAGGAGCGCGGCGGCCGCCGTCGCCCTCACCGGTCGCGAGGCGCGTTGCGCGGCGATCGCGAGGCGGACCCGCCAGCCGGTATCGGTGCCGCGCACCCACAGCAGCCGCGCGGCGAGCAGCAGCAGGACGCTCGCGGCGCCCCAGTACAGCACGAACCAGGGCACGGGCCGCAGGAAGTGGCCGTACCCGTTCATGTCGGAGTAGGTCGCGCCCGGGACGTATCCGAAGCGGTAGATCCAGTGGTTGTAGCCGAAGCCCGCCGCGGCGAAGTCGGCGACGTAGTAGGCCACCACCAGGAAGTGCCCGAGGTACTTGTGGTTCACCGCCACGTGCACCGCGAGCACCAGGCACGCGAGCATCCAGTAGATCGGCAGCTCCAGGACGAAGAGGTGGAAGAGGTAGTGCCCGATCTCGAGGCGCGTGTAGCCGCTGAAGAGCTGGATCAGCACGCCGCAGGCGAGCACCACGAGCTGCAGCACGGCGAGCACCGCGAAGAGCGTCGCGAGCTTCGCGGCGAGCGGAAGCCACCCGGGAACCGGGAGGCTGTCGGCGATGAGGGCCATGCGCGCGTCGCGCTCGCGCCAGACGAGCTCCCCCGCGTAGAGCGTGATGATGGCGAGCATGAAGATCGCGAACGTGCCCGACGCGAACTGGATCACCAGGTAGGTGACCGGATAGGTGTTGGTGCCGTAGATCGAGCCGATCACCTTCGCGTTCGCCAGGATGAAGAGCGCCCCGGCCACGACGATCGCGACGAAATAGGTGCTCTTCAGCGTCTCGCGCAGGTGCAGCGCGACGAGGCCGGGAAGCTGCCGCAGGTAGGCGACGCCGCGGGTGTCGCGCGCCGCGGCGGGAAGGGGCGTGACGCCTCGCACGGCGCGCGCCTCCGGGGTGGGCTCGACCGGGGCGGTGCCGCGGCGGGCGAACAGGCCGCGCCGGGGCGCGCGCTCCGCTGCCTCGGTCTCCATCCGGAAGCGCGCGAAGCCGAAAGCGAGGACCGCGAGGCCCACCGCGAGCCACAGGGCGCGGTTCCAGAGCAGCTCGCCGGCGAGCGGGACGAGACGCGCGTTCTTTTCCGCCGGGCTCCAGTAGCGCGTCGCGAGCCCGAGCGCGCTCGAGCCGATGGGGTCGACCAGCGCGGCGAGCGTGCGGTTGTCGATGTCGGCGAGGAGCCGCGCGGCGGCGAGGTAGCCCATCAGCACGATCGCGCCCGCGATGTACACGCCGACCATGCGCCGGGTAAGCGCCCCGAGGGTGAAGAACACGGCGCCCAGGAAGACGATGTTGGGAAGCAGCATCACGAGGTAGGGGCGCACGAACGCGGAGAGAGACCACGGCCCCACGCGCTCGGCCTCCACCCCGGGCCAGTGCGCTCCGACGAGCACGCCCGCCGCGATGCCGAGGAAGATCACGGTGAGGATCGCGGCCGCCCCGACGAAGCGTCCGGCGAGATACTCGCGCTTCGAGATCGGGCTCGTGAAGAAGAAGTGGGAGGTCTGGTACTCGAAATCCTGCTGGATGGCCCGTCCCATGAACGCGGCAACCGTCACCACGCCCAGGAGGCCGAGCACCGTGACCGTCTGCGCGAGGGCGTAGGGCGAGTTGATGTAGACCTTGTCGCTGCTGAACGCGACCTTCAGGTTCTGGAAGACCCCGCCCGCGGCCGCCATCCAGAACGCCGCGAGCGCGGCGAAGACGAGGAAGTAGACCGCCGTCGAGATGCGCGGAAGCTTGGTGCGCAGCTCGAAGAGCGCGATCGCGAGGGCGGCGCGCATCACGCCGCCGCGCGCGCCGGCTCGAGCAGGCCCGCGACGGCGGTGAAGTAGACGTCCTCCAGCTCGGGCTCGACCGCTTCGAAGCCGGGGCCGGGCGCGGCCTCCGAGTAGGCGCGCACCACGGTGCGCCCCGACTGCAGGCGCGACGAGACCACCGGCGCGGAGGACCGCAGCGACGCGAGCTCGTCGCGCTCGACGACGCGCCGCCACATGCGCCCGGCGAGGCGCGCCACCGCGGCGCCCGGCTCGCCTTCGAGCAGGACGCGGCCCTCGTGGATCACCGCGAAGCGCGGGCAGAGGTCCGCGACGTCGTCGACGATGTGCGTGGAGAGGATCACGATCACCTCGCGCCCGATGTCGGCGAGCAGGTTGTGGAACCGCACGCGCTCCTCCGGGTCGAGGCCCGCCGTGGGCTCGTCCACGATGATGAGCCCGGGGTTGCCGATCAGCGCCTGCGCGATGCCGAAGCGCTGGCGCATGCCTCCGGAGAATCCGCCCAGCCGCTGCCTGCGCACGGCGGCGAGGTTGGTGCGCTCGAGCAGCGCGTCCACGACCGCCTTGCGCGCGCGGGAACCGGCGATGCCCTTGAGCCGCGCGAGGTGGTCGAGCATGTCCTGCGCGGCGACTTTCGGATAGACGCCGAACTCCTGGGGCAGGTAGCCGAGGAGGCGCCGGACGCGGTCCTTCTCGCGCAGCACGTCGATGCCGTCGAGCGTCGCCGATCCGCTGTCGGCTTCCTGCAGCGTCGCGAGCGTTCGCATCAGGGTGGACTTCCCCGCCCCGTTGGGCCCGAGGAGCCCGAACATGCCCGGCCCGATGGAGAGCGAGACGCGGTCGAGCGCCTGCACCCCGTTGCCGTAGCGCTTGGAAAGGTCGCGAATCGCCAGTTCCACGGTCGGTCCTCCCGGAATCGCGCGTAGGATTGGGAGAGCACGCGCGAGACTACGCCCCGCGCGCAGGTTACCGCAAATGGCGCAGCCCTTCTTCACCATCGGCCACTCCACCCGCTCGATCGAGGAGCTCGCGGGGCTCCTCGCCCCGAACGGCGTGACCCTGCTCGTGGACGTGCGTACCGTGCCGCGCTCGCGCGCCAACCCGCAGTACAACGCGGACGCGCTTCCGGCGGCGCTCGCGAGGCACGGCATCGGCTACGAGCACATCGCGGCGCTGGGGGGCTTGCGCGGGCGCCGCCGGGACGTTTCCCCCGAGGTCAACGGCTACTGGGAGAACGCGAGCTTCCACAACTACGCCGACTACGCGATGGGCCCCGAATTCCGCGCGGGGCTCGCGCGTCTCGTCCGGATCGGCCGTGGGGAGCGCTGCGCCGTCATGTGCGCGGAATCCGTCTGGTGGCGCTGCCATCGGCGGATCATCGCGGACTACCTGCTCGCGGGCGGCGAGGAGGTCTTCCACATCGTCTCGGGCGACGTGCCCGAGCCGGCGGCGATGACGCCCGGGGCGATGGCCGCGCCCGGCGGAGCGCTCGCCTACCCGGCGCGGCAGAAGGGGCTCCTCTAGACGGCTCGCGGCCCGGGGGCGATCCGAATGCCGCCGCCCCGAGCGGAAAATTCGACAGTCCCGCGGTGGGAAATTCGATTGGCCGGGCCGGGCGACCGGGCCACGCTGGGCGGATGCTGCGCAACAGGCCCGTTCCGTTCACCGAGCTGTCGGAAGACGAGCTCGACCGAGTCCATGGCGGCGATCGCGCTTTCGACCCCGCGGAGGAGATCGATCCGCCGGATGCGCGGGAGCTCGAGGGCTCGCCCGGCGCGGAGCCTACCGCCGGTAGAACGCGCCGATCCGCGCGGTGACGCGCTCGATCTCGCCTTCGGTCATGTCGTGGAAGAGCGGCAGGCGCAGCAGCGTGTCGGCCACGCGGTCGGTGTTGCCCATCGAACCCGCGGTGCGCCCGTAGCGCTTTCCCGCCGCGGAGGAGTGCAGCGGCACGTAGTGCGTGACCGCCTGGATGTCGTCCTCGAGGAGGAACCTGCGCAGCGCCTCGCGCTCGGCCGCCGAGCGCGCGAGGAGGTAGCTGATGTGGCCCGAGTCCACCGCCCCGGGAATCGTCCTCGGCAGCGTGAAGTACCCCTCGCGCTCGAGCTCGCCGAGCAGCTCCCGGTAGCGCGCGCACAGCGCGCGGCGGCGCTCGGTGATCGCGCGCGCGTGCTCGAGCTGCGCGTAGAGGAACGCGGCGGTGATCTCGCCGGGCAGGTACGAGGAGCCGATGTCCACCCAGCTGTATTTGTCCACCAGCCCGCGGAAGAACGCCTTGCGGTTCGTTCCCTTCTCGCGCACGATCTCGGCGCGCTCGACGAAGGTCGCGTCGCGGAAGAGCAGCGCGCCGCCCTCGCCGCAGATCACGTTCTTGGTGTCGTGGAACGACAGGCACCCGAGGTCGCCGATGGTGCCGAGGTAGTCCCCGCGGTACGTGGCCATCAGCGCCTGGGCCGCGTCCTCGACGACGACCAGCCCGTGGCGCCGGGCGAGCGCGCCGATCGCATCCATCTCGCACGCGACCCCGGCGTAGTGCATCGGCACGATCGCGCGGGTGCGCGGCGTGACGGCGGCCTCGGCGAGCGCCTCGTCGAGGTTCAGCGTGTCGGCGCGGATGTCCACGAATACCGGCACCGCCCCGCGCAGCACGAAGGCGTTGGCCGTCGAGACGAAGGTGAACGAGGGCATGATGACCTCGTCGCCATCGCCCACGCCCGAGCAGATCGCGGCGAGCTCGAGGGCCGCCGTGCACGAGTGGGTGAGGAGGGCGTGGTGGCAGCCGAGGTTCTCCACGAGCCAGCGCTGGCAGCGCTTCGTGAACTCGCCGTCGCCCGACAGGTGGCCGTAGCGGGTCGCCTCGACGATGTACTCGAGCTCGCGGCCCACGAGGCACGAGCGGCCGAACGGGATCTGGCCGCTCACGGCGTCTGCCCGCGCGGCGGGACGCCGAGCAGGTGGTCGATGTAGACGAGCGCCGCGCGCTTGCGGTCGCTCATGACGCGCTCGATGAACTCGCGGTTGGCGCGGCCCGCGCGCTCGCGCAGGCCCGGGTCCTCGGCGAGGGCGACGGCGGTGCGCACGTAGTCCTCGTCGCCGCGGGCGCGCAGGTAGAGGCGCTCGCCGCCCGCCGGCAGGAAGATCCCGCGCGCGTGGCGCGCCTGCTCCGAGGTGCCGGGATCGGCGGCGAGGAGCGGGGCGACGATCGCGTTGATGCCGCCGTGCTCCGTCTCGGGGCTCGCGTAGAGCACCACGGCCTTGCCCGCGGCCATCGCCTCGTAGATCGTGAAGCCGCACGGGAACGGGAACGAGTCGAGGAACACGTCGATCGCCTGCGCGTAGAGCTTGGTGTCCACCCAGCCGATGAAGCGGCACCGGGCGGCGACGCCGCCCGCCTCGAGGCGCTTCTGCACGGCGCTCGCCTGCTCGCGGCCGGTCCACAGGAACATCGCCTCGGGCCGCGCGTGCAGGATCGCGACCACCGCGTCCACGAAGGGCGCGCTCATCTTCTGCTCGCGCGCGAAGCAGCCGTACACGAGCGGCGGACTGCCGAGGTCCTCGCGGATGCGGCGCGCCTCGGCGGCGCGCTCGGGGGCGACCCACTGGCCGGCCACGACGGGGCCCACGCGCCATTCGCGCCCGTAGATCTCCTTGAATCCGGACTCGCCGCCGCCCGTGAGGTAGTCGTCGATCTCGGGGAACCCGAGCGTGTAGTACTTCATCGCCCACCACACCTGCCTCGGCGCGACGCGCATCGAGAACGCGAAGGGCATCTGCAGGACGAGGCTGATCCACGCGAGCGTGCCGATGCCGAGCTCGGCGATGCGCGCGCGCAGGTGGGCGAGCGCCTGCGCGAGGCCGCGCGCCCGGAGCACCGCTTCCAGGGATTCGACGCGCACGCCCGCGCGGCGGAAGCGCTCGAGCACCGCGTCCTTGCCCTCGACGTAGAAGAGGTGGGGCTCGACCTTCGGCTCGGCGAGCTCGGCGTGTCCCTCCAGCACCTCCAGGAGCGCGGTCACGTGGGCGAGCGCCGTCACGTTGTGGACGAAGAACGCCACACGCGGCAGGCCCTCGGCCCTGCGCGGCGCGACCGGGGGAAGGGCCGCGGCGAACCGGCGTCCCGCGGCGCGCATGTCGTCGAGATAGAGCAGGACGCAGTCGCGGAAGTGCTCCTGCGTCTCCTTCTGGCGCACGTAGGTGAAGTAGAGGAAGGTCTCGATGGCGAGCCCCTGGTCGTGGAGCCCCGCCTCGAGCGCGCGCCGCATCCACGGGACGAGCACGCGCTCGGCGATGGGCCGGGTCCAGGCGGGCGAGGCGCGCATGCTCGCGCCGAGCACGGCACCCGCGGCGTGCAACCGCGGCTCGAAGGCGTCGCGCGCGAGCGCCAGCGGCGAGGCGGCCAGCCGCGCGAGGCACGCTTCGTCGAGCGTGGCGCCGGCCTGCTCGAGCATGTGGCCGACCGCGGCCAGGGCCTCGAAGCGCGAATCCACGAGGCGGAGCGGCCCGCGCACGAGGTAATCGACGATGGCCTCGAGGCGCGCCGAGAGGGACGCCGCCGGAGGCAGCGCGAAGTCCGCGGCGAGCGCATCGCCGTAGGCCTGGGCCGCCGCCGCGAACCTTCCCGCGACGCGATGCACGTCGCCCAGGAGGTAGCGCGCCGGCGCCATGCGCGGGTCGTCGCGAAGCAGCGCCTCGATCTGCGCGAGCGCCTCGTCGCTGCGGCCGGCGCGGAAGCGCAGCTGCGCCCGGAAGTAGCGTGCCCGGGAGTCGCCGGGGTGCCGCGCGAGGATCGCCTCGCAGGCGCGATCGGCCTCGGCGAGCCGTCCCGAGGCGATGAGGGCGCCGATGTTCGCGAGCTCGGCCGGCGCGGAGGGCGCGTTCATCGCGAAAGTATAGGCGCCGCGGGCCCCGGCGGTCCCTTGCGGAAGACCGCCACGAGCTTGTAGCCGAGGAGCATGCGATGGAGCTCCGCGGCATCCAGGCCTTCGACCCCGCCGCGGTAGGCCGGGGCGAGACGCGCGAGGGCCGCGGCGATCCGCTCGCGGGGAAACGCGCGGATGCGATCGAGCTCGGAGATGATGGTCTCGTGGGCGAGCTCGGTGAAGCCCGCGGAGCGCGCCAGCGGCGCGAGCGTCGCCGCGGTGAAGTGCGTCCAGTGGCCGTGGCAGAAGTTCGTGTTCGCCGGCCCCTCGAGCTGGACGATCAGGCTGTCGAAGTTGGGCACCTGCACCAGGAGGAGGCCCGCGGGATCGAGGCGCTCCGCGAGCTGGCCGAGGAAGACCTTCGGCTCGACCATGTGCTCGAGGAGGTCGAGGATCGCGATCGCGCCGAAGCGCGGCCAGTCGCTCGGGAGCGCATCCGGGAAGTAGCCCGTGGCGGCGCGCCCGCCGAAGCGCGCGCGGGCGCGCTCGACCATGTCCGGGTTGGCGTCGAGGCCGTAGGGCTCGAAGCCCTCCTCGCGCGCCGCCGCCATCAGCGCGCCGGTGCTGCATCCGATGTCGAGGAACGCGCCGCGTGCCCCGAAGCGGGCGGCGAGCGAGGCGAGGTAGCGCGCCTTGTCGCGCTCCAGCCGCGCGTAGTCGGGCCCTTCCTTGAGCGCGAGGTACGCGGCCATCGCCGTGTTGGGCTGGTAGAGCGCGCGGTCCGCTTCCCCGGCGAGCACGTCGAGCGTGAACACCAGGGCGCAGCGCCGGCAGCGCACGTGGCGCAGCGAGCGCGCCACGAAGAGCGGCTCGGCCTCGCCGGCAGGGGCGTCGCAGCCGGGGCAGCGCACGCGCGTGGAGGCGGCGCTCGCGATCCGCGACTCGCCTTCCTGGAAGGCGTCCTGCGCCGCGCGGAAGCGCGCGTAGGCCTGCGCCAGCCGCTCGCGCATGCCCGGAATCAGCGCGACGTCGAAATCGTCCTTGTGCATCAGGGCGGGCCCCAGATGTAGCGCGGCGCGTCGCGGCCGGCGTGGAAGAGCAGGTCGAGGATCGAGACGCGGTGCTCGAACGGCGGGTGCAGCTGCGGATACTCGGGATAGCCGGAGTAGTCCTTGAACACCACGCGGATGCCGCGCCTCTCGAACTGCGCGACGTCCATGTAGTTCCTCCCCGAAGGCCCCGAGACGTAGGTCGTCGCCCCGACCGCGGCGAGCTGGGCGAGGAGCCGCTCCTGCCCCGTTCCCGCGAGCGCGTAGCGCGACGAGTCGTCGAAGCGGGTCGCGATGCCGAGGAAGTCGCGTGCGATGCGCTCGATGAGGAAGCGGTTCAGCGCGGACAGGTTGTCCCACGCGCGCTCCAGGTACACCTCCTCGAGGAAGGGCTCGACGTCGCGGAACCGCGGCGCCTTCGAATAGCTCTGGCGCAGCGTCTCGTAGTGCTTCCTCTGCCAGCGCGCGTCGGGGATCGCGACTTCGCGGATGGTGCGGCCGATATGGGCGCCCACCGGGACCGAGAGCCAGCGCACGCCCTGCGCGGTCTTGATGCGGTTGCGATTGCGCCAGTCGTTCTTCGTGAACTGCACGTCGTCGTAGAAGACGAACGTGTCCACGTCGTGGATGATGTCGAAGTAGCCCTTCCACGGGACGTAGTTGGACTGCAGCACCGCGACCGTGCTCATGGTCACGCCGCCAGCAGCTCGCGCAGCGTCGAGACCTCGACGCCGGGTGCGACGCGGCGGACCTTGTCGCGGACTACGTCCCCGAAGGTGAGGCTCATCACGAAGACCGAGGGCGGCGGGTCGGCAGCGAGGTCGCCGATGTTCTCGATGGGCAGCGGCAGCCCGTCGATCTGGCCGCGATGCCAGTGCGCGGTGTCGTCGAAGACGCGCACGCCCGGGCGCGCCAGGTCGAAGGCGGCGAGGTAGGGCGCCGCGCGAAGCGGCATGTAGAAGCCGGCGGCCGGGCGCGCCGCGATGCGGGCGCGCGCCCGGCCGAGCGCGGCGCGCGCCCGCTCGAAGAAGCGCGCCTCGTCCCCGTCCGAGGCATCGCCGGGCCCCGCGGCCTTGCCGCGCCGCGCCAGGCAGTAGAGCGAGCCGCCGTAGCCCGACTTCTCCACCTTGAGCACGGTGAAGCCGGCCGCGCTCACCGTGCGCCGCAGCGAGGCGAGCGTGAAGTAGTTGACGTGCTGGTGCATCAGCATGGAGATGTCGCCGAGCGCGACGCTCTCGGTGCTGTCGGGCACCGCGACCGCGACGCAGCCCCGTTCGGCGAGGAACGGGTGGTGCGACCCGAGGAACGCGACCGGGTCCTCCACGTGCTCGAGCACGTCGGCGTGGAAGATGAGGTCCGCGGGCTCCAGGGGCGCGGGCGGCGGAAAGAAGGACGAGATCACCTCCACGCCCTTGCGCCGGCCGGCCTCGGCCGCGACCGGGCTCGGATCGACGCCCGCCACCGCGACGCCGCGCTCGGCGAGGGCGGCGAGCATCAGGCAGCCGCCGCAGCCGATCTCGAGCGCGCGCCGCACGCCTTCGGCCTCGACGGCGGCCGAGAGGAAGCGAAAGAGGTCCTCCCCGTAGCCCTTCGCGAGCGTGTGGCCCTCCTGGAGATAGCCGATGTTGCTCTCGGCGAGATAGACCTCGCGCAGCACCTTGCGCAGGCGCTCGTCGACTTCCTGCGCGAGAAGGCCTAACGCGCGGTCGAGGCGCAGCGTGAGCGGCAGCGAGGCGGGGATCGCGGGATGCGGCCCCTCGCCGGGCTTGCGGATGCGCCAGTACAGCGGAAGGTCCGCGATGGCGAGGCGCTCGCCCGAGACCTCGATCATGCGCCCGGCGCCGCAAGCTGGTCGGCCGCGGCGGAAAGGACGTCGTGCAGGAAGAACCGCCCCAGGTCGGGCGCCACGCCCCCCAGCGTGAGGCCGCGCGGCACGCGCTCGGCGATCCGCTCGCGGATCCGGGCGAAGCCGTGCGCGTTGCGCAGCGTCGGCCGCGGGAAGCCCAGGCGCGACACGTAGGCGTCGGCGAATGCCACGCGGTGCTCCGGCCCGACGACGCCCATCGAGGCGAGCTCGGAGCGGGCGGCCTCGACGACCTCGTCCTTCCCGGGCGGGGCCGCATCCCCGGGATACTGCATCTCGACGCAGACCGCGTGCCCGTCGCGCGCCGACGCGGGGCAATACGCGGCGTAGTGGGTCACGCGGAAGGCGCGGTAGGGCGCGTCGTAGCAGTAGAAATAGTAGAGGTCGCCCATCGCCGGCGCGCGGTCGAGCACGAAGTGCGCGTAGCCGACGTGGTTCGGCAGGTCCATGCCGAGGTCGTCGAACGGCACCTGGAGGAGCTGCGCGAGCTGCATGAGGGGCGCGGACCAGAACACGCGGTCGAGCTCGAGCGCGAGCTCCGCTCCGTCGGCGCCCTGCGCGCGCAGCGTCGCGCCGTCGCCGTGGGCCGCGGCGACCGACCGGATGCGGGCCCCGAGATGGATCGCCACACCCGCGGAGCGCAGACGCTCGGAGAAGCGGTCGATGTAGTGGCGCAGGCCGTAGCGCCGCGGATAGAGCGCGCGCTGGCGCGAGGCGCGGGCCTCGGCCGGCAGGCGCATCTGGTCGGGGACCGCGAGCCGGCAGCGCAGCGTCTCGGACTTCATGAGGTCGAGCATGAGGTCGTGGTCGTAGAGCACGACGCGGTCCGAGGACACCATTCGCACCGCGAAGGGGTCGAGCTCCTCGGGCTCGGCGCGCCAGACCTTGCGCTGCGCGGGGCGGAAGACGTGCTCGGCGAGCGGGGCGCCGAACTTGCTCCCGTAGTAGCGCGCGCAATCCGCGGCGTGCTGCCATTCGGGCGGCCCGGCAAGGGCGCCGAACAGCCCCGCGACGAGCTCGTCCTTGCCCTCGGGAAAGTCGCGCAGGTCGACGTAGTGGGACCCGGTCTGCAGCCGCCCGCGCCAGAACAGCCCCGCGATGTCCTTGCGGTTGCCCTCCCAGAAGTGCCACTCGTCGTCGGCGAGCACCTCGCGCACGACGCGGTCCACGCGCTCGTCGCACGCCTCGTAGAACAGGTGCATCCCGTAATCAAATATCCTATCGCCGGGGTAGGAGATGCTTCCGTACGTGCCGCCGAGGGAAGCGGAGGTCTCGACGAGGTGCACTTCGGCGGCAGGGTCGATGCGCTTCAGCTCCGCCGCGTAGTACATGCCGGCCATTCCACCGCCGGCGACCGCGTAGCGTCGTGCCACGTTTTCGAGCCTCGTGAGGGGTCCGCAAGAGCAGGCTGCCATGATAGCAATTTCCCGTCCCGAGACCGTCGAGCGGTGCATGGCCGCGCTGTGCGGCGCGCACGGCGCCCCGCCGGTGGCCGAGATCGCAGCGCTCCCGTTCCCG